>NC_007954.1:2597660-3247075 GCF_000013765.1 Shewanella denitrificans OS217 | reverse complement strand
GTTTACCAGAACCGTTAGGCCGTTACTTTGTGAATTGTTTTCACCTGCAATAATACGCACATAATTAGCCTTGATACTATCAAGTGCAGCTAAAATATTGGGATTTTCAGACATAGGCGGGGTTAACACTAAACCGGCTAAGCGTGAATGTTTCACCATGGCGGTCAGTTCTTCACAGATAGTGTCAGATTTTGCATTACAAGGGTGGATAAGCAGCTCGAATCCACGCTCTTTACAGGCAGATAAAATACCGTTTTGCATATCAATAATATAATAGGCATTGGGATTGTCATAAATAAACCCAATTACATATGAGCTAGTGCTGGCTAAATTTCGCGCAGCAAGATTGGGTTGATAATTTAACGTGGCAATCGCTTGGTTAACTTTGTCTATTGTTGTTTGTTTAACCGAAGGTTCTTTGTTGGTTACCCGTGATACTGTTTTTATTGATACGCCAGCAAATTTAGCGACATCATTAATAGTTGCTTTCATATAAAAAAGACTCTTTATTAGGCGGATCAACCTAGAATGATACCTCGAATTTTATCATTAGAGGTGGCTATTTTTTTGTAAAAGTACGTTTTTATTCAATAAATAGTCATAAATCAATGTTAACCCATGAGGGGGACTGCAAGGTTATTTATACGATAAATAACAATTCGCTACAGTGTTAGTTCAAGTTATTGTTTTTAATTGATTATTTTTACTTAGTTTTTGTTTTATGAATTGTACGTGAGAAAGATTCCTGCGGAATAGTTATTTTGTTGTGGCGCCGCTGTTAAATTTTGTGTAATGTTTGCTCACACATGACAGCGTTGTCATTCCGTAGTGGAATGGTTATGGACACTAAAAAATAATAAAGTTATGGAAGGGGAACCAAGATGCGACCATCTACCTTTAAAAAAAATGTACTCGCGACGAATATCGCATTCTTACTGGGCAGCGCCGTATCCATGGGTGCCATTGCTGCTGAAAACCCAGTTGATGAAGCCAATATGGAAAAAATTGAAGTCCGTGGTATGCGGGCTTCAAATAAAGCAAATATTAATGAAAAGCGATTTTCTAATGCCGTGGTTGATGCAGTAACAGCAGAAGATATTGGGAAATTTCCTGATTCTGACGTAGGCCAAGCCCTTGGACGTGTGCCTGGTGTGAGCGTTGGTCGTGCATTTGGTCAAGGTAGCTCGGTTTCTATCCGTGGTACAGATCCATTAATGACACTAACGACGTTAAATGGTCAAAATGTGGCTTCAACTGGTTGGTATGATCAGATGAATACAGATCGTTCTTTCAACTATTCTATGCTGCCATCTGAATTGGTTGGTGGAATGGAAGTTTATAAGTCAAGCCAAGCTAATCTCGTTGAAGGTGGTATTGGCGGTACTGTTATTGTTAAAACACGTAAACCTTTAGATATGGAGGCTAATTCAATATTTGGCTCTGTAAAAGGTGAGTACGGTTCTGTCAATGAAGATTGGGCACCTGAAACCTCTGGCTTATATAGCTGGAAAAATGAATCCGAATCGTTTGGTATTTTAGTTGCAGGCTCCTATATTGATCGTGATTATCTTAGAACGGGTACTGAAGCGGATTTAGATTGGGGTGGACGCTCTTCAATTCAGCCATCGAGTTTTCTTCAAGAACAAGAGCGTACCGCTGTTGATGCCACGATTCAATTTAGGCCAACAGATAACCTTGAGTTTGGTGCGCACATACTGTCAATGAAGTTAGGCGCTGATAGTATCGGCGCTAACATGTACATAAATACCGATACAAACTGGGGGGCTGGTGATTCCAATTGCCACAAGTTTAATGCCGCCGGAGTGTGTGTTGTCAGCGTAACCCCTGAAAGTGCTCCAACCGATGTGTTTTTCCAGAATTGGGCTCGTCAAGGTGAAATGACTTCAGATAGCTTTGAGCTGAATGCCGATTATCAAGGTGATGGCTTTAAATTATCGGCAGTGGCGGGTAATACTAAGGCAGAAGGGGGGACTCAAATGAGTGCTAACTTCGGCTATGGTTGGTGGGGTGATAACTTTGGTCAGGTTAAGTGGGCCGGTAATGTTGATGCCACAGGTAAACAGATTGATATCAACGGCCGTGATATGAGCTTCACTCAAGATCAGCTCGATACTACCGTTGGCACGTCTCAGTGGACGGGGGTACAAGGTCCTAATCGTGATGAAGAAAACTATGTCCAGTTCGATGCTGATTTTGATTTAGACATGGGGATCTTAACTAAGTTTGAAACGGGTATTCGCTATACTCAACATGAGTTTGAGAAGTCAGAAAATAAAGCTGTTTATGACCCCACTAAAACTAACTCGTTTAATACCTCAGATCTTTATAGCGGCACAATGAAGTTAGGTTATGACGGTTGGAATGTGCCAAAACCCAATCTAAATGCCATGATTGATAGCACAATTTCATTGGTTGATGAGTTTGTTTATAATCGAGCTGCCTACGGTTTAATCGAAGAAGATAACTTATCTCTTTATGGTATGTTTAGTTTCGATGGTGAAGACTTTCGTGGTAACTTCGGCGTGAGATATATCAACACAGATGTCACATCAAGTGGCCATGTTATTGATAATTCTCCAGCCGATAAATTAGCGGTTAATTCTGGTTGGAGTGAAGAGATACACAGTGTTAGTGATGATTATAGCGATATTTTACCAAGCTTTAATATTTCTTATAACGTCACTCAAGACGTCATTGCGCGTTTTGCAGCAGCCCAAGCCATTACCAGACCTAATTACGACAACCTGTTTTTATCTAGCGTGTCAGGCTACCCAGATGACCGTAAAGGCAATGAAGAGATCACTTACGGTAATCCAGGCTTAAAGCCAATGAAATCTTCACAATTTGATATTAGTCTTGAATACTATTACGGTGACGGTAATTTAGTCTCAGCAACTTACTTCACTAAAGATATCAGTAACTTTATTGTTGCAACAACGGATTACAATCAAAGCATTGGCGTTATCAACAATGACTTAGATACACCGGCAGACGATTGGACGGTTAATAATTTCGTCAATGCTAATGATGGCAAAATTGATGGTATTGAGCTTCAGCTGCTTCATGCATGGGATAATGGCTTCGGTGTTAATGCTAACTATACGTTTGCAAATGGCACTGCGCCTGCCGAAGTATACACAGATAGCATAGGTGTCTTTACTGAGTCATCCGAGCATACCGCTAACTTAGTGGGTTATTGGGAAAATGATGATTTCTCTGCTCGCGCCGCTTACAACTGGCGTTCTGAGTACATGGTCCGTGAATATGGTAAGTATTATGGAAACCGTATGCATGATGCCTTTGGTACCTTAGACGTCACCTTGGGCTGGAATATTACTGAAAATATCGGTCTACAGCTCGAAATTGTTAACTTAACAGAAGAGGATGATGTCCAATACGGTGCAGCATCAGCAGGTACTAAAGTTAAACCTGCGCTTCAGGATGATTTTCCAACGTGGTCTTTCAAAGGCGAAACAACTTATAAGTTAGGTGCAAGTTTCCGCTTTTAATTCTATTTGAAATAGTAAAAACCCAGTCTTGACTGGGTTTTTTTTTAGGAGCTAATCATGAAAATTAAGCGAATTGCGATTGTTGGCGCGGGTACAGCGGGTTGGTTAGCGGCTAATCATTTTGGCGTTGAGCTTAGCGCTGAAAATGACGTGGAAATTACAGTCATAGAATCAAAAGATGTTCCCACAATAGGTGTTGGGGAAGGTAGCGTTCCCTATCTCATTAATGCCCTGAAGAAGTTTGGTATATCTGAAGCCGAGTTGCTTTATTCCTGTGATACGACATTTAAACAAGGGATAAAGTTTGTTAATTGGTCAGATAACAGCATCAAAAATGAAGATTATTATCATCCTTTTGATATTCCCTATCCGAGTGGATTTGATATGAGTCCGTATTGGGTTGCACATGGTCAGCCGCGTCCATTTGGTGATGTTGGTATTCAAGCGCGAATATGTGAGCTGGGATTAGCCCCCAAAAGGAAGAGTTCTGCAGAGTATGAAGGGGCGTTAACCTATGCTTATCACTTTGATGCGTTAAAGTTTGCTCAGTTGTTAGCTAAGAATGCCAAGGAAAGGTTTAAGGTTTTACATGAATTTATCACAGTGGTTGGTGCAAGAAGATCTGCTAATGGCAATATCACTCATTTAGTGACCAGCGATGACACAGAATTAGCCTTTGATTTTTATGTTGATTGCAGTGGATTTTCATCTATTTTAATCGATAAAGTACTGCAAGTCCCTTTTGTAAGCAAAGCAGATCAATTACTTACCGATACAGTGTTAGTGCAACAACTCGCTATTAATGAAGCAGATGAAATCCCCCCTTATACAACTGCAACGGCACATTCCGCTGGATGGATTTGGGATATACCCTTAACAACTCGAAGAGGCACTGGTTTTGTTTATTCAAGCAAACATATGTCTGATGATGAGGCAATTAAGGAATATGCCAATTACTTAGGTATAGAAAAAGAGCACTTCTTCCCCAGAAAAATACCGATGAAAATCGGTTATCGCCAAAAATCGTGGAGTAAAAATTGTGTTGCATTAGGGCTCGCTCAAGGGTTTGTTGAACCGCTAGAGGCGACGTCAATCCTTGCTACTGATTTTTCAGCAGAGCTTTTGGCTCGCAACTTCCCCCGTGATTTTACAGATTTTGATATTGTAGCCCCCTACTATAATAAGGTGCTTACTCATGTCTGGGAGAGCGTGGTGGATTTTATTAAGCTGCATTATTGCATCTCTGATAGAAACGACTCACAGTTCTGGCTAGACAATAAAAATGAAGCGTTTATCTCCGAACAATTAAAAGAGCGTTTAGCTAAATTTGCCATTAACACGCCCAAAAAATCGGATTTCTTTAGTCAGTTTGATTTGTTTAACGATAAAAACTTTCTTTATGTTCTCTATGGAATGAAATTTAACACTCGCCCTGCAAAGATCTCTCTCCATGAAGTCGAGCATTGTAAGATGTTATTGCGCAGTAACGATAAATTAGTTTCAGGCGCCGCAAAGGAATTATTAAGTCATAAAGAGTGGTTGTCAGGACTGAGGACTGCAATGGATAAGAGTCTCATTAAACCTACTGAAGCGCTTAGGGCATAGGGAAATGCTAGTTTGTTAATGTTCAGGGTGATATTTGCTAAAAACAGGTAGATCTATTAACAAAAATTAGGTAGATTAACAAATGACAGCGTTGTCATCCGTTGTTGGTCATTATGTTGTTTAGACCTACATGATGAGGAATAGGTCTCTTCATCATGTGACAATGCATAATCTGTTAGGCAAGGTAGCATTGTCTTTTTAATATACTCTCTGTTTCTTCCCAGAACGAGTATAGGCTGGGAGCATGTTTATGTCCCAGCTTCTTTTTTTTTATTCGCTAATGATTTATTAAACATCTCACCTCAAAAAGTTGATAGCACAATACTCATTGCTTACTCGAATAAACAGAATGAAAGATAAATTGAACTTAGTAAATCGGCCTTAGTCGATAGAATTAGAGTTAGAATCAATCAGATAAATGAAAATAGCGATCTCTGAAGGGATTGAAAAGGAAGCGATAAAAGCAACTTAAGCGCTCAGTGCCATTATGATGTCATTAAGCTTGATAGCATGTTCCCTGATATCGGCTCACTATTTTCCCTTGTTGCAGCCAAGGTGCGGTTTATAACTCATCTACTCATCATTTCAACTCAGAAATGCGTGCACAACAAGCGACTCAGTGGCAGACAATAGCGAATCATTTAGGCCATAAGGAATTAGCTAAGCTTGATCTTGCGGGGATTGCCTACCCTGTACCTCGGTAGGGGCTAAAATTGACCAAGATTTCTTGTTGGCAAATGTGGCGTTTCCAGGATTGAAGATAGAGTATAGAGAGCAAGGTAAAAGCTGCAGCCTTATACTCAAGCTGTGAAGGTGGCTGCTAATGTTGAAGTTCGCACCGTTGCGGCTGATGGTAAATGAAAAGGCAGAAGCTTAGTGGTTCATTAAGCCTACTCAGTAAAAAACCGTTAACAAATAGATATTAACGGTTTCTTACTCTAATATAATAGCTAGGCTACTTTAAGTCATTGTATTTATGTAGATTGATGTGTAATTCAGATTGTTGTTGGCGTTTTTAAGAAAATAAATGACAACGCTGTCATTTATGGGTAACATAGCATTAACTTACTCGTGAGCTTATTTGTTAACAATGAAAATAAGCTAATTACTGAATGTCGAGGGAATTCATGGGTGCTTGTCAGCCAAATAACTCACAGCTTTATATCGGCATAGATGGCGGCGGCAGCAAATGCCGAGCGACTATCTATACGGCAGAACATCAGAAGCTTGGTACTGGTGTCGCTGGCCGAGCTAATCCTTTACATGGGCTAGAGCAAACCTTTTTATCGATTACTGAATCTACTCAGCTGGCGATAGCTGATGCAGGTCTGGCACCCAGTACCAGTCAGCAATTGATTGCAGGCATTGGCCTCGCCGGCGTAAATGTGAGTCATTACTACCAGCATATCGTTAATTGGCAGCATCCCTTTAAAGCTATGTACCTGACAACGGATCTGCATACTGCTTGCATTGGGGCTCATAACGGAGAGGATGGCGCGGTAATCATTACTGGTACAGGCTCCTGTGGTTATGCCCATGTCGGCGACAACACCATCTGTTTAGGCGGACATGGCTTTGCGTTAGGCGATAAAGGCAGTGGTGCTTGGCTTGGATTAAAAGCCGTAGAACATGTACTGCTCGCCTTAGATGGTTTTGCTTGCGCGACAAGCTTAACGGAAAGGCTACTTAGTCACTTTAATGCCCTTGATGCCATGGGCATAGTGGAGCAACTGGCGGGACAATCATCAAGTGCTTATGCCAAATTAGCGCGTTCAGTTTTAGCGTGTGCTCAAGAGGGTGATGCTGTCGCTATATCGATTGTTAAAGAAGGCGCTGAATACATTTGCAAACTGGCTCGTAAATTATTTGCGGTCAATCCTAGCCGTTTTTCAATGATAGGTGGCTTAGTTGAACCCTTATATCCTTGGTTAGATGAAGATGTGGCAAAGAGAATATCACCAGCACTTACGCCGCCAGAATTTGGTGCCTTTTTGTTCGCAAGAAAACAATTTAATACCAAGGCGTGATTTAAATAATTAGCTTAATTAAGTCACGTTTTATTGCATCACTCATGTTAAAGAAAGGTTTATTATGACGACGAATACCATCATGGAACAAGAAGCGCGCACCGCGCCTCAAAAAATTGCTGAGCAGCTATTGGCGAATGATGCCATTACTGAATCATTGGGTTCAGTATTACGGGAATTTAAGCCTAAGTTTGTCATGATAGTGGGACGCGGTTCATCTGATCATGCAGGTGTATTTGCCAAGTACCTTTTTGAAATAGAAGCCAGTATCCCCACGTTTGCTGCGGCGCCATCGGTTGCCAGTGTTTACGGTAAAACCTTGAAACTCGCAGGTGGACTCGTGATTGTGATCTCACAATCAGGTCGTAGTCCTGATATTTTGGCACAAGCTAGAATGGCAAAGAATGCGGGTGCCTTTTGTGTGGCATTGGTTAACGATGAAACCGCGCCTATTAAAGACATTGTCGACGTTGTTATTCCTTTGCGCGCCGGAGAAGAAAAAGCGGTTGCAGCAACCAAGAGTTATTTAGCTACCTTATCGGCGCTTTTACAAGTTGCTGCCAAATGGACCCAAAATGAGTCACTGGTCGAGGCGGTTAATTCATTACCACAGGCTCTACAGGCAGCGGTTGATGCCGAGCCACAGTTAAGGGCTGGATCATTAACAGATGTGAAAAACTTAGTGGTACTAGGTCGTGGATTTGGTTACGCAGTATCAAAAGAAATCGCACTTAAACTGAAAGAAGTCTGCGCTATCCATGCAGAAGCCTTTAGCAGTGCAGAATTCTTACATGGCCCTGTGACGCTGGTGGAAAAAAAGCTTTCTATCTTAGATGTGTGTATCAGGGATGAGTCCTATGGAAGCCATGTTGAACAGATTGCTAATGTTAAACAGCGCGGCGCCAATCTGATCCATTTACATCAAACCTCAGCTGATATTCACCCCCGTATAGCACCTCTTGCACTGTTACAGCGGTTTTACATAGATGTTGCCGCCGTTGCTATTGCATTGGGTATAAACCCAGATAAACCAGCAGGGTTAAAGAAAGTGACCCAGACATTGTAATTTTATGCGTTAAACAGTGACGTCTAGAGCGATAATTTTATGAAACAAACGCTAATTGTTGAGCGATTATTTGATGGTGAGCAGTTCCACTCGAACAGGGTGATTACTATCGAGGCGGGGAAGATAACTCATGTTCAACGGGCTGAAGATTGCCAAACTATAGACTCAAGTGAGCTTGAGTACCTATCGGGTACTTTAGTGCCAGGGTTTGTGGATATTCAAGTGAATGGCGGCGGCGGGGCATTGTTTAATGCAGAGCCCAATCTTGAGTGTATTCAAACTATTGGCTGCGCCCATGCTCGATTTGGCACCAGTGGTTTTTTACCTACACTAATCACAGATGACGTCTCGGTAATGGCAAAGGCTGCAGATGCGGTAGCGTTGGCTATTTCACAGAAAACGGCGGGGGTGTTAGGCATTCATTTTGAAGGGCCTCATTTGAGTGTACCTAAAAAAGGGGTTCATCCGCAGCAATTTATTCGACATATATCCGATGAAGAACTCACCATTTTTAGACGTCAAGACTTAGGGATTAAAGTGGTGACCTTAGCGCCTGAAAATGTATCAAGCCAAGTGATTAAATCTTTGGTGAATGCGGGCGTTAGGGTGTGTCTCGGTCATTCCAATGCCGATTATGAAACCGTAATAAAAGCCATTGAGGCGGGGGCAACGGGGTTTACACATTTATTCAATGCCATGTCAGGATTAGGTTCACGCACTCCGGGTATGGTTGGTGCAGCGCTAGAGAGCCAAGAGACTTGGTGTGGGCTAATTGTCGATGGCCATCATGTGCATCCAGCAACGGCCAAAATCGCGATCAAGGCTAAGCCACGGGGGAAAGTGTTGCTGGTCACTGATGCTATGCCACCCGTGGGGATGGCTGATGATGCGAGCTTTGAGTTATTTGGTACTAAGGTGATACGTCAAGGTGATAGGTTAAATGCTACTACGGGTGAGCTTGCCGGTTGTGTGCTCGATATGGTTGGTGCGGTAAATAATAGTGTTGCTATGTTAGGCCTACCTCATAGCGAGGCCCTACGTATGGCGGCCTTATATCCAGCGCAATACTTGGGGCTAGGCGAACACTTAGGCTTAGTTAAAGCGGGTTATCAAGCTGATTTAGTGCTTTTAAATGAGGCTAACCAAGTCAGTCGAACCTATATCGCTGGCAAGCTAGTATTTACTCAGGAACAAAAGCGTTAAATATTTTTTATGGGTTTAGTGAGGAAGCTATGGCCGTGTTATCCACCACAGATGTGAACTCAAAAGTGGCCGTGCGAGTCAATAGCACTGAGCATAAGGGGCAAACTTCTACCTCCTTAAATAAACCAAGATTAAAATCTCTGGATGCACTACGAGGTTTTGATATGTTTTGGATTATTGGTGGGGAAGGGCTATTTGCTGCGTTATTTACATTAACGGGCTGGGCAGGGTGGAACATTGCCAGTAGGCAAATGCAGCATAGTCAATGGCATGGCTTTACTTTGTATGACTTGATATTTCCACTGTTTATATTTTTATCAGGCGTTGCATTAGGTTTATCACCTAAGCGATTAGACCAGCAAGCTTTTGCTGTGGCTCTGCCTTTATATCAACATGCCTGTAAGAGGTTAATTTTATTAATCGCACTTGGGATTCTTTATAACCATGGATGGGGAACGGGTATTCCAGCCGATCTCGATAAAATTCGTTATAGCAGCGTGTTGGCTCGTATTGGTTTTGCTTGGTTTTTTGCTGCTATGTTAGTCTGGCATACACGCTTAAGCATTCAAGTAATTGTGAGTGTTAGTATTATTGGTTTATACACGCTCGCACAATTGTATTTACCCGTACCTGGCGGACAAGCTGGGCAATTCACCTTAGATGCCAGTATCAATACCTATGTTGATGGGCTGCTGCGCCCTGGTATTGCCTATCAAGACCGGCCGCTAGATCCTGAAGGCATACTGTCTACAGTCCCAGCAGTCATCAATGCTATGGTGGGGGTGTTTGCGGGACAATTTATCATTCGGGCACACTCTAGAGGAGACTGGGCAAAAGTTGGGGTACTCATAGCTTGTGGTGTATTGCTGTTAGTGCTTGCTTGGTTACTCGAGCCCATGATCCCCGTTAATAAAGACCTATGGACCACAAGTTTTGTATTAGTCACCTCTGGATGGAGCCTGCTATTTCTCTCCTTGTTTTATGTGATTATCGATGTATTAAAATGGCAGAAATGGACCTTTGTTTTTGTGGTTATCGGAACCAATGCCATTATTGTGTATTTAGGCTCAAGCTTGATCGACTGGCACTATATTAGCCGCAGTTTATTTGCAGGTGTTATTGAAGCATTACCCGTTTCAAGTCAGCCTTTGTTGGTGGTTATTAGTTTTATCTCAGTTCAATGGTTAGTCTTGTGGTACATGTATCGCCGTCAAATATTTATTCGCATATAAAGATAACCGAGTACATCGTCAGTGATGATGAGTAAATCAATGAAATCAGAGTAAGGATTATAGAATGACAAGTTTAGTTCGTTATTACTAATTACAAATGACAGCGTTGTCTTAATGGTTAACATGTTCTAGTATTGAAACAGTCAAATTGAGTTTGGTCGTATCAGGCTCGATTAAGCTAAACCGCTAAGATAATAATGATAAATAAATATAATAAAGAGCAGGTTTATGGAAATGATAACCCCTACAAATGAGCAATCAAGAAGCAGCATAGTGCCTATGGCAATTGTGGCTATGCTGTTTTTTATACTCGGCTTTGCAACTTGGCTTAATGGCTCCTTAATGCCATACCTCAAGCAAATCCTGCAACTCTCTCCCTTTCAAGCATCACTGATTTTATTCTCTTTCTACATAGCAGTAACCTTTACTGCATTACCCTCTGCCTGGGTCATACGTAAAGTGGGCTATAAAAATGGCATGGCGTTGGGTATGGGAGTGATGATGGTGGCGGGGTTACTGTTTATTCCTGCAGCTCAAACCCAAGTATTTGCGCTATTTTTACTGGCACAACTCGTCATGGGAGCAGGACAGACACTGCTGCAAACGGCAGTTAATCCCTATGTGGTACGTTTAGGGCCTGAAGAGTCGGCTGCCGCCCGTGTTAGTGTGATGGGAATATTGAATAAAGGGGCGGGTGTTATCGCCCCTATGGTATTTACCGCGCTTATTTTAGATAGCTTTAAAGACAGAGTCGGCACGACATTAACCCAAGTACAAATTGATGAAATGGCGGCTAGCTTAATTTACCCTTATCTTGGCATGGCAATTTTCATCGGCATATTGGCTGTTGCAGTTAAGAAGTCGCCGTTACCCGAACTTGATAAAGACGCGGAAGATGAACATTCTGGGCAGGGGCAAATTAAGCAAGCTTTAGCACATCCGAACTTAGTGTTTGGCATCATAGCCTTGTTTGTCTATGTCGCCGTTGAAGTTATCGCAGGGGATACCATAGGTACGTTTGCGCTTACCCTAGGGGTGAAAAACTATGGGGTTATGACCTCATATACCATGTTGTGTATGGTGCTGGGTTATACCTTAGGAATAATTTGTATTCCTCGCTTTATCTCTCAACCCAACGCATTGATGTTGAGTGCTATTTTGGGTTTAATTCTCACTGCTGGCATAGTTTTTGGCGATAATAACTCCTACATGATTGCCAATACCTTATTAGTGCCATTTGGCGGGGCATACTTACCCGATACATTATTGATGATTGCCTGTTTAGGCTTAGCCAATGCGATTGTATGGCCTGCAGTATGGCCTTTAGCCTTATCTGGTATGGGTAAACTCACCAGTACAGGTTCAGCACTGCTCATTATGGGGATCGCGGGCGGCGCATTTGGTCCATTGTTTTGGGGCTTAACAAGTTCAGCAACTTCACTTGGCATGCAAGGGGGTTATATGGTGATGTTCCCATGTTACTGTTTCATCTTGTTTTATGCAGTAAAAGGCTACAAGATAAAAAGCTGGAAATAACCACCGAGCGTTTCAGAGCCAGAAAAAAGAGAGCGCAGGCTCTCTTTTTGTTTGTGGGTTTAACTCAATTTTGAGTTGAATTCGGGTCATAGCCGGCTAACGAACATCCAGCAGCTTCTGAGATTAAATCAATATTAAAAAATACCCAATTCAACAAATATTTCGATGTTAAGCGTGAAAGCTTATGGTATGTTAGATTTAAGTTATAAAGATCATGAATATAGGAACATGAATTGCGCATTTTACTTGAACAATAAGTGTTCACGCCAATCTAAGTTCCACTGACTAAATACGATTAATTATTGATGTTAAAGGATTAAAGGAAGCCCAATGCCAAATAAAATTACCTTACTTGAACCATCTAAACATGGTGAGTTAAAAATTGCAGCCACTGATTTCCAGCACGTTGCCGAGCAACACATAGTGCCAGTTAGCTTACATGAGATTGCTCATGCAGCGACTGAATACCCAATAGTATTTGTTAAAAACGGCGACTCTGATGATTTTCAAGCCGTTGCCATGATGGGATTAAAGCCAGGTACTAACCTAAGCGTTAAAGAAGGTAAGTGGCAAGGTCTGTATATTCCTGCCGTTGTACGTGACTATCCATTAGGTCTCGTGCTAAACCCTGAAGTCAAAGATAAGGTGTGGATTGGTATTCGCGAGAATGCTACCTCTGTGAGCAAAACAGAAGGTATTGCTTTATTTGATGGTGAACAAGAGTCTGAGTTTTTAGCTGCTAGAAAAGCTGCACTGATAACACACTTTGAGCAAGATCAAGCGAGCCGGGGTATTCTAGGCTTCTTATCACAGAAGGGACTGCTTAAGTCGCAAACTCTTACTGTTGATGTTGCGGGCGAAAAACGCAATATTAATGGCTTGTTTATCATTGATGAAGAAAAGTTGAATTTATTAAGTGATGCAGATTACCTAGAACTACGTAAACGTGGTCTGCTTGCACCGATTTATGCACACTTCGCATCGTTAAATCAGGTCAATCGTCTAGCCCGTAGCGAAGTGTTGTCCCAGCAAGTCAGCTAATCGTTATCACTTAGCCTTGCAATTAAAGCCTCTAAGTTAGAGGCTTTTTTATGGCTCAAATTTACTCAGGTTTTGTTCTGATATAAAACTGCGGCAGAAAAAGTCATTTACGCTTAAGTAACCTGAGATCGGTTTAAGCCATAACAGAAATCGCATTGAAATCGACATCTGTGATATTAAGTTGTGGCTTACTCTCTTTGAGTTGATAGGCAATTAAACCGCCAATCATATTCAGCATAAAACCATGCACACTTCTATGCCTCGAATGCTCGATTTGTGAGATATTCTTAAGCTGATCATTGATCGTTTCTATAATAAATCTTCGTGAAAGCATTGCCCTATCCCACAGTGATAAAACCTTCTTTTTCATGTTCTTGCGAACATTGTTTACTAGTGTTACGCCTTGCTCAAGTAGCTCGCTTGCCAACGCTTTACTGATATAGCCTTTATCCGCATACAGCTTGTCCATAGCATTCACCACCATGCCTGAAACAGGCTTAGTGTCATGGGTATTGGCTGGAGTAATTTTGGCGGCAACAATCCCCCCTTTATGGTTAACGATGAGATGAAGCTTGAAACCATAGAACCACCCCATGGTCCCTTTTCCGCGACGAGCAAGGCCAGATAACGTTTTATGTCGTGGAATTCGCAAATTGTGGCAAACCTTTACACTGGTCGAATCGACGAATTCAATCCCCGTAGGTAGACTTCTGATGCTGGAGAAATAGCTGCATAGTGGCACGACAGCTGTCGGCATAAGCTCAAGAAAACGGGTATAGCTGAGTAAGTGGGGGAAATCAGATTTGAAAAAACGAGCAAGATATCCAGTGTAGTAATTTTTGAAGTCACGATGATGAGATGTATGGAAGAGTATGATAATCGTCATTATTTCGCTCATGCTCATTCTGCTTGAACGTTGGCGCTTACGCGTGCCATCTGTTACGCATTGTTTTTTCCATTGCGGCATAAATACAGCACAAAAATCATCGACATCACAAAATACATCCACTAAATTATCCATAAGCCCTCTGCGTGATTGGTTCCTTCTTGGTCGAAAGATCTGATCACAAAGAGGGCGATTAGTTCAGTTTTTTATCCCGAGTTGAGGTTAAGTAAACTCAAATTACAGCCAATAAAAAAGCCACTCATTGAGTGGCTTTTTTATTTTTATGGTGCCGGCACCAAGAGTCGAACTCGGGACCTACTGATTACAAGTCAGTTGCTCTACCAACTGAGCTATGCCGGCTAAATTGTGGTGCCCGAACCCGGAATCGAACCAGGGACACGAGGATTTTCAATCCTCTGCTCTACCGACTGAGCTATTCGGGCAACTAAACTAAGTGTTAGTTTACTATTCTAAATTAGGTAATACTTAGTAGCTAACTCGCTTGCTAAGTGCTCCCTCGTTTGGAATGCGCACATAGTATATTTATGGCTTTTATCCTGCAAGTGCTTTTTAATAGTTTTCTATCGTTCGGCTAGTAATTGCTCAAAGTGGCCGTTTTTAGCCCATTTACAGGCATTTATTATGCTATTGATAGCCATTCTAGCCTGACAGTGTATTTAACTAGTCTTCAACAGGGGGAACATAACCTTCGATTTCTACTTGTTTGCCTTCAAATAAGAAGTTAATCATTTGCTGTTCGAGAAATTGTCTATCTTCGAGATTCATCATATTGAGTTTTTTCTCGTTGATGAGCATGGTTTGCTTTTGCTGCCATAAACCCCAAGCTTCTTTACTGATGTTATCAAAGATACGCTTGCCCAAGTCGCCAGGGTAGAGTTGGAAATCTAAGCCGGGCGCCTCTTTATTTAAATATACGCAGTTGACGTTACGAGCCATGGTTACTCCTAATAATGTAGTGGTTCTATTTTTAATGAGTGATTAGGTTAAGTTGCGCAAGGATACGTTCCGTTGCCGCGGCTAAGCCCACTTTATCTGGATGGCTTATGTTATACCAAAGCGTGTTGCTTTGCTCTTGGATCTCACTGGCTTGTGAAGCTTGGCTGTGATGGGCATCCAAATTTATCACCATGGCACTGATGTCGAGATGAAAATGGCTGAAAGTGTGCCTAAAACAGATAAGCGGCAGAGGAGTTAAATGCGCGAGTCCCTCATCGATGAGTTTTTGTTCTAGGGCTTGCTGGCTATCGAATTGCGGGAAACACCAGAGCCCGCCCCAGATCCCAACTGGCGGCCGTTTATTCATCAAGACTTTGCCATCTTGCACTAGCACTAGCATCCAGGCGGCTTTTTCTGGAATGATTTTTTTGGGTTTCTTACCAGGAAAATTGGCTTGAGTTTGTGTGCTAAAAGCTTGGCAGTCATCGCTGACCGGGCAGAGTTCACATTGAGGTTTACTGCGGCTGCAAAGGCTAGCGCCTAAGTCCATCATGGCTTGATTGTATTTGGCGACCTCAGATTTTGGGGTCTTTAGCTTAGTCATTTCCCATAAACGGTTTTCAACCACTTTTTGCCCAGGCCAGCCTTCGATGGCGCCGTGACGTGCCAATACTCGCTTGACGTTGCCATCCAATATGGGGTGATGCTGTTGTAAAGATAAGGACAGAATTGCGCCCGCTGTTGAGAGTCCAATACCCGGAAGCGCCAAGACTTGCTCTATGTCTTCTGGAAATCGCCCTTGATGATTATCACGAATGATTTGCGCGGCTTTTTGAAGGTTGCGCGCCCTTGCGTAATAACCAAGACCAGTCCAAAAATGCAGCACTTCATCCTGAGGAGCATTTGCTAAGGTCAAAATATCGGGAAAGCGCGCCATGAACTTTTGATAATAACCAATCACAGTGGCGACTTGAGTTTGTTGCAACATGATTTCAGACACCCAAACTGAGTAAGGGGTCTTATTGAGTTGCCAGGGTAAGGTTTTACGTCCATGGACGTCATACCAAGCGACAATGCGCTCAGCAAAAGTAGGAGAGGTATTCATGGCGGCAGTGTAGCCGCTCCGATTTAGTGAAACAAGCGCTAGTTATGGGCATGGAGACTAAATAATTAGTCTCTTGGGTGCACTTGCCAACTAATAGCAGATATACTTGCCAACTGAATGAATGACAGATTGAATTAGACTAATTAAAGCCCGCTTTAGTTGGTGAATATATAGAGGCAAGAATGAGCGACGTAACTACCGCTGAGTTTAATGAAGAAGGCAAGTACCTTCGCAAAATCAGAAGCTTTGTATTAAGAGAAGGCCGCTTGACTAAAGGTCAGGCTCAGGCAATTGAAGCCCATTGGCCTACCATGGGTTTAGATTACACCCCTGAAGCGATAGATTTAGTCAAAATATTTGGCCGTGAAGCGGACACAGTGTTAGAAATCGGCTTTGGCATGGGCGGCTCTTTAGTTGAAATGGCTGCAGCAGCCCCTGAACTTAACTATATTGGCATTGAAGTGCATAAACCTGGTGTGGGTGCCTGTTTAGGCGTAGCGGGTGAAGCTAAAGTCACTAATCTGCGCGTCTATCATCATGATGCTATGGAAGTGTTAGAGCACAGTATTGCCGATGGTTCACTTTCTCGTGTGCAACTCTTTTTCCCAGATCCTTGGCATAAGAAACGCCACCATAAGCGCCGTATCGTTCAAGCTGAATTTGCTGAACTTATTCGCCGTAAATTAAAGCTTGGCGGTGTATTCCATATGGCCACCGACTGGGAAAACTACAGCGAGCATATGCTCGAGGTGATGAACCTTGCACCTGGTTATAAGAATCAGTCTCCTACAGGTACTGTTGTTGAACGTCCAGATCACAGACCTTTGACTAAGTTTGAGGCTCGCGGCCACAGACTCGGCCACGGCGTTTGGGACATAATGTTCGAAAGAATAAGTTAACAGTCAGATAATAAATTAATAAGTTTACATTCAATATATAAGGTAACTGTCTAATGGCTAAGAATCGTAGTGCTCGTTTACGTAAAAAACTTCGTGTCGATGAATTCCAAGAGTTTGGTTTTGATATTAATTGGACATTTGAAGACAATGTTGCTGAAGCCGATATCGATAATCTGGTTGATCAGTTTATCAATGAAGTGATCGAACCGCGTAAGCTGGGCTTTCATGGTGGCGGTCATAAAGAATGGGAAGGTATCATAGCAACCCAAGACATTGGTAAATGTACTGAAGAAGATATTGCTCTGGTTAAAGCCTTTTGGCAGTCAAAGCCAGTTAGAGATCTAGAAATCAGCGCACTGTACGATATTTGGTGGGGCTAATCCCGTCAATGACAGAGCAATTACTGTTAGAGCAAGTGGTCGAACAGGTTCGACCCTTGCTGGGTAAGGGCAAGGTTGCTGACTATATACCAGCCCTTGCTAATGTGAGTTCGAATAAAATTGCCATTGCCATTACCACTATGGATGGCATCACGATTGGGGCTGGAGATTATCTCGAGCCTTTTTCTATTCAGAGTATTTCTAAGGTATTTAGCCTCACGGCAGCACTGGGCCTGTATGAAGAAGATGAAATCTGGCAACGCGTTGGCAAAGAGCCTTCCGGCCATTCATTTAACTCATTAGTCCAAGTGGAATTGGAGCGAGGAAAACCTCGTAATCCTTTTATTAATGCTGGCGCCTTGATCATCGCCGATTTACTTCAAAGCCGTCTCGGTGCGCCCAAACAACGCATGCTTGAAATTGTACGGCAACTGAGTTGTAACCCAAAAATTGGATACGACAAGGTGGTGGCAGATTCTGAATATCAATTCAGTGCCCGTAATGCCGCCATTGCTTACTTGATGAAATCCTTTGGCAACTTTGATGGTGATGTGGATACTGTGCTTAAAAGCTATTTCCATTACTGCGCCCTTAAGATGAATTGCGCTGACCTTTCTAAAGCCATGTTCTACCTTGCAAATCGCGGAAAAACGCTAACTGGCGAGCAACTGGTGACCCCCATTCAAACGAGGCAGCTCAATGCCTTGCTAGCCACATCGGGTTTATACGATGGTGCAGGGGAGTTTGCTTATCGTGTCGGCATGCCGGGTAAGAGCGGTGTGGGCGGCGGGATCATCGCCGTGATCCCAGGCGACATGTCTATCTGTGCTTGGTCGCCAGCGTTGGATGCCAATGGTAACTCGTTAGCGGGTACAGCCATGTTAGAGTTACTCAGCCAAAAGCTTGGCCGTTCAATTTTCTAGCCCTTCTTATTGCCTGCTAGCCTTTATATAGACGATGGATAGCCATTACAGTCCCAACTTGAGATCCATTTGATTGGTAAAATAGTGAAAGTGGAAGAGTTAAATAAGCTAAAAATTGGTTTATTTAACTCATGGAGGGATGCCTAGTTTGTGGGCTTTATCTGAAATCTTCATGAAAACATATAGCTTTCATAGCGTTACTGTTTTGGCATGACTTGTGCTTATCTAGTGTATTAACAAATAGCAATTAACCGTTCACAGCCACGCTTGTCAATGCCAGCCTTAGCATTGTTAGACAGGGTGTTGTAACAAGCATTGAATAAAGGATGATGATAATGAAACTAACAAGCTTAAAAAACCGAGCCCTTATTACTGGCACTTTATGTTCTTCGTTATTAGCGATGAGCATAGCGACGCCTGTGATGGCGAAGATGTCCTTGAATAATGAACAGTGCAATGTATCTCTTAATTACGATGTGACAGTAGAGCCTAAAAAGTTACTGGTAAGTGCTAACGGGGTTGAGCAGTATCGCGTCGAATTAGACCAGCTTTATGTCCAAGGCCAGTCTGTGAAACTCACTCCTAAGCAGAGCCAAGCCTTACAGCATTATTCAGATTCGATATTAACCCAAGTTCCAGAAGTTATCGCACTGGTATCTGAAGTCATGGTTATCGTGGATCAGTCTGTTACTACTGCGCTATCTCCTATTCTTGGTGAGCAGGCAAGTGTGCATTTAGACAAGATGATGCAAAGCATACAAGCCAAAGTCGATACTCTCGCTTACCGTCAAGGTGACAAGTTTTATCTTGGTGCCACTGAGTCTTCCATCGAAGACACTTTTAATGAAGAATTTGAACAAGAAATTGAACAAATGGTGATGAGCTCACTAGGCAGCATAATGATGTCCATAGGCAGCCAAATTTTATCTTCAGAAGGTGGCACATTTGAAGAAAAAATGAATGCCTTCTCAGCCAAGATGGACAATGTGGGTGATGAAATTGAGTTGCAAGTCGAGTCTCAAACTAAAAGTTTAGAGGCAAGGGCCGACAAGCTATGCAGTAATTTTGAAGGCCTTATGGTGCAAGAGAAAAACCTTCACCAACAAATCCCACAATTGTCGCCTTATGTCATTGCTAGTAACAATAGCGCGAAAAAGTAACTCAATGCTGTAGCTGTAATACCCTTTAGCTTTCCTCCCTGCATGCTTGCATGCCCTTAGTCCCACAGGTATTTTTACCCATTTGACTTTCCCTCCGTTTGCTTAGGCACACGGAGGGCTTTTTTTTGTTTGCATTTCTTTGTTCGTATTTATAAATTGTCAATTATAAATATAGAGCAATTGCTGGTTTATTTGATATACTCCCTGCCAAATTACAGTCTGAGCTAATATTCCTAACTGCCTAATTTTATATCACTTGGTTAGGAGGCTAGGTATTGTGAGTCTTGACGACTTTATTGTGCGACAGCACAACAAGTCTAAGGGGTTAACTGACTCACAATCCGGTTTGAGTTACTGACAAGACTGTCGAAGATTATTCATGTCGTACATAGCTTAAGGCGACTTACATGTTAGAACTGCTAGAACCCATTGCCATCTTTACCCATGTCGCCCGAGCCGGCAGCTTCAGTGCAGCAGCAAGACGTTTGGGGATCTCTAAATCTAAAGTGAGCACCCAAGTTGCCGATCTCGAGCATAAACTCGGTGTTCAGCTTATCCAGCGCACGACACGTAGTTTAAGCCTGACTGAAGCGGGCAATTTGCTCTATGTTCAAGGTGAAGAGCTATTACGTGATGCTGAGCAAGCCGTGTCCAGTGTTCATAATCTCAATGATGCCACCCGTGGTGTGCTTAAAGTGGGAATTTCCCAATCTTTTGGTACCATGCACATTATCCCTGCGTTACCTGACTTTATGGCTAGACATCCAGATCTTGAGCTGCAAGTGAGCCTACTGGATCATAAAGTTGACGTAGTGAGTGAAGGCTTAGATTTATTATTAACTATGTCCGAACAACTTCCGCTAGGCATGGTGGCAAGACCTTTGATGAAGTGTCAGTTCCTATTAGTCGCCTCTCCAAGTTACATAGCTCAACATGGCGTAGTTGCTCGTCCCGAGCAGTTGGTTGATCACAACTGTTTGGTGTATCAAGGCGAGTGGCATGAGCACAGCATGTGGCAGTTTAAGCGTGGTGAAGATTATTGCGAAATCGGCGTGTCAGGTAACTTTAGGGTCGACAATGCCCCGGCGCTTAAGTCAGCAGCCGTGAGCGGTTTAGGTGTCGCTTACCTTGCCAGCTACTTGATGGAAGATGAGATAGAAAAGGGTACACTTATCCCGCTTCTCACGGATTGGCAACTAACCAATCACCTGCCTTTGCAAGCGGTTTACCCAAGACGTAAACACTTAGCGCCTAAGGTGAGTGCCTTTATCGACTTTATTAAAACTCATATTGGTTCGCCTCCCCATTGGGATGCTAAGTATGAGCACCTCTACAAACAACGTAAGTAATAATGGAAACAGTGTTTTCTTGTAGAAATAAAGCCGTGGCAGATGCTGCGGTTTTATTTTTTTAGCTTTAAAATCAGTCGCTTACACTTTGTTGTATCTATTGCTTTACGAACAGTTAGGGAAGATTGAAACAGTAAGAACAACGCGCGGGGTTGCAGTCTGTTCTTATTTCAATACAATGGCTTGCAGTTGATTTGAGATAAGTTTATTACTGCAGATATTAAGATATGACCCCATCTTAATGTGTGTAAGCTTAATCGCTTGGCTTAGTTCAGATAGCTACTGGTAGCAGTTTATAATTAAAACAATACCGGACTTAAACCATCATCCTGTCTTTTTTGGTTACCCCAGCCTTTGGCTGGGGTATTTTTTTGCCTATTGAAAAATAAAGTTAAATAACCTCAACTCGGGTTAAGAGATGAATAAATGGTGTTGAAACAGCCTAAATTCAACATCTAGCACTCAAACTTGAACTTTGCACTGATAACAAGGCGAGTTTACGCGTCAATAGCTAGCCTATTGCAAGTGAACTCAACGCAGTTAGCGGTGCAAAGAGCTGTTTGATATACATTTATTATCCCGAGCTGAGGTTAAATACTCTTAGCTTTTATCCACTCTTCCACTTGTTGCTCTAGAATTGTGAGCGGCAGCGGGCCATTTTTAAGCAACAAGGTATGGAACTGGCCTAAGGAGAATTGCTCCCCCAGCTGCTGTTGCGCTTTTTCTCTAAGCTCGAGAATTTTTATCATCCCTACCTTGTACGCGGTTGCTTGGGATGGCATTACGATATGGCGTTCTACCATTTTAATGGCGTCTAATTCGGCGTTGGGGGTGTTATCCATGTAGTAGGCAATGGCTTGCTCACGAGTCCATTTCTGGCTATGGATGCCAGTGTCGACAACCAGACGACAGGCGCGCCAAAGTTCCATAGAAAGACGTCCAAAGTCAGAGTAGGGGTCGGCATAGAACCCCATTTCCTTAGGGAAATATTCGGTATACAGGCCCCAGCCTTCGATATACGCAGTATAACTGCCAAATTTACGGAACTTAGGCACATTGGTAAGCTCTTGTGCTATGGCAATTTGCATATGATGTCCTGGGATCCCCTCATGATAGGCTAACGCCTCGAGCTGATATTTAGGCATGGACTTCATGTCATAAAGATTGGCGTAAAAGGTACCCGGTCGTGAACCATCGGGGGCTGGTGGCTCGTAGAAGGCCTTGCCAGCAGATTGTTCTCGGAACGCTTCAACTTTCTTTACCTTTAACTCAGCCTTTGGCTGGATGTTAAACACTTCATCGAGGCGAGAATGCATAGTGTTGATAACGGTTCTGGCTTCGGTAAGATAGGCCGCTCTGCCCTCTAGGGTATCTGGGTAATAAAACTGTGGATCGTCCCGCATAAAGACAAAAAATGCTTGTAAGCTGCCTTTGAAGTTCACCTTATTCTTGATGACTTCCATAGCGGCATGAATACGCTCAACTTCGGCAAGACCAAGTTGGTGTATTTGAGTTGATGACATCTCTGTTGTCGTGGTCTTGGCCAGTGCATCATTATAAAAAGCTTCGCCATCGGGGAATTTCCACACTCCATCGCGATTATCGGCTCTGGCTTCTAAGGTTTTTATATAGCTAATAAAGTGTTCATAGGCTGGTTTTACCTTATCTGTTAAAGCACTTTTTGCTTGAGTCAGTAATTGTTTTTTCTGCTCAGGGGTCAAAGTTAAGGCATCTATTTTACGATTAAAGTCGGCCCAAATTGCACTTGACTTGTCGCTGTCATCAAAGGGAGCACCTTTGATGATGTTATTACTGTCCGAAATGGCGTAAGGGAAGACAAATTTGGGTGCGATGATATTTTTTTTCGCTCTAATTTCAAGATTGATTTCAAGCTGAGCCAGCATCTCAGGTATACCGTTCAAACGACTGATATAGGCATTGGCATCACTGATGTCGATAATTTGATGTTGGTTGATTAATAATGATGCCAGCATAGTATGCTGGCCGTACATTTGATTCACTGGGTAGCTGTGATGACGCCATTTATCTTGAGCTAAGGTTTGCTTCAAGTCGGCCTCAAGTAATTCATAGCTTAAGCGAGTTTGTCCATCTAGTTTGTGTTGGTCAATTTTTGCAAGTGTTGCCAAATGCTCTTTTATTTTAAGCATGCGCTTATCTTCGGCGGCATCACTGATGTCATTCCATTTGTCGTAGTCTTGTTTGATGCCTAGAAAAGTTTGTGACACTGGATTGGCCATGACTTCCGCCATAAATATCTCATCAAACAATTGGTTTGCCTGGCTTGATGCATCACTTAGGTTTTCTGTTTTACTTGAGGCTGAGCTCACGCTAGTTACACTACTTGTCGCCACATGAGTCCCATCATGGGCATAGGCATTGAAGGCTAGTCCAGTCAGCGCCGAGAGTAGGGCGAGTGACAATACACTTTTACGATATAGAGGCATAAGTTAAGACCTTAATTTGGACGCAAGTTTGCCGTTTGTGGCACTTGTCTGATTGCAGATATGGTGGTAATTAACCGCACCGTTGGATCCTGAATATTATCGGCAGCTAATGCTAATAAACTACGAGGCAAAAGGGCAATATAGAGTGTTAGCGAATGTGTCTAAGATGATGCTGGCGAGGCTTAAACCAAAAAATAAGCGATTAACTTATGCCCATTGCGGCGCAGATTAATCGCTTGTTATGTTTACTCATTGGCCTGCTCTTGCGAGCAAGTAGCCAGTTAAAAAATTAGATGCTTTCTTCCATAGGGCCTAAGGCTTGCGTTAAGGCTTGCACAAAGGCGATTAACTCGCTGCCCATTAAAGCAAAGTCTGCATCGAGTCTGGCTAATGGATCTTCACCACTCACTTCATCGTTATTGGCCCTAAACTCTTCAGAAAACTTAAGGCGTTTGACGCTGGCATCAGATTGCATTAAAAAGGCGATGGACTGAGCAAAATGCAGTGCCAGTTTATGCACTGACTTTCCTGTTGCTATATGGGCAAGTACTTCATCTTCTTGCAGCACTTGCTGCTTAAATCTGACGATACCACCTTCATCTGAATCAGACTTAAGCTCGGCCTCATCTTGCATGGCAAAGGGCAGCGGTGATTCACCAGCTTGCAGCCATTGGGTTAATGTCTGTTCTATTGGTGTGGTGAAACTTAAAGGAATGACGGGCAGACTGCCTAAGGCTTTACGCAATAAAGCTAACAACTCTTCGGCTTTAGTGGCACTTGAACTGTCTACCAAAATCATCTCTATTTCGGGCAAAATTAACGCGTGGGTCTGACTGCGACGCGAAAATGCTCGTGGTAATAAGGTGGTAGTGATTTCATCTTTAATGGTGTCTTTTTCTTTCTTAGTGACCTTGCGGTTTTCTAGTTCTTCAATTTCAGCCACTTTCTCATCTAAGGCTTCTTTGATCACTTGCCCAGGAAGAATCTTCTCTTCTTTAGTCACACAAATGAGATGACGATTTTCGGCGCTATGCACTAAGGCGCTGCCTTTTTTACCTAGGGCTTTAGAGAAGCCAAACTTACTGATATCTTGGCTAGAACAAGGTGAAAAAGTGAAATCAGCTAATGCAGTTTCCAGTGCCTCGGTATCCACAGAAAAAGGCTTATTAAAACGATAGAGGGTAAGATTTTTAAACCACATATCAGGCACTCATTAAATAAATAAAAAATGCAGTTTACGGTATACGGTCCATGGGGTAAACCTCGCTATAAGGGTATTGTTGTTTATTCCTAGTTGCTCAAATTGAACTGAAATCTTGGCTTAAACATCTTGTGCAAGGCGAAGCATTAGTATGATTTGCTAAGTTTTGGAGTGAACTGTTCAATTGTCATAACTCAGTCAAATTAATTAAACCAATGAATTTACGAAAGATGATGAAAACTTTTATGTAATTTTCATCTAAACTGTTGGTTTATTATTAGCACTGAAATATTTCTGCAATATAAACAAGGCAAACTTGCGCTCGTTCCAAACTAACTATCAAGACGAAAGATACCGTCAAAAGGATGAAATGATGAACGTTTTTAGCAAATCTTTACTCGCTGCTGCGATTGCAACTGCAACCCTGTCAACTGCTCACGCAGGTGAACCGCTTCAAGTGTACGGTAAGTTAAACGTCACAGCTCAATCAAATGATGTAAAAGGTGACACTAAAACCACTATCCAGAGCAATGCATCTCGATTTGGCGTAAAGGGTGATCTTGCGTTAAATAATTCTCTAGAAGCTTTTTATACCATCGAATATGAAGTCGATACTGGTGATGACGTTAAAGAAAACTTCAAGGCGCGTAACCAATTTGTGGGTTTAAAAGGCAACTTCGGTGCCGTTTCTGTGGGTCGTAATGACACTATGTTAAAAGTGTCTCAAGGCAAAGTGGATCAGTTCAACGATTTAGAAGCCGATGCTAAAAACCTGTTTAAAGGTGAAAATCGCATGGCACAAACGGCCACCTATTACACCCCTTCAGTGGGGGATTTCAAATTTGGTGTGACTTATGTTGCCGATGGTGACAGCGACCAAGCCTATCTGGATCTAAACAAAATAGAACAAACCCGTGACGGCTTCAGCTTAGCGGCCATGTACGGTGATGATGAGCTGAAAACCACTAACTTCTACGCGGCGCTCGCCTATGATTCGGAAGTTAAAGGTTATGATATTCTGCGTGCAACCGTGCAAGCAAAATTAGCAGATCTCGTTGTTGGTGGCATGTTCCAGCAGGAAGAGAAAGTTGATGGTGGCGATAGTAAAAACGGTTACCTGTTAAGTGCCGCTTATGAAATATCAGCAGTAACCTTAAAAGCCCAGTTCCAAGATATGGAAGACATGGGCGATTCTTGGTCTGTGGGCGGCGACTACAAGTTAGCTAAACCAACTAAGTTACTGGCGTTCTACTCCAATCGTTCGTTAGAAAAAGCAACCAGCGATGACAACTACTTCGGCATAGGCATTGAACATAAGTTCTAAGCTGTGAACAAGTAGGAAGATTAAGGGGGGGGGCTTTGGCTCCCCTTTTTGTTATTGGTTTTCGAAGATTTATGACAAGGGGGGATTTTGATGGCAAAATCATCACTAATTACTCGTCAAAGTCATAAATCTGTAATAGAAATGACCAATAATGTTCAAGTGGCAAATCAAGAGTAGAACTCGATTATGACAGCTAGGATTTTAATAGTAGAAGACGAATCAGCGATTCGTGAAATGCTTATTTTTGTTATGGAACAACACGGTTTTACTACAGTTGCTGCCGAGGATTTTGACTCGGCCATAGGGCTACTGCAAGAACCTTATCCGGATCTTATTCTGTTAGATTGGATGTTCCCAGGCGGCAGTGGCATTCAATTGGCTAAACGCTTAAAACAAGATAAGTTTACCCGTCAGATCCCCATCATAATGCTAACCGCACGCGGTGAGGAAGAAGATAAAGTCAAAGGGCTTGAAGTAGGCGCCGATGATTATATCACCAAACCTTTTTCGCCAAAGGAGCTGGTGGCGCGGATAAAAGCGGTGCTGCGCCGCAGTGCGCCGACACGTTTGGAGGAAACTATCGACGTTCAGGGCCTGCAATTAGATCCTGTTAGTCACAGGGTTTGCGTGGGTGATTCAGTGCTCGATATGGGGCCGACAGAGTTTAGGTTGCTGCACTTCTTTATGACTCATCCAGAGCGAGTCTATAGTCGTGAGCAGTTGCTTGATAATGTCTGGGGCACCAATGTCTATGTGGAAGACCGGACGGTAGATGTGCACATCAGACGTTTGCGTAAAGCAGTAGAGAATACCGGCCATGACAGACTCATACAGACAGTACGAGGCGCGGGCTACCGTTTCTCGACACGTATGTAGTTAAGAGTATTTCAGGAACATTGCGCTGAGATTAACGAGTAACCCGCTGACAAGGGGGTAAAAACTGCTACAATTGCAGCGTTTTATTCGTTTGCTGGACTCAGCGACCATTTATTAGGTTAATTATGTTTGATGCATACTCAGGGTTACGCTTAGGGATAAAGTTAGCGGCTATTCTGTTGTTTCTTACCTTTGTGGGATTAATGTTCGGTGAGCTGAACTTGATGTTACTGCTGGGTGTCATCGCTTTATTAGGCTGGCATTATAGGCAGATTAGCCGACTTAATTTTTGGCTCTGGAAAGACAAGCGCCTAACACCGCCCCAAGGCCGTGGTAGTTGGGAAGGGATTTTTAACGGTATTTACCGCCTGCAAGGCAAGAATCGACGCAGAGTCGGCCAGTTGGCAAGCTTACTTGGCCGTTTTAGACAAGGCGCGGAAGCCTTACCCGATGCCGCAGTCGTACTTGATTCTGAACATAATATTCTCTGGTGTAACAAGCTTGCCCAATTAATTTTAGGGTTTGTCTGGCCCCAAGACAATGGCCAACGCATCGACAACCTCATCCGTCATCCTGATTTTTCTGCTTATCTCAAAAGTGGCGCTTTCCAGCAGCCGCTAGCCTTAGCATCACCCGTGTCTGATGCGCGCTTATTGGAAATTCGTATCATGGCTTACGGTGACCGGCAGCTCTTGCTTATTGCCCGGGATATCACCCGTATTCATCAGCTTGAAGGCATGCGCAAAGAATTTGTCGCTAACGTATCCCATGAGCTTAAAACACCACTTACCGTGCTTCAGGGGTATCTTGAGATCATGCAAGGCATGGAAGAGGAAAACTCCCCTAAAGCCAAACCCCTAAAACTCATGCAACAGCAAACCGAGCGCATGCAGAGCATGGTGGAGCAATTATTAGCCTTATCCCGCATCGAGGATGCCAGCGACATAAACTTATCAAGTCGAGTGGATATGGATAAGTTGATGCAACAGTTAAAAGAAGAAGCCAAGGCGCTCGCTTTAAATAATTACCAAGTGGACTTTAGTTGGGACAAGGGGCTCAATAGCCATGGGGATGAATTGCAACTTAGAAGTGCTTGCATCAATTTGATATCTAATGCTATTCGATACACACCCCCAGGCGGGAAAATCACTGTCAGTTGGCGCAGAGTGGCCACAGGTGGACTATTTAGTGTCACAGACACAGGTTTTGGCATAGCACCGCAGCACATTAGCCGCTTAACTGAGCGTTTTTATCGGGTCGATAATGCTCGTTCCAGTAAAACCGGTGGCAGTGGCTTGGGGCTCGCGATAGTTAAACATGCCTTGAGCCACCACCACAGCGAGCTTTCTATTCAGAGTGAGTTAGCTAAAGGCAGTACCTTCAGCTTCGTTATCCCAAACCATTTGCTCAGCTCGCCTCATTAATGGCTTGGATCATTTTATCGAAAAGATGGCCCAAGGTTACAGCATCACCAAATTAATCAACAAACGGCTAATCAAGAAATTGGGACAAAATATCGTTAACAAACATATGGCCTTTACTGGTCAGCTGCCAGTGAGTCTCATCCTGAGTGATTAGCCCGCGAGACTCTGCTTTCGCCATGCCAATATCAAGACTGCTATGGGCTTGGCCGGTGCGCTGCTCAAATTCAGTCTTAGGGATGGGCGTCATTAGCCTTAAGCGGTTCATCAAGTATTCCAGTCCCATGTCTTCGCTTAAGATTGGCGTCACTGATGCGGCGAAGTGATTAGCCTTATTAGCCGTTGACGGACTAGCTTCATGTGATTTATTCGCAGAAAGCGCGGTTTCAGCGCTAGCAAGGTAACCCTTAGGGTGTTTTATCTTAACGGTGCGGATAACGCTGGTCTCATCCATTAAGGTTATCTTACCGTGTGCGCCGCAGCCTATGCCTAAATAATCGCCAAACTGCCAGTAGTTAAGATTATGTCGGCATTGAAAGCCAGGCTTAGCATAGGCTGATATCTCATATTGCTCATAACCTAAGGCGGCTAGCTTTTGCTGACCTTGCTGATAAATCTGCCATAAGTCTTCATCATCTGGCAATTGCGGCGGTTTAGAGTGGAATAAAGTATTGGGCTCTATGGTGAGCTGATACCAAGACAAATGCGGCGGCGCCAGAGAGACGGCGGTATCGATATCATGCATGGCTTCACTAAAGCTTTGGTTAGGTAAGCCGTGCATCAAATCGAGATTAAAACTTAAGTAATCGGCCTCCTTGGCTTTTTGCGCCGCAACCACGGCTTCATTTTGGTCGTGAATTCGCCCAAGTAAATTTAGCTTATCTTTGGCAAAGCTCTGCACCCCGATAGAGAGTCGAGTCACCCCTGCTGCCCTGTAGGCGCTAAAATCATCATGTTCTAGGGTGCCAGGGTTGGCTTCCATGGTGATTTCTATATCTCGTTCAAAAGGGATAAGCGCTTGGACGCCAAGGAGCAGTCGCTCAATTTGCTTAGCGTCGAACAAAGAGGGGGTGCCGCCACCGATAAAAATGGTGTGCAATTGCCTGCCTTGAACATAATCCATGTCTTGAGCTAGGTCGGCCAATAGGGCATCCACATAAGCTTGTTGCGGTAATTCCCCATGCTGACCGTGGGAATTAAAATCACAATAAGGGCACTTTTGAACGCACCAAGGAATATGGATATAGAGGCTTAATGGCGGCAACTGCAACATGGTATGGGGTTATCCTGTAATAATGCCGTGGGCGGTTAATGCGCTAAGCAGCAACTTAAGGGCTTTGCCTCTGTGGCTAACGCTATTCTTTTGGCTGTCGCTGAGCTCTGAGGCGGTGCACTCTTCAAGTTCTGGAATAAAAATAGGATCGTACCCGTGACCGTTTTCACCTTGAGGCTGCAGTGCTATCTTGCCTTCCCATGAAGCTTGGCAGATAACAGGGCTAGGATCATCACAGTGGCGCATATAAACCAAAACGCATTGAAAGCGAGCGCTGCGATTCGCTTCCCCTTCAAGGGCAGTTAACAACTTAAGGTAGTTATTCTTCTCGTTGGCATTAGGGGCAGCATAACGGGCTGAGTATATGCCAGGTGCGCCATTTAATGCATCGACCTCCAAGCCAGAGTCATCACTGATGGCTGGCATGCCAGTCACTTTTGCGGCATGGCGGGCCTTAATAATGGCATTCTCAACAAAAGTGGTCCCAGTTTCAGCCACTTCGGTGACATTGAACTGGCTCTGTGGCAATACCTTGATGCTAAATGGCGCAAACATCTGTTCAAATTCTTTGAGTTTGCCTTTGTTGCCGCTGGCGAGCACGATTTGTTGCATGAATAACCTGCTGAATATCTAACTGGAGAATAGGGCGTCATGATACCTAACCCTGCGGCCATCAACAAGGCAATCCCCGCGGGTTGGCGGTGGTTTATGAGAGTGATGTACCTTGAAATAAAAACACCCTGCCATAAGCAAGGTGTTTATCTCGTCTGTGTATCAGTTAAAGGAGTCTATTAGTCGATATAGAATTTTTGTTTGAATTTAACTGAGGTATTAAGTTTAGAGTTGTACTTGATTGAGATATCAAAATTGATTTCTTGATCGTCACGATAAGGCACCTGAGCGATGTAATATATCGAATCACCTTCTCGTATTTCTTTAAATTCAAGCTCAATTCTTGCATCTAACAAGTTATTGGCAAGGCCAGAAATTTCCACCGCAACGGCTGGCATATGCTCTTGGCTAGCATCGAGCACAGTAATATTAACTAAACCTGTGTAACGACTGCGCTCTATGCCGTAAGTTTTCGCTATTGCGGGGGTAATAAAGGTACTGCTAAGCGCCATATAGTGAATATCATAATTGCCGACTTTCTGTTTTTGTTCGGCATTGGCTAAGCCTGAAAAACTGATACCAATCAGCACTAACATCAGTGCAATTGATTTTGATAAGTGGTTTACCATGTCTTGTGTCCTCGTTGTGCCTCTGTCCTGAAACTTGGGAGAGTGCTTATCATAAATTGAGTATAGGCTAAGGTGGTATTTTGAGCGCAAAAGTTATCCAGAGTTAACCAGAATTGCTTTTGCTCCATAGCGTTATCCTTTGGTCGCTCAATTGAAGCGCCTAAACCAATCAAGTTAAATCACCGCCCAGAATGGCACGTACTGGGACAAGAGCATATTTAAAAAATTAAGCCCTATGATGACAAACATCACAGATAAATCTAACCCACCCATAGGCGGGATGATACGTCTTACTGGGGCGAGAACCGGTTCAGTTAATTGGGTCATCATCATCACAATAGGGTTATGACCTTGGTTAAACCAGCTTAATAAGGCGCGAATAAGGATAAGCCAAAATAGCAGTACTCCGGCTTCTTTCACTACTGAGATAAGTGAAAACAGCAGTAAGGTCAGAATATCGATAGCAGCGCCTGCAAGCAGAGTAAGCACTAACATTTTCACCAGTACAACGAGCAGCGCTAACACGATAGAAGCTGTGTCTATGCTACCCACTGAAGGCAGTATTCTGCGCATCGGCGCTAATACCGGGTGGGTGGCCTTAACGATAAATTGGCTAAATGGATTGTAAAAGTCGGCTTTTGCCCATTGCAGCCAAAAACGCAAAATAACAACCATTAAATAGAGATCGAAGACTGTTGTGATTAAAAAACTCATTGCATTCATGTTCATGTGCCTTGTTATTGTCGCTTTAATTATTGCAGCTTTAGTTGATGCTGATCCAGTGGTGAAACGTTAGTTGCTTTACGTTGGGCGTAAGCAATTAAACATCTAAACTGATTGTGCACGGTTCGCCCCTGCAGATAAATGATATTTTATCTCTAGGGGCAAACATATAGCGGTGACTTAAAATGTTTTGGCCATTTCATCGGCTCTATTGATGCAATTCACCATGGCTTGTTTGACCAAACCGCGAATATCACCGCGCTCAAAGGTGGCTAATGCTTCGGCCGTGGTGCCGCCCTTTGAGGTGACATTGGTTCTAAGCGCAGCTGGGCTTAAGTCTTGATTGTTAACTATCATCTGCGCCGCGCCAAGGGCGGCTTGTTCGGCCAATAATCGTGATTTTGTTTCATCCATGCCTAAGGCTACACCGGCTTCAATCATGGATTCTACGAATAGGAAAAAGTACGCTGGCGAGCTACCCGCGAGGGCTATCACCAAATTAAGTTCGGCTTCCTTATCTACCCACATGACTTTGCCGCCAGTTAGCATCAAGGTTTCGGCCAATTTTTTTTGTTGCTGATTAATACCTTCAACGGCGAACAGTCCTGTCATGCCGTGACCGATTTGGGTCGGGGTATTTGGCATGCAGCGGATCAAAGGGACCTGTTGCTTAAAATAGTCATCATAGCGATTAGCCGTGATGCCTGCTGCGATAGTGATGACTAACTTATCAGATAAATCTAGCAGTTGCAGCGCCTCACACACTTGCTGCATAAGTTGCGGTTTAACGCCTAACACTATGACATCGCACTCTTTAGCCGTGGCTAAATTGTCGTTGGAGACTTGGATATTGAAGTCAGCCACCATGGCATCAAGCTTGCCTTGGCTTGGATTGGTGGCGTAGATCAAGTCTGCAGGGTAACCGTGTGTCACTAGGCCGCTGACTATGCTGCGTGTCATGTTGCCAGCGCCGATAAAACAGATTTTTGCTTGTGTCATGCTTATGTTCCCAATGGGTTAAAAGGCTATGCTGTTAAATCAGCTGAGATAAAAAGCCCTTGGTATCAAAAATGTAAAACTCGCGCACACTTAAATCAGAGCGCATCAAAGCGAGTGCATACCAAAACTAGCGCGCTCCGAAAATGGCGCTACCTATTCTCACTAAGGTTGAGCCGTGGGCGATGGCAAGGCTAAGATCGTCACTCATGCCCATAGAAAGCGTATCTAGCTGAGGGTAAGTTTGCTTAAGTGTATCAAAACATGCCTTAAGTTGGCTAAATTCCTTTGAAAGCTGAGCTTGGGCTTGCCCGGCATTGTCAAAATTAGCCTGTTGACTGGGAATGGCCATTATCCCTCTAAGCTTGAGCTTAGGCAGTGAATGGATGATGTTGGCAAGGGCTGGGACTTCGGCAAGGGTGACGCCTGCCTTACTGTCTTCGCCACTGATGTTCACTTGTATGCATACGTTTAATGGCGGTTTATCTTGCGGGCGCTGCTGATGAAGACGTTGAGCTATTTTTTCACGGCCAAGGGTGTGCAACCAATGGAAGTGTTCGGCAATGATGCGGGTCTTGTTTGATTGCAGCGGGCCAATAAAGTGCCACTCGATATCGGGATAATCTTGAGCCAAATCGATGATTTTCTGCTGGCCTTCTTGAACATAATTTTCCCCAAAACGGCGTTGTCCCGCTTGGTAGGCTTGGATAATATCACTCAGGGGCTTGGTTTTACTCACGGCGAGGAGGTTGACACTTTGGGCTGGACGGTGATGTTCTTGTTCAGCTTGAGCGATTCTGCACTGGGCGAGCTTGAGTCTGTCTGCTATTGTTGTCATATATTTAATATTGCTTGAATGGATGTCTATCACGATGGAAATTACTGAATTATTAGCCTTTAGCGTAAAACATAAGGCATCAGATCTTCACTTATCAGCAGGTGTATCGCCTATGATCCGAGTCGATGGCGAAGTCAGAAAAATAAATCTGCCGGCGCTGGATCATCAAGGCGTTCACAGCCTAGTGTACGATATAATGAATGATAAACAACGCAAAGACTATGAAGAGCACCTAGAAATCGATTTTTCCTTCGAAGTGCCTAATTTAGCTCGCTTTCGTGTTAATGCCTTTAATCAGTCTCGTGGCGCGGGCGCAGTATTTCGTACGATCCCCAGTGATATTTTATCCCTTGAGCAGTTAGGTGCTCCTGAAATTTTTAAGAAAATCGCAAGCTTCCCAAGGGGGCTGGTGTTGGTGACTGGGCCCACTGGCTCGGGTAAATCAACCACCTTGGCAGCCATGGTGGATTATGTGAATGAAAATCGTCACGATCACATCTTAACCATCGAAGACCCCATAGAATTTGTGCATCAAAACAAGCAATGTTTGATTAACCAGCGTGAAGTGCATAAACACACCCACAGCTTTAATGCGGCGTTACGTTCGGCGCTGCGTGAAGATCCTGATGTTATTCTCGTGGGTGAAATGCGAGATCTTGAGACCATACGCCTTGCCATGACGGCGGCGGAAACTGGTCATTTAGTGTTTGGCACCTTGCATACTACGTCAGCTGCCAAGACCATTGACCGTGTGGTCGACGTATTCCCCGCGGGTGAAAAAGACATGGTGCGCACCATGTTGTCAGAATCCTTACAGGCGGTTATCTCGCAGACCTTGATCAAGAAAATTGGCGGCGGCCGGGTTGCCGCCCATGAAATCATGATGGGCACCCCGGCTATTCGTAACCTCATTCGTGAAGATAAAGTGGCACAAATGTACTCAGCGATTCAAACGGGTATGTCTCACGGGATGCAAACCTTGGAGCAGAGCCTGCAAGTGTTAGTGAATCGTGGTCTTATTACTCGTGAAGATGCCATGTCTAAGAGCTCAAATAAACAAGCTAATTTTTAAGGAAAAGCCCCATGGATGTTATTCCTTTTTTAAAAGTCATGGTGGAGCGCAAAGCCTCGGATCTCTTCATTACCGCAGGTTTTCCACCAAGCGCGAAAATCGATGGTGAACTACGCCAATTAACCGAAGAAAGCTTGAATCCGGCGCAGTCACTGGCCTTTGTCGAAGCCTTGATGACGGATGTACAGAAAAAAGAGTTTCACGACACCAGTGAGTGTAACTTTGCCTTTGCAGAAAAAGAATTAGGTCGATTTCGTGTTAGCGCCTTTTGGCAGCGAGAATCTGCAGGCTGCGTGATGCGCCGCATCGAGACAAAAATCCCTGAGGTGGATGACTTAAAATTACCGCCAATTTTAAAAGATTTAGTCATGAGTAAACGCGGCCTTATCATCATGGTGGGCGGTACGGGTACGGGTAAGTCGACATCACTTGCAGCGTTAGTGGGCTATCGTAACGCCCATTCAAGGGGGCATATATTAACCATCGAAGATCCGGTGGAATTTGTCCACGATCATAGACGCAGCATCATCACCCAGCGAGAGGTGGGCATAGATACAGAATCTTTTGATGCGGCGCTTAAAAGCTCGCTCCGTCAAGCCCCTGATGTGATTTTAATTGGTGAAATTCGCAGCCAAGAAACCATGGAGTTTGCACTGTCGTTCGCTGAAACTGGTCACCTGTGTATGGCAACCTTGCACGCAAACAATGCCAACCAGGCGCTCGATCGCATCATGCACTTGGTACCAGAAAGTAAGCATCATCAATTGCTGTTCGATTTGTCACTGAACCTAAGGGGCATAGTAGCGCAGCAGTTAGTGGCAAAATCTGACGGTAGCGGACGTCGCGCCGCGATCGAAGTGCTGATCAACACCCCTAGGGTGTCCAGCATTATCGCGAAGAATGAGCTGCACTTACTTAAAGAAACCATGGCAAAGTCAAACGAGCAAGGCATGCAGACCTTCGATCAGGCCTTACTTAAACTCTACGCCGAGGGTGAAATTAGTTATGCCGATGCTTTACACCATGCAGATTCTCCTAACGATTTACGCTTGATGATTAAACTGCAAAATAATGAAACCGGTGGCAGTGGCTTAATGGATGGTGTGACCTTAAATATGGATTAATCACTAACTCAGCGGTTTGTTTGGGCTGTTGGTCATTTTGTCGCATTTGTAAAAGACCATTTATCATGGTCTTTTTGCTTTTTATGGGATAGTGATTAGATATGCCTAATAAAATGATGAAATAACAGTGGCGTTATTCTTTGCTATCAATATGATATTATCTTTCTTGCTTTAAAAATTTTGGCCCAAATTTAGAGACCTCAATCTAGGGACTCACTCTAGAGAATCAAGTAGGCCCCCAAGTTAGGGCTTGAGAAGGCAACAAGATGACTAATAAAAAAATGAAAATAATAAATAAATTAACGTCTTTTTCCGCTCGAGACTTACTCTGTGCTGCTGGATTGATTGGAGTAACATTGGCCATGAGTGTTTCAGCTCACGGGCATGACCCCATCCAATCCAACGCTGAAATGACAGCCTCACCACAGGCAATCTGCCCAGAATATTTAAGGGTGAAAGCCAGAAAGCTGCATTCAGAAAACATCATAGACCTGTGTGAACTCACTCAAGCGAAAGCGGTATTAATAGTCAATACCGCCAGCAATTGTGGTTTTACCCCGCAATTTAAGGCACTCGAGGCCTTACACAAAAAGTATCAAGCTCAAGGCTTGGTGGTCATTGGCTTTCCATCGGATGATTTCTTCCAGGAAGAAAACGATGAAGCAAAGACGGCTGCTGTCTGTTTTATCAACTATGGGGTGAGTTTTACCATGCTGGCGACTTCCCCTGTGAGAGGCCAGGATGCCAATTCGGTATTTCAACACTTAACCGCCAAAAGCGCTTCACCCAAATGGAATTTTTATAAATACCTTGTTAGCCCAGATGGCCAACAGGTGCAGCAGTTTAACTCAAGGGTAAAACCTAGCGGCAGTAAGTTAACTCAAGCCATAGAGACATTGCTTAAACAGCAAGGCGTTCATTCCCAAAGAGTGGTTCAATAAAAATGACAGCCGCAGAGATCTAGATCCTTTAATTGTACGTATCACATCTTTTATTAAAAATTAACTTCTGGAGACTATTTTGGCTAACGTAAGCGGTTTATCAAAAGCAATGGGCCATACAAAAAGAAACAAGACAGGCGTCTTATTGATGAATTTAGGTACGCCCGATGCACCGACAACCAGTGCCGTGAGACGATATTTAGCCGAATTTCTAAGTGACCCTAGGGTAGTGGAAATCCCTAGGCTGTTGTGGCTGCTTATCCTTCATGGCATTATTTTGCGCATTCGTCCGGCAAAGTCTGCGGCCTTGTATAAGGGGATCTGGACTGAGGCTGGCTCTCCTTTATTGGCCATCAGTGAGCGTCAACAAGCTAAATTACAAGGTTACCTTGATGAGCAGCAGCTAACAGATAAAAATGGTCAAGCCGTGAGTGTGCATTTAGCCATGCGTTATGGCTCGCCATCGGTGCAGCAAACCATGCTCCAGATGCACCAAGCAGGCATAGATAACCTAGTGGTGCTGCCCTTGTATCCACAATATGCCGCGCCCACCACGGCTTCTGCATTCGATGCTATTGCTAAGACACTAAGCCAGTGGCGCTATTTGCCCTCATTGCACTTTATTCATACTTATCACGATAATGATGACTACATCTCTGCCTTGTTTGCCTCTATTAAGGCCGATTTTGACACCAATGGGATGCCGGAACGTTTACTGCTGAGCTACCACGGCATGCCTGAGCGAAATCTGCATTTAGGCGATCCATATTACTGCTTCTGCATGAAGACCACGCGGCTTGTGATAGAGAAAATGCAGCAGCAAGGGTTAGTGTTTGACAGTGATTTTGTTGTCACAAGCTTTCAATCCCGCTTTGGTAAGGCTAAATGGTTACAACCTTACACTGATGTGACCTTGGAGGCGCTGGCTTCTGAAGGGGTGCGCAAGATTGCGGTAGCATGCCCAGCATTCAGTGCCGACTGTTTAGAAACTTTAGAGGAAATAGAGCAGGAAAACCGAGAAGTCTTTATTCATGCTGGTGGAGAGTCGTTTCGCTACATCAGTGCTTTAAATGATAATGACGATCATATAGTGATGATGGCCAATTTAGTTAAGCCATATCTTTAATGATAGTGCTACAAACTGAGAGATTGAATCTACGGCATTTTACTGCCGATGATAAGGCCTTCGTACTGGCGTTATATCAGAGCCCTGGATTTTTAAATTATATTGGAGACAGGGGCATCCACTCTGAAGCGGATGCACTCGCCTACATTACTACTCGGCTAATACCGTCATACCAGAACTTGGGCTTTGGGCTGTATTTGGTTGAGCGAAAAGAGGATTTAACTCCAGTCGGGACGTGCGGCTTAGTCAAGCGTGACACCCTTGAACAGGTGGACTTAGGCTATGGCTTTGCCGAGGCATATTTTGGTCAAGGTTTTGCTTATGAAGCCTGCGCAGCGGTTATTGATTATGCCGCCGAGGAGCATGGTTTATCGTCCTTGCTTGCCATAGTGCAATCCGATAACGCCGCTAGCATAACGCTACTGAACAAGCTTAAGTTTCACTATTTAAGATGCCAACAAGTGTTAACGCTGCAGGTGAATATCGACGTCTATCGCTTGTCTGCCATGAAATGACAGACAAGCTAGAAGGTAGGGAAATAACTGATTATTTTGACGCTTTTGGTGGGTAGTTTTTCATCATGGCGCTAATGGCCAGATTAATATTGGCGATTTTTTCTTGGGGTGTGTCTCTATCCTTTATCATGTCAGCGACAGTACCACGCCAGACAAGCTTGCCGGTTTTATTGTCAATTAAATCCACAATCAAGGTGCCGACTTCATATTCTCTGACCACAGTTTGCGTATGCACACTGCCTGCAACGCCCCAACGTGGGCCATAAAACGGGTTATAACCAAAATCTGTGCTGAAAGTATCAACATCGATCTTTTTATCAATCTTGGTGAGATAGTTCACTAACACATCTGCATCCAAGGCCGCCACTTGGCTAAAACCTTTTAAGGCTAATTCATTGGCGACAGCCGCCTTGACCCTTTGATCCATGAGTCCATCTAAATGATAACCACTTTGATCTGTCTTCTTTTCTACCCATGCATAATGTTTGTATTGGGCAAAGCTAACCTCAGGATCGTAATCGTAACTGGTTGAAAGTGTGCTACATGCCGCCAAGCTGAACAGGGCTGCGGCGATTAAAAGAATTCTCATAACGGCTCCAAAATATGACTCATAGATACTCTTGTAGAGGCTTTTGCAGTTTAAAAGTTCAACTGGGTGTTAAGGGTTTCAATCTTTCAAAAGCCGAGTGCTTAACTTACTGTTAATATAGTCTTAATTTTCAAGCTGCGATAGAGTCAGCTAAGATAATTAATCCGTTAAGGTTCAAGGTTGAAAACAGGAGCCATTTTTAGTTGACCATGACGGGTACAGGTTTGATAGTATTTATCCTCAAGTAACGACTTGGGTATAGTAAGATGACTGATAGGTGTATGTTCTTCACGAAAGGATATGCAAAGACAATACAAGAGCAAAAGAGATGTTGATATGAGAGTGGACCCGAATGTTTCATTAGTCTACAGCACAGATTCTGGCCGGATTAATCCTGAACAAGTCTCACAAGAGCCGCCCCAAGGCGATGGTATCGTGCGCATTCATAAGGATGCTAAAGGACGTAAGGGGAAAGGTGTCAGTGTGATCAAAGGCTTAGGGCTAGATGAAAAAGATCTTAAAGCCTTAGCGCAAAAACTTAAAAAGCAGTGTGGCTGTGGCGGAACTGTGAAGGACTTTAGTATCGAAGTGCAAACTGATAACCGTGAGCAGCTTAAAACTTTGCTTGAAAAAATGGATTACAAGGTCAAACTAGCCGGCGGCTAGCCCCTCGCCGTAATAGGACATAAAATGGACAGCCTGAAAAATCACTTGCTTATCGCTATGCCTTCTTTAGATGGTTCGTTTTTCGAGCGGACTGTCATTTATGTGTGTGAGCACGATGAGAAGGGCGCCATGGGCATAGTCATTAATCGGCCCATTGGTTTGAGTGTCGAAGCCTTATTGATACAAATGGACTTAGATGCCGAAGCTAACCTTAGTGATGACGCGCAAGTCTTGATAGGTGGTCCTGTGCTGCCGGACAGGGGGTTTGTACTGCACAGCCCAGAAAAAGTTTGGACCAACAGTGAAGCTGTCAGCGATTACTGCACCTTGACGACCTCAAGAGACATATTGAATGCCATTGGCAGCGCCGATGCACCGAGTCAATTCAAGGTCGCCTTAGGGTATTCTGGTTGGAGTAAAGATCAGTTAGAGCAAGAACTTGCGGATAATACTTGGTTGACGATTAAAGCCTCATCTGAATTGGTGTTTGATGTAGACTATGAACAACTTTGGACTCTCGCCACCAAAGAGCTAGGTTTCGATATTTGGCAGCTTTCAAGCCAGACAGGTCACTGTTAGAGGCATAGGGCGCTTCGCTGCCAGGGCCTAGGACGACCTTCGGTCTTCGGTCTTCGAGGGCGCTACGCTGCTAGAACCTAGAACCTAGACTCTAGAACCTAGAACCTAGACTCTAGAAGGAACGAAGTGACGCCCTAATCATTTAATAATTTAAGAGATGACAATGAATCAAACCGTGTTAGGTTTTGACTATGGCACCAAGAGCATAGGTGTCGCAGTGGGGCAGAGCATAACCGCAAGCGCCAGCCCGTTATTGGCGTTAAAAGCGCAAGATGGCATCCCCAACTGGGATGAAATTGAAAAGCTAATAAAAGAATGGCAACCGGACTTAGTGGTTGTCGGATTACCGCTAAATATGGACGGCACAGAGCAAGATATCACCCAAAGAGCAAAGAAGTTTGCCAATCGCATCAGTGGCCGCTTTGGGGTCAAAGTGCTCACCCAAGATGAGCGTTTAACCACCGCAGATGCCAAGGCGCGCTTGTTTGAACTCGGCGGCTACAAAGCGCTTACTAAAGGGCAGGTCGATGCCGTCTCTGCAGTGCTTATCATAGAGAGTTATTTCGAAAATCAATATGATTGAAAAAGCAGGGTGTCGCTTCGCGACAGCTAGGTGCTCGCAAGCTCGCCGAGAGCGTCGCGTTGCTCCTTCTAGACCCTAGGTTCTAGCAGCGCAGCGTCCTAGCAGACCGAAGGTCGTCCTTCCTTTATTTTCTAGCCTACAAGCCTTACTGCTGTTAGAATCTTGCATTCTGCGAAGGAGTGAACAGCATGACTAATACTAAAGTTGATACTCGCATTCGCCTCTTTGGTCCCGTGTACTTTTAATAGTACCTATAGAAAGGTTAATGTGTGAATGAAAGCTTGGTATTTATTATATTGTAAGCCAAAGAGCGAGCTTAGAGCCCAGCAAAACTTGGCATTACAGCAAGTTGAAAGCTACTTACCTGTGATTAAAGAGCAAAAAACGGCCAGAGGAAAAACCAAGGTCGTTGAAGTGCCGCTGTTCCCCAATTACCTCTTCATTCATTTTGACCCTACAGAATTTAGCGTAAACACCATTCACTCGACTCGAGGGGCTAGCCGCATCATAGGTTGCAAGGAATTAATGACGCCAATTAACGATGCCATCATAGCCGAAATCAAACACAGGGTCGGTAATCACCAAGTGGAACTTCAACCAGAACTTGTTAAAGGCGATAGGGTGCGCTTTATCCAGGGACCTTTCGCCGATTTGGATGCTATTTTCGAGGAGCATAACGGTGATAAACGCTGTCATGTTTTGTTTACCATTATGGGGCAGCAGAAGTCTTTACAAGTGAATTTAGATCAGATAGCGCCAAATGGGGAAGAATAAGTCAATCGAGTTAAAAAATTGAAAGTGTTACGGTAATAATAGAGATTAACTGAATTGGGTGTGAGACATTCGCCATAGCTGAGCCGATATGACTTTCATAAATATCCGTAAATATCTATTTTATTGGTTTAAATTTAATGGCTTATTGGTTTTCAGGTCGGGGAATTACTTGTCATTTTCTGGTCAAAAATAAAACATTAATTACAAGGCTTATGCAACTGAGTGATTAATCTACATAAGTTTTTTATCAGATCAGGTATAATCCTTCGCCTTCAATTTTTACTGCTAGTTTTCATGGCTGTAAATAATTGAAAATTAGTACAAACAATACAGAATTTCGCATAGCGAAGGGCAATATAGAAGCCGCAATCTATGGGCGGTAGCGTGTCTGGAACAGACCATTTTATGAAAAGTTTCATAAAATGAGTGGACGCCGAAACCCGTCTCGGGTGCCACGCGGAACGGTAGCGTGTCCGACACAAATTGTCTGGAACAATTTTGAACAGCTTTAGCTGGCCCGGAGGGTGAATTACAGGATGTAATTCATAAAGGACGAAAGACTAAAAAGTTTTAGTCTTCAGCGGGAGCGGATTGAGCTCAGCGAAATCCTGGAACGGTAGCGTGTCTGAAAGCAGGACGTCGCATTGCGACTGCTAGGTGCTCGCAAGCTCGCCGAGAACGTCGCGTTGCTCCTTCTAGGTCCTAGGTTCTAGCAGCGCAGCGTCCTAGCAGACCGTAGGTCGCCCTTCTTCAGGCAGAACGTCGCTTCGCGACTTACAGGTCGCCCTTATTTTTATTTTTTTCAACGGAGAGAACAGGTGTTACACAAAACAAAAACAATGTTAGTTGCCAGTGTCGCAGCACTATTCCTTTTGGGCAGCCAGGCGCAAGCCGTGACTCCTTCTCCGCAGATGATAGAGCAATTCAAACAGTTGCCAAAATCAGAACAAGAACGTATAGCGAAGCAATATGGCATAGATCCTTCAATGTTGTCAGGGGGCTCGCGCGGCACATCACAGCCCTTGGAAAATCCTAATCTTGTTAACTCAAGAGGTAAGTTTGACAGTGAAAAAGCCTTAGAAGAAGACAAAAAAATAGAATTTGATTTTAAGCAAGATAGCCAAAAAAATGAGTTAAAACGTTTCGGTTATGAAATGTTTGCCGGTGAACCTACCACCTTTGCGCCAGTTTCTGATGTGCCTGTACCCAGTGATTATAAAATTGGCCCTGGAGATGTGCTTAAGGTTCAGTTATATGGCAAAGAAAACCAAGAATACAGCCTAACGGTAGGTCGTGATGGCAGTGTGCAATTTCCAGAATTGGGTCCAATCCAACTGAGCGGCATGAGCTTTTCTGAAGCAAGGGAGTCACTGCAGCAACGTATTAAGCAGCAGATGATTGGCATAGAGTCCAATATCAGCATGGGTGAGCTGCGTTCAATCCGTATTTTTGTTGCGGGCGATGCTTACAAGCCTGGTTCTTATACCGTATCGAGTCTATCCACTATTACCCAAGCCTTGTTTGTGGCGGGCGGGGTAAATGAGATTGGTAGTCTGCGTAATATCCAAGTAAAGCGTCATGGCAAGTTAGTGGGTCACCTTGACTTATATGACTTGTTATTAAGAGGCGATGCCTCTGGCGATATTAACTTACGCTCTGGTGATGTGGTATTTATTCCTGCAGTTGGTTCATTAGTCAGCGTCACCGGTGAAGTGCGTCGCCCCGCTATTTATGAAGTGGCTAATAATGAAACTATAGGCGATATCGTCAATATGGCAGCGGGCGTTAAAGCCGGTGCTTACGCACAAGCCACGAGTTTAGAGCGTTTTAATGATAACGGGCTAAAGAGCATTATCAACCTTGACTTAACCAAAGCTAAAGACAATCAGTTAAAAGCAAAGGCGGGCGATTATATTCGCGTTAAGACGGCTTCGAGTCAATTTGAGAATAGCGTTACCTTAGTTGGCGCAGTGGTTCGAGCGGGTAAGTATCAATGGCACGAAGGGCTCAAAGTAAAAGATATCATTCCTAGTGTGTGGGGCGATTTAGCGCCAACGGCGGATCTTAATTATGCCTTAGTGATCCGTGAAATAAATAAAAACGGCGATATTGAAGTGATTCAATTTGGCCTTGGTGCTGCCATTAGCGATAGCAGTTTAAAAGATAATCTAGTCTTAGCCCCTAGAGATAAAATCTTAGTTTTTAACTATGACGATACAACTCAAAATCGCTTCGAGTTAAATAAGCTGGTTAAGGAAAGAATTGCAAAGGTTGCTGAGCTTAAAGGTGATTCGTTATTGGGAGATGACTTATTTAAAGCAGGCTTTGAAACCATCAACTTTTCGGCCAAGAAAAAACATACCACTGCAGATATAGCTGGCGTGGTGATGACAGATAAAAATGATAATCAGCAACAAGAGCAACAGCGGAAGGCGGTAGCGAACGAAGTTTCTCAAATGCTGGCTAATTTATTCGATGATGTTGAACTGGTAAGACTTAGCAGCGTAATGAGTCGCAACGAATTACTTTATCCCATCATTAATAAACTATACCAACAGGCAAACACACAAAGCAGCATACAAATAGTCGCAGTTGCTGGAAAGGTGCGTCATCCAGGTTTGTATCCATTGAGCCAAAATGGCAGTGTCACTGACTTAATCAAAGCCGCAGGTGGCTTAATTGAAGGCGCTTATATTAAAAAAGCTGAGTTAACTCGGACAATTAATAGTGGCACAAGTTCTGGGATATCCCACATAAGCATAGACTTACAAAGCGCGTTAATCGGCGACCAGCAGGCGAATGTCATGCTTGAAGGACGCGATGTGTTAACGGTACAAACTATTCCGGATTGGCAAGAGTCAAAAAGCATTGAAATCCGTGGTGAAGTTAAATTCCCTGGTACCTATAATATCGGCCGCGGCGAGAGTTTAAGTGATGTGCTAGCCCGTGCTGGCGGTTTAACTGAATATGCATCAGCCAGTGGTGCTGTGTTTGTGCGTGAATCTGTGCGTCAGCAAGAGCAGCTCGAAATCAAAAAGCTAGCCAATCAGCTTCGTCGAGATATAGCCAGCCGTGGTGTTTCTAAAGATGGTTTGCAGGTGAATTACAGTGAAGCCCAGTTGATGTTAACCGATCTTGAGAATATCAAGGCGGTTGGCCGCTTAGTGGTAGACCTTAATGCCCTAAACTTAGGGATTGAAGAAGCCGATCTGCAGTTAGAAGATGCCGACGTGCTTTATGTCCCCGCCGTGAAACAAACGGTTGCAGTGATGGGCGAAGTGCAGCACCCATCTACTCACAGATTTAAGGCCGGTTTGACACTGGATGACTATTTAAACATGTCTGGTGGCAGTCGTGAGCGTGGCGATGACTCACGGATTTATGTAATCAAAGCCGATGGTTCGGTAATGATGCCGCAAAATAGCTTGTGGTTTACTGCCGATACCAACATAGATGCCGGCGATACAGTCATAGTGCCATTAGACACTGAGTACAAAGACAACCTGACCTTGTGGACGCAAGTGACGGGCATCATCTACAACACAGCTGTTGCCATCTCAGCGATATCTGGGCTCTAGCGTAATAAAAGGTACGAGGAGCTAGGTACTAGGTCCTAGAAAACATGCTAGTACTAAGTCTCACTCTAGTTGAACCAAGGATGGTTAAATGAATGCATTTAGTTTTCAGAATTTAGACGTATGGAAGCGATCCAGTAGACTGGCATGTGATATTTATTCTGAATTGAGAAATTGTCGGGATTATGGTTTAAAAGATCAAATGACTCGAGCAGCAATTTCAATACCTTCCAACATTGCGGAGGGGGAAGAGCGAGAATCACATGCTGAGTCTGCGAGATTCTTATATTTTGCGAAGGGCTCATCTGGAGAGTTAGCGACGCAGATTTTTATAGCTATTGAAATAGGCGTTATAGAAAAACAAAACGGATTGAAGCTAATTAATGAAACAAGAGAGATCTCAGCAATGCTTGGTGCATTAATTAAAATAAGAAAAGGTTGCGTGAAAGAAGATGCTGCCGATTATATTGCAGAACCTAGAACCTAGAACCTAGAACCTAGAACCTAGAACCTAGAACCTAGAACCTAGAACCTAGAACCTAGAACCTAGAACCTAGAACCTAGAACAAAAAAGAGACAAACGTTTAATGTCGATAGAAATTAAAAAATACCAACAAGATGTGAACTTCCCATCCACACAGCAGATGGAAAGTTCTGATGAAATCGATCTTCGCGAACTTTTTGCTGTTATCTGGCAAGGCAAGTGGGTAATTATCGCCATTACTGCAATATTTGCTATCGGTTCGGTGATATTCGCATTAAGCCAGCCGAATATCTATAAATCCGAAGCACTATTAGCGCCAGCAGACGCTGAGCAGGGCGGTGGCGGCCTGGCAGCTCTTGCTGGCCAATTTGGCGGACTAGCTTCCATGGCCGGCATCAATCTTGGCGGTGGCGGTGGCGTCGATAAAACCCAGATGGCCATTGAAGTGATGAAGTCGCGCCAATTTACTAGCGAATTTATTCAAAGGCATGACTTACTTGCCGATTTAATGGCTGCAAAGTCATGGGACATGGCAAACGATAAAGTTATTTATGACGTTGATGATTACTTAGTAGATACAAAAAAGTGGATAAGAGAAGTTAATCCGCCTTTTAAACCACAACCATCAATGCAAGAAGCGTATAAAGAATTTTCAAAGCTGGTTTCGATCAATAAAGATAAAGAAACCGGTATGGTTAAACTTGCAGTTGAACATGTTTCACCAACGCTCGCTCAGCAGTGGGTGACCTGGTTGGTTGAGGATATAAATAAGGTGATGAAACAGCGTGATGTACTTGAGGCCATGCGCAGTACTGAGTTTTTAAACAAGCAAATAAGCCTAACTAATATCGCCGATATCCGCTCTATGCTATACAAACTAGTTGAAGAGCAAGCTAAAACCATCATGTTTGCTGAAGTTCGCGATGAATATATATTTAAAACAATCGATCCTGCATTAGTTCAAGAAGAAAAAGCCAAGCCTAAACGCGCATTAATTGTAGTGTTGGGCACTATGCTCGGTGGCATGCTGGGTGTGTTTTTTGTGTTAATCAGACATTTTGTGAGAAAAGAAGATTAATTTTGACAAGCCTATTGGGACTGTTTCACGAAAAATATTGAAAACTAGGCTTTATAGGAGATAGCGGGAATATCACGGTCTTAAAATGGATGAAAAGTGTCTCAGTACTCACATAAGACTGGATTAAATAGTGTTAAATTTCATTTAAAGAACACGTGTCACATACAAGAAGATATGTTATTTAACTCAAATGCAGGTAATTTGACGTCGATATTTGTAATGCTTAAAAAGTACGTAATATTGTTGGCTTTTTTACGTTTTTTAAGTAGTAACTTATGAAGTTCAAAGGAACATGTTTAATGAAAAATTTTAGTATTCTTGATTGTACCCTTCGAGATGGTGGTTATTATAATAATTGGGACTTTTGTCCTGAAGTGGTCAGCGCTTATTTAGATGCAATGGCAAAATCAAAAATTGATTATGTTGAATTAGGATTAAGAAATTTTCCCAAGAAAGGTTTCGATGGCCCATTTGCATATACAACCGAGTCTTTCCTTAAAGGACTTGGTTTGCCTTCTGGCCCAACATATGGCGTGATGGTTGATGCGAAGACAGTTTTAGATGCTCCAATGACAATTGAACAGGCTATAGATAAACTTTTTGTAGATGCCTCTAAAAGTCCTATAAAGCTTGTTCGTGTTGCTGCACATTTTCATGAAGTAGAGCATTCGGGCCCAATTGTCAAAGCTCTTAAAGCTAAAGGATATATTGTTGGTTATAACCTAATGCAAGCTGGAGGTAAGCCTAACGAAGTCATCGCAGCAAAAGCTAAAGTAGCGAGTCAATGGAACAGCTTAGACTCACTTTATTTTGCAGACTCATTGGGTAATATGGACGCAACAGAAGTTACTCGTATTGTTAAAGCATTACGTACCGAATGGTCTGGTGATATCGGCATACATACTCATAATAATATGGGAAAAGCTCTAGACAATACTTTAACAGCCAAAGAACTTGGTGTTAATTGGCTAGATGTAACTGTAACTGGGATGGGACGTGGTGCAGGAAATGCACAAACTGAAAGCTTATTAGCTGTTCTATCCAATGTCACAAATTACTATCTTCCTTCATCTGTATACGAGTTAGTAATTCGTCATTTTGAACAAATGCAAAAAGTTTCTGGCTGGGGGAGTAGCTTATTGTACTTTCTGGGTGCTCAAAATGATGTGCATCCAACCTATATTCAAAATTTAATATCAAACAAGCATTATGGCACAGAAGAAATTGTTGGAGCTATCAACTATTTGAGCCAGCTTGAGGGAACAACATCATATAATGGTGATGTTATGGAATCTGCCATTTCATTTGATACATCTTCAAAAGAAATATCCGGCACAGATTTGTTACTCGGAAAGTTTAAAGGCAAAGAGTTGTTAATTGTTAGTAATGGCCCTAGCCTTTCACGATACCTATCTGAAATTAAGAACTACATAGAAGAACGTAAACCCATCGTTATCGCTATTAATGCTATTAGCACTTTAGCGCCTGAGTTTGTGAATTATTACTGTGTGTCTCATAATAGTAAATTCTTATCTGAGCAAGACGTATATAAAAGTTTAGAGCGTCCATTGATTATGCCTGCTCATAGGTTTACTGATGAAGAGCTGAAAAGTGTATCCAATGAGTTTATAGATTATGGCCTTAATATTGAATCTGATAAATTTATGGTGGCAGATAAAAGTTGCAGCGTGCCTTATGATTTAACTGCCGCGTATGCTTTGGCTATAGCTGTTCACTCGCAAGCGAAAAGCGTTTCCCTCGTAGGCGTTGATGGCTACGAACGCGGTGATATTCGTCAAACTGAAATGTTCGACTTACTGTCAAAATTTAAACTGTTTGCTCCTAACTTAACAATTAAAGCTCTTACTCCAACGAGCTACCCTGTTGAACAAGGGTCTATTTATGCACCCAATCTATAATTACGACCTGTATATTTTTGATTGTGATGGAGTTATTTTAGACTCAAATGCACTTAAGGTTCAAGCTATGAGGGAAGCGCTGTCAGCCCTTCCTTTTACCCCTGAGTTAATTGCTGAATGTGTTGATTATTTTGCTAATAATTTCGGAAAATCACGCTTCCATCACGTTGCTCATTTTTTAGAATACATTCTTAATGTTGAAGAAATAGATAGAGTGTATGTAGAGCAAAAACTACTAGCAGATTTTTCAAACCAATGCCGTACGCTTTATCTTACTGCTGAATTAACACCTAATTTCTTGGAGTTCATAGAGTCATTACCGGGTCGAAAATACGTAGCAAGTGGTTCAGAACAAAGTGAACTACGTGAAGTATTCAAAAATCGTGGGTTAGATCTGCACTTTATTAAAGTATATGGTTCTCCTACAAAGAAATCAGATCTAATAAAAAAGATTATAAGTAAAGAGTCAAATGCAACTGCAGTGATGATTGGTGATGCTGTTTCTGATTTTGAAGCAAGTAAATCTAACAATATAGACTTCTATTGCTATATACCTTATTCAAATGTCGTTGAACGTATGCAAATGCTATCAGAAGATAATAATTTTGAAGTATTAGAACAGTGGCCAATTATAATCAATAATACAAAGGTTTAAGATACTTATATGGAATGCGCAGTTGTTATCCCAGCTAGATATCAATCTAGCCGTTTCCCAGGGAAACCATTAGTTAATATCCTTGGGAAACCAATGATACAGCACGTTTGGGAGCGGTGTTCTGCTGCTGTTGGAGCAGAAAATGTTTATGTAGCAACAGATAATGATAAGATTTATGAAGTATGTAATGCTTTTGGTGCAAAAGTTATTATGACTTCATCCGAATGCTTAACGGGTACAGATAGATTAGCTGAGGCCAATCTGCAGTTGGATTGCGATTTTATCATTAATGTACAGGGCGATGAGCCTTTGATAGAACCTGATGATATTCGAACTGTTATAGCAAAATATAAAGAACAACCAAATACGGTTGTTAATGCGATGTGTGCAATTTATTCAGAAGATGAATTCAGATCCTTTACCGTACCAAAAGTTGTTGTAAGCAAAACTGGTAATTTACTCTATATGAGTCGCTCTCCTATACCAGTCACAAAAAACAATGAGTATACTTTTGGTTATAAGCAAGTTTGTATCTATGCTTTTTCTAAAGAGCATCTAGTCTTTTTTGCTTCTCATAAAGAGAAAACAAAAATTGAGCAGGTTGAGGATATTGAAATATTACGTTTTATAGAGAATGATATTCCAGTACAGATGATAGAAGTGCCAAGTTCTAGTATTGCCGTTGATACTCCAGGAGATGTACAACGTGTAATAATGAGAATGCAAAATTAATAGATTTGTTCTTTATGGAATAGAATGTTGAGTAATTTTAATATGAAAGAAAGTGAAATAAACTATTTGGACCTATCTGGTTATATGTTTTCAGGAAAGTCTGCTTTTTCAGATTTGTTGAGAGAATTTCAGAATTTCTCAGTCCCTGATTATAGAACTGAATTTGATTTGATTCGAATAGGAGGAGGCTTGGCTGAACTTAGATGGGCTTTTGTTGATAATTGGTCGCCTTTACGAGCTGATGCTGCGTTGAAAAAATTCAAAAAAACAATCGCGATATTATCTAGAAGTCCTAAAGGAATACATAAATTTTATCAAGCCGGTTTTGGGTATGAAACACAATATCCAAATATAATTGAAGTAACGAAAGAATTTGTCGATGCGCTATCTCAATATTCATGGTTGATGAAGTCACCATATTCATTGGTAGATTTATCACCTTTTGAAGTTTTTAAGACAAAGTTTATTGCAAAAATAAAAAAAGAATTTCCATGGCCTGATATTGATTTTAATTTAACAGAAAGAACAAATTTTGATCTTTATGCAAAACGTTATGTTAACCGCCTGCTTACAAATGGATTAAATCGGAACTCATCTACAATTGTAACTCATAATGCTTTAGAACCTTATAATCCTATGGCTGGCTTTCCTTTTTTTGATAACATCAAATCTATTGTCGTTGACCGTGATATACGTGATATATATATGACTTCAATTACAAGTTCTAATGGTTATAATGTCGATGTCAGTACTTTTTCAAAAATTGCGGGTTCATTTGATATAGATCTGTTCATTCAGAGACAAAAGACAATGAGAAAGATAGTTTCTGATAAAGAAAATGGCAAGGTCCTAAGAGTAAATTTTGAAGATTTAGTTTTTGATTATGATAAAACAGTGATTAAAGTTGTGAAGTTTTTAGGTTTGGAGCTTGATGAACATAAGTATAAGAAAGAATTCTTTAATCCAATGTGTTCAATAAAAAACACAAAGTTATGGGGAAAAGCTGACAAAAATATATTGGCTAATATATTGAAAATAGAAAAGTCATTGCCAGAATATTGTTATCTGTGAGTATTTGCATTGAATAAAAATAATTTTAAGGTATCTAGTATATTATATACTCTAGGCAGTATATTCAGCGCTTCGATTAGTTTTATATTTCTACCTGTATTCATGTCTGAGTTTTCAGTTAGTCAATATGGAACTTATTCTCTTATACTTATATGTAGCTCAATTGGAGCTGCCGTATTTTATTTAGGGGTTACAAGTGCATTAAATCGTTCCTATTTTGATTATCCCGAGCATCAAGATAGAATGAATTGTTTTTACACCACATTAGTCTTATTGGCCTTTGGTGGTGGATTGCAAATTATACTGGGTTATATTTTTGCAGATTTTATTTCAATACTTATATTCGATAATGTAACCTGGGCGCAGGGGGTTTTTTACGCACTGATTACTGCCTCATTCGGCTTCATTAATTTTGCCTTTCTAACTTATTTTAGATTAAAAAACGAACCATACCTTTTCCTTTTTTTTAGTATATTAAGTGTGTTTGGCAATATAGTTGGTATTTATTACTTTGTTATTTTTGAGGGAATGGGTGTTATTGGGGCATTAATTGGTCCTTTAGTTTCTCAGGTTATAATTTTTATTGTATTTTTTTTGTTTCACTATCGATTATTTTTCCAATCAAAATTCATGAGAAAAGAAGCCGTTTTACAATTGAATTATGGTTTCTATACAGTATTATCAAGTCTAGGTGGCTTGACAATATTGTGGGCTGACCAATTTTTTATCAATAAATATCTTAGTATCAATGATGTAGGTGTTTATTCACTATCGGTTAAGTTAGCAGGAATTATTACTGTTATTTTCACGACACCATTTATTCAGGTTTTCAACCCAATAGTAATGGAGCAAAGGGAAAGTAATGGTGTTAAGGTATTAATTTCGAAAACTTATGAAAGTTATGTTCTAATAGGATTGTTTTTATCTATACTAATATCTTTTGCGGCAGAAGAATTTGTGTATCTTTTTGGTAAACACGCAGGTTATGCAGAATCAATAATTTATATATTTCCATTAATGCTATCTGTTTGTATTTATGGACTTGTTAACGTTGTTTCCATTGGTCTTTCTTTTAAAAGAAAGTTAGGTCGTCAAACTCTTGTTTATTTTGCATTCTCTTTGGTTAATATCATTTTAAATGTATTTCTTATTCCTGCATTCGGGATTTGGGGCGCGATCTTAAGCACTTTTGTAACGTATTTTTTGATAACTGTATCGTTAGGGATTGTTTCAAATCATCTTTATAAAGTAAAATATTCGCCTGCAATTACTTGGTTTGTTATTGTGTCATCTGTTTTGTTTTTTTTCATAAACTCCCAGTTTGTTGGCAGTGATATTGTTTATAGAATGTCTTATAAGTGTATCGTCTTCTTGTTGATTATTTTTTATGTGGAACATAAGTTTAAGTTGATAGAGAAAATCGCGCATAATTTCTTGAAGTCGAAAAGTAATAAAGGAGCAACATGAAGATACTTGTAACAGGCGGTGCAGGTTTTATTGGTTCATCGGTAGTTCGTTATATTATTAATAATACTAAAGATACAGTAATTAATCTCGATAAATTGACTTATGCAGGTAACCTTGAGTCTCTAGTCAGCATCGAAAATGATGAAAGATACATTTTCGAGCAAGTCGATATTTGCAACCTTGTTGATTTAGTCAGAGTGTTTAAAGAGCATCAACCAGATGCGGTTATGCACTTAGCTGCAGAGTCTCATGTTGATCGCTCGATCACTGGACCGTCAGACTTTATTCAAACTAATATTGTTGGCACCTATACGCTACTTGAAGCCGCTCGAGCCTATTGGAATACCCTAGCTGATGATGCTAAAAAAGCCTTTAGGTTCCATCATATCTCGACAGACGAGGTTTATGGCGATCTACCACATCCAGACGATATTGAAGATAGTATCGAGTCTTCACCCAATAAGAAGTTGCCGTTATTTACCGAAACGACATCATATGAACCTTCTAGTCCGTATTCGGCATCAAAAGCTTCAAGCGATCATTTAGTCAGAGCCTGGCACCGTACCTATGGTTTACCAACCCTTGTGACGAACTGCTCTAACAACTACGGTCCGTATCATTTTCCTGAGAAGTTGATCCCGTTAGTGATTTTAAATGCCTTAGAGGGCAAGCCATTACCTATTTATGGTAAGGGCGATCAAATTCGAGATTGGCTGTATGTTGAAGACCATGCTCGAGCACTCTATAAAGTGGTTACAGAGGGTAAAGTGGGTGAAACTTATAATATTGGTGGTCACAACGAGAAACAAAATATTGAAGTGGTAAATACTATTTGCAGTATTTTAGATACGTTAGTCCCTAAAAGTACCCCGTATGCAGAGCAAATCACCTTTGTAGCTGATCGCCCTGGTCATGACCGTCGTTATGCTATTGATGCAACTAAAATACACAAAGAATTAAATTGGTTGCCAGAAGAAACATTTGAAACAGGTTTACGTAAAACTATCGAATGGTATTTAGCTAACCAAAACTGGTGCCAGCATGTACAAGATGGTAGCTACCAACGCGAACGTCTAGGTATTTAACCAGCACTTGCTGTTGCATTGACCTAAAGTCCTAGTTTTAATTTCTATAACCTAGGGCCTATTAATCTAGGAACTTATTTAAATATGAAAGGCATTATTCTCGCCGGTGGTTCAGGGACGCGTTTATATCCATTGACTCGTGGTGTATCTAAACAGTTATTGCCAATATATGACAAACCAATGATCTACTATCCATTGTCAGCATTAATGCTAGCAGGCATTCGCGATATCTTGATTATTACTACGCCAGAAGACAATGAAGCTTTTAAGCGTTTATTAGGTGATGGTTCAGATTTCGGCATTAATTTAAGCTATGAAATTCAGCCATCACCAGATGGCTTAGCACAAGCTTTTATTATCGGTGCAGAATTTATCGGTAAAGACGGTGTGTGTTTAGTCTTGGGTGATAATATTTTCTATGGCCAGTCTTTTAGTAAAACGCTGAAGAATGCGGCTAATAAAGATAGAGGGGCTACAGTTTTTGGTTATCAAGTGAAAGATCCTGAACGTTTCGGGGTGGTTGAATTTGACCAAGATATGAAAGCAATTTCGATAGAAGAAAAGCCATTGAAACCTAAGTCAAATTATGCGGTAACAGGACTTTATTTTTATGACAACAGAGTCATAGAAATGGCAAAGACTGTCAAACCTTCGCTCCGCGGTGAGTTAGAAATTACAAGCTTAAATGAAATGTATTTAAATGATGGTAGTCTGAGTGTCGAGTTATTAGGTCGCGGCTTTGCTTGGCTAGACACGGGAACTCACGAGAGCTTGCACGAGGCATCTTCCTTTGTGCAAACTATTGAGAATGTACAAGGCCTTAAAGTAGCTTGTTTAGAAGAAATTGCGTTACGTAATGGTTGGTTAAGTTCGCAGCAACTTTTAGAACTAGCTAAACCTATGATGAAGAATAATTATGGTCAATATTTAGCTCGATTAGCTAACGGATTATAATATGAGGATCTTAATCACAGGCAAGAATGGTCAAGTAGGGAGTTGCTTAGTTGAACTTCTCGATGCAGAGACTGATCTAACGTTTTTAGCATTAGACCGCGAACAGCTTGATATTACCGATGCCAATGAAGTCAGTAAAGTCGTTGCAGAGTTTAAGCCTGACATCATTATTAATGCAGCTGCTTATACTGCAGTTGATAGAGCAGAAAAAGAATGTGAGTTGGCCTATGCAATAAATCGAGATGGTCCTTATAATCTTGCACTTGCAGCCAATGATGTCAATGCACTTATTATCCATCTTTCTACAGATTATGTATTCTCAGGAAATAGCTCTGAGTCCTATGTCGAATCCGATAAAACTGGGCCTCAGAGTGAATATGGTCGTAGTAAACTTGCTGGCGAACAAGCTGTAGTACTTGCCTGCTCAAGGCATATTATATTACGAACAGCATGGGTCTTTGGGGAACACGGTAATAACTTCGTTAAAACAATGCTTCGCCTCGCTAAAACAAGAGACACTTTAGATGTTGTGGCCGACCAGTTTGGTGGACCTACCTATGCAGGGGATATTGCTAAGGCTATTTTAGCTATATCAAATCAAGTTATGAAGGGCAATCAAGCTTATGGTGTATATCATTACTCTGGTTTTCCACATGTAAGTTGGTATGATTTTGCTAAAACTATTTTTAGCACAGCGCTACAGCAAGGTTTTTTGAAAAACACAATTCAAGTTAGACCAATAACTACACTGGATTACCTAACTCCAGCTAAACGGCCTGCAAATTCCCGATTAGATTGCCATAAAATTAACATTGCCTTCGTTATTGAACAAAGTGATTGGCAGAGTGCATTAAAACAGATTGATGAGTATTCATAGATGAAAGTTATTGATACAAAAATACCCGATGTGAAAATCATTGAACCACTAGTGTATGGCGATGAACGTGGTTTTTTTATGGAAACATGGCGACAAAATGAATTTGAAGAAAAAGTCGCCAAAAAACCTTGCTCTTTTGTTCAAGATAATCACACAAAATCTAAGAAAGGTATTCTTCGAGGTTTGCATTACCAAACTGAAAATGCTCAAGGTAAACTTGTACGCGTTGTTTCCGGTGAGGTGTTTGATGTGGCGGTTGATATTAGAAAAGACTCATTAACATATGGTCAATGGGTTGGGGTGTATTTATCTGCCGAAAATAAGCGACAATTATGGGTGCCAGAAGGGTTTGCCCATGGCTTTTATGTCACCAGTGATGAGGCTGAGTTTGTCTATAAATGTACTGAATATTATAACCCTAGTTCGGAAGTGAGTATATTTTGGGATGATAAAAGTTTAAATATTCACTGGCCGTTAATTGATAGGCCTTTGTTATCGAGTAAAGATGAAAGCCTAGCAATACATTTCAATCAATTATAAAATCAGGTGAAAAATGATTCATAAATTAGCAGATGTTCAATCTCAAAATATTGGTGACAATACCAAAGTCTGGCAGTTTTGCGTTATATTAGCCGGTGCTGTTATAGGTAGGAATTGTAATATTTGCGCAAATTCACTAATTGAAAATGATGTGGTTATTGGTGATAATGTCACCATTAAATCAGGTGTTCAAATTTGGGATGGTATACATATTCAAGATGATGTGTTTATTGGACCCAATGTAACCTTCACTAATGATAAGCAACCACGTTCAAAAATTTATCCTGATGAATATTTGAAAACAATAGTTAAAAAAGGTGCATCTATAGGTGCGAATTCAACCATTTTACCAGGTATTCTTATAGGCGAAAATGCAATGGTTGGTGCTGGGGCTGTTATAACCAAAAATGTTCCTGACAATGCTATTGTAATTGGTAATCCAGGGAGGATTACTGGTTATGTTGAAGCAAACACAGGCGTAATTATGCCTAGCAATAATTTCGAATTAAAATTGCAGATGTCAAAGGTTAAAGGCGTCTCACTACATAAGTTTCACTTAGTTAACGATTTAAGAGGTAATTTATCAGTTGGTGAATTTGAGAAGGATATTCCGTTTACTCCTAAGAGATATTTTACCGTCTTCGGTGTACCTAACAAAGAAGTGAGAGGGGAGCACGCACATAAAGAGTGTAAACAATTTTTGATATGTGTAAGTGGGAACTGTAGTGTTTTAGTGGATGATGGTGAAAATAGAGAAGAATATGTTCTAGATAGTATTGATAAAGGGATATATTTACCTCCAATGACATGGGGCGTTCAATATAAATATTCAAAAGATGCCGTACTCTTGGTTTTTGCTTCTCATTACTATGATTCTGATGATTACATTCGTGATTATTCAACTTTTAAACAAATGAGACAAAACTAATGATTCCATTTTTAGATTTGAAAGCAATCAACGGCCAATATTCTGATGAATTAAAACAAGCTTGCTCTCGTGTTATCGATTCAGGTTGGTACATAATGGGGAGTGAGCTGACTAATTTTGAAAGCGAATTTGCTGATTATTGTGGCACCCAATATGCGGTTGGAGTCGCAAATGGATTGGATGCACTTACATTAACCTTGCGTGCTTGGAAAGAGATGGGAAAACTGCAAGAAGGTGATGAGGTGATTGTTCAAGCGAATACCTATATCGCTTCTATCTTGGCGATTACAGAAAATAGACTAAAGCCTGTATTGGTTGAGCCTGATTGCAACAGCTTTAACCTAACTCCCGAAGGGATCAAGGCTGCTATAACACCTAAAACTAAAGTTATCTTACCCGTTCATCTTTATGGCCAAATCTCACCTATGGTCGAGATTATGCAAATAGCTAATGAACATAACTTACTAGTATTAGAGGATTGTGCTCAGTCTCATGGTGCAATGATAGATGGAAAAAAATGTGGTACTTGGGGGGACGCGGGTGCATTTAGCTTCTATCCAGGGAAAAATTTAGGAGCATTAGGTGATGCTGGCGCGGTAACTACAGATGATGATGAGCTAAATGAAGTGCTAATTGCTTTACGTAATTACGGTTCACACGAAAAATATAAGAATAAATACAAAGGTGTTAATAGCCGTTTAGATGAGATTCAAGCAGCTATGCTACAAGTTAAATTGAAGTATTTAGACCTTGAAATATCGGCTAGGCGAAATATAGCGAAAGCATATACAAGTGAAATTAATAATCCACAAATAATATTGCCAACAGTTGAGGTTGAAAGTGGCCACGTTTGGCATTTATATGTAGCTAAATGTACTCATAGATCGAAGTTTCAGAAATATTTAATGGAAAAGGGAATTCAAACGTTGGTTCATTATCCCATTCCTCCACATAAACAAGGTGCATATATTGAGATGTCAAATTGTAAGTTTGACATCTCTGAAAAGTTACATGAAGAGGTTATTTCTTTACCTATAAGTCCTGTTATGAGCTTAGGTGATGTTAGAAAAGTAATATGTGCAGTGAATGAATTTGAGATTTAATAGATAAAAATCATATAGAAATTTAAGGAAAGTTATGAAAGTATTATTATTAGCAGGTGGATTAGGGACACGGCTATCAGAGGAAACGGATCTTAAACCTAAACCTATGGTTGAGATAGGAGGTAAGCCGATCCTGTGGCACATTATGAAAATGTATTCGCAACATGGTTATAATGAATTCGTTGTATTATTAGGTTACAAAGGTTATTACGTTAAGGAATACTTTGCGAATTACTTTTTACATCAAAGTGACGTAACTATAGATTTATCAACAAATGAGATGAAAATTCAGAAAAACACATCCGAGCCATGGACTGTGACTTTGCTCGACACTGGTGTTAATAGCATGACCGGCGGGCGTGTTAAAAGAGCGCAAGAGATCATAGGTAATGAACCATTCATGTTAACTTATGGCGATGGAGTTTCGGACGTTAATATTACTGAATTAGTCGATTTTCATAAAAGTCATGGAAAGGCTATAACTATGACATCTGTGCAACCAGATGGTCGTTTTGGGGCTATTGAAATTGAAGGGAATAGAATTACAAATTTCCTTGAAAAACCAAAAGGTGATGGCTCTTGGATTAATGGTGGATTCTTCGTTTGTGAGCCATCAGTATTTGATTATATTAAAGAAGGCGATTCAACTGTTTTCGAGCAAGCACCTTTACAAAATTTAGCAAAAGATGGAGAGTTATTTTCCTATAAACATAATGGTTTTTGGAAGTGTATGGATACGCTAAAAGATAAAAATGAGTTAGATGCCATGCTACAGTCAAATAAAGCTAAGTGGAAGAGTTGGTAATTATATGTTTGGAAGTATTTATAATGGGAAAAAAGTCTTAATTACTGGACATACAGGTTTTAAAGGAACCTGGTTAACAGCTTGGTTGCTTGAGCTCGGTGCAGAGGTTTGTGGTTTATCAATTGATATTCCAACAAAACCATCGATGTTTGAAGAACTAGAACTTGAAAAGAAAATTACACATCATATTGCCGATATACGTGATTTAAATACTATAACAAAAATCATTACTGATTTTAAACCTGATTTTCTTTTTCATCTAGCAGCTCAGCCGATAGTATCTTTATCTTATAGTAACCCTTTAGAGACTATTTCAACGAATGTAATGGGAACTGCTAATGTCCTTGAGGTTCTTCGAAAGTTTACGCATAAATGTTACGCAGTAATTATTACTAGTGATAAGTGCTATGAAAACGTTGAATGGGTCTGGGGATATAAAGAGACTGACGCTGTTGGTGGTCGTGACATTTATAGTGGTTCAAAAGGTGCTGCTGAAGTTATTTTCCATGCTTATCAACAATCATTTTTTCCAACGGCTGATGATAATGTAAGAGTAGCGACAGGCAGAGCTGGTAATGTTATTGGTGGTGGAGATTGGGCGCCTGATCGAATTGTCGCTGATTGTATGCGAGCTTGGAATAAAAATCTCCAGGTCGAAATTAGATGTCCTGATGCTACAAGACCGTGGCAACACGTTTTAGAACCATTAAGTGGTTATTTAGCACTTGGTCAAGGGCTAGCTTTAGATTCAAATAACCATGGGCAACAGTACAATTTTGGCCCAAGATCAGAGCAAAATCATACAGTCAAAGATTTGCTTTCTGATCTAAGTAAATATTGGTATTTTAAAAATACCGATGATGCCTATGTTGTGACCGACAATATCCCCTTTCATGAAGCTGGTTTACTTAAATTAAACTGTGATAAGGCTCTATTTAATTTGAAGTGGGAAGCTAACCTAAATTATAATCAGTGCATTAAATTTGTGAGTGAGTGGTATTACGAGTTTTATCAGAAAGAAAAAGACATGATGAAATTTACTTCTATGCAAATTAATGAATATCAACGAATAGCTAAAGAAAAAAATATATCATGGTGTGACTAATGATTGACGGAATTGTTATTACTCGATTAAAGCGAATATTAAATGAGAAAGGTGATATTTATCATGCTTTAAAAAATTCCGATGAAAGCTTTAGTTCATTTGGTGAAGCATATTTTTCTAGTGTTCATTTAGATGATATTAAAGGCTGGAAAAAACATACGAAAATGATTCTAAACTTAGTTGTACCAGTTGGTAGCATAAGATTTGTTTTCTATGACGATAGATATGAAAGTAATTCGTATGGTGAGTATGTAGATGTCATAGCGTCTCCTGATAATTATGTTCGACTAACAGTCCCTGCTGGTGTCTGGGTTGCATTTCAAGGCGTTGGTTCTGGATTGAATCTGTTACTAAATATTGCCAGTATTGAACATGATCCTTCAGAATCTATTTCAGAGGCATTAAGTTATATTCCTTATAAGTGGTAAATTATGAATAGAATAAGATTATCAAAATCATCAATAGGGCAGGAAGAAAAGCTAGCCGTATTATCAGTTTTAGATAAAGAATTTCTTGGTATGGGCTTAGAAGTCCAATTGTTTGAGAGGGAGATCGCTAAATATATAGGCATAGACGAGTCTAATGTCATATGCGTTAATACTGGAACTGCAGCTTTACATCTTGCTCTAGCTGGTATGGATATCAGTCATGGTGACGAAGTTTTAGTGCCTTCCTTAACATACGTTGCATCATATCAAGCTATTTCAGCAACAGGGGCACAACCCGTTTCATGTGATGTGAACGAAAGTGATTGTTTCATTGACCTTATTGATTTAGAAGCAAGAATCACATCAAAAACAAAAGCAATTATGCCTGTGCATTATGGAAGTAATTCCGCTCAAATCCCCTTAATTTATGAACTTGCCAATAAATATAACTTAAGAGTTATTGAAGACGCTGCACACTCATTTACATGTACCCGAAATAGTAAGAAAATTGGTCTGGAAGGTGATGTCATTTGTTTTAGTTTTGACGGAATAAAAAATATCACTTCAGGTGAAGGCGGTGCCATTATAACTAGCGATAGCAATCTTCAGCAACGAATAAGAGATGCTAGATTGTTAGGGGTTGAAAATGACTCCGAACGACGCTATAACGGTGAACGTAGTTGGACTTTTGATGTGCAGCATCAAGGCTTTAGGTATCATATGAGCAATATTATGGCTGCCATTGGCCGTGAACAACTTAAAAAAGCCGATAATTTTGCAAAAAGAAGAAAAGATATTGCAAAAAAATACAGCGCAGAGTTGAGTGAACTAAAGAGTATTACATTACTTGATCTTGATTTTGAAGAGATTACTCCACATATATTTGTAATAAAAGTTACTGATGATACTCGTGATGAATTAAAAGCTCATCTTCTAGAAAAAGGTATTGAAACAGGAATTCACTATCAACCAAATCATTACTTAACTCTATACAAGTCAAATTATTCGCTACCAGTTACTGAGTTGTTGTCTAAACAGATCTTGACATTGCCTATGCATTTTGATTTGTCCGACTCAGAGGTCAGTTATGTTGTTGATGCTATCAAAGATTACTTTAATAAAAAGTATAATTTTTAAAAGTTGAATGTATTCTTAATTAGGTTGCAAAGTGTTTATGAATTGTAACAAAACGCTAGTTTTTTATTTTCCTTATCGTGAAGTGGGAGGCGTCTCAGTACTTTTCCTTCGTTTGGCCACTATTTTGTCAAAATCATTCAAAGTGATCCTGATGGATTTTGATAATGGGTATATGGCAAGAAATTTACCAGATAATGTTAAGTTTGTTCCATTTGATCAACCAGAATTACTGCCTGTTAATTCAGTTTTAATTTTACAAAGTATTCCTTTGTGGCGAATTCATAAGGTAAGTTCCTTTCCTCGAGATATAGACGTTTTTTTCTGGAATTTACATCCTGATAACTTATTCCCTGGGTTAGTTTCTAATCATCCATCTAAAACACTTTTTAAGTTTATTGCTCCTTTAGTCAATTCTTTCTCTTTTTTAAGGAAGAGGAAAATAAAAAATATGCTAAAAGTTTTATTGCATAAACAATCGATCGCATTTATGGATTTAGAAAATAAAAATAAAACGTATAGGTATTTTAATGTACCCTTAGATACATATCCTTTACTACCAATAATGACGGGGTATGAAAATAAAACTGTCATAAATTTTGCACCAATTGATGATATAAAATGTTTATGGCTTGGCCGGCTAGAGGGTTTTAAAGTACCTATATTATTGCATACTATCGATCGACTTGATGGGCTGTCGCGGAAAATTTCTTTAACTATTGTCGGTGATGGCGTGTCAACATCAAAAATCAAAGAACATGCATCTCTTTGTAAGCATCTTAACTGCAATTTTGTCGGAACAGTTCCTTTTGATGGGTTAGATAGTCTTATTGCATCACATCATATTGTATTTAGTATGGGAACAAGTGCTCTAGAAGGAGCGAAAAATAAAATTCCAACTTTTTGTTTAGATTATTCATATCAAGAAATACAAGGGCTGTATAAATACAAGTATTTATTCGATGTCAAAGGTTTTAATGTTGGTGAAGAAATTACAAGCGAACATCTAGAAGATGTATCTTCTCTTGATGTGGAGATTGAAAAGTTAGTAAATGATTTTTCTGCTGTATCAAAAAATTCTTATGAGTATTGGAAGCAACATCATTCTCCTAATGTAATAACGGATAAATTTCTCGCACATCTTAGAGAGTCTTCTTGTACACTGCATGAACTTATTGTTTTAGGGTATTCGGATGAAGATTTTTTTACTAAGTTAATTACTAAATTACATCATCCGATTGAAAATGAATCAGGCTTCATAAGCCGTTAAGTTAAAATTTAAAGGTGCCATTTTGTCTCCAAAAATAAGTGTAATTATTAATTGTTTTAACAGCGATAAATATCTTTTTGAATGTGTTGAGTCTGTCATCGCTCAAACTTATACCGATTTCGAAGTTGTCTTTTGGGATAATCAATCAACTGATACTAGCGCTTCGATTGTAAAATCATTTAATGATAATAGGATTAAGTATATATTTGCACCAGAGCATACTCCATTAGGACTAGCCAGAAACTTAGCAGCAGCTGAAGCCAGTGGCGAGTGGATCGCTTTTTTAGATGCTGATGATTTATGGTGTAAAGATAAATTAATGATGCAAATGGATCTGGTGAAATCTTCTTCTGCTAATCTCGGCCTTGTATATAGTAGGGTTCAACTTATTACTGAATTGGGGGCTAGTATCCCAATGGTGAATCTATATTCCAGAATTATAAGTAAAATAAAAGCACATTCTGAAAAAAACATATTCCAATTGTTATTAAATGGTAATTTCATTATATTTTCATCTTTACTTGTGAAAAAAGAATGCTTTTATTCAGTTGGAGGGATTAACCCTGACCTGGAGCAAAATGAAGATTTTGATTTGATTTTGAAAATTTCAGATTCAAATTCTGCGGCATGTACACACCAATCTTTAGCTAGTTACAGAATTCATGGTGCTAACACTTCGTTAAAAAATGGATTGAAGAATTTCGAAGAAACTGATCTTATTCTATCTTCTTTGCCTAAATCATCTGCGGTTGTCGATGCCATTCGCCATAACAAAACAAAACAGAGCCTTTTTTTATTGCTTAATAACGATTATATTAATGGTGTTAAATTGTTTATTGTGGGGGGGAGTTTTTTGATTGCTCTAAAACTAATTTATAATAGATTCAAAGGTTAGTAATGTTTTGTATTAGGTCGTTATCTTCATCTCTTTGTTTGCTATTGGTTTTTTTAGTGTTGTTCATACCGACTTCCTATGTCTCAATAAAAGCTCCCATTCTGGGGCTGTTAATTCTAATTATAACTATTGATATTGTTAGAAACGGTGCGTTACTTTCAAAGCAGACTTTGTCTTTACTTTTTTTATATTCTTTGGTTGGGTTGTTATATTCTTTTTATGGTCAACTTAATGGTAATGCTGGTGCGTTTAGGGTAATTAGCACGCAGGTGCTATGGCCTCTTTGTTATTTATTTATCAGTACACTGTCTTTGCAAGTAAACTTCTTTATTTATTTTACGAGAACCTTAATCTTTTCTTTGGTATGTATTGTTATTTACACTTTTATTTATTTAGGCCATGATGTTGGAATTGTTCCTGGGTTTCTTTATTTTGAACTCGATCAAGGTCAATCTTTCGGTTTATACGAGGGTTTTATTGAGTATAAGTTACATACAATAACATCCTTGATCTTTCTTGTTCCAATGCTGTTTCATATAACTTGGAATGATATTTCTCAAAAAAAGATCCATTTACCTAAGATTTTTTTATGTTTCTTATCACTTATCTTGGTTTTTTTGACGGGAAGAAAAGCTTTTTGGTTGATAATTTTACTTTTACCGATTATTATTGTTTTTTCAAATTTAGTGTTAAACAGCAAGCGATTACCTTATAATCCCATTGTATTATTGTTTAAATCTCCTATTCTTATTTGCTTGTTATTTTTTGTTGTCGCAACGATGACCTATATATTATTTAATAAGTTTGGTTTGAATATCAATACATTGTTTAATGAATTTGTTAATGGTTTTGATCCTGAAGCAAGTGCTGGTGCTAACTCTAATTTGCGAACAATTCAATTTCATTCATTAATGAGTGGTTGGTATGATTCAAATTTAATTTTTGGTTCAGGAAATGGTGGCCAAGTAGAGGTTGTTAGAGATGTCGACATGCCTTGGGCTTATGAGTTAACTTATATATATATGCTTTTTTCAACAGGTTTGTTTGGCGTGCTATTCTTTTTGTTTTGGTTTATATGCGGGATATTACGTTTGAGATTAGCTATGCTGAGTGATAGTTATTTATCCATATCCATACCTCCAATGTTAACCGGCGTATTTTGCATAATGATAGCTAGTGCAACTAATCCATATTTTGCAAAATTTGATTATTTGTGGATTGTATGTCTGCCACATTTATTAGTCGACGGTGCTAGGTTTGTTAGGCTGAACCGTTAAAGGTTCTATTTTTATCGAGATTTAATGTATGGAATTTAAGGTCGTTGTATTTAGTAGGTATGGCAGGTTAGGGGCGAGTAGTCGCTTACGTTTCTTTCAGTACTATAAGTATGTAAATAGTTTATTTGGCAGTGTTGTAACATATCCTTTATTTGATGATGAGTATTTGACTGATTTATACAGCCATGGCGTCAGACGAAAATCTAAAGTTATATATTCGTATGTAAAAAGACTATTCCAGATTATTACTATTCATAAGTATGACGTTGTTATAATTGAAAAGGAGTTATTTCCATATTTTCCTGCAACAATTGAAAGATTATTGAATTTTTTTAATGTAAAATATGTTGTGGATTATGATGATGCAATATTTCAAATGTATGAAGAATCATCTAATTGGATGGTTAAGTTTTTTTTGAAAGACAAAATAAACGTTGTTATGAATAATGCACATATTGTTATAACAGGTAATGATTTTTTATTTTCTAAAGCAAAATTTTACGGCGCTAAAAATGTTACAGTCATTCCTACTGTGATTGATATTGATAGATATGTTCAAGAGTCTACTCGTCAGGAAGTTCCTACAGTTTGTTGGATCGGTTCGCCAAGTACTCAAAAGTATGTGGTTGAATTAAAAGATGTTTTGATTAGAGTTTGTTTAGAGAATAAAGCTAAGCTTGTATTAGTAGGTGCCACGACTTCAGTTGGTGATTTTTTTCCAGATATTGATTTAGAAATTATTCCATGGGAAGAGTCAACGGAAGCTTTCATTATCAAACATTCAGATATTGGTATTATGCCAATTGCCTCTACTAATTGGGAACGAGGCAAATGTGGCTATAAGCTTATTCAATATATGGCTACAGGCAAACCTGTAGTAGCATCTAATTTTGGTGCTAATATTGATATTGTAAAAAATGAGTGTTGTGGATTGTTAGTCAATTCTGATGATGAATGGTATGAAGCTCTAACTCAGCTTATAAAAGATCGTCAATTAAGTCTTAAACTTGGAGCTTCAGGGCGTGAGCGTGTTGAAAATATTTATTGTATACAAGCACAGTACAAACAATTTTTAAAAGTTTTGAGATCTTCAGTTAACTGATGGTAGGTTAATGGCTGAACTATGAATTATTGGTTAACTGGTAGTTCATTTATGGTTGGCACAATGTGGAGTTGCTTTTTAGTCGTTTGATGACTTTGAACTCAATGGGTAGTTAAGCAATATAACTAAGTGTTTAAGTATATGAAAAAATTATTGATAGTCACGACTGTTCCTGAAACGTTGGCAACTATTTTACAATCACAACCAACCTTCTTAAATGAAGAGTATGAAGTATTTTTGGCTAGTTCCACTGGAATTCAACAAGTTGCTGACATTGAAAATGTAAGATGTTTTACAATTAATATGTACCGAGGGTATTCGCCTTTTAAGGATTTGTTTTCTATTTTTAAAATGTTTTATTTGCTGTTAAGAATTAAACCACACATTATACATTCTTATACCCCAAAGGCAGGTTTAGTCTGTGCCATTGCCGCTTATTTTGCACGAGTACCTCATCGAATTCATACATTTACAGGGTTGCTCTTTCCTACTGCAACAGGATTTAAACACTTAATATTAAAGTTTACAGATAAGTTGGTTATTTATTTAAATACTCACATTGTTTGTGAAGGTTATGGTGTTTGGAGGCAATTTTATCGGTTTGGTTTTTCTGAATCAAAATTTGAAGTTATTGGGAATGGAAATATAGCTGGAGTGGATTTGTGTTATTTTGATCCCGATATTGTAGATTTGTCAGTAAAATCAAATTTAATTTCTAGTTATAAGCTGGAGGGGTGCAAGGTTTTTTTATATGTGGGTCGCTTAAATGTTGACAAAGGCATTAAGGAACTTGTTAATGCATTTATAAATTTGAATGACAATTCTAAATTGTTAATTGTTGGCGCGTTAGATACAACTGCTCCTCCTGATGATGATACGCTTCTGAAAATAAAGGTGAATCCTAATATCATTGACTTTGGTTTTTTAAACGATATTCGTCCAATAATGTCAATTTCAAGTTGTCTAATACTACCAAGTTACAGGGAAGGTTTTCCGAATGTCGTTTTACAAGCTGGAGCTATGGAGTTACCTTGTATTGTAACTGATATTCCAGGCTGTAATGAGATAATTTCGCATGATGTAAATGGTTGGTTGGTTAAACCTAAATGTATTGATGCTTTAGAATCTGCGATGAATGATTTTTTAAGTTTAGATAATGCAAAACTACTTTCTGTCAAAAAAGAAGCAAGTGAAAATATAAAAACCAACTTTGAAAGAAGTTTTTATCAAAAAAAACTTTTAAATTTTTATAATAAGGTTTTAGAAAATGATTAAAAGATTTTTTGATATAGTAGTCTCATTAATGACAATTTTTTTATTGTTGCCTATTTTTTTATTTTTAATGTTGCTAGTGTCAATAAAAATTGGTAGCCCAGTTATTTTTGTACAAAAACGACCAGGTATACATGGTAAATTGTTGCATTTATACAAGTTTCGTTCAATGAGCAATGCAGTCGATGAGCATGGATCTCTTTTACCTGATGCTGAGCGTTTAACTTCTTTTGGGATGAAACTACGCTCTACCAGTTTAGATGAGATACCAAGTTTGTTTAATGTATTGAAAGGTGACATGAGCTTAGTCGGACCTCGCCCATTATTGGTAGAATATCTGCCTCTGTATTCTCAAGAACAAGCTCGCAGGCATAATGTTCGTCCTGGCATTACCGGTTGGGCACAAATCAATGGACGCAATGCGATTAGCTGGGAAGATAAGTTTAAGTTTGATGTTTGGTATGTTGATAATCAAAGTTTTTGGTTAGATATTAAAATATTGTTGTTAACGGTAAAAAAAGTCTTCGTGCGGGAAGGTATTAGTGCTGATGGTCATGTAACCATTGAACCATTTAGAGGGTCAGAACGTGGATCCTGATATCAACAGGGTTTTATATATCATTGGTGCCAGTGGGCATGGAAAAGTCATTGCCGATCTTGCGGAGTTACTCGGTTATACTGTCTATTTTTATGATGATGCTTATCCAGAGAAGCAGCAAATAGAGCACTGGACTGTTCTTGGTACCTTTGACGATTTATTGCAATTAGAGCCGGACAAGATAAATGTCGCAGTTGCTATTGGTAATAATGTTATTCGGCAAGAAAAGATACTGCTGTGCGAAAAACATCATTATCAACTTCCTAGGCTCATTCACCCTAGTGCAATCATTAGTAAATATGCACAAGTAGGTACTGGAACAGTTGTTCTTGCTGGGGCTGTAATTAATGCTTTTGCTAGGATTGGTCGTGGATGTATTATTAATACAGCGTCAGTCGTTGAACATGATTGTATCATTAATGATTTCGTGCATATTTCCCCTAATTCAGCTCTAGCAGGTTCCGTTTTCATTGGTGAGTGTTCATGGATTGGCATTGGTAGTCAAATCAATCAGTTAGTTAATGTTGATGAGCACGTGTTGATTGGTGCTGGAAGTACTGTTGTGAAAAACATTCCTGCTAATGTCGTTGCTTTTGGCTCGCCAGCTAAAGTTATTAGTCATAATCGTTAAGTTTCTTTGTTATTAAATTGAATTAATTTTAAGAATAGGAATATCATGCTAAATTCGCCTTTTTCACCTTGGCCTTCGTTCTCACAAAATGAAGCAGATGCCGTCAGTCGTGTGTTGCTTTCAAATAAAGTGAATTACTGGACAGGTTCAGAATGTCGAGATTTTGAGAAAGAGTTTGCTGTTTGGGCTGACTCTCAATACGCGATAGCGTTAAGCAATGGCACGCTAGCGTTAGATCTTGCCTTGAAAGCGCTAGATATAGGACCTGGGGATGAAGTTATTGTCACTCCACGTACTTTTTTAGCATCGGTTTCTTGTGTTGTTACGGCGGGGGCTACCCCGGTGTTTGCCGATGTTGATCTCAATAGCCAGAACATTGAAGCTGACACCATAGCTCAAGTCATCACACCCAAAACCAAGGCTGTAATTGTGGTCCATCTTGCTGGTATGCCTGCTGATATGGACCCCATTATGGCGCTTGCCAAGCAACATGACTTTTTTGTGATTGAAGACTGTGCTCAGGCCCATGGTGCTAAGTATAAAGGTAAGAGTGTCGGCTCTATTGGTCACATCGGTGCATGGTCTTTCTGCCAAGATAAGATTATGACCACAGGCGGCGAAGGTGGCATGGTGACCACAAATGATATCACCTTATGGTCAAGAATGTGGTCTTACAAAGATCATGGAAAAAGCTTTGATGCCATTTATAACAGAGAGCATCCTGCAGGTTTTCGTTGGTTGCATGAGTCTTTTGGCACTAATTGGCGGATGACAGAGTTGCAAGGTGTTATAGGCCGAATTCAACTTACCAAAATGGCTGAATGGACTAAAAAACGCCGTGAGAATTCTGCATTAATCGATGCTGCAGTTTCAGATTTGAAAATAGTCCGGACTGTTTGTGTCGCTGAAAATATTGAGCATGCTGAATATAAACATTATTTGTTTATCCAACCTGAGTTTTTAGCCGATGGTTGGTGCCGCGATCGTATCGTTGAAGCGATAAATGAGCTTGGCGTCCCAGCATTTCAAGGAAGTTGCTCTGAAGTTTACTTAGAGAAGGCGTTTGACCACACTCCATGGCGTCCAGCTGTGAGTCTACCCAATGCAAAGGTACTTGGTGAAACGAGCTTGATGTTCTTGGTACACCCAACATTAACAGCTAACGAAGTCAGTAAAATGTGCAAGGTGATTGTTGATATATTGACGCTTGCAAGTAAGTGTTAGTATTTTTTAAAGGCTGTTGTTACGTTGTTTTTGAATTAAGCTGTAGTATTGTAAAATTCCCCGCTTTTTCTTACTCGTATGCAGCAGTAATCGTTTTTAGTATATATTTTGTTATTAAATTAAGTCGTAGTATAAATTCGTATAGCAGAAGGTGTCATGATGATTGGGCTTAAAATGGATTTTTTACAAAGCATGTTTAGCTTAAAGCGTGCCCATAAGCGTGCTGTGAGCGTTACGATTGACTCTCTTTTCCTGTGTGTCGCATTCTGGGCAGCGTTATTAGTTAGAGTTGATGATGTTAATGTGTTGGTTAATTCACAATATTGGCTATTACTTATATTGGTCGTTCCCTTAAGTATCATAGGCTTTATCAAATTTGGTCTATATCGCGCAGTGCTTAGGTACATGGGGTTACAAGCACTCACGGCCATTTTATTAGGCGTAATAATCTCTACGATCGCCTTAGTGTTAATTGCTTATTATACCGATGCACAACTCCCAAGAACTGTGCCTATCATTTATGCTGCGTTTGCATTAGTTTTTGTGGGCGGCACTCGTGCTATGGTTCGCTCTCTTGTTGGCTCTGGCATGAAGCGTAATGGTGAGCCGGTAATCATTTATGGTGCAGGAGTGAGTGGTCGCCAACTGGTTATGGCATTGGTGCAAAGCCATGAGTATTATCCCTTTGCTTTTGTTGATGATGATGAAGCCGTACAAGGTTCTGTTATTCAGGGAGTACATGTTCATTCTCCTTCTATCATTAAAAAGTTAATTAAGCAGAAAGCGGCAACAAAAGTATTATTGGCAATTCCTAGCGCTTCTAGATCCAGGCGACAGGAGATATTACTTCAGTTAGAGCCATTATCGGTACAAGTACTCACTTTGCCTGCGATGGCTGATCTGGTTAGTGGTAATAAGCTCTATAGCGACATTAAAGAAGTCGAAATCGATGACTTATTAGGCCGTGATTCGGTGACTCCAAGGCAAGATCTATTAACCGCGAACATTAAAGATAAAGTCGTCATGGTAACTGGCGCTGGCGGTTCTATTGGTTCAGAACTCTGTCGTCAAATTTTAAAGCAAGCGCCTAAAAAGTTAGTTCTCTTTGAGCTGTCTGAATTTGCGCTCTATGCCATCGAATCAGAACTAACAGCTACAGCGATTGAATTAGGGTTAACAGTACGCATTTTACCTATGATGGGCTCGGTACAAAAAGAGAATCGGGTTCAGGCGGTAATGGAAGCATTTGGGGTACAAACCGTATACCACGCAGCAGCCTATAAGCATGTCCCCTTAGTTGAGCACAATGTGGTAGAAGGCGTACGTAATAATGTATTTGGTACCCTGTATACTGCAAGAGCCGCGATTAAAGCTAAGGTTGAGACATTCGTGCTTGTATCAACGGATAAAGCCGTGCGACCCACCAATGTGATGGGTACCACTAAGCGTATGGCTGAGCTGGTATTGCAGGCTTTTGCCAAAGAGAAACACAGTACGCGTTTTTGCATGGTGCGTTTTGGCAATGTACTCGGCTCATCAGGCTCTGTAGTGCCTTTATTTCGCAAACAAATTGCTAATGGCGGCCCTGTTACTGTCACGCACCCCGAAATTACCCGCTTCTTTATGACAATACCCGAAGCCTCTCAACTTGTTATCCAGGCCGGCGCTATGGGTAAAGGCGGAGATGTGTTTGTACTGGATATGGGAAAGTCGGTTAAAATTGTCGATTTAGCCACTAAAATGATCCGTTTAAGCGGCTTTGAAGTGAAGAACGAATTAAATCCTGATGGTGATGTGGCCATAGAGTTTACGGGTTTACGTCCAGGCGAAAAACTCTATGAAGAGTTGCTTATTGGTGATGATGTCACTGGCACCGAGCACGAACGTATCATGACTGCCAACGAATTGTATTTAAGCTGGGCTAATTATTCAGCTATTTTGGATAAATTGGATTTAGCCTGTCATGAGTTTGATCATGAGAGAATTCGCGCAATTCTGTTAAGCACCCCAACAGGCTTTGCCCCTACTGATGGTATTTGTGATCTGTTGTTTCAGCAGAGAGAAAAAATATCTGGTACTAAAAAGAATGTGGTGAATTTCGTATTATGAAAATCTTAGTTACAGGCGGTGCAGGTTATATAGGCTCGCACACTATTTTAGAAATGCTAGCCGTGGGTTTAGATATCATCATTGCTGATAATTTATCTAACTCGAGTCTAGAATCTATAAGGCGAGTTGAGTCAATTGCGGCTAAAAAAGTGACTTTTTGCCAAGGTGACATTTTAGATAAAACTTTTTTAAGGGATATCTTTAAGCGTCATAGCATAGATGCTGTGGTCCACTTCGCTGGCCTTAAAGCCGTGGGTGAATCTGTTGAGCAGCCTCTACGGTATTATGAAAACAATGTCACAGGTACTTTATATCTATGCCAAGTGATGGCAGAATTTGGCGTTAAAAACCTAGTTTTTAGCTCATCGGCTACGGTTTATGGTGACCCTTCGGCTCTGCCAATCACTGAGGATTTCCCTACTAGTGCGACCAATCCTTACGGACAATCAAAACTCATGGTTGAGCTCATGTTAGCTGATCTTGCTAAAGCAGACTCCAGTTGGAATATTGCTTGTTTGCGTTATTTTAATCCCGTGGGTGCTCACGAAAGCGGCCTGATTGGCGAAGATCCTAACGGTATTCCAAACAACTTATTGCCTTTTATTGCCCAGGTGGCAGTAGGTAAGCGTAGCCATGTGAATGTGTTTGGCAATGACTATGACACGCACGATGGTACTGGGGTACGTGATTATATTCATGTAGTTGATTTAGCCTTAGGCCATATCAAGGCGCTAGAGAAAATAACTAAAGGCTCAGGCTTTGTGACCTACAACCTTGGCACTGGCCAAGGCTATAGCGTGCTTGAAATGATTAATGCTTTCGAAAAGGCTTGTGGCCATAAACTTGCCTATGAAGTGGTTGCCCGCCGTGCGGGTGACATCGCTGCTTGTTATGCTGAGCCGAACAAAGCCCTAAATGAACTTGGCTGGCAAGCCACCCACTCTTTGCGCGATATGGTTAATAGCAGCTGGAAATGGCAAAGCCTGAACCCTAACGGGTATAAGTAAGAGCAGGGCGACCTGCGATCTTCTAGGTTCTAGGACGGACTTAGACCTGCGAGGACGCTACGCTGCTAGAACCTAGAACCTAGAACCTAGAAGTCACGCAGTGACGCTCTCGCAACCTCAGGCGAGCTTGCGAGTTCCTGCAGGCGCTGCGCCGCCGTGCTATCTCTTAACCATCTTAGCGACAAACATGCCGTCGCTGTTGGCATCTTGTGGCCATACGGTTAGCATCTTGGTCGTCTCGCCGTTAAATGGATGTTCAATTTCTAGCAACTCAAACTCTGAATTATTGGCTAAGAAGTCATTGACCACGGCTTGGTTCTCGGCGTCCGCCAAGGAGCAAGTGGCGTAAACTAGCTGTCCGCCGGCTTTAACGGCCTTGCTACTGCGAGTCAGAATATCCAGTTGCAATGCGGGTTTATCTTCAATGGCGCTGGCGGTATCGAGCCAGCGCATGTCGGGGTTTCTGCGCCAAGTGCCAGTGCAGCTACAAGGTGCATCCACTAATACCCCATCAAACGCATTTGCCTCTACTGGCAAGGCATCGCTGTTCCATTTTGCTATGCTAATCCCATCAAATCCTGCCCGTGCGGCGCGCTTTTTTAATTCTTCTAAGGCATTACTGCGAATATCTGATGATGTGATGCTGCCACTTTCGCCGTTACTGCTGTTGGCTTGTTGATACATTAACGATCTTAACTGTAAGGTTTTACCTCCTGCGCCACTGCAAGTATCCCACCAATGCTCATCGGCTTTTGGTTGACAAATTTGACCTATCACTTGAGAGCCTAAGTCTTGCACTTCAAGATGCCCTTGTTTGTAAAGGCTCACTTCATTGAGATTAATGCTTTGATATCCAAGGCTTAACGCGTCACTGAAATACTCACTGGCCTCTGCGGTTATCTCAGTATTGGCGAGTTCTGCGATCACTGCCGTACGGCTGTGCTTTTGCACCCTAAGCCAAAGTGGCGGTCTGCTGCTCATGGCTTCAATAAGGGGTAATTTAGCGGCTTCATCTAGCTTGCAATGTTGCCAAAACCACAAGGGTAATAAGTCGTCCACCTTGGCCTCATTAACACCCGTTAAGCTGCTAAACGCCTTAAGCTTGTGAGTGACACTGACCCCTTGGGTAAGCAATTGCTCACTTTCATGAATTAGTTGACTATCAAGCGCTGCGAACGCCTGCCAGGCGCTGCGAATATCTTGCCAGGCGTGCTGCTCTAACAGGGCTGTGCTGCTTAGTAAGCTGTACCAAATATTGGCTTCAGCTTGTATTTCTTTACTGAGAAGTTGCTGTCCCCAACCCCACCAACGAAATAAGCCGAATAATGTCTCGCGAATGATGCGCCTGTCTTTAGAACCATGCTTCTTATTTTCCCGAAAATATTGCCCTAACACCCGATCTGCAGGCTGTTTGCTGATTAATACTAGGGTGAATAATCGATGAATGGTGCCAGCATAGCTAAGAGCACGTTTTTGTGTGCCATTGAGGCTATCGAGTTCAGTATGCTTAGGGTCAAAGCTTGGCAGCATGGGGGCAAGGGCTTGTTGAGTCATGAAAAACCTGAAGATAATAGCTGGTAAAGGTGAACCTTAATAAAACGCTTAGGTTAGTCTTTAGCAGTTTAGGGCATGATAATGGCCGCTAGTTTAGCATAAGAAAAAGCAGGACGCTGCGGTTCTAGAGCGGCTGCGCTAACGGAAGACGGAATGCTGCGCTGCTAGGTGTTAGGGCGGACTTCGTCCTGCTAGGTTCTAGGACCTAGGATCTAGCAGGAGCAAGGCGACGTCCTCTGCGAACCTGTGAGCACCTTTTTTAGAAATCCAAATCTAAGGCGAAACACAAATAGTACATCAGTGCGCTGGTGTACTGGTATTGCTGGGCACAAAAATCAACCAAGTCTAATTGGCACACCTGCTCAAGGCTTATGTCTTTAATGGCGATAAAATCCTTGCGCTTAAGCTCATCAATCAAGGGGTGACTCTTATCAAAGCCTCTAGGTGGGCGGCTTAGGCTATCTCCCGACAGTTCGAACCCTGCTGCGGTTAAGTTTGCGATGGCTTTCTGGTAACCCTTGGGGTTTTCATCGATACAATGGCGAATGGCATTGAGTGCCTTGGATTCTGGATGCCAAATGCCCGCTGCGATAAAGCAGCCGTCATTGGCTAGATGTAAGTAAAGCCCAGGGGCATGGACATCTTTAGCTTGGAAATGGCGAAATTGAATGCCGACATTAAGTTTATAGGGCGTCTTGTCCTTGCTAAAACGGCTATCCCTTTGCGGGCGCATTAAGCTGCCGCCCACTTTCTTTGCCACTGCGGTGAGCCTAGGTGATAAATCGACTACCGAGCCACTCATGGCTTCAATAAAATGCAGAGCCGGCGTGCGGACTTGCAACTCATATTCCGCTTGATTCGCCTTAAACCATTCACGGTTATTATTGTGCTCAAGCTTGGTCAGGAAATCAAAACTTGCTGGGGTAAAATAGCTTGGGGTTTGCATCGGGGGCCCTTAAGGAATGCTGACATCATAGATCAAACTAAAATAGCAATTCAGGGTAAAACAATCAAAGACCTAGACAGAAAATATTAATGGTTTAATGTCACTGTTGTGTTTGAGTGTTTTTTAATCTTTTTGATTTTTAGTGAGATAATTTTAGTACTTTCCTTATGATTAAGTTTGATAAAAACCACCTTTGAGATTAGCTGTTTTTTAATCGTAAATAGCTGAATTAATACTATTTCAATAGCATTTGTCACTTGTCAATTTGTAGTAAATGCTGCTTTGTGCTACTTTAATAACTCAATGCCTTGTTTTCTTATGATTAGCTCAAGGTTATCTTTTCGTTGCTATGGCCTGTTCTATGCCATACTGACAGTTTACTGAGCCAGCTGTAATCAAAGCTATGGGTATGTGTGTCGTCAACATATTTGCATAGCAAAACAGGCTCGTTTAATGACATGTTTATTCGAGCACACTTCTTGATGAGTGGCCGATGATAAAAAGGATAGACCATGACTGAAGATACCCTAGGTTTAGTGGGTTGGCGCGAGTGGGGCACATTTCCTGAAATTGGTAATGAAAAAGTCAAAATGAAGGTAGATACTGGGGCGCGCACTTCGTGCTTGCATGCCTTTAAGATTAAGCCCTTTCAAAAGAACAATGAAAAATGGATCCGTGTTTGGTTTCACCCAGAGCAAGAGTCAGATAGGGAGGTCGTCTGTGAGTTTCCTATTTTCGATCGCCGAGATGTCAGTGATTCAGGCGGACACAGAACCAAGCGTTACGTTATAAAAACGCCAATCATTATGGGCGGCAAGAAATTTGATATTGAATTAACTTTGACTAACCGAGATAACATGAAATTTCGCATGTTACTGGGGCGACGTGCATTAGAAGGGCGCTTCTTGGTTAATTCTGCTAAATCCTATCTAACTGGAGAATAAAATGCATATCGCTATTATGTCACGGAACAAAAATTTGTATTCGACACGTAGGCTCAAGGAAGCGGCTATTGCTCGTGGCCATGATGTCAAAGTGGTTGACCATATCAGCTGCTACATGAACATCAATATGACCTCTCCAAGCATTCATATGAAAGGCGTCGAGTTGCCAAAATTTGATGCGGTTATTCCACGTATTGGGGCTTCGGTGACCTTCTACGGTACTGCGGTTCTGCGCCAGTTTGAAATGATGGGGGTGCACCCGCTTAACGAGTCTGTGGCTATCACGCGTTCACGTGATAAATTGCGTTCATTGCAGTTGTTATCGCGTAAAAGCATAGGCTTACCCGTAACAGGTTTTGCGAACAAGCCTTCTGATGTGCCTGATTTATTAGACATGGTTGGCGGCGCGCCTTGCGTAATCAAACTACTTGAAGGCACCCAAGGTATTGGTGTGGTGCTGGCCGAAACTCGCAAAGCGGCAGAATCTGTGATTGAAGCCTTTATGGGCCTTAAGGCCAACATCATGGTGCAAGAATACATCAAAGAAGCGGGCGGCGCAGATATTCGCTGTTTCGTCATTGGCGATAAAGTGATTGCCGCCATGAAGCGTCAAGCTTTGCCTGGTGAATTCCGCTCTAACCTGCATCGCGGTGGCAGCGCTACGATTGTTAAATTGACTCCAGAAGAGCGCTCAACCGCCCTTCGTGCAGCCAAGACCATGGGCTTAAATGTTGCTGGTGTTGATATTTTACGCTCCAAACACGGCCCACTAGTGATGGAAGTTAACTCATCCCCAGGCCTTGAAGGCATCGAAAAAGCCACAGGGATTGACGTGGCCGATAAGATTATTCAGTTTATAGAAAAAAATGTAAAAGCGACCAGCACTAAGACCAAGGGAGTCGGTTAATGGTTAAAAAGCGTGAAGCATTTGAATTTGGTGATTGCAGCGTAAAAGCGGGCAGCCAAGAAAGTGTTAAGTTACCTGCAGCGAAATTGTATAACGATACGCCGATGGAATTACACGTAGAAGTGTTCCATGGCAGCAAACCAGGCCCAGTGCTATTGGTGTGTGCGGCCATTCACGGCGATGAGCTTAACGGCATAGAAATATGCCGACGCTTATTGAGCCGTATTAATGCTAAAACCTTAGCGGGTACCTTACTTGTGGTGCCTGTGGTGAATGTGTTTGGCTTTATTCATCAGTCGCGTTATTTGCCGGATAGGCGCGATCTTAATCGCTGCTTTCCTGGCAGCCCCAAAGGGGCCTTAGCCAGCCGTTTAGCGAATCTTTTTTCAAGCCAGTTAGTGACCCGTGCAACGCATATTATTGATTTGCACACTGGGGCTATTCACAGAGAAAACTTGCCGCAAATTCGCTGTGATACCGACAGTCCTGTCATGCTGGATATGGCCAATGCCTTTGGCGCGCCTGTGATTATGTCATCGAAAGCCCGCGAGGGTTCCATGCGCGGCTATGCTAACGAGCTTAATGTGCCTTGTATTCTGTATGAGGCGGGTGAAGCGCTGCGATTTAGCGATCTCTCCATTAAGTCAGGCTTAACCGGGGTGATGAACGTGATGCGCAGCCTTGGCATGATCAAGGGCAAAGTACGTGCCAAAACTAGCGTTAACGCCAGTCGCAGCTATTGGGTGCGCAGCGAGTCTGATGGACTCATCAATGTGAAGTTAAAACTCGGTGAGCGTGTCAGCAAGGGCAATATTTTGGCTCATGTGGTCAACCCCCATGGCGGCGAATCAGTGGCGCTGATTGCACCAACGGATGGGATCATCATAGGCATTAGCAACATACCTGTGACCAATGAAGGTGAAGCCTTGTTTCATATCGCCCAATTTGCCGGTGATGAAATCGAAGTCGCCAACGATAACTTGGATGATTTCTTAGCGGAATATGCTTAAAAAACAGAGCGCCTGCGGCTGCTAGGGCGACCTTCGGTCTGCTAGGGCGCTTCGCTGTTAGAACCTAGAAGGAGCGAAGCGACGCTCTCGGCGAACCTGTGAGCTCCTAGGATCTAGAAGGAGCAACGCGATTCTCTGCCGCTACAGCTTAAATCGTTCAACCGAAGTGGTGAGTGAGTGGGCGAGGTTATTCAACTCGGCACTTTCTTTGGCCATGGCACTGGACTCGGATGCATTTCGTTCGGCCGCATCCGACGTTTCTATCATGGTATCTTCAATTTGCTGACTAAATTTCACTTGCTCATTAGCCGCTTGGTTGATGCTTTGACTCATTAAGTTAATCTGAGTCAAGGCGTTCTCTATTTGTTCAATGGAGCCATGCAGCGTCTTACTCTGCTCGACACAATCACTGGCCTGGGATTGACCTTGTCCTATGGCCGTTACTGCATTTTTAGTTTCTTGTTGCAGTGCATTAATCATGGTTTGAATTTCGGCCGTGGATGATTGAGTGCGTGACGCCAAGGATCTGACCTCATCCGCTACTACGGCAAAACCTCGGCCATTTTCGCCCGCTCTTGCCGCTTCAATGGCTGCATTTAACGCCAATAAATTGGTTTGTTCGGCGATGGCGCTGATGGTCACCAAAATACTGCCAATATTATTGCTGTGTTGACTCAAACGGGTGACGACTTGTACTGAATCGCCTAAGTTATTGGAGAGGTTTTCAATGATCCTTTGGTTGTCGTCGGCGACACCTTTGACTTGTAAGCCAAGCTTTGACGCCAACAAAATTTGATTGGCCGATTCTTCGGCTTGGGTGTGCACAGTATTTGAGCTGTGATGTATTTGTTCGGCAAGGGCGCGAGCCTGTTTCACCCGCTTAATTTGGCCATTAGCCGATGCTGCTATCTTCTCTCCCTGTTTTTGCGATGAGATGGCCGAGGTGTCTAACTTGTGGGCATCGCGGCTAATGCCTTCTAATAAATGCGCTAATGAGTCACTGAGTTTATTCATGTTATCCATCAAGACACCAAACTCATCTTCATTGCGTTTAGTCAGGCGTTTAGATAAATCGCCGCTGGCGATGAGTGCGAGGGCTTTGTTTATGGCGTTAAGAGGGCCTAGCATGGCTTTGGAGGTGAAAAAATAAATAAAACTGGCCATGAGTATAAACACTAAGGTCATTAGCATGGCTAAGGTCTGAGCGCCGTTAATTTCATCGTCGGCCACTCGCTGTAAATTTTCGAAGCGTTTATCAGCAAGGGCGACTAATTGATTTAATGCGGCGAAATTACTCTTGAATACTTGGTCGGCTTGAGTGTGGGAAACTTCGGCAGCAAGCTGGTTTTTGATCACTTGCTCTTGAGCTAAATAAAGCTCCCCAGGTGTCTCGAGCAACTTAAGAATCAACACTAGCTCAGTGTCAAATTGGGCTAAGGTATCGTCGGCGGGCAAACCATAGGCTTGCTGCTTGAGATAATCAAAATTACTTCGGATATTGCTCAGTAAAAAGCCCACGTCTTGTTTATGGGTTTGCAGTGCATCCATTTGCTTTATGCGGCCAAGATCCATCAATGAATTGCCTAAGGTGTACAACATATCATCGACCCGCGTTCCCGTCGCGATAACATCATTTAACAGGGCTGCTTGATCGCCAGCATCAATGATCTCTAAATCTATCATGGCATTACTGGCATTTGTTCTGGCTTGCTTGAAATTACTGTCTAAGGTTTTAAAGGCTTCGATAGCGGCATCAATGGCAAGCTTTTCAGTAAACATATTATTTGTGTACTGTGAGTAGGCTAAAAAATGCTCTTGGGCTTTGGCTAATGCGGTTTGCATCTGAGTTTGATCTGACACTTTTTGTGCAAGTTCAGTCTGGATCTGTTGATATTGGGAATGTATTGTCTGGTACTCGGCAAGACTTGCCTCTATGTTAACTCGTTTGGATTGGGCAAAGGCTTGGCTATTGAGCTTGGCCATTTTAAGTAATGCCAGTTGTAACTGGTTACTTTGCTGTTGAACAGGCACTGCCAGTGTTTCAATATTATAATTGGCTGTTTGGATTTTGGTTAAGGATGAATAGAAAAAGCTTGTCCCAGCAAGCAATAACAGTCCTATTGATGCAAACCCTATGGCAATTTTCTGTTTGATTGTTATCTTAAGCATGTTTAATGGCCATTATTGTTATTATTGCTCCAGTTTGTCTTTGCTTATCAGTGACAAACTCAGTGAGATAGATGTTGAATTATCTGGGGCTTTGTTGGTTTCATGTTACTTTTGTTTGCCCGTTGAATGCAAACGCTTGTTTGATAAATGTGCATCTCCTTTGCTGTTCAAGCATATTGATTGTAGTAGAATAAACGCCATATTTTGCTGAATACTTATGGGTTTAATGTATTTAGCGATGCGGTCTACCGCGAAATTTGATAAGAGGAACACACAGTGGCATTACGAGAAATCACTCTGCGAGGCACTCATGGCAATAATGAGAAGCTGGCGCCATCTAAATTGATCTGTATTGGCCGTAATTATGTGGATCACATTCATGAGCTAGGTAACGAATTGCCCGACGATATGGTGGTGTTTCTTAAGCCCAACTCTGCTATCAGCCATCATCTCATCGCATTTTCACAGGAGGCTATCCATTATGAAGCCGAGCTGTGTTTCTTAGTTAAAGACGGCACGTTTGCGGCAGTGGGTTTAGGGTTAGATTTGACCAAGCGTGAATTGCAAGGCAAGTTAAAGTCAAAAGGATTGCCTTGGGAGAGAGCGAAAGCCTTCGATGGCTCGGCGGTGTTCAGTGAGTTTGTCTGCCTAGATGCGCAGCAATCCTTGATGACTTTACCATGGAGTTTCGAGTTCGAACTCGAGGGCCAGCTATTACAGCGGGGCGATAGCGCCTTGATGCTGTATTCGCCGCAACAAATCTTACAGTCGATCAGTGAATTTATGACATTGGAAGATGGCGATATTGTGATGACAGGCACACCTAAAGGAGTCGGTGTTTTACAAGCTGGTGGGCTGTATCAGGCTCGTCTGTGGCAAGGCCCACTGGATGGTGAAAAAATAAACTCACAAACGCCTACCTTAAGCGTCTCATGGCAGGCTAGCTAACACTTGCTCTTCGGCTTGCCTCAGTAGACTGGCTAATTCTCCACTTTGTTTCATGGCCTGAATAGTTGTATCGAGTCCTTGGAGTAAACTTGGGTTTTCTTCAATAACTGCAGGGTGAATGTAGTGGTACAGTTCAAGATTTGCCAGTGCAGGCCTAAGGGGAACAATATGAGTCAATCCAAGCTTTTTAATCATGTATAAGCCGTCCGTGGTATTGGTCAGCGCCAAACTGGTGCGCTTCTGGCCAAGGGCGGTAAACATATCCTGAGTGTCATTAAAGTCGTACACGTGAGTCAGGCCCTGGGTAATGTTATTGGTGTGCTTAACCCCAAGCACTTTTAATACGTTATATTTGCCAAGGTCGGCTTTGGAGTTGAGTGTTATTTGGCTGTCTTTATGAGCGAAGGCCATGGTTTCAAGATGATAATAAGAGGTAGGCACTCTGACCATGTTAGGATTTTCAATGCCATAGGTAAAAATCCTCATGATTTCCCCATCTTTACGGCCCATGATGGCCTCCATCTGTGCCCGTTTGCCGGGCATTGAGATGATGCTGATGCTGTGCCCCAGTTTTTGGTAGATTTGAGGTAGAACAATTTCACCGACTTTTTGTTCAAACAAGCCTTCGATAGAAGCATACTGAAACTCGTCTGCACTGCTAAGCTGTGGGGAAAAAAGTAAAAAGCATAGTAAAAAGCATACTAATAGACGACTAAACTGCATTCGTTAGGCCTTGTAGTGTTGTCAATCGGTCAGAAGTGTTATGTTTTAAGCTTATCATAGTTCACTAAAATAACATTTTATAGCTCAAACTGGCTTCACCTTTTAAATGAACTCAAGATCATAGTGAAGATGTCCTGTGAGCGCCGTTTATTCCACAAATCTCAAGTCCATCATAGATATTTTTTCTTAAGCTTTTAACCTGGCTCCACAAGGCTCAAGTGTCTCCATGAGACCAGTGCTTACATTAATGTACATTAATATGCGGCAGTCAAAGATGACTAACATCAACTCAGCACTTGAGCCTAACTCCTAAAATCAAAAATCAAAAATCAAAAATCTAGGACCTAGGTTCTTCCCTAAGGTAAAAGTGTTGACGTTTTAAAACGGTTTTTTAACTGCGTCCACTTCAGATACAAGGTTTCAAACAGACCTATAGTCCAGCACACGGGGCAACCTTTGAATGCGATAATCATCAGCACTCCAAGACCTAGGGATGCCCATGGCTGCTCGGCAGCTATGTCTATCGCCAACCACAATAGGGCAAGTCCTAAGATCCCGCGCACTAAGTGCTCGGTGAGGCTGCTACTGGCAAACAAGCTTTTATCTAACATAGTCTTTCACCTTTAAATTTCACGTTTAAATCAAGTGCTCACTAAGCCGTATACTCTTAAATCAGGTACTCACGGATCAACAGCCGCGCTCGATGAAGCTGAGCTTTAACACTCTCTCTGGAGCGATTCAACTCATCGGCAATCTCTTCTATCGTCATGCCATTGATATCCCTCAGTAACACCAGATGGCGATAATGTTCGGGTAAAGATTGAATGGCGCGGATGAGATCCAATCTGAGTTCATTTTCCGGCCTATGGGACAGCTGTAAATCATCGGCAAAGCCATCAATATCTTCGGCGCCCTTGAGTAAATGGGCTTTTTGCGCCACGCGAAAACATTCACGTTTTACCACAGTAAATAACCAAGCTGGCAAGGATGCCAGCATCTTAACCGTGCCAATGCGTTTCGATAGTAGCCACAGTGTTTCCTGCACCGCGTCATCGACATTCGCGGCGGCGCAAGAAAGCTTAGCGTAGCGGCGAATATCGGGCTGGGTGGCGATCACCAAATTATTGATGGCAACTTCATCACCGGCGCGGGCAAGCTCAAACATGTGCGCATCGTATCTAGTGGTATTGGCAGGCTGGGTCATTAATTCTTTTTCCTCGGTACAGCGAACGCACACATAGGGCAAAAACCGATAAAGCCTGTGATGGCAGTGAAAATGCCCACGGCGGTGATCAAGTAACCCAAAGCTAGGCCACTTAAGCCTATGGCGCCACAGGAAATCATAGCTGCTCCGGCAATCACTCGGGCAAAGCGTTTCCATCTGGGTAAATTTTTAACATAAAACATGGTTTATCCTCTTTTGTAATCGAGATGAACAAGGTGCGAAATGCTCTTTGTGCTCACTCACAATAGATAAGAGGCCGCAGTTATTGATTTCGGTTCGCGGCGAATGAAAAAAAACCGAAATAAATTCTCTATTACGAGTTTGCTGCAACAGGTCGTACTTGTTTGAGGCAAAAATAGGAGTAATCTCGATTGATAACAGTTTGTTTACAAAGCCAATGAAGCAAACTAATAAAACAAGTCGTCGAACCATGGCTGTTGCCCGAATGAGTTCATGTCTGTGGGATTAAATCCATTGCAATGGTGTAAATCAACGGATGCGGAAATTGATTGGAGCCAATTCGACTTAGCGCAAACTGCCAATTACAGGTAGTAAGCGTCTTATAAGCGTGGTGACAAATCATTTTGGAGTGAGCATGAGCGATAATACGTTAAGTAACAATATGAACAGTGTGAGAAAGATAGAAGTCCCTAGCCGCAATATGGATATCCATCCTGGCGCTGAGGGCGATATTGCCAGCATGAATACCTGGCTCAAACAGCAAGAAGGTTATGTGGAAGGCTTGCGCTTCACCATAGCCGAGAAGCTTAAAGGCCACAATGTGCAGTTTTATTACGATTACCCAGAGAGTTTTTCTGCAAAACAAGCCCAAAGAGCCAGAGAACTGGTCGACATGGTCAAGACAGATTTTTTACATATGCAGTAATTTACATATGCAGTAATAGGTCACACTTTGAATTAGGTTGGTCTTAGGGTGACCTTAGGTTTTCGAGGTCGCTTCGCTGCTAGAGTCTAGAGGCGATAACTGTACGCTACGCTTACGGGAAAAACAGGATAACGGACAACTGAACGCTACGCTTACGAAAAACAGAACACTTGTTTACCGAAAACCGTATTCTGTAGCCCGCAGGGCGTTCGGTAGGCGCAACGCGCCGTTCGTTTCATTTAAGCTTATTCACCGCTTCCATATCCAGCTCTATATCCGTACAGCCTTTGGCGCAGAATATGCCTGCCGGAGGCGTGTCTGCTGAGTGCTTGTTAGCCTGGCTAGGTAAGCGCAAGGTCAGTGGTTTTTGACATTCAGGGCACTGACTCGGTGTGCCTTTTAACACTCGCTTGATCAAGTTTTTCTGCGCAATAAAGGATTTTTCCGTGGTGTCGTTAATGGCGGAGAAATCTAACTTTTGAGTGTCGCTCATCGAATGTTCTCGTCTGTTGGCAATGGCCCTGAAAATAAAAGAGCCCACAATGTGGGCTCTTGGTTGACGCAGTTTAACTCACCTTGTCCTGTGGTTTCCAGCGTTGTAAATTCACTGGAATGCTCACCCCTTGGGAGTGGAGTAAATTAATCCTCGCTTGGTAGGCGGCGCCATGCATCATGTGCTTGGCTAAATCCACCGCTCGGCGTTCGCGATAATCATCTAAATAGCTGTCCTTCGCCCAAGCATTAAAGGCGCCAAGGGACGGGCCTGCCCAGATTTGATAATCCATTTCACGGCCAACTTCGCCCGTGTTAGACCAGCGGCTCGATAGCCCTAAGTACCAGCGGAAAATCAGTGCCATCTTGCGCTTAGGGTTATCCTTGGCGCGCTCTATCTGCTTAGGGTCTCGCTCGTTAAAGTGGGCCACAGTGCCGGCCCAAATCTCATCAAGAGACGATCTAAACACTTGAGTCTCAAGCTTTTCACGCTCATCCGCTGGAATGGCTTCTATTGAATCGTAGCGGGTATAAATTTCATATAACTTGTTGGCGCGCATGGGGAATAGGGTGCCGCGCTTAACGACCTGTAGTTTAACCCCCATCTCAAACATGTCTGCCGCCGGCGCCATGGTCACATCGGCCATTTCTGTGGTAGCAAGCAGTTTGCGGGTGTGCTCACTGGCGCCTGCTTCGATACAGGCCTGATTGATTGAGCCGGTAACGATAAAGGCCGCGCCCATGTTAAAGGTGGCAAGGGCTGCATCGGGTGTGCCGACACCGCCGCCACAACCCACACGAATAGGGGTTTTGTATTGATATTGAGCCTGCACCTTGTCCTTTAGTGCCAAAATCGTCGGAAGCAAGGTCACCAAGGGGCGATTATCTGTGTGGCCGCCTGAGTCCGCTTCGGCGGTAATGTCATCGGCCATGGGCACGAGTTGCGCAAGCTCCATTTGCAGAGGGGTGATAAGTCCCTCATTAAGGAGCTGCTGCAGGATTTTCACCGGCGCTGGCTCCATAAACTTAATCGCCACTTCGGTGCGGCTAATTTTAGCTATCACCTTATTATCGATTTGAATGTCGCCATGGGCATCGCGACTTAAACCGGCGGCGCGGTAATAAACGATTTGCGGCGTCAAGCCTAAAAAGGCTGAGGCCTCAACGGTGCGCACCTTATGCTTTAAAAATAGTTCCACACTGCCGCGCTCTAAAGCTGGCTCGCTAGGGCTATGAATGAGGTTAAACATATAGGGGCCGTTTGGCAGCGCCTCTTGAATACGCTTAATGGCCGCTTCTACTCGGGTTGGAATTAATCCTGCTGCGCCAAATGAGCATAAAATACCCGCCTGACCTAGGGCGATAACCAGTTCTTCTGAGGCAATACCATTAGCCATAGCACCGGCATAGTAGGCGTATTTAACCCCGTGCACCCGGCGAAAATTACTGTCACCTAGGCTTTGAGTGCCAAGGGCAGGGGCAAAGGCGCTGACCGGTAAGGCGCCGTTATTACGATCATTTTCTGTGACCACATCCGCCTGCTGGGCAGCGCCAAGACCCAACTCTGGGTCATTAACCAGATAACAGGCCTGAGTTAAATCTTTGAGTTTTTTGCCAAGTTCAGCTTCATCAAAACTGAGCTCATTGCGACTCACTTGCCAAGGCCAAGGAGAAAGCTTTTCGTTATGCACTTGTGTTGTCATTATTGTTATTCCTTTGTAAGGGCCTTAAGCTTCTTCAATGCAGATGGCGATGTCTTTGACTTCATAAATACGCAGGCCATCTTTACTCAGATTGGCATCGCCTATGATGATGCGTTTGCCATCTTCATCTTTGACGGCGCTGATATGCACATCCAGCGACATTTGTTTGTTCAGTGGGTTAATTTGACCTCGGTATTTCCATTTTATGTCCGACAAAATTTGGCCAAATTTCGGATTAGTGAAACCTTTGCCTAAGTCTTTGCTGATGGCGTAAGTTTGCATTAACTCGATCACGGCTTCAACGCCTAATGAGCCAGGCATGACAGGATCTTGATGGAAATGGAATTGGAAGAACCAATCGCTAGGATCTATGGTGCGTGACGCCGCAAGGTAGCCCTTGCCATATTTGCCGCCGGTTTCAACAATCTCGGCCTTGTCGATAAAATTAAGCTGACCACCGGCTAAGCGGTAATGAGGCTGGTTTACTGGCGCATTAAACACCCTAGAAGTCTTATCCAGTAAATTCACACTTATATTAGCCGGGACATTATGTTCAACATGCCAAGGCTGAGTGACTCTGCCGTTATCTATGCCTAGCTGGTTTTTAAGCGCATCGCCTTTGAAGTAACCAAATACCGCACTGCCCGTATAGAAAGCCTCGCCATCGACACTGAGCTCAAAGGTGAAGCTTTGAATGATGTTGCTGCCGGCAATGACGGTAGATAGCAGCTTAGAATCATTGACTATGGTCTTGCCGCGCAAATCCACGTGGCGCAGTAATTTGCCGCCGCCATCTAAGTTACGGAAAAACAGCTCTTGCCCTGGGAAGCCGAGCGTCGTGCCCATGTAGCCTGAGATAAAACCATTAGGTTGTAATGAAATCTCCATTAATACCGAGTAAGGCATCACTGATTGATGGCTGTTATTCTTGAAGTACCAGGCATCTGCTGGCACTTCATATTCGGCGATACAAGAGGACGGCTTTTTAAGCTCGCCGCGTTTACCGTTAATTTCAACCACACGGGTGGTGAGCTGTAAATCACCACAAGGGGTGCGCGGGGGAATTAAGCCGCGGTAAATGCTAAAGTCTGGACCGAAACATTTTTCGATGTCGCCTGTGGCAAATTCAAACATGTGATAAGGGGTGAAAGGCACTGTATCGGGCACGCGGTTAGCGTATTTTGAATCTGCGGCTACAACTGGCGCTTCAACATGCTTAAGGGGGATAACCCCTTTATTCACCGGGGCGCTTAAATCAGGGATTTGCGCCATTAATGGTGCTTTATGAGTCTGACTTGTATCAGTAGATGTTAACCCCTGACTTGCTGCTGTAGATGTTAGCGATGCCTGCGTATAGCGGGTACATTCGCTTTCTTCTTTGATCATTACCCCAAGATGTTGGAAATCCACCACCGCCTTGCCGTTGAGCAAGATATCGATATTGGCTTTAGCGTAAGGGCGCGGGCTTAACCCAATTTCAGTGACCTCCATGCGGTAGGTCAGTTCGCCATGTTGCGGCAATACTTGCCCGCGGCAACGCACTTTCTGTGACGCATTTTCAAGGGGTTGGAAGCGGCCATTGCTCACCTTGGTATGCATGCCAAGGTGTAGCATAAAGAACTGCAATAATTGACCACAACCTTCGGCCATTAATGAGCCTGCCATTACTTGATCGCCCTTAAAGTGGCAAGGGAAATACCAGTGATCCGGTGCCAATTGCTTATGACCTTCGATTAAGCCCAAGCCCCAGGCGCCGCCACGGACATCAAGCTTGCTGACCCTTTCTATCATCAAGAATTTTTCAGAAGCAAAGCATAAGGATGGTTGCAGGCCGGTTTGCAGCTGGTGGCCCACGTGCTCACCGCCAAAGCAGCTGCCGATGTCACCATTAAGCAGATGATGAATTTGGCAGTAATCGAACTGAGTCTGGGCGCAGTGCAGCAGTGGCTCAAAACGAGGTTTGTTAGGGTTATTCATCGCGTCTTGGCGAGCCTTAATTTCAGCTTCTGTATGAATCACCCCTTTACCGTCGGCAAGCTCTTGGTCGGTAAAGAAGCCTGCGCAGCCGCCATCCATCTTAAGAATAAGCGTGTCGCCCACAAAGCACTCGTAGGAGAAGAAGAACAATAGCGTGTCACCATTACTGGCAAAGTTATTGATTTTTATGTCGTATCTTAAGGTGTCGCCGCCCCGAGGCAGGTCTCCAAGGAAGGTTAGCGTGCAATCGAGTAAACGATAAACCCGCTCGCCCTTGTTTTCAAAATCTATGCCTAAGTAGCTGATTAGCATTAAGTCACACTGGCCCGATTCCACCGCGACGGCCCAAGGGATTTGACCATCCACGAGATAGGGCGCATCCACAGGAATATCGTATTCCGTGGTCATAGAACAAGGCTTATATTGATTCATTACCGCATCAAGCTTAGTCACCCGTGACACTAACAAGTAGTCCGTGGTGGGCAGGCGCACCCGGCGAGAATAGCTGTCTATGATGGCATAATCTGGGCCAAAGACCTTGGCGATATCCCCCTCGGCGTATTCGACTAAGTCTGCATAGTTCCAAATGCAGGGCTTATCGGCTGGAATAGGCGCGGTATATGCGGGCACGCTTGAGTGATCAGGAGTTGAATGAACAGGAGTTGAATGTTCAGGAGCGGCCTGATTTAGTGATACTTGAGTAGACGTCGCTTGGGCAGTGGCAGTCACTTGAGTAGGTAGTGCACTCGCTAATACGTTAACCGCTTGGGGCGAACCATTAGCTTGCGCAAGCTGGTGTTTTAGCAGGCTGTCGGCGACCTTTAGCCCCGCGTCACGGCTTTTTAAAAACGCAAAATGCGCTTGCTGGGCTAACCACTGATTTTGTTGGAATGGGCTTAAGTGTGCTGGGGGCAAACTCGTGGCACTGAGTTTAGGCGTGGCACTTTGCATAGTCGTGGCACTTTGACTAGCGGAGGCTGTCGAAGCCGATTTTAGATTAGGCATAATAGTCTGGGTAGTCTCTGTTGAAGTCGGCAATAAGCTGTGCGTCTGCACTGTTGGCTGAGTCATTGGCAGTATCTTAGGCGCAGGTGACCGCTCTGTTCGAAGAACTTTTGGCAAGATCATGGCACATTTGGCTTTAATGCTCTCTATGGCAGCAATTGGCGTATCAAGAATGTGCTGATAAATATCTCGCCCGCCAAGGCTCACTTGCTTGATCAGGCTTAGCTTACTGCCAGTGGTTATGGTATCTGATAGCTGCTGTGTCAGTGGTGTGGTTAAGCGCTGACTCAAAGATTGTTGCTGTGTTTGAGACAGGCTGACATCAAGGTTTGAACACTGATTTTCACTTATGCTCACCACATTGGCATGAGCGCTTTGCGTGCCCGTGTCATTACTAGTATTGAGCTGACCGTTAAGATGAATAAGACTATGAAGCAAGCTTGCCATGCCAGAGGCGGCGAAACTGTGTCCCATTAAATCTTGTGCCTGGCTTACAACATTCCTGCCAACGGCTAGCTTATTGACCAATGTTTGTGCCAAGGGATCGAACTGACTCTCGGGTGAGAGATTGATTTCAATCAAGGCATTGGGGTGAGTTAACACTCGACCGCTTACTTGTGCGATTAATGTTTCTGCCTTGTCTGTCGATGCAAATTGCAGACTGTTAATGCTGGCGTAGCTGCTAGCAGACGCGTCGGCCTGCAAGACTATGGCACCGGCGCCTTCACCCACGGTCCAAGGGCGGGCACTGATATCGCTCATCTGAATGCCAGATGCCGCTAAACTAGCATTTTTAAGTAAGATGTTTTCAATGCTGCCGGATAAATCCACCGCGGCTATGATCACCGCATCCAAGGGCTCTTGGATTGAGCCTAAGGCAAACAGGTTTTGCGCCACATCGATACAGCGGTTTACCGATTGCTCGCCCGCAGAAATAGTAAACGCTGGGCCATTAAAGTCCCACAGTGATGAAATCCGCGATGCCATGATATTGCCAATAAAGCTAGTGTACTGATTTAGCTTGGCGGCATCTAACACACTGTCCATGGCGATAGTTTCAAGGGCTTGGTATTCATCATCTGTTAGCGCAACACCTTGGGCTTTAAGGCTTTGGGCAATTTGGCTATGCAGATTAACGCGGCCCCTGAACTGATGCAGCTCAAGCTCAGTTTCCATGGCCACTAATACCGCAACCTTGCTGCCGGGTTTCAGTTTGGCATCATTAATGGCTTCATCGGCCACTTTCATCAGTAACAGTTGTTGCGAGATTAATCTGTCATCTTCATTTGGCGGCACTTTGAAACGCAGGAAATCAAAATCAAAGGCATCGATATAGCCGCCTTCAGGTACTGCAAGGAGTCCATGCTGGGCCAAAATCTCTGGATGACGCTCAAGCCCTTTCCAGCGCTTGGCAGGCAGAGTCGTCATTAAGGACTCTTGTTGAGTTATCTTTTGCGCCAGAACATTAATGCTGCTGGCTTTGCCAAAGTGCGCCGCGATACCCGTTATATGAAGCTCAGTGTTGGCAGCATCTAGGGTTGACTGACCTTGCAAGGTGTTCGTCGGCGACTTGGCGGCATCATTATCATAAGATTCAATCAATAAATGGGCGTTACAGCCACCAAAACCAAACACAGACACCCCAGCATGACGGGCTTTATTGCCCGCTTTGTCAGGCCAAGGCAAGACTTCATTGGGCAAGGTTTGCTGACCAAACAATTGATTAGGTGAGGCGATTGGGCTGCTGATATTGATACTGGGGGGCAACACGCCTTGGCGCATGGCGAAAATCATCTTCATGATCCCGGGCATGCCTGCGGCGGTAAGCAAATGACCCAAGTTGGATTTAGCCGAGCCAATTAATGGGGTGGCGCTGCCACTGAGTTTATCTTCAAAGAAGCGCTCCATGGAGGTGAGCTCGACCTTGTCGCCCAACGGCGTGCCGGTGGCGTGGCATTCAATCACTTCAATGCTGGCAGGTGCAATGTCAGCTTCACGGTAGGCGCGCTCAAAGGAAAGCACTTGGCCTTTACTGTTGGGGCTTAACACGAACTGACCTTTACCGTCGTTCGATAAGCCAATGCCGCTAACGAGGGCATAAATATGGTCGCCATCGCGCTCGGCATCCTCAAGGCGTTTAAGCACCAAGACTCCAGCACCTTCACCGGCGAATAAGCCTTTGCTGTTGCTATCAAAAGGCGCTGAAATACCGTGATCTGGGTAGGCGTGGAAAATCGAGAAGCCCATGTTGATAAAGAAAGGATCGGCCCCAGATACGGCGCCCGCCAGCATGATATCGGCCTTGCCTGTGTGCAAGTAATCACAGGCGAGTTTTAGGGCGTAGACTGAACTTGCGCAGGCGGCATCTAAACTTAATTGCGCTGCGCCTAACCCGAGCGCGTCGGCAACAAGCTTTGAGGCATTGTGAGCGATTCTGCCATTGCGGTAATTGATTGAGCGGGTCTGTCCAAGCGGCTGCTCGTTGCTAAAACCTTGTAACACAAAGTTTGGTTGCCCAAGTTTCAGCTGCAGGGCTTTTTCAACCACGTCATGGTAAAGCGGCACAAACAGCTCATTGGATTTAGCCGTTGGGAATGACAGGGTGCCCATCACAATACCTGTGCGGGATAAGCGGCTGTCGCTTAAGCCAATGCCTGCATCGGTTAAGGCATTACGGGCGGTATCGGTTGCCCATAAAAAGCTGTCATCCAAACCTTCAAATGCACTGGCGGGGATCTGGTAGCCATTAGCATTAAATGTAAAGTCTTGAATATAGCCGCCTCTATCGCAATAAAAGCGGTCTGACTCACCTTGAACACCTGTGTAATCTTGGGGGTTGGCATTGAGCTTTTGCTGGCTTATTTGGCTGCGAGAATCTTTTTTATCCAACAGATTTTGCCAAAACTTTGCTGGCGTATCGGCATCTGGGTACTGATTCGCAAGGCCTACGATGGCAATTTTTGGTAATTTATGAGAACTCAATGAGGTTCTCCTTCTGAAATTAAGTGAGCTGCAGCTTGTTGTAAATCTGCATCGAGGCCAAGGCTTAAACACTCAATGGCCTGTTCAATGCTGTCCACAAAGGGCGCGAATGACATAGACACCCGATGGCTTAATAACTGGGCTAAACATTTCAATAAACTGATACTTTCATCCGCGCCTTTGGCATTGATGGCAATGGCATGGGCGGGACTGGGGTGGTTATTTATGTCTTGCAGCGGCGCTTGAGATGCCAGTATTTTATCAATCAAGGTGCTGGTTTGTCTGTCGGCGCCAATTTCCACAAATAATCTGCTGCCGTGATGACAAGCCTTGGCAATTAACTGGGTGAAGTCCAATTGATGGCAAAAAGTGTCGGCAATGGATTGGGCGATGGCATCGCTGTTTAAGGGGATTGGCTTATCCTGCGTTGCCGTTAAGAATGTTATCGAGGTGGGCAGTTTATCCATCAAGGTTTGATGATAAAACTGCTTCACTTGCTCAATAATTTGCATCGCTGGCGGCGTGTGCATCGCGGTCACTTTATTGGACGCCATGCCGCGCTTGCCCGCCTGTTTAAGCATGGCTTTACAGCTTGCCTCGCAACCTGCTATCACGCAGGTATCGCCCTGAATAATCGCGATATAGGCCCGAGGGAAATCCTTAAGGTGTGGGGTTAATTCCTCTGGGGTAGCCCGGGTCACGAAGCTGTTCCACACAATTTCATCAGCTTGCCCGTCAGTGTGAGTTAACTGCCAATCTTTTCTAACACAATTAAGCGCGCCGGAAATATCTTGGGTAAAAATAGTGCTAGATTGGGTGGCTTCTATCAAGCTGTGAGGCTGTTGCCAGACGTTCAAGCTGGCCCACATGGACGCTTCACCCATGGAGTAACCTAAGGCAAGTTTGGGCTTGATGTTAAATTCTTTGTCCAGCAACTTGGTCAATAGATAACTCGCGCCAACGCCGGCAATGGCAAGTTGTGACAGGCTCATGCCTGCAACGCCTATGGGACTTGTGTCATTGCTGTTTGCGGCGCTTTTCTGATCAGCTGAGGCATAAATATGCTGATTTTGTAACATGGCTTGTAAATCGCCTTGTTTTTCAAGCTCGGCATAAAGCGCAGGGAAGCTATGACCTAAATGCTTAAACATGTCGGCGTATACCGTGCCGACACCTGGGTAGACAAAGCTTAAGCCTGCCTCACCTGAGGGCTGATTGGTGAAGCAGCTACCCGCTGGGGTCTTGTAACTAATCGGGGCCTTAGGTTCGCTGGCCTTAATGAATTGCTCCATGGCATTCACTTCAGCCTTAAGCGCATCAAAACTTGTGGCCATCACAACGGCTGTTAATGGATATATAGCTGAGTTTGCTTGATATTTACTTAGCGCTTGCTTGATGAAGTTAAGCAAGGCTAATGGGGTGTCTAACCCAGTGAGATGTTGTGATAAGTCGATTAACCCTTGTTGCAAATCATCCATCGAGGTTGCCCCAAGAGGCAGCCACAATCTGTGTTGATTGAGCAAAGGTTTAGCCGCAATCACCGCAGTGCCTTGGGTTAAAATGATGGCTTGATGTGAGTCATCACTCGCTTTACTCGAAGCCTTGCGAGTACTAATACTCGTGCCAGCACTTGTGTTAGTAAAGCTGTTACTAAAAGCGGCGACGCGGCTTTGATGAAAATCGCAAAACCAATACCCGCCACTATCCAATGATTGCCGTTGGGCGATAGCTGTCACTAAGGCTTTTAACCCTTGCAGCTTGTCGTTAGAACATGCACTGCTGACTTGCTGCACTTTAGGTGCAAGGTGGGTGCGTTTTGCGTGAACTAAGGCTTGGGTAATGGCGTCATGACTGTTTGCCGCTATCCCAACGCCATTGATATAAGCGTGGGGATGCAGGGCATTTTTTGCCGCCGTGAGTGCTGGCATTAACCATAGGGTATCAGCCAGATTGACGATGACATTGCTGGTATTCGTGCTTAAGTCCGTGGTGCTAAGGATCTGCGCCGCAGTCGCTAGCGCTTGCTCAAAGGCCAGCGGGTGACTGTTGTCCACTGTCACTAATTGAATATCAGCGCCAAGTAAACTTGGCTCTGTGAGCAGCACTGCAATGCGAAGCGGCAAGGTTTGCCGTGCTTTAACCGCATCGACCAATTGCGATACGCTTAGGGGCTTAACCACAGCTAGCATGCCGTCAGTTGCAACATGAGGGGTTAAGTTCATGCTGGTTCTCGCTTATTGCGCGGCGCACTAAAGGCATCGTTCAAGCTCTTACTGATAGTGGTTTTAGCATTTTTCATGGCGCAGCTTAAGCGACCATCTTGATGATAAAGCGCAATGTCAGCAGTGAGCGAGCGACTTGAGCTTTTGACTACCGTCAATACTAAGTAACCTTGATCGCCAGAGGCGAACGGCGCATAAGTTGTCAGCTCGCCAATGCTTGAGGGCAGGCTGGCGGCATCAAATTTTATCCGCGCCCACACTAGCATGGCCTGCAGCAATAAATCTTCAGCAAACGCCTGGCTGCCACCAAGGACTAACTTAGGGGCAAAACCGGCGCAATCCAGCGGATTAATCTGCGGTAATTCAACTTTGCACACTAGCTGCTCGTCATCGGCGATCAGCACTTGCTTAATGCCTTGTAGGCGAGGGCCATGGAACAAGCTGCCGTTGGAGTAAAGTTCGCTGCCAGTGCTAATCACTTTACCTGCGTTCGCTAATTGCTGTGCATCGATAGCGGCCGTTGGCAGCGTCGTTGAAGCATTATCTAGCTGTTTGTTAACAACTTTATCGTTAACCAGCTTTTCATTAACAATAAGGCTCGCTTGATATTGCGGCCTTAACACACTGTCTACCGGATCGCTTTGCAGTCGGCTAGAAATTAACGCACTTAAGCCCGTCTCAGTTTGCGTCAGTGTTAGACGCAGGACTTGTGGCTCGTTGGTGTCGAATATGATGCCTTTAAGCAATTTATACTCTTGCACACTCGCAAGCTGTCCGCACAATAGCTGCGCGGTTTCGCGCATCCATTGAATCGCGCACACGGTGGGCAGTACTGGATTCCCCGCAATGCAATGATCTTCAATGAAGGGCATGGCAGCGGGGCTTAGTACTCGTTCGACCGTGTGGCTGTTATTGGCAGCAGAAAAACAAAGTGTCAGCGAACTCATTGCAGCAGGCAAAGAGTTCGCATTAAGCTTTTTTACAGAAGCACTCGCTTGTGACGCATCAGCTTGTGATGAAGTGTCAGTCCCTTGAATGCCAGAGCCTTGCATGCTCGATCCAATCAGCATTTGCACGCCAGATTCAGATAACAGCTTGTGAGCAAACAGGTTTGCGCCTTTATCTAACGGAATAACGTACACGCCGCGCTCAACAAACATCTTCTTCAACGCCGAGCTGACCATACCGCCGTCCCAAGGGCCCCAGTTAAAGCTCATCACTTTTGCTTGCGGATAGTTAGCCGCAAGTTGTAGTGCCGTTTTGTTGAGGATCTCATTAGACATTGAGTAGTCACTTTGGCCTGTGTTGCCGTAGAAACCTGCCGCAGATGAGAACATGGCCACCAGCTTTAGCTTGCTTGCATCTATGGCGTTAATAATGCCGGCAAAGCCTGACACTTTAGTGCCATACACACGGCCTAACTCAGCTAAGGTTTTGTCTTGAATATGTTTATCGGCTAATACGCCCGCACCATGAATGATGCCGGTAATCGTCTTAAGCCCTTTAAGCGTTTGCTTAATGGCTGCATCTGAGCTCACATCCATGCTGATATATTCAGCACTGGCGCCCACCTCTTTAAATGCATTAAGCGCGCGATCTATCTCTAAACTGCTGGTAATAGGCCAAACTAAGGCATCAATCTGCTTAGGCGTTGGCTTGTCACCTTGGGATTGAATATACCCAATGGCAGCAGCTTTTAACTCATTGGCTTGCTTGCCTTGAGCCCAGCTTGGCAAGTTTGCCCCTAAGTGCTCACTGCGACCGGCTAAGAAAAAGTGTGATTTGGTTTGTTTGGCTAAGGTTAGGGCACACTCGAAGGTGACACCTTTTGCGCCGCCAGTGACTAACACATTGTCTTCATTAGTTAATGTCGTGGCTTTAAAGCGGGTTGTCGCAGTATCTATGGCGCTAAGGGTATAACGCCCTTGGCTGCTAATGCCCACTTCAGTGATGCTGGTATCAATATCAAATAGTTCAGCAACAATTGCCTGTGCTAATTCAACCGCTTCAAAACTTGGGGCGATATCTAAGGCACGGCAGAACACGTTTGGCCATTCATGGCCGAGTGTTTTGCTTAATCCAGATAATGCCGCTTGGTTAAGTTCTGCCTTGGCTAAGGCGTTTACATCTAAGTAGCCGAAACCACCGTCGATGCGGCTTACCGTCATAAAGCTAACGCGCTCAGTTTTTGAAAGGCTTTCAAAGCTTTGTTGTAAATGCTTCGCCATTAAGAAGGCTTGTTCAACGGCGTTAAAGCCTGCATCACTCAAGGCGAGGCCAGTTTGTTTTGCTGTATCAAATTGCGGCTGAAGGTGTACAAAAGCGGCAATCTTGTGTTTAGCACTAATTTGCGCAACGACGTTAGCTATTGCGTCATCGCTGACGTCAGTTAAAGAGTAACTGGCAATGGCACTGCTCAGTGGAGATTGCTTGCTGGTAACGGATTTTGGGCTATGGATTATTGCGACGGTTAAGCCAGTTGCCACTAATTTTTCTGCTAATACACCGGCATTATGGCCATCATCATTGATGACGATACAGGCGTCTTTAGAAAAACAGTCAACTAATTTATCCGCCGCTGGTAGCTTTTTTAGGGCGACTTCCTGGTGCGGAGGTAAATCGTTCGCAAGTTCAGCTACCGTACTTGCAGTGTTCACAGGATCGGTGACAACACTAGAGCCCTCAGCGGGTAGACGTGAGCCCATGTACGAAACGATTTCACCTAAGGTACGGCACTCAGCTAAGTCTTCAGGGTTAAGTTCTGGTAAGCCTGGAAGCTCATCTTGTACTGTGCCGAGAATTTCAACACGCTTGATTGAGTCGATGCCTAAATCGGCTTCCATGTCCATGCTTAACTCAAGCATTTCAGTTGGGTAACCGGTTTTGTCGGCAACCACGGACATCATGGTGCTTAATACCTTTTCAGTGCTCAGGCCATTACTAACAACTGGTGCGACAGCTGCTTGTGCTGGCAGTGGAGAGTTCATGGCGGCTGCGGCTGGCAGATTGGAGCCCTCAGCGGGTAGGCGTGAGCCTTCGGCGAGTAGACGAGAGCCCATGTAGGCCACGATTTCACCAAGGGTGCGACACTCAGCCAAATCCTCAGGGTTAAGTTCAGGTAAGCCTGGAAGCTCATCTTGCACCGTACCTAGAATTTCTACCCGCTTGATAGAATCGATACCTAAATCTGCTTCCATATCCATGCTTAACTCAAGCATTTCAGTGGGGTAGCCGGTTTTGTCGGCAACCACGGCCATCATGGTGCTCTGTACTTTCTCTGAGCTCAGGGCTGTTTGCGCGCTCAAGGCTGTTTCAGCACTCAGTCCATTGCTAACAACTGGTGCGACAGCTGGTAATGTAGAGCCCTCAGCGGGTAGACGTGAGCCTTCGGCGAGTAGTGAGCCTTCAGCGGGTAATTTGCTGTTCATATAGGCAACGATTTCACCTAATGTACGACACTCGGCTAAATCTTCTGGGTTAAGTTCAGGTAAACCTGGAAGCTCATCTTGCACCGTACCTAAAATTTCTACCCGCTTGATAGAATCGATACCTAAATCAGCTTCCATATCCATGCCAAGCTCTAGCATTTCAGTTGGGTAGCCAGTTTTGTCGGCAACCACAGCCATCATGGTGCTTAATACCTTTTCAGCGCTCAGTCCATTGCTAACAACTGGTGCGACAGTTGCTTGTGCAGTTTGTAGAGAGTTCATGGCGCCAGCGGCTGGCAGCTTGCTGCCCATATAAGCCACGATTTCACCAAGGGTGCGACACTCGGCTAAATCTTCTGGGCTAAGTTCAGGTAAGCCTGGAAGCTCATCTTGTACTGTGCCTAAAATCTCAACCCGCTTGATAGAGTCGATACCTAAATCGGCTTCCATATCCATGCCAAGCTCTAGCATTTCAGTAGGGTAACCGGTTTTTTCTGCCACCACTTCTAGCATGGTCTGAAGGACCTTTTGCGCGCTCAAGGCTGTTTGCCCGCTTAAGCCTGAAGCTTGAACGGGGGCAGATTGAACAGAGGTGGCAACCGAGGCACTTTGCGCAGGCAACTTGCTGTTCATGTAGTCAACGATTTCACCAAGGGTGCGACACTCAGCCAAATCCTCAGGACTTAATTCAGGTAAGCCTGGAAGCTCATCTTGTACCGTGCCTAGAATTTCAACCCGCTTGATGGAATCGATACCCAGGTCTGCTTCCATATCCATGCCAAGTTCTAGCATTTCCGTTGGGTAACCGGTTTTTTCTGCCACCACTGCTAACATGGTGTTTAGCACCTTTTGCGCGCTTAAGCCCGAACTCACAACCGCTTGAGCAGCTGAAGCAACAGGCGCCGCAGCAACTGGAGCGGGGGCTTTAACTGGCGTCACTTGAGGCGCTGGAGCTGACATAGCAACGACAGCTTGTGGAGCCGGCGCTGCGCGATTTTGCACAATAGCTTGAGCGACAGGTGTTTGAGTCCCAAGATGTTGAACTGGCTGTTGAACGCGAGCTTGAGTGCCAACTGGCGCTTGTTGAATCTGGGCTTTTTGAACAGGCACTGGCGCTTGACCGGCTAGCATGGCCAACACTTGTTGGTTCGATTGCGCTTGCTGCTCGAGGAACAAGGTATGGCTTTGCAGGGTTTGCGCTTGGTGCTGGTGGAATTGCGCCATAGATTGCTGCAAGCTATCTGGAATAGCAACGCCTGAGGCTGCCATTTGAGTTTGTGCAGCCATTAAGGTGGCAAAGGTATCGCCGTATTGCTGGGGGATGGCTAAAAACTGCTGATGCAGTTGAGCCGTTTGTTCCTGGGCGGCAAAAAACGCCCCTATGCTGTCATGGCTGACTGGCGAAGCACTCGTTGGCGTAGAGCGGACCTGTGCAGGGGCATGGTTTGCTTGAGCACTTGTTTGAACATTTGCATTTGCACTGCCTGCTTGTGGCACTTCAATATATTCAGTTTTAATCACTTCTTTTTCCACGATCTTCTCAACAATAGTTTCAACAGCAGTTTCAACAATTTTCTCGACAGGCACTTCAACTTTCACTTCCTTCAGGGCAACTTGACCCGTTTCCAGTGACTTTTGCATTTTGGCTTTGGTCGCTGGGCTGATGAAGTTGCTTGCCGTTAGCTTGACGTTCATGGGTGATGACTTGGCAAGTTCGGCTATCGGTGCTTGATACGGGTCAACCTCAGTGAGGCTTAAACCGAGTACCGCAAGTTGAGTCGCGGCTTGGCGCAACTGAGTGTCGCTATTGCCCTTAGGATTTGGATTAAGGCTTATCACGCTGACAGCATCGCTTTGGTTGCCTAAGGTGCCTTCTACCAATTTTTGCAGAATATTTTTCGGGCCAAACTCAACAAACACCCGGGCTCCAGCATCGTACATAGACTGTAATTGATCGCTAAAACGCACAGATTGCAGCATATGCTCGCTAAAGGCGGCTTGGATGGCCTTAGGATCTTTAGGGTGCAACTTACCTGTGCCGTTAGCGTATAAATTAAGCTTAGGTTTGGCGAACTTGACCTTGTTGATTGCGTTAGCAAAAGGCTGCTGAGCATGGGCCACAAGCGGGGTGTGGAATGCGCCAGAGACAGGCAAGGCAATGGCTTTAAAGCCTAAGGCTTGAATGGCTTTTGCTGCATCCGCGCTTGCTGCCGTTGGGCCTGCAATCACTAACTGAGCCGGTGAATTGTAATTAGCCACTTTCACGCCATCAAAGGCTGCGATGCATTTTTCAAGCTGCGCCGTGCCATTTTCTGCGGTTGCGGGAATAATCACCGCATACATGGCGCCTGCATCTTGATCTTTTGGCGTTGCCGCCATGGCTTGACCACGGGCAAAGGCAAGTTGGTAGTAATCATCTTGGTTAATCACGCCTGCAGCGCATAATGCCGACAATTCACCAAAACTGTGGCCTGCGACCATGTCAGGCTTAAAGCCTGCTTGGGTTAATAGCTGATATTGCCCCATGCTCACTGCACCTATGGCGCTTTGAGCATTGGCAGTATTGGTGAGCAGCGCCTGCTGGGCCGCTAGCACATCGGCTTCAAATGCCGGAATAGGGAATAACACCTGGGATAACGGCATTTGTTTGTTTTTGGCAAACACCTTGTCGGCCAACATCAATTGCTGGCGCATCTCAGGGTAATAACAGGCAAGATCGACGCCCATATTTAAATACTGTGAGCCTTGACCGGCAAATAGCGCGGCGACTTTGGCATTGCTGTCTTTAGCCACTAACGCGCTAGCGCGGAAACTGGTACCAGAAGGCAATTGCCAATGATCCGCCGAGTTTGAACTTAGCTGAGCAATCGCTTGAGTCAGTTGAGTGGTAAGTTCTGTTAATGAACTGACCACAATACCGATACGAGCGGCTTTGCTGTCAATGTCAGTCACAGCGAAGCGCTTGGCTAATTTTGCTAACTCAATCTCAATCCCATTCGGGCACTTGGTATCTAAACCATTGAGTTCATTTAACAGCTGAGTCAGCTCAGCCTGTAACCCTGCCTTGTTGGCGGCGCTTATCAATAAACTTTGCGCCACGGCGCGATGACGGTACTTGGCATCGCGGCCATGGTCTAGCTTGTATTCTTCTAACACCACATGGAAGTTAGTGCCGCCAAAACCGAATGAGCTAATGCCTGCACGGCGCGGCGTATCATCGGTGCGTGGCAACCAAGGGCGGGTTTCAGTGTTGAGATAAAACGGTGAATCTTCAACCCCAAGTTTTGGATTTGGCTTACTTACGTTGATGGTTGGCGGTAATACCTTGTGGTGCAGCGCCAGCGCCGCTTTTATCAATCCTGCGGTGCCCGCGGTTGATTTAGTGTGGCCTACTTGGGATTTAACCGAGCCTAAAGCTATGTGCTGCTTAGTGCCGTTGCCTTCTGAAAACACTGACTTTAAACCGTTAAATTCGGCCACATCACCGGCGGCAGTGCCTGTACCGTGAGCTTCAATTAAGCCTATGGTGTGCGGCTCAAAACCTGCGTCATCGTAGGCGCGCTTTAATGCTTTGGCTTGGCCTTCAGGGCGCGGGGCATAAATGCTCTTAAATTTACCGTCCGATGAGGCGCCAACCCCTTTAATGACGGCATAAATACGGTCGCCATCGCGCTCAGCATCTTCAAGGCGCTTCAATGCGACCATGCCGATACCTTCGCCAATCATCATGCCTTTTGAATCGATATCAAAGGGTTGGATGGTTTCGTTAGTGGTAAAGGCTGGGGTTTTTGAAAAACTCATGTACATGGACGGTGAGTTATCGGTACACACGCCGCCGGTTATCATCATGTCGCTGCGACATTCTGTAAGTTCGGTGAGTGCCATACGCAGCGCCGCAAGGGAGCCTGCACAAGCGGCGTCGACGACACAGTTCATGCCGCCTAAATCGAAACGGTTGGCGATACGGCCTGCTATCACGTTACCCAAAGATCCCGGGAATGAGTTTTCTTCCCAATGAACATACTGATCTTGGAACTTTTTGATCAGCATTTCAGTGTCTTCATCGCTTAATCCGCTGCTTTTAAATACCTTCTTAAGTACAGGGTATTGCAGACGGCCACTTAAACTGTGGTTAAGTTTTTGACCGCCACCGACGCCCAAGGTAATGCCTATGCGGTCTGTGTCGTAATCGGCGCCAACGCCTGCATCGGCTAATACTTCTTTGGCCACGATAAGCGATAACAATTGTGATGAATCGGTCAGCTCTAGGATATTAGGCGGCAGGCCAAACTCCATCGGGTTAAAGTCGACTTCGGGTAAGAAACCGCCGCGTTTGCAATAGCTTTTATCCGGCGCCGATTTGTCAGCATCATAATAGTCTTCTACGCGCCAATGAGTGTCAGGCACTTCGGTAATGGCATCGATTTTTTCGCTTATCAAGTCCCAAAACTTATTTAAATAGCGAGAGTTAGCAAAAATGCTCGCCATGCCGACTATGGCAACGGGCATGTCCTTCAAACGCTTATTTAAACGCTTGTCGGTATTATTCTTGGATTGGCTCATGGGAGTCTCCGTTGGGTAACTGGGTGTCAGTTACCTGATGTAGGTGAGTGGCCGATTTGTGCGGCGACGCAGGGTTGGCGGCCATGCTAGCGCCGGGAAAGCGCGCTAAAAAGCTGTGATAATTTTTTACCAGTAACTTACGTAAGTGGAACGGGCCATGCTTTAACACATGGGCCATGTATCTATTGGTCGCCTGGGTATGGCTGTCTTTATAGACGTCTAAATAAACCCAGTCGGTCTTGAAATCGACCCCAAGCAGCACAGAGTAATTCTGCTGCTCAGTGAGCTTTGGGGGAATACTTAAGGACACCACTTGCACTACGTTGTCAGGATCTGGGCTTGGCAGCGACAAGGTTTCGGCCAAGGTTTTGGGATCTAAGGTGTAGGTTTGAACGTCCGTGCCTTGAATAACAGGCAGCTGGTTGAAGAATTTTTCTGGCACATAGGGGCTGTCGAATTCATCGAGTTTTGATACCCCAAAGCGCTTTAAACAGCGGGCAAGGCCGGAGCGGGACACATTGGGGTTAATGAATTCTTGAGTGACTTGAAGCAACCTGTCTAAGGGCATTTTCAATTGATAGCGCAGCCCCAGCATCACGTATTCTTCCATGGGGGAGAGGGTGGTGTTGAGTTTGTGGGGCGTGTTAGGGCTATTATCGATTGAGTCGCGTTTACGCCATTTGCGCACTGTGGCTTCGCTAATATTTAGAATTTTTGCCAGTTCCGCGACGCTCATGGGAGATGATTGAATAAAAGCGCGCATTTCGGGGGTGGTGGTGGCATTGGAATGACGTTTTTGACTGGCAGATGGCTTTTTATGAGTAAGGGGTTTGAGCTTTGCCTTGGCACTGGCTTTGGCACTGGCTTTAGCCTTAATGCTTGTTTGCACTTCGCTCGTCTGCTTAGTGCTCGTCTGCTTAGTGCTGGCTCGATTACCCCTGGTTTGAACGGCGTCATTGGCCTTGGTGCTGGTGGATGCGCTTGAGGTCATCTTAATCTTGGCTATCCATATAATCTAGTGGGACTCTTATTCTAGTCAGGCTCAGATGAGATCAAATAATCTATTGTTAATCTAGCGTTTTGGCCCTAAAAAGCTGTCATGCTAAAAAACAACCATGGCAGATTACCTGAGGTTTCACTCCGATACAATCATGCGGAACTAAAAATCAGTCTAAGTCGTTAAATATAATTTCAAGACAGGGTATTTCGCCGCTGTTATCATGGGCAGGTGAGCCAATTTAATCGCGATACCAAGAGATTAATTTCAATACCAAGAGCCCCCTATGCCCAATGAGCTTTCTTCCAACGCGCTTTCCTCTTGTGGAGCCCAAGCCCGTGAGCTGCTAGCAAACGAACCACTCGTTAGCGAGGTGCATCTATACCTGTTGCCGTTAGCCGCCATAAATTCATCTCAACGCGCGCTGTTACTCAAGTGCCTCAGTGACGATGAGCAAGCCAAAGTTGGCCGTTATCAGCCAAAAAGTCGCAATAATGCCTTAATTGTCAGGGCAGGTTTACGCCATGTGCTGTCTTTGCATAGGCAGTCTTTGCATGGGACGCTTTCACATGAGACGTGTTTACCCGAGCAGTGGCAATTTGATTACGGCAAGCAGGGCAAGCCTGAATTAACGGCGGCGCAGTACGCCCAAACGGGAATAAACTTTAACTTAAGTCACTCTGGCGAGTGGTTATTGATTGGAGTGCTGCAAGCGCCGACTCATGGCAAGCGGTACGCTTTGGGCGTAGATATCGAGCGCCGCCGCGACAGCACTAACATCCACACTATCCTTAAGCGCTACTTTGCAGAGGCTGAAATCAGTGACTTATTGGCCTTAGATGCATCCAAGCAGCGGGATCGTTTCTTCGACTTATGGGCACTGAAGGAATCCTATATCAAGGCCTGCGGTAAAGGTCTTGCCATGGTACTGGCAAGTTTCAGCTTCGATATTAACGCCGCGCGCCATCTCCAAAACAGTGACAGCACTGACAGCACTGACAGCACTTCTAGCACTTCTAGTACTTCTAGTATTAACAGCAGCAGCAACAACAGCAGCCAAGGGCCAAAGATCCACAGCCTAAGCTTGGATGGCTTGTTTGGCTTCAATAGTGCTGAAAGTGGCGTTGTGAGTGTTAACTCTCCAGAACCAGTCACACCAGAACCAGTCTCAGCTGACATCGACTATTCGCCAGCGCAACAAGCGGTGATGACACGGATAAATCGAGCCGAGTCACTGAATTGGCTGTCCGTACCTTTGCAGCTGGGCTTAAATGCAGGTTCTGGTTTAGAACTGGAACTAAAACAAGAGCTAGAGCAGGCAGGTTGTAGTGAGAAAGCTGACACGGCTGCAGACAATAGCTGGCACAGTTACCTTGCTCAACTCGATGAGCAATACCGCATCGGCGTGAGTGTTGGTTTGTGAGATTTAATGCTTAAACCAGAAGATTATCAAAGGGAGTTTGTTTAATTTCGCTATACAGGCTTGCCATGGCGCATTTGTCTCGAGAAAGTCTACGACACGCAGCGTTTTGATTTAACCCAGATTCGTCCATGGCTCTTGATTTCAACTAAAGTAGAACATCCTTTCTGATGTGAAAGGACTCACAAATGCTGCGATGGTTAATATCAATATTTAGATTAATGAGTAAGTGAACGAAAACAGAGTTTTGGCACTATTCACTGGTTGATTGAAATGGTCATACAGTCTCACTCAGGTGTTCACTCTACGACACGCGTGAATACTTCCCTGTAGCTCGCTTCGACGTCCTACTTTTTTACAAGAGTAGACGGTCGTCTCGCAAATCACCTAAGCTCAACTCGTTAGTTTCAGTGTTAGCTGTGTGCTTAAAATCTTAAAGACTAAATCCAAAAAAATTTAACAATGGGTGTCATTATAATTAAAATGTCTTCCTTAAACGCCTAGCGTATTGGCCTTCACGCAGTGAAATCCTAAAACCTTGCTTGAGCGTATGCCAAAAGTGCTTTATGTTATTGTTTTACAATGGCTGGCCTGATTTTTGCTACTTAACGTGAAAACCGCACAGCGGCAAAATTGATCGCCGTGCTCAAATGAGAATTATATGCTCGAGTTTATGCGTTGTTATTATCTTTATATCTTTTATTGGTGCATTGAGAATGACCGAAAATCAGATAGACAGCCGTTCCGCCCAGGGGGCATTATATTCTTGGGGATGGTCATCATCCCCTTCCAGCTAATGGCACTCTTATGTGTGCTGCAATACTTAGACATTCCCTTGCTGGATTGGGCTATGGCCTTACAGAAGCTGCAGCTAGTAGAAACCTTTAAAGGGCCAGTCACAGGAGCTGTGGTACTTTTTTGGGGGGCAGGGATCTATCTCGCTTATTTGATCTGCTATCGCAATGTGGATTATGCCGCCATCCCTGCAAAGCTGCAGCGTTATCGGTTCTTTTCCCAGTATTCGGCTCTCAAGCTCTTTTCGTTGATCATGTTGAATGTTTTTGTATTTCTTTTCTGCTTGTGGTGGTTGACGAAAGATCAATAAAAGGGATAAAAGTAAATGAGGACAGCCACAATAAAGAGCATGATTTGCTCCCTCTACTAAACCAAAAAGTTGTCGATGTTAGAACATCCTGTTCAACTCATTATTGGTCATGCCCTTGTAGAGCCCAAATCAGTGGGGAAAACAGTTGTTGTTTCTTAATGAAATCCATCCCTTTAGCTAATCGGCTTCCTAAACGCCTAGCGTATTGGCCTTCTCGCAGTGAAATCCCAAAACCTTGCTTGAGCGTATGCCAAAAGTAAATTATGTTATTGTTTTACAATGGCTAGTCAGGTTTTATTAACGGATTATCTGGGGATCCCCTAGTGCGAAAGGTTTGATAAAAATAAGGAAGTTTTGTGAAGATATCAAGTAACACAATAAATCTGCGTCTCTTAGATAAATCAGATTGGGAATTGTTTAAAGTTTTAAATACTTGCCCAAAAATTATGGAGCATGTATTCGAACCATTTTCTATCGAAGAAACTAAGAAAAGATTTGAAGAGCGTACCCAGCCTTGGGATGGCGAGGTAGGCCAGTGGCTGTGTTTAGCCATTGACGAAATTAATACAGGTGAAAAGTTGGGAAGCATAGGTTTAAAAATCACTAATGATAAAGCAAGGATAGCTGAAGTAGGCTACTTACTTAGAATTGAAGCCCATGGAAAAGGAGTGGCCTCAGAGGCATTAAAGCTCCTTAAGAACTACGCATTTACGACGCTTAACTTAAATAAACTCGTTGCTACCTGTTCAACAAAGAATATAGGTTCATACAAAGTGCTAGAAAAAGCCGGCTTTTCACGAGAAGGTTGTTTAAAACAAAACTCAATCATTAATAACAAATATAAAGATGATTATGTTTATGGCTTGTGTGCGCCGCAAGAATAGAGCCATAAAAGAAATTTGAACACTACCGTGGACGCTTCCGGTGAGCCAAGGCAATAGTCTGCTCACGGCAGGCTTTTGGCCTGAGTGAAAACCGTAAAAACAGCATAATCTGGGATCTAACATAATATAAACCCCTCAAAGGAGGGGTTTATTCTTATCTATTAGATACTGCCAGCATTATACAGTGGCGTCCAAGCGCACAGAGTACGATTATTATTTAAATCAAACAGATTGAAACGATTGCAGTTATTGTCATAGTTATAACTACCAATGTTTATTCTGTATTGACCGAAATTCACGCCTTGCAACGACATATGACGTCCATCCTTTAACAAAGAGAAATGCAAATGGGGCCCTGTTGAGCTTCCCCCTTCACACAAGGCTGTATTTCTATTATTGGCATAGATACCCATCACGGTATTTGGATTTACATATTGGCCATTGCGCACTGTAATTTGGTCCATATGATAATAGTTGGTCGCCCAACCGTTAGTATTTGTCACCCGCACTTGGCAGCGAGACAACACATTAACGGTTCCACCATGAGCTGCAGTGACAGAATAAGTCGAACTACCCCATTGCGGCCAATCGTAGGATACATCGATAGATGATAGCGGGTAGCCAGACCCAGTATGGGAATGAGCACCATTAGCTTGCCATGAATATCCCTGACGCCAAGGCATTTGCAGCATGTTACTCGGCGGTAAACTATTTATAGTGACATTTGCCATAGGTGTCACGTTTTGCATCGACTGGGTCGAATCGAGGGCAACTCCATTCTTAGGTGCAGGACTCATTAAAAGCTCGCTGTCACTGTTGCCAAATAACAATCTAAACTGCTCTAAAAATTGATCTAACCCCAAAACCTCGTCGCTTGCCATGGCAGCTTGATTTTTTTGCTCTAACGGGTTACTGCTTAACAGATCCAATAAAGCGAAACTCGATGCATTAATCGCTTCAGTACTTTGCTGGCGTTGACCTTTTAATTGGAGCTCTTCATAGGCATAAAAACGTTGCGAAAGTTGAGATAATACATCTTGTAGCTGCTCTTCAAAACCTTGCTTACCCGATAGCGCTCCCAAAGGCCGATTGAGCGCTGCGGCTGTAGGGAATGAAATTAATTGAGATTGCATTTCCATCAGCGTCAGCACAACTTTGGGGTTAATACTGTAATATCCGGCCCAATGGGAAATAGTCTCTTTTTTATCAGTTAAGTCAGGGGCATTGACATAAATGAAGTCAGTTAAATCAAACTGAGATGCATCCGTGCCATATAAAAACATCCGATTATTAAATGGTAGCAATATGCTGGATTGAGCCATCAAATTAATTTCTGAGGGTTCAATATGATACTGATTAACAGGCACATCAGATGCCATTGTAGGTAGTATCATGACTACTGACATGCTTAACGTGCGGCCTATCCATAATGCAGTGCAACGTATTTTAGAAATATTCATACTTATCAACGTCCTTTAGTAAGTTACTCAAATAAATATTGTTTTTTCAAATGTCCGTTCAATTTAGACGTGATTAAAGCTCACACTCTAAGAACCTTAAAGAAGGTAAGTGACAATAATAATTTATGCAAGCTAGCGAGAAATGAGAAATCTGGCCCCCCAGCGTTAACTGAGTTGCCTAGCCTCTTCTACTAATTCTTCCCGAACTCACGGGCTACCATGTCCCTCCATCTTGTATGGAATGTTTTTTTACAATTAATATCAGCAAGTTGTATGGTATTTTAATTGACGAGCAGGGGGCTTATCTTCTAGGCTAAGCGCTTATTTAGACAAACTGTCGATTCGCTGGCTACATAGGCGAGCTTTCATATTCACTTTTCTGGAGTTCACTATGAGTCATATTTATAAATCAGCTCTTTTACCGCTGCTTGTTGTTTTATCGGGTTGTGCTGGTTTGACTGGCTTCACGGGGGCCGATGCGGGGACTCGAATGGGGGATTGGGTTGAATTTAATGTCAGTCACCCTGGATTGACGGTAAAAATTATCGAACCCTTCAGCCAAGACTTAGCGCCAATCTCAACAGTGGGTAAGACTTCACCATCCCCTCTACGGCATACAGTGACCTTCGGCAGAACTACAGATTTGCACACCCTAGAGATAGTGGGCCGATACCACAAAGATGTGTATCTTGATGGCCAATTTTATGCTTCTCTCTGGACTGGCGATGTGGTCATAAAAGAGGGACTAATATCTATCGATGGAAAATTACTACCACAGATTAAAAACTAGCGAGTATTTCAACAGGATCCCTCCTATATCAATGGATGATATTTGCAGTCGTTAGGATCTTACCGGGCTATAATAACGAATTAATTTTGAACTCTTTTTTATGGGATCTTTTATAAGCGTGATTGAATGTGAGATCAAAATGTTAGCGATTTTTTAGCAGGGAAGATGGAGTAAAGCAATGGAACAGATCAGTGTAATCAATACTATAGTCGTTCCAACAGGCATGGAGGCTGAAGCCGAGTCTATCCGTGCAGAATATGTTGAATATTTTAAAAAACAACAAGGTTTCGTCAGTTCAACTTTTTACAAATCCTTTATTCGAGAAGCTGAAGGCTCGATAAAATATGTCAACATAGTCGTCTGGGAATCCTACGCTCATTTTGAACTGGTTGTAAATAAAGGCTTTCAAAACGAACAAGGTGAAAATAGCGATGGTAAGCGGGTTCTTGGTAAAGGATTCCCTGAGCCAATTGTCGTTTCAGCTGGTCAGTATCGAATTATCGAGCATACAAAGGTATAGCTAAACACTGAGATTTATAGTCAACATCTTGATTGTTAATATGTTTACGATATACTCGCGCTCACTAAACGGACTTATACATCACAAAAGGATCATTGAAGTAAAATGCAGAATTTATTACAGGGTCATCAATCAGGGCGAGTGGAGATGATTTCTTCATCGGCTGAACATATTCGCATAGAGCTTGAAACCCCTGAATTACTGGCTGAAAAGTTAAACGCATTTGTGTCAGAACATTGGCCATCGGGAGAGTATGATCGGGATGCGATGGCGTTTTTCCTGTCGTGTTTTGAAACCGGTGGCGATGCGGCGCAAGGTTGGTACGGCTGGTATGCCATCAACATAGATGCGGCACAAGGGGCCAGAGCATTAGTCGGGGCCGGTGGTTATTTTGGCCCTCCAGATGCTGATGGGATTGTCGAGATTGGCTATTCAGTATTGCCAGAGTGGCAGCGCCGTGGCTACGCCACTGAAATGGTTAACATGTTAGTGGCTCACGCGTTATCCTTTGATAACATAAGTAAAATTATCGCTCACACCTCAGCAGAGAATATCGCCTCCGTTAATGTATTAACCTCTTGTGGTTTTAACGCTGTTGCCACTTTTGAAGCTAAGAGTGAGGGCAATCTGCGCTTTGAATATCTAGATCGTAATTTGGGCTAGGTCGCCTTCCTCTCTTTCGTTACTAAGTCAGTTAGCTTTACTTGAACGCAGTATGTGGTTTTGTTATGCCATTGTTTTAATTGTATTTCTGTTGGGCTGGCTAGAGCTTGTGCTAATACGTCGTATTATGTTTATCAATTAAGGTGTTATCAAATGTCTGTTTCTGAAGCCAATTGCCTTTGTGGTGCTGTAAACATCACTGCCGAAGATATCGACCCTAAATTTACCGTGTGTCACTGCCAATCATGCCGGACCTGGGGCGGCGCGCCATTTTTCGCGGTTAAATGTGGCACTAAAGTGACCATAGAAGGCGATGATAAGGTAAAAATGTATCAATCATCCGCTTGGGCATCTCGCGGCTTTTGCACTGAGTGCGGCACGCATTTGTTTTATAAATTCAAAGCCACCGGTGAATATAATATGCCTGTGGGCCTGTTTCCAAACCTAGAGGGGCTTAAGATGGATATGCAATACTTTAGCGATATGCGCCCTAGTTACTACTGCTTTTCCAATGAAACCAAAGAGATGACAACCGCTGAAATCATGGCTTATTTCGCCTCATCAGTGTAGCTAGCAGTGGCAGCAAGTACAGCAAAATAGACCGCCATCAGTAGATGAAGAAAAAGCACTTTGATTCAAAAATGTTGCTGACTTTACACAATACAGATACGGTAAAGCGCCCTGTGAAGTAAGGCGTTTAAAGCCAATGAGAAGTATGATGAAAGTTAATTGCTACAAGGCTAACTTGAGAGTGGGACAGACTAAGGTGAAGCTTTGGCTGTCATTGCCCACTGGGTGTAATTCAAACGGGTTAATGGTAATGAGATAGTTAGCCGCAGGCAGTTCATAGGCTTGGGCTAAGTCCAACTCCACCGCTAAGTTTACCCCTGAAGCTAGCGTTTCATAATCCTCGAGATTGGGTTCCCCTCGTTTGGCCAGCGCCCCTTGGTATTGCACTGTTTCACCGTCCCTTTCTCCACCCAAGACAGTGATACTCATAAAGCGGCTGAACCAAGCATCAAAGGGAGTGTGCCAGCTAAGGAACTGCCAGGTATGGCTGCTGTGGTTGGTTAGGCTAACCAAGATCACTCGCTTCTCATCTGTCGTTGTGACGCTGCAGCTGATTGGTGACGTCATGTTTAAGGCTCCATCAAGGTGTTTATCATCAATTACATGACCATTGGCGTTTGAAGAGATTAGCAATAAGGAAAGTAATCCGGTTAGGGCGTGAATGATGATTTTCATTATGAGTCCTCCATGCAATAAATGCTTAGCAATCACATTAACTCGTTTTAAAATAGCTCGCTAGCAATCGAAAATAAAAAAGGCGAACCAAGGTCGCCTTTTTTCTCTATGTCACAGCTTGAGTCTAGCTCATCGCCGTTTTATGACACTCATCAATTAGTTCTGATTAGGCGTGTTCTCAGCGAAGTATTCATGACTGTCAGCATTTTGAATCGCTTGTGCTGGATTGCTGATGGCAAGAGACTTAGCGCCGCTTTGGCCATAAACGATATCATCAGTTCCAGCAACGATATTAAAGTGGCTTAGCTCATGAATGATGGTGCCGCCTTTAGAGTCAGTACCTGAAGTTGGCGCGCTCCAGAAGGCATTACATAAATAAACTTTGTAAGGCTGAGTCGGGTATACGTAGGCAAAGTAGCTCTTGCTGCACTTACAGTCGAAGGTCAGTGGCTCATTGTTTAGCGCACTGTCTATGTTGCTGAAGTTATTAGCAACAGTGTTCCAACGGCTTGAGCTGTAGCTACCAAACCAAGTGTTATAACGTGTAGTTGGGCTGCTAAATTGCATATATGATTTGGCATTAGCTGCCATGCTTCTTGCAGCGCTTAGGCCTGATAAAATAGAACTCTGCTCTGAGTTACTGCAGCGGCCTGTGAATGACACCGAACCGCCTGCAGCGCTGGCCATAGTACTGACTATGCCATCGGCTGTTAATTCATGGGTAGGAGAGGCTATTTTTCGGCCTTCTAAATAGAAGTTGACCTTGTCTGTTTTAACTTTTTCGTTACTTAGGCTTTGGCTCATAGGTGATAAGCTGTTGTTTTTGCTAGTACCTGGGCCCATTAACTTAAGGTTGCTGACATCGTAGCTAATCTCATAATTACCCGTTTGTGACATGTCATACAGAGACGATAATTCAATCTTGTATGACAGGCTTTGGCCAGATTTAAGTTTAATATAGTCTTTCAGTGTGGGTGCAGGACGCTTGTAGTGAGCACCTAAATAGGGCTGTTCTTGACCATCGACACTTACCTTGAACAGGGCCTCTTCTACGCCATCGGCGGCGGTATACCATTTTAATAATTTAACGGCTTTAGGTTCTTCATTGGTCAAGGTCAGAGTGACATAAACGTCTTGTTGGCTGGCATAACTTTGCTTATCCATGGCTAGGCTTGCACGTATGCCATCTGCTAAGGCACCGGTGCTTAAAAGCGCTGCGCTAAGTCCGATAATTTGGAGGGTAGTTTTCTTCATCATGCTTGTTCCTCAGGTCCCTTGGAATGTAAGGGAGAATCTTGCTGTTAATTATTGTCATCAACTACAGTCAGCGAACATTGCCAGCCAACTTAATGTTTCCATTATGTTGCAATCAGGTTGCATTTTTATTTCGAGTTGGATTCTAGTTCCAGTTGCTAATTTAAGACAAGTGTTATTTTCAAGGCTTGACATAAGTCGTAGGAAAAAGGCCCGTTGCTACCTAAATGTATTACAACAAATGAGGGGAGGATTTTGCTTGATAAGCCATAGATAGTTGCAGGAACAGTTGAAAATTTTGATTTTAAAACAGTTAGTCTTGAATGTTTTTTTATTTAAAAGTATTTAATATCATTTAGTTATTCGGCATATAATCATTTTTCATATTTTTGATTTGAAATATAATGCTATTGGTAATAAGTAATAATCAAATGGAATATGGCGGCCGGGTTATTATTCACATAAACAAGCTTACAACTTCACTTTTTTAGGTGAAAATTGCTTAAGTCGACAATAAAAAGCCACCTTAGCAGTGGCTTGTTATGTTAACGGGTTGTTTCTTTTGTGATCGTTAACAGACCTGTGCTAACTGGCTTTATCTATTTTAAAGCCGTTTCTTCCGTCCGCTTTGGCGCTGTACAGGGCTTTATCGGCAATTTCATAAAGCTGCTCTGGGTTTTGCGCACTTTTATGACCCGCAACACCCATACTTGTTTGCACTTGAAATTGATTGAGCAAAGGGTTGGTGGGGATAAATTCCATGATCCTATGACATAATATGCCTGCGGCGTCTTCGTCACCCTGAACGATAATGACAAACTCGTCGCCACCAATTCTAAAAGCTTGATCTGTATTGCGAATTGCTTTATTGATTACCTTAGCAAACTCCATAAGCACAGTGTCACCGAGCTTATGGCCAAATTCATCATTTAAATTTTTAAATCTGTCTAAATCCAACACCACTAAGGATACCTTGCCATGCTTACGTTGGGCACGAGCGAGGGCATTGAGGATAGATTGACTATAGTAATGGCGATTGCCTAAACCCGTTAATGCATCAAACATGGCTTGGTTGGCCATCTTTTGATATTTAAGTGCATTAATAAAAGGCAGAGCAAACAGTGGTTCTATTTTCTCAAGCTGCATTAACTGTAAAGGTGTGAGTGGGGCCGACAACTGGTATTGAAACGCCATGTTAGTGTCATTGTGGCACAGGTTTCTTTGCAAGCTTAAGCCGTGGTGGCGCCCCCAGCTGAGCTTTTGCTGCTCGACAGCAAGCTGAATGCCTTGGATAGGCAAATGTTGGCCGATGACTTTGCCGAAGCAGGCAAAGACTGTCCTTGGCTCTAAACTGGCATGTAATTGCTGAACGACTTGGATCAGATCGAACTCTGGCTCATCCTTGAGGTAAGAGTCAGACTGATACCAGTACTCTTCAGGATACAGTTGTGTTGCTAAGGCAAAATCCATAGTGTTTACTCCAACAAGGTACATCTAAATGTGTGGTCTGGCCCGATTGATTAGACGATGAAGCCATTTTTTCGCTTCTAAGCCAGCCGACATGGATTATTAAGCAATAACTGTGCCTAAAAAGATTTTTTGTTGTTTTTTATATAGTTGCTATCTTTAATAGCGTCCCCGTTAAAATTAGCGCTAATTCAAGCTGATTCCCCTAATCTCGAAGTCGTCATTTTATTGACAAGGAGTACATGAATAGATGGACCACAGTATCTTTATCCAGATCCTATCTATGTTGGTGATCGCCATTATTGCTATCGCTTTGCTCAGGCGCATCGGCTTACCGCCTATCTTGGCTTATCTATTAACGGGCGTGCTCAGTGGCCCCAGTGGCTTTCATTGGTTTACTCAATTGCAAATGCAGTCCGTGGCTGAACTTGGAGTCGTGTTGTTAATGTTCACTTTGGGGCTTGAATTTTCCGTGCCCAGACTTTGGGCCATGCGCCGTACTGTGTTTGGTTTGGGTAGCGCACAGATGATAGTGACCGCCGTGCTTGCTGGTGGCACAGCATTATTGTTGGGGCAAGATGGGGTGGCGGCCTTAGTGATTGGTGCTGCGGTCGCCCTGTCTTCCACCGCCATAGTACTCAAACTATTAAATGAGCAGGGCTGGCTTAGACGCCGTCACGGAGAGTTGTCCGTCAGTGTGCTGTTATTTCAAGACTTGGCTGTGGTGCCGTTATTAATAGTCTTGCCGCTATTGTCCAATGATGGTGCGCCCATAGGGTCGGCCGATATTGCCTGGGGACTACTTAAGGGGATTTTAGCCTTTATCGGTTTAATGTCTTTTGGCAAGTGGGTGCTGCCGAGGATCTTCGATGAGGTGGCGCGCTCCCGTTCAAACGAGCTATTTGTACTGTCGACCTTAGTGGTGGCCTTAGTCACAGGTGCTTTTACTCAGTGGCTTGGCTTGTCCATGGCGCTGGGGGCGTTTATTGCAGGTATGTTGCTAGGTGAAAGTCAGTATCGGCGTCAGCTTGAGGCAGATATTCGCCCGTTTCGCGATTTACTCATGGGCTTATTCTTTATTTCTATCGGTATGTTGCTGGATTTTGGTTTAGTGATGCAATTTTGGTGGCAGATTATTTTGATCTTATTGGCCGTGGTGCTCACTAAGGCTGGGGTGGTTTATGGCTTATTAAAGTTAGCTGGGGAGCCTTTTAAGATTGCCATGAGTACCGCCATCAGCTTGGCTCAGGTTGGCGAATTCAGCTTTGTACTGCTGGCACTAGCGGTGAATTATCATTTATTAGAAAACCAAGTCAGCACCATTTTGGTCATGGTTGCGGTGTTATCTATGTCTGTCGCGCCTTGGCTTGTGCGTAATAGTCAGAAAATAGCTAAAAAAATGCAGGGCAATTATAAAGGGGGGCAAGAGATGCTGCCGGAAAACTTGCCCCACAGTGATAGCCAAGAATTAGTGCTTATCTTAGGCTACGGCCGAGTAGGACAAACCATTGCCCGTTTTCTAAAAACCGAAGCCGTGCCATATATCGTACTGGATTTAGATCCCACTCGGGTGTCAGAGGCGCGGGCTGCGGCAGAGCCTGTGTACTTTGGTGATGCCTGTAAGCTTGGGATTTTAAAACAAATAGGCATTCGCCAAGCCAATATGGTGGTGCTGACGTTTTGCGAGCCGAGACAATCGGAAGAATCCTTGGCCCTGTGCCGCAAATTAGCGCCGGATGCAAAAATTTTGGTGCGCACCCGAGATGACAGCGATTTAACCGAACTTAAAGCGGCGGGCGCCACTCAGGTTATTCCGGAAACCTTGGAAGGGAGCCTGATGTTGGTCTCTCAAGTCTTATACCAATGTGGGGTGCCTCTAGCGCGAATTTTAAAGCGCTTAGAGTCAGAGCGGCGCAATCATTATCAATACCTGCATGGCTTCTTCTCTGGTACTGAAACTGACTTTACTTTAGATTTACTCCATGCGGTGACCTTGACCAGTAGTGCAAGCGCGGTAGGGAAAACCTTGGCCGACATTCCTTGGATTAGCTTGGAAGTGGAACTCAGGGCGGTTCGCCGTAAAGGCGCCGAATATGATAATCCTGCCAGCGACTGGCAACTGAAAAGAAACGATATATTACTCTTAGTGGGTAAGACACATCACATTGATAAAGCTGAAGAATATTTGCTTCAAGGATAGTGATATGAAAATGAAGAACCGCGTATTGAAGAGGCTCCACTGAAGAACCCTATGCTTAAAAAATGGCCTCGATGAACCTAGTATTACTCACCCACAGCAGAGAGCTTGAGCGTCCGAGCAACACAGGGAAATTGGTCACAGCTTTACTGACAGAACACAGCCCACTGCAAGTGCGCACTGTGGTTTGGCAGCGCAAACAGCCCTGCAGCCTGTTACTGGCTCAGCTTGCCAGTGAGGCATGGGCACTAGTCTACCCGGGTGTTGGGGCGATCTGTTCGGCTAAGGTGCTCGGCAGTGACAATCTCGGCAGTGGCAATCTCGGCAATGACAATCCGCCAGAGGGATTGATTTTATTGGACGCCACCTGGCAAGAAGCACAGAAAATGTATAACCAAAGCCCCTATTTGCATGAGCTAACTAAAGTGTTAATTGAACAGAAGGGGCCTTCTGTTTATCGGCTGCGGCGCAATCAAAAAGACTATGGCCTGTGCACCGCCGAGTGTGTTAGCACCTTGCTAAACCAGCTTGGCTTAAGGGATGACGCTGAGACGTTACTGCAGAGTTTAGAGATCATGCAACAAGGGCTTGGCCGTTAGGTTTTAGCCGCTTTCCTGTCAATTACATCCAATTAATACGTTTGGTATATGCACTCAAGACTGGCTATTTCTGTCGCTAACTGTCAGTGATGACTCACTGTGACTGACAGTCATGAGTGCGATAGCTTGCGCTTTATGTTGATGACGTTAATGTTGGGTACTCATAGGGTTATTTTTCCCCAGCCAATGAGCTAATAGGTCTGCTTCTTTGTTGCGTCTTGTGGCGTATTTGTCGCCAAAATTTCGCAAGTTAGCTAAAGCTTGTTGCCATTGACCTTGGGTGACTTGTCGCCAGAAATTAGGGGTGCGTTTGGCGAGGTTACCATATTGGAATGCCACCGAGGCTATGATGGTAGCGCAAGGGGTGGGCAAGGCGTCGAAGGGTTGTTTTGGGTTAGCTTTTTGCCACAAATGACACAGTCGGTCCACTGCGGCAGCTTTAGTGTATTTGTCTATTTCTACTGCGTCCTGCTCCGTTATCTTAAGCGGCGTGTCAGACAAACAGTCGAGGGCGTCCTGTTTTGTTTTACCCACGTAAGGCAGTAGTTTATCGGCAAGTTCGGCAGGGAAATGGCTGGTTATTTCATCTTTTGAGCATTGGCCTATGTCAAACCCTGACGCCACAGTGACGCCTGATTTGCTTATTGTCGGGTCTGGCACATAGCCTTTAAGGCTAAAGCCCTCTAAGTTATGTATAAAATCGAAATCAATATTGTGGTTATCCATAATCGAGTCCTTGTGTTCATCAATGAGTCACAAGTAAAGCTTAGAAGCTAAGGCTGGGTTAGCCAGTCAGATCTGGACTTGTGTGCAGCTTTACGACCGAGGGGCGTGGAGTCAGTGTCCCTACATCCCAAAACCGCGAATTCTTTCCAATGACCCATTATGAATACGAATGCAACTCGGCTTGAGTCTCTTCTCTGTGACCTTGGCTTGGCTTAGACTGGCTAAAGCCTGATGATTACCGTGCTTTTGCATATCTCATAGCCAAAAATTCCCTTGTTAATCGGTGACTAATGGCATAATAGCCAATCAGACGAGTTAAGAGTGAAATCGGTGTAAGCCGTGTTTTACTTAGCACGCCCAAGTCAATGTAGAACAACAGGGGATGTAAATGGCAACAGCGACGGTTTTCACCTTTTCAGAGGCTGAGCTTGCAAGCTTAGTGCGCATCGCCAACGTTGCGGGTGATGGGATCATGGCCGTGTATGGCAAGGCTGAGTTTTCGGTGCAAAATAAAGCCGATGAAAGCCCAGTGACAGAGGCGGATATTGTTAGTCACAATTTGATTGTGTCAGCCTTAGGCGAAGCGTTTCCACAGTGGCCCATCATGAGTGAAGAAGCCGCCGATATTTCATGGGATGAGCGCAAAGCGTGGCAAACCTATTGGCTGATTGACCCTTTAGATGGCACTAAGGAGTTTATTAAGCGTAATGGCGAATTTACCGTCAATATCGCCCTTATTCATCAAGGACAAGCTGTGGTTGGTGTGGTGCATGCCCCCGTGCTCGAGACTTGTTATTCAGGCATTAAAGGACAAGGCGCTTGGCGTGAACACGCTGGGGTTGTGACTGTGCTCGATATTAGCCAAAGGCCTTTAAGCCCAGTGCCGGTAGTAGTAGGCAGTCGATCTCATATTAGCCCAGATGTGCAAGCCTATTTGGCTCAAATTGGCGAGCATCAGATGCAAAGCGTTGGCAGCTCACTTAAGTTTTGTTTAGTGGCCGAAGGCAAGGCAGATGTGTACCCAAGGCTTGGGCTTACCAGCGAGTGGGACACAGCGGCAGCTCAGGCGGTATTAGAAGCCGCTGGTGGCCTTGTGCTGCGCTACCCTGAGGGCGATGCCCTTAACTACAACAGCAAAGAGAATATTTTAAATCCTTATTTTATTGCTGCATCAAAGGCTTGGTTTGCTAAAAACGAGATTTAACTATCTTGAGCAGGGTTAACTATCTTGAGTGGTGAGTAATACAAAAGCAGCGACTTATTAGGTCGCTGCTTTTTTTCACCCTTGAGCTCGCTTATCCACTAGCAATCTCATTCAGTGGCCATCTATTGACAGGCTAGGATTAAAACTTGTATCTCATGCCTAAGTTATATCGAGCACCATACTGATTTGCCCTAAGCAGTTGCTCTTCATAACGCACAAAAGAGCGCTGGGTTTCTTCGGTTAGGTTAAGCGCTTCGGCAAATACCGTGAAGTTTTCTGTGATGGCGTAACTTACGTTTGCATCCACTTGAGAGTAAGCCTCAGTATAAACCGGTGAACCGTGTTGATCTAAACCGCTGAAGAACTGATCGCGCCAATTGTAAGATACCCGTGCCGACCACTGTTCATTTTGATAAAACATTGAAACGTTAGCCGAATCGCTCATGCCGGGTAGGGCAAACTCTTGTTCGATGGCATCTGGGTCAGCTTCCACGTCACCATTAACGAAGGTGGCATTCACCATAGCGCCAAAACCTGAGTCACCGAATAAATGCTGGGCTGCAATTTCCCAGCCGAACAGGTTAGCCGTCTCACCATTGGTCACCCCAGTTCTATCAAACACGGCCAAAGGGTCGTCGTCATTAGGACGTATTGGGGTAGTTAGATCAGTAATGCCCATATTCTCGTTAATGCGTGCAAACACATTAGGATCTGTGGCTTGCAGCCCCTCAGCGACGAGTTGAGCACGGGCTTCTTCAGCCCTAGGGCCTGCGTATACGTCTCTTATGCCATCAATTTCCACTTTAGAGCTTGATTTAACAAGGAAGTTATCAACAATTTTCTTGAAGTAACCTACTGAAACGTAACTGCCTTCTGCGTAATAGTACTCGGCCGATAAATCGAAGTTATCTGCAATATAGGGGCTTAAGCCAGGGTTGCCGGAAACAATTTTTCGCTGACCGACTTTGGGAGAACCGGCAAAATCGGTGGTTGAGCGTAAATCACCTATGTTAGGTCTAGTCAAAGAGCGAGCAAAGGAGAAACGAGTAATAAGATCGTCCGTGACAGTTAAGCTTATGTCTAAGCTAGGTAGAAATTGCTTAGTGGTCGCTTCACCGTCAGAGAATGCAGCTTCGCCGAATTCGTAAACAAACTCGTTACCACCTGACCAAATCACGTTAGTTGCAGGGGTCTCAAGTCCTTGAGATGATATTTTAGCTTCTTCGTACCTAAGACCTGTCACTAGGTTTATCGGCATGCCATTGAATTCATCTTCGAATGTTAATTGCGTGAAAGCCGAAGTGACCACTTCATTAACTCGCGCATCTGAATCATTACTGCCTGCCCAAAACTTACCTGTACCATCGGCATTTTTGAACTCATCGGGCCAAGATTCATTGAAGCAGCAAGAAGCAAAGGTATCAGTGATGGTTTCATAACCGTGCAAGATAGTGTCGAAATCGGCTCTGTAGTATGAACCTTGAGTGATATTACCGCTGTTGCCAAAGGCGTTTAATAAGCCATTGGTGCTGCCCTGTGACCATAACTCATCTGGCCAATATTGCGCCGACCAGTTCCACCAGCCTGCAGGTAATAAACCTGAATAAGCTTTGGTGTTTTTAAATGATTGCTCGGTTCTGGCGACACCAAAGTCGATGCTGACCAGGGAGCCGTTACCGCTATTGAGCCATTTCCCTTTTAGCTGGAATTGGTCCATGTCATTTTCGCTGCTATCTTGAGTTGCACCGCCAAATAATGAACCTATGTCGGCGGCTGTTAGTCCTGCCTGAGGATTGCCATTACCGTCGACAAAGGTCATGTCATAAATTGGAATACCACTTGCCGGGAAAGTGGCACTCTTGACGTCGATAGCCGCAGTGCTTGGACCCGCACCTGGGGTGCTGCCACACCAATTACAGAAGGTATTACCAATAATTAAGAAGGCATCATTACCTAGGCCCACCCCTCTATCTAGGGCTGAAGATGTGTGTGCATCGAAGGTAAACTCAAAATTTTCAGTCGCTTGCCACTCAATGTTTAAGCCCAGTGATTTGTTTTCTTTTTCACTTTCACCTCGACCTACGTTGGTGGCAAAATCACCACCGGATTCGGCGACTTGGGTATAGGTGCCTCGCTCATTGATAGTGCCATTAACAATAGAGCCGCCATTGTTAAACCAGACACCGAAGGAGTCAAAATCACCTCGGGTTTCCACTTTTGAATAGGTATAATCCAGTGTCGAGGTGAGTGTGTCTGTGGGGGTATATTGGAATACAATCTGGCCATTGGTACGCTGACGGCTGTTGTCTTTAATCGTGTATCCAGAGTTTTGAGGATACCAGTTGGCACCATCGGCTCTTTGGTTGTTATTAGTAATTATGCCAGTGCCTGTACCCACGTTCGGGATCCAGTTATCGACACCTGCGGTTTCTTCTCTGTTGTCACGGTCTTGGAAAGAGCCTGAAATAAGAAAACCAAAGCTGTCATCGGCAAAGGTATTGCTAAATAAACCTGATAACTCAGGTGTTAGCTCACTTCCCCTGTCTTCAACCGAGGTTTCGTGAACGGCTTTACCACTCACAACGGCTTGCAAACCCGGGTTTTGGAAGGGGCGTGCAGTGATCATGTTTACCGTAGCACCAATACCGCCCGTGGGTAATTCGGCCTTAGCGGTTTTATACACTTCTACCGTGCTAACAGCATCTGTGGCTATGTTGCTAAAATCAAAAGCGCGTCCACCTACGGTTGGCATCTGACGACCATTTAGGGTCACCATATTGAATTCAGGCCCCATGCCTCGAACTGTGATTTTAGCGCCTTCACCATTACTTCTATCGATTGACACGCCAGAGATGCGTTGCAATGACTCTGCTAAGTTGCCATCAGGGAATTTACCTATGTCTTCGGATGTAATGGCATCGACAATGCCATTGGAGCTGCGCTTGATATCCATAGATTTAACTAAACTGCCACGAATACCTGTGACTTGGAACACTTCAATTTTATCTTCACTGGCCTTATCTGCGGCATGAACAGGTAAGACGCTGCTCACTCCAAGCACCAGCGATAGGCTAGTGGCAAGCTTGGTTTTGGTAAATAATCTTGTTTTCATCTAGGAAATCCCCATTGACTAGATTTTACTATCTCAATTTAACTGCGGGTTAGGCGCAAGTCGTTTTTTTTATTATCCATCCACGCTGTAACCATTACTTATAATTCTTGTCTTATCAAACAGGCAATGTAAGCGCTTACATAAAAATAGTGTAATAACTGACCACAGTCAACCAAAACAAGTCAAAACCATTACAATTTGTTAACTAAAAAATTTTGATTAATGTATCATAAGATTTTAGTTGTTGTTTTTAATGCATTTTATTGTCAGTGGTATTTTTGATGTAAATGTAAGCGCTTTCTTTTGTTGTGCGCTTTTAAACCGAAAATAACGGCTAATTGACAGATGAAGCCCCAGGGCGTGAGGCAAACTTAATGCTCAATTCATGAGTTGGCGGCATGGCTCGTGGGGTGTTTACCTGGCTCTTGTGTTGTGGACATCGCCCTTGAGGTTATAAAGTCCTGTGTTGGCTTGCCATTATCAGGGGGTATTAGCATTGACATTGGAAAGGGCAAGGGCTTGGGACGAATCTCGAATAAAGAGTTCTGGCTGAAATGAGCTTTCAACAACGACATTTTTATCGTTATAGACCTGTTGCAGCACCCATCTAGCGGCCATTTTTCCCATCTCGTTAATGGGGTTACTGACAGTGGATAACTTAGGTGAAATGTACTGTGGAAAGGGGATATTGTCGTAGCCGATAAAAGAAATATCATCGGGTACCCGTAAGCCCCGGGCTAAACAAACGGAAATAGCGCCAGAGGCCATTTGATCGTTAGCGCAGACCACAGCAGTAATGGGTTTATTGAGGGACAACAAATGCTCCATGGCGTCACTGCCGCCAAATTCACGGAAGTTACTTTCAACGCAAAGCTCAGGATCAAATGCAATATTAAATTCTGCTAAGGCGCGCTTATGGCCTTGAAGGCGATCTCTGGCATCGAGTTTGAACAAGGGGCCTGAAATATAGGCAAGGGCTTTATGCCCTAATGACAAAATGTGTTGAGTGGCCAAGTAGCCGCCCATTTCATTTTCTAGATAGACACAACGCTCTTTTATGGCGTCGATATAACGGTTAATAAATACCACAGGGGTTGAACCTTGACTCAGCTCAATCAGATACTGATCCGAGACGGCTTCAACGTCCAAAATCAATGCGTCACAGCCGCGACTCATTAAAAACTCGACCCCTTCTTTTTCTTGCTTCTCGTCGCTGTGGCCTGAGGCGATGATCACGTGTTTATTGGCACTGCGAAGGGCGGTTTCAATTTCAGTCATCATGGGACCATAGAAGGGACCATCAAGCTGGGACACTAACACCCCGACGCTGTTTGAACGGTTCGAGGCCAATGACTGGGCAATGGTATTAGGTCGATAGCCTAATGCTTGCATTGCATCCAGTACTTTTTGCTTGGTTTTATCACTGACCTTAGTGTTGTTATTCATCACTCGAGAAACGGTCGCCAGCGATACTCCAGCCATGATAGATACGTCGTAAATTGTCGCCATATAATTGTTTTTATGCCAATCTTGGAGCCGATAACCCCAAGATTAACACGCTTTTATTTTGCTTCTCTATTTAATTCTAAATGGATTTGCTGCACTTTTTGATTGTCTAAGCTGTACCAACGCATCACCAAGGCCACCACTATCGAGCCTATGGCAGGGTATAGGGTAAAGGACAATAAAATACCTTCTTGGGTATCGAGGGTCTGCACTGCGCCTGCTTGATAGCCATAGCCTGCGAGTAACCAACCCGCTGCTGCGCCGCCGATGGCCACCCCGAGTTTGATAAAGAAAATCACCGATGAGTAAATCATCCCGGTAATACGCACGCCGTTTTTATATTGACCGTAATCGACCACATCCGCCATTTTTGCCCATAACAGGGGGGTCGCCATGTTGAAGGTGAAACCCCATATCACAAACATGCCAAAGGCCAGCACCACTTGGTCGCTCGGCACAAAGTAACTCATGATGCAGATTGCAGCGGCCAGCAGCTGCAAGCTGATGTAGGCTTTAACTTTGCAAAAACGCTTTGCTAATGGCTCGGCTAGCATGCAGCCGAAGATGTTGCCTATCATGCCTAAGGTGATGAAGAGTGTGATGGAGTCGGGCATGTTGAGGAAATATTTAACGTAGTAAATGGCAAGGCTTGTGCGTAACACCATGCCAGACAATAAACACACGGCGGCAATGGCCAGCACTCGCCATTGGTCATTGTTGAGCATGTCGATGAAGTCTTTTTTAAAGCTGGAGGCTTGGTTAATTGGGGGATGTAAGCGCTCTTTGGTGCCCCAAAAACAGGCTAAAAACATAGCCACACCTAATATGCTCATGGCCGCTATGGTCAGTTGATAGCCCTTAGCCTCATCGCCTTGCCCTAAAAAATCCACTAAGGGTAAGGTTAACCCTGAGACTAATAAGCCGCCCAGCATAGCAAATACGAAGCGGTAGGATTGCACCGATACCCGCTCCTGTGGATCCGCGGTCAGCACCCCGCCTAATGCGCAGTAAGGAATGTTAATTGCGGTATAGACCATCATTAGTGCGGTATAGGTGACGAAAGCGTAAATCATTTTTCCGTCTTCAGATAACTCTGGGGTGGTAAAGGCTAAGACACTGATACAGCCGAAGGGCAGGGCAAACCATAACAGGTAGGGGCGAAATTTACCCCAGCGCGTATTTGTCCTGTCGGCTAATGCGCCCATTAAGGGATCGGTAACGGCATCGATTAAACGCACGGCTAGAAACATGGTGCCGACAAATGCCGGTGAAATGCCGAAAATATCGGTATAAAAAAAAGTTAAAAATAGCATCACGGTTTGGAACACTATGTTACTGGCCGTGTCCCCGAGTCCGTAGGCTATTTTCTCTCTGATACTTATCATGGCTGCCTCAATGATTATTATTGTTTAAATTATGCGACGGTTTGCATCGCATGAAGCCGCTTATCGCCCGACTTAATGCCGCTGAGGCGTTCATTTTCTTGCTTGTATAAAGTCACGGTAGCCGTGGGCACTGGCTTTTAGGGTTCGCTGCTGGGTTTGATAATCAACATAGACAATCCCGAAACGTTTTAAATAGCCTTCAGCCCATTCAAAATTATCCATTAAACTCCAGGCAAAGTAGCCAATCACATTCACCCCTTGTTCGATGGCATTATTCACGGCATTCAAGTGAGCATTATAGTATTGCAGTCTGTCTTGATCATCCACGTTACCGTTTTGCAGTTTATCGTCCATCGCCGCGCCATTCTCTGTGATGTAGACAGGAGGCAGTGGATATAGTGCATTGAGAGAAGTCAATAAATCGGTAAAGGCTTGGGGGTAAATCTCCCAGCCCATCTGGGTTTTAGGCACATTTTGCATGTCGACTTGGCTAAATCCTGTTTTTTCATCGGCTTTATAGACTGCGCGGGTATAGAAGTTAATCCCTAAGAAATCCAGCGGCTGGGCGATGATATCAAAATCTCCCTCTTCAATGCTTGGCAAGTCTTCACTGGCCAAATCCTCGATAATATCGGGGTAACAACGGTCAAACAACGGCTTAATGTACCATTGATTGAAATACTCATCGGCTTGCTTGGCGGCGCGGATATCTGCGGCGGCATCTGTGGCGCTATAACAAGGAGTAAAATTGAGCACGATACCATTTTGGCTATTGGGGCTGTTTTTTTGCAGCACCTTCATGGCTAAGCCGTGAGCCAGTAATAAATGGTGGGCCGATTGTCGGCCGTAGGATTTTTTAGCCAATCCAGGGGCATGAATACCAATTTCATAGCCTAAGTATGAACTGCAAAAGGGCTCATTAAAGGTGGCATAGGAATAAACTCGGTCGCCAAATGCCTGGCTTATTTTGTCGGCGTAATCGGCAAATAAATACGCAGTGTCACGATTTAACCAACCGCCATTATCTTCAATATGCTGGGGCAAATCCCAGTGATATAAGGTCACAAAGGCCTTAATGCCACGGCGATTGAGCTCATCAAGCAGGTCGATGTAAAAGTTAACGCCCTGAGGGTTTAAGCTGCCGTCTTTATGCAACACCCGTGGCCAAGAAATGGATAATCGATAGGCATCGACCCCTAATGAGTCGATGAGGTCGACATCTTCACGCCATAACTTTAAGTGCTCACAGGCGTGTTCACCATTGGATGCATCACGAATGTTACCTTCTGTGGCACAAAAGGTATCCCAGATGCAGGGCAGGCGTGAGTCGACTCCACCCTCGATTTGGAATGAGGCCGTCGCCACCCCATAAATAAACGAGGTTGAATGCATGTTTGAATCGGCTGGTAAGGATATTTTCATTGGGTTATTCGCTTAGTGTTGATTATTTTTATCAGTTATTTATCAGCAATATACTTTTTTAACATTCGAGGGGTAGCCCCTTAACAAGCGGTTTGTCACTCAGTTGAAATTGTGCTTTCGCGTTTGAAAATCGTTGACAAGCGTTATTGATATGTTAAAAATGAAAGCGCTTACATTGAGGTTAGTGATAAATTATCCAAAGATCAATAACTGATTTGGCTAATGATTACCCAATAGCAGATTGCCGCGATGACTTGCCTGTGTGGGCGAGAGCCTAAGCGATGATATTTGCGGGGGATTTGACTGACGCCAGGTACAGCAACCCAAAACGATTAACAAGAATAAGGGCATATCATGGCGACATCAGAGCTTCAATCAGAATTAACTCAGGTTAATTCAACTCATCAGCAGGGCAACTTTCGCTTTGCGTTAGTGGCGTTAACCTCGCTATTTTTTATGTGGGGATTCCTTACCTGCCTTAACGATATTTTGATCCCTTATTTAAAAAACATGTTTGAGCTCAGTTACGCCCAAGCCATGTTGGTGCAGTTTTGTTTTTTTGGGGCCTATTTTATTGTGTCTATTCCAGCTGGAGTGTTAGTCGGGAAAATCGGTTATCAAAAAGGCATAATTACAGGATTAGCCATTGCCTGTGTTGGTTGTTTACTCTTTTATCCTTCGGCGAGCTACGGCTCTTACAATATGTTTTTGTTTGCTTTTTTTGTGTTGGCATCGGGCATTACTATTTTGCAAGTCTCGGCCAATCCTTATGTGAGCGTATTAGGGCCTGCTGAAACCGCATCGTCTCGTTTAACCTTAACTCAGGCCTTTAATTCTCTGGGGACGACGGTTGCGCCATTTTTTGGTGGCTGGTTAATTTTGTCGACCGTTGAGCACGACGAGAAGATCACAGAAGTCGGTAAGGTCATAGGCCAATTGTCGGTTGAGCAACAAGCCAGCGCGGTGCAAATGCCCTATTTAATCTTAGCGGGGGCGTTATTCGCGTTAGCGCTGATTTTTATGTTACTGAAGCTGCCCTTACTGGGTAAAAAATCCTTGGATAGCCGCTCAGGGATAGCCGGCAGTGCGTGGCACTATCCACACTTGATATTGGGCGCTGTGGGTATTTTTGTTTACGTGGGCGCAGAAGTGGGCATAGGCAGCTTTTTAATTAGCTTTTTAACCCAAGAGGACATTGGCGGCATCTCTGAATCTCAGGCCGCGAACTACATAGCTTACTATTTTGGTGGTGCCATGGTGGGGCGCTTTATTGGCGCCGCCGTGATGCAAAAAATTAAAGCCGGTAAAGTGCTCGCCTTTAATGCTGTGTGTGCCTGCGTGTTGGTGACCGCGGCCATGCTGAATGTCGGCACCCTTGCCATGTGGGCATTATTACTGGTGGGATTATGCAATTCCATTATGTTCCCAACGATTTTCAGCTTAGCGTTACAAGATTTGCAGCAGCACACCAGCCAAGGCTCTGGCATCTTGTGCTTGGCCATAGTGGGGGGCGCGGTATTGCCCTTACTTCAAGGCATACTGGCGGACAGTTTTGGCATTCAACTCGCTTTCATAGTGCCGCTACTATGCTACGTATTTATTGTGTATTACGGCTTGATTGGCTGCGATGCAAAGCGTCCAGTATCTGCAGAAAAGGCATAACCTATGACATTAATTAACAGACAAAATACAGGGCCGCTTACCGGGAGCCTACTTGCCTTAGGGGTCATGCTAGCGCTTAGCGCTTGTGGTGACAGTCAGCAAGTAAGTTCAGCTAAGGATGCGGCTGAAGCACCGCAAAAGGCGGCCAATTCTTTGGCTATTTGGCCTGAACTTGTGCCTGCCATAGGGAAAGATCCGCAGTTAGAAGCCAAGATAGAGGCACTGCTTGCCCCCATGACCTTAGGGCAAAAAGTGGCGCAAATGATCCAACCAGAAATTCGCGATATAACGGTTGAAGACATGCGCAAATATGGCTTTGGCTCATACCTCAATGGCGGCGGTGCTTATCCCAATAACGATAAACATGCCACGCCAGCGAATTGGGTTGCATTGGCAGAAGCTTTCTATCAAGCGTCGGTGGATGACAGCCTAGATGGCAGCACTATCCCAACCATGTGGGGAACCGATGCGGTGCACGGCCATAATAATGTCATTGGCGCCACCTTGTTCCCGCACAACATAGGGTTAGGGGCGGCGAATAACCCTAAGTTAATCGAGAAAATTGCTGCCATTACCGCTAAAGAAGTCATGGTGACAGGCATAGATTGGGTGTTTGCCCCTACGGTTGCCGTGGTTCGTGATGATCGCTGGGGCAGAACCTACGAAGGCTATTCGGAAGACCCACAAATTGTAAAAGCCTATGCATACGCCATCGTTGAGGGGCTACAGGGGGCTGTTAAGGGTGACTTTTTATCTGATCAACACGTGATTTCAACGGTTAAACACTTTTTAGGCGATGGCGGCACTGAAAAAGGCGTAGATCAGGGAGATAACTTGGCCAGTGAGCAAGACTTGTATGACATTCATGCTCAAGGCTATGTGGGCGGCCTCAACGCCGGCGCTCAAAGCGTAATGGCTTCATTTAATAGCTGGCATGGAGTAAAAAACCATGGCAATCCCTACCTGTTAACTGAGGTATTAAAAGGCAAATTAGGCTTCGATGGTTTTGTGGTGGGGGATTGGAATGGCCACGGCCAAGTGGCTGGCTGTACAAACGAGTCATGCGCTCAAGCCGTTAATGCGGGCTTAGACATCTTTATGGTGCCCACAGCGGCATGGAAACCCTTGTATGAAAACACCTTAGCCCAAGTGGAAAACGGTGAAATCAGTCAGGCGCGAATAGACGATGCGGTAAGGCGTATTTTACGAGTTAAATTGCGTGCTGGTTTGTTCGATAAACCGAGTCCTGCCAATAGGCCGTTATCCGCAGACACCCAATTAATCGGTCACCCGAGTCACAGAGATATCGCCCGCCAAGCGGTGCGGGAATCCTTGGTCTTGCTTAAAAACAACCAATCATTATTGCCGCTAAATCCTAACATCAAGGTACTGGTCGCCGGGGATGCCGCCGACAATATCGGTAAGCAATCCGGTGGCTGGACTATTACTTGGCAGGGGACTGATAATCAAAATAGTGATTTCCCTGGCGCCAGCTCCATTTATGCTGGCATTGAGCAGCGCCTAGCCCAAGGTGGCGGCGAGGCAATACTCAGCCCTAGGGGAGAATTCAGCCCAGAGCAAAAGCCTGATGTGGCGATCGTGGTGTTTGGTGAAGAGCCTTACGCCGAAGGCAATGGTGATATTGATAACTTAGAATACCAACGGGGGGACAAGCGTGACTTGGCGTTACTGAAAAAGCTTAAAGCCCAAGGTATTCCTGTGGTGTCCGTGTTTATCAGTGGCCGGCCTATGTGGGTCAATCCTGAGATTAATCAATCGGATGCCTTTGTTGCTGCCTGGCTGCCAGGCAGTGAAGGTCAAGGCATTGCGGATGTGTTGTTTAGGGAGAATGACGGCAGCCTAGCCCATGATTTTGTGGGTAAGTTATCGTTTTCATGGCCGGCAACGCCGCAGCAAACTCAGGTTAATCTTCCCTTAGCGCAACACAAGGGCACATCCGCTGATTATCAACCCCTGTTCCCCTATGGTTACGGCTTGACCTATCGGTCAGGGCTCACCGATGGGAAAGCGCTAGCGCCATTGCCTGAAGACAATATGGCAACCAGCCAAGCCCTAGAAGATCTTGCCTTATTTGAGCGGGCAGTGAAATCACCTTGGTCTATGTACATAGCCAGTAAGGGTGATTGGCAGACTTTGTCGAGCAGTGTCGCTGAGAATAGTGCCCTTAAAATCCGCACTATGGATAGGCAAGTACAAGAAGATGCCCGTTTAGTCCAATTTAATGGGACTGAACTGGGTACTGTGGGTTTAGTGAGTAATTTCCCAAGAGATTTTCGCGCCTACAGTGATGCTGATTCGGCTTTGTCGCTCAGTATTAAAGTTGACAGTGCATTAAATCAACCTTTGTGGCTGGGTATGGCTTGTGAAGGCGACTGCCGTGCACAGTATGACATTAGTAAACAAGTGACCGTAGGTGAATGGAACAATGTCAGTGTGGCACTGAATTGCTTTGTGCAAGAATCGATGGACTTTGGCAAGATGGTATCGCCTTTTTATCTTGCGACAGATGCTAAGGTTCAGCTGAGCTTTAGCGATGTCCTTATTCAAGCAAACCATCAAGCACACACTATTCAATGTAATTAATCATTAACCATTTGCGCGGTTCAGGCTTTGCTGATTTCAGTAAAGCCTAGCCAATAGCATGCAAAGATGTGCCGAGTGAAACAGTTGATGGGCCCTGAGTTGGACTCCGTTATTGACAACGTGCGATTAAATTTTGTTTAGGAGCAAAAATGAATCATCAAATAAATGGGCTATCTTTTCAGCTTAATATCATCGCGATTGCCTTGTCAGGACTGTTTTTATTAGGGTGTGGTTCAGGCAACCCCACAGTTGTTGACGAAGTTGAAGCAACACCTCCCACAAGCATTACGGGTTGGCAGATGGTGTGGCAAGATGAATTTGACGGTACAGAAGTCGATAGCAGTAAATGGAGTTTTGCAGTTGATTGTTTTGGTGGTGGTAATGATGAAGCGCAGTGTTATACCGCAAGATCTGAAAACTCGCAGGTGGCGGAAGGGCTATTAACCATCACCGCCCTAAGAGAGACATTCTCAGGGCCTGCAGTGAATGACTCTGATCCAAATTATGATCCTTTAGATACGTCTAAAACCTTGGACTATACCTCTGCAAGATTAGTCTCCAAAAACAAAGGTGACTGGAAGTACGGTCGATTTGAAATTCGCGCTAAGTTACCGCAAGGCCAGGGCACATGGCCTGCTATTTGGATGTTACCAACTGACTGGGTGTATGGCCCTTGGGCGGGATCCGGTGAAATAGATATCATGGAAGCCGTTAACTTAACAACGGTGACCAATGGGGGCGAACCTGAATCAGCGGTTCACGGCACATTACATTTTGGCAAAACCTGGCCGAATAATGTTTACAGTGGTCAAGATTACCATTTACCAGAGGCACAAAATCCCGCCGATGATTTTCACGTTTACGCCCTAGAATGGCAAGAAGATGAGATCCGTTGGTATGTCGATGATGTGCATTATGCTACCCAACGCTCGTCTGGTTGGTACAGCCAATACACTGATGAAAATGGCGCTACCGCCAATGCACCCGGTGACGCACCTTTTAACCAACAATTTCATATGTTGCTTAATCTTGCGGTAGGCGGGTCTTGGGCGGCGAATGTCAATAACACTGGCATTGATGAAAGTGTGTTCCCACAGACGATGCAAATTGATTATGTGCGTGTGTATGAATGTGCTGACTCACCGAACACAGGAGCTGGTTGCGCCGCTATTGATGATGCGGCGATTATCGTGCCGGGTCATAGCGCACCAGAGATTGTGATACCGGATACACAATTTGGTCAAGGGCCCACTTTTAGCCTATTCAGTTATGCCGATACCATCGCACTCAACACCAGTTTATCTTTTGGAAGTTATAACCCAGATGGCGCGATAACCTATCAAGTTGGTAGTGATGATGTGCGCGGTGAGGTGCTTGAAATCACCAAAATAGCAACAATAGGTAATGTATTTTTTGAATATTCTCCACGGGTTGATTTATCCCATTGGCAAGCTCTGGGTGAGTTAGTGTTTGATATCAATATCGCCTCAATCACACAGGGAACAGAAGTGTTGGTTAAAGTCGACAGTGGTTGGCCAAAAGTGGGTGACATGAGTATTTCACTGCCGACTAACCTCAATGAATGGCAAGAAGTCAGAGTGCCACTTGCCAGCCTTGTGGCCAGTGGTAATCGCTTTTCACCGGGTAGCACTGTCAATTTGGCCGATGTTGTTAATCCATTTGTTATTGAACCTACTGGGCCAGTGGTATTCAAACTGGATAATATTCGTTATGAATATCAAGTGGCTCAGCAGACCGAGTTAGTGGTATATGATGATGCCGCTGTTGCTCCCTATGCTTTTGGTTTATTTGCAGCATCTGGACAATTAGTAGAGGAGCAAGTCGATGTGGGAGGCGAGCATAAAATAGTGACCCAATTAACCTTTAATACCAATGAAGCTGTAGGGTTTTATCAAAGTAGCGGCACTGTGATGGATTTCAGCAGCTTTAACTTCTTATCATTCGATTTGAATGTGGTAACAGATCCGCGTGAAGTGCGAAATATGAAGATTAAAATGGACTGTCAAACCCCCTGTAGTTCAGGAGATTTTGACATAACCCCACCGGATATCGGTGCGTGGACCCATTATAATATTGCATTAACTGATCTGGTGGCTAACAAGGGTTCAAGTTTAGATTTGACCAAAGTTGATACCCCGATGGTTATTTTCCCGAAGTGGGGCGATCAACAAGGCGTCGTATTGCAAATTGATAATATTAAGCTAATCAAATAGAAATCAAATATGCCACCCTTGATATATCGATTTAACTGCAGGATATGTTAAGTATTATTACTGAATACGAATGCAAGAATGAAGGGTTTACTTTGACTGAGGCAGCGCTTGGCTTAGTATCAATTTCAATGGGGTTTTGAGCATGGGGCGAACCACAAAGAATGCTGGCCCCAAGAACAGCCTTGAGCTTAGCGATGAAACAGCCTTGAGCAGCCTTGAGCTTAATCATAACATTAGCCTTAACATTAGCCCTGAGCTTAATCATGACATTAGCCCTGAGCTTAACCATGTGTTTAGCTAAGACTAGGCCTATGACTCGGGCTAAGACCCAAACAATAATAAGATGGAGTAACAAGATATGATGCGCATGGGTGTGGATCTAGGTGGCACTAAGATAGAGATTTTGGCCATTGATGAACAAGGGCACGAGCTATTTAGAAAGCGCATTCCAACGCCTAAGGAATATCCTGGCACCTTGGCGGCGATTTGTGAGCTAGTTAATGCCGCTGAAACTGAAACTGGCCTTAAAGGTACAGTGGGCGTGGGTATTCCGGGCGTAGTCTCACCTTTTACTGGCTTGGTTAAGAATGCCAACTCCACCTGGATCAATGGCAAGCCCTTAGATAAAGACTTAGGCGAATTGCTCAAGCGTGAAGTGCGGGTCGCCAACGATGCCAACTGCTTTGCAGTATCAGAAGCCGTGGACGGCGCAGCTGCCGGCAAGGGATTAGTGTTTGGGGTGATTATTGGCACAGGCTGCGGCGGCGGTATCGCGGTTAATGGCAAAGTACACGGCGGTGGCAACGGTATCGGCGGTGAATGGGGTCACAACCCTTTGCCTTGGATGACGGCAGATGAGTTCAATAGCACTGAATGTTTCTGCGGTAATAAAGACTGTATCGAAACCTTTATTTCTGGCACAGGCTTTGTGCGTGACTTTAATACAAACAGTAGCCAATCCTTGCCCTGTGGCAATGATGTAATGGCCCTTGTGGAAGCGGGTGATCCAACTGCGGTGGCGGCATTTGAGCGCTACCTTGACCGTTTAGCGCGTGCGCTCGCCCACATGATCAACATGCTCGATCCCGATGCCATAGTGTTAGGGGGCGGCATGTCACAGGTGCAAGCCATTTACCCAAGATTGCCAGCACTGCTGCGCCAATACGTTTTGGGCGGCGAATGTGATACCCCAATTTTGGAAAACAAATTCGGCGGCTCATCCGGCGTACGCGGCGCCGCCTGGTTATGGGGCAAGGTGTGAGCGAGCAGTGCAATTGTAAGAGCCAAAGCGATTGCAAGTGAGTTTACGCGTCAGCCTGTAGCTTAAGTTACTCAGCTTCAGTACTAAAACAAACCACCAAACCCACAGCTTCGAGGTAGACTCGAATCTGTGGGTTTTGTTTTATATGGGATTACGGGGGGAGTAAGTAATAGTCGGTAATGCTTTGTTAAAAGTTAGTATTGAAAACTCCTGCATTTAGGCTTGCCATGGTCTTTTTATTACAAAAAAGTTATCGACGCGCCGCCTCTGAATTTAAATCAAAAGTGTCCTGGAGGGCTCGAACATCCTGACCATAGGAATGGACTCACAAATATTGCGATGGCATAGTCAAAGGTGTTCTCGACATCATGATGACATTTCCCACATCTGTGTGGGTCAGATGCCAGAGAGCAGCCATGGGCCAGACGGTCGCCTCACACTCACATGATGGAAAGACATGGTTCACCTTGTTAGCAGTGCGTAATACGTGGGCTAATTTGTCGGCGACTCAATGGGGTCAGCACGATTGAGTCAAAGAGTTGGTTTCGGGCGTTGAAGTAGAATATGGTAAGGTTGAAAACTGTCGTCACAAGCTCTAACTCTTTCAATTTAAAATCGAAAGCTGTATGTTGAGCCTTGTACTTTGAGCTCGACATCTGAAACGATTAACATCGCTTATGGGATTAAGCTGGTTCATAACTCGGGCACTAATAATAAAATTGATATAACAATAAGGGAATATAATGAAATACCTTCTACCTCTGTTTTTCCTCATCTTTACTTCAGGTTGTGCGGTTAAAATGAATGATCTTAAACCCGCGACTAAGTCTGCTCATTTCACCTTAGAACAAGATCTCTATGTAGAAGGCATATATGGGCTATTAAACTATCACTGGGTTCACGGACTTAAGGCGGGTACCTATGTCCTGATCGGTGAAGATAAAGAAGGTTTTTACTACCATAATTCGGGGGATGTCGTCATTGCTCTCTCTGAAGAATACGCGGATTCATATTTAAAAAAGGGTGTGATGCCAGCTTATGGTCAAAGGAATTTCCCTAATGCTGGCCCTGGCGGTTTATGGATCCCTAAAGACAAGCAAGCCAAACCGCAGATTTATTATTTACCCAATACGGGCCCATCCATTGACTCGACCATTGCTGGTGGCAATATCGGCTTGACGACTACTGGAAGTGGTCCCGGCTTCCTCGTAGGTGCTGTGACTATGAGTGTAATAGCTGAAATGGTGAGAGGATCTATTCAAAAAATTAAACTTGAAGAATTTTCTGAAATATTTACAGATGTAAAAATTGTTGAAACGCTTATGTAACTTTGTATAAGCGAGCTTAGCGTACAGGCTAGCTATGGCACTTGCTTAAAAACCGCTCTTCGACTCGATAGAGGATTTTGAGGATAGTGCCGATTTGTTGTGAGCAGAATACCTGTTCCGAAACTCGCGAGTTAATATCAGCCAGCTTGTTGATAAGTATCGTTAAAATTCAATGAAGAGTAATGTAAAATACTTGCTATACATTACTCTTATTAGGATCTGAATTAGTTTATTAATTTATAAGCTGTCCAGCTTTCGCCTGTTCTTTGATCTACCCCTTTAATAATATTGGGTAACACTTCGGTTACTTGGTATTTCCATAAGCAACGAGTGCGGTTAAGGCCTGCACTGAAGTCAGTACAGAAGCTGAGTTGGTTTAATTCAGTAACTGTGACTTGGGTAATATTAAATTGATAGTTGCTTTGGTCTTCAATTACACCGCCATCGTTAAAAAAGTCTAGCTTCTTGTCGATGCCACTAACATCATAAGTTAACCGCCACTTTGTTCCTTTAATGCTATCAAAGGTCACTCTTGCTTGATTGTTCTGAAGCTTATATTTGAGTTCCCCGTTGCTGGTTTGCCAGATCACATCGAGCCGATGATCACCATCCATGTCTTTCAATAAAAATGTCTGCACATCTTCACCCTGTAGTAGTGTTTGGGTCTCCTTAAATTCAATGTCAGCTGCAGTAGCTATAAAAGTATTAATGGCCATTGCCCCACAAACACCGAGTATGGTTTTCTTTTTCATTGTTGTAGTTCCTTGAGTTATTATTAATTGCACCTTTTTTGGTGCCTTATAAATCTCTCATACTTTTTTATTCCTGCAAGTAAATGAGCGGTGGAAATGTAAGCAGTCAGTTTAAATTGTTTAAATCAGGCATGATTCCAAATCTTGGGTTTAACCCAGCTTAACGGTACACTGGCGCTATAAGGCTTCCTTTGGGGTATTTTGGAGACAAGATGTTTGATTCTGGCGTGTTTTTTTGGCTTAAAAAACTGTTAGCTCAGTTGGTTATGCCGCTTCCCTTGCTTTTTTTATTATTATTAATTTTGCTGTTTATCATCAACTGCCGTGCTGCTAAGGTTAACGCCTTGGCCAATGGACTAGTGATTACCATGTTAGCGATTGTGCTCTTGAGTCAGTTGCAGATAAGTCACTTATTAGGCGGGAGTTTAGAGCAAAGATACAGTGCCAACCATCAAGCGATTCAGGGTGAATGCACCGTGATGGTATTAGGTTCAGGCCATTCTCTGACCCTTGGCTTGAGTGCCACTCAGCAATTATCTCCCACTGCCTTAGCGAGATTAGTCGAAGGCATAAGGCAGCTTAAATTAAGCGAACCAACCACTGAGGCTCCACACTCTTGTCGTTTAGTGGTCAGTGGTTGGAATGGCGGCCGCGAAGGGGCGTCCCACGCCGAAGTCATGGCGCTGGCGGCCCAAGAGCTTGGCGTATCGAAAGCGCAAATTACCACCTTCCCAGAAGCCAGAGATACCATTGAAGAATTGATGAGCATGAAGCAAATAATGGGGGAAGCGCCTTTTAGGCTTGTGACTTCAGCCACCCATATGTCAAGAGCTATGAGGATAGCCAGAAGTTTAGGCTTAAATCCTGAAGCGGCGCCGAGCAACTTTCTTGCTGGCGATGGATATTGGTGGCGTTTATCTGCCGATAATTTAATTCTTTCTCAAGCATCCCTTCATGAATATGTCGGCATGTTATGGCTCGATGTAAAACGCGGGTGGAATAACTAATGATGACGCCAAAGCCTTCGAATGAGCCTTCAAATGGGTCTTCAAGTGAACCTTCAAACCCACTAGATCCCAACTCATCGGCTGAACAAGTTGATCATGGGGGGGGAAATAAGGGCGCAAGCTTAAACAGCGACGCGGCTTTAGTGACTGAGTTGACCATTAAGCCTTATTCAAAGCGCAACGGCTTAACCTTAACCTTGGTCGGTTGGATAAGCGCCTTGTTAGGGCTCACCTTCGTGCTGTCTATGACTCAGCTGTTCGCCCCAGGAATCGTCTTTATTGGCATAGGCATGACCTGTTTGGTGCTGGGTATCGCTAAGCTTTATGAGCCTGAGGTCAGTCTTAGATTAACGCCCAGTGGCCTTGATTATTACCATAGACGCGGCAGCTGGCATATGGATTGGGATAATATTCACCGCTTGGATAGTGTTAGAGTCAGTCAAAACTTAGACTTGATTGAATTGCCTTACATCGGCTTTAAACTGAATAAAATCAATCCACTATTGGATTGTATTTCCCCTCGCTTAGCCACAGGTTTACTGACAGAGCAGCGGCCGCTATTGATGACGGCGGCAACCCAAGATGAAGATTTGCAAGAGTTGGAGCATTTTTTGGGGGCAGAATTTACCCCTCTTGAAGTACACGGCGAACGTTACAAAGGCGTACTGGCCATGTTCGGCCACAGGGCGCAGACCTTAAATAGCCAGTTGGGTTACCATATTTACTTGCCCCATGATTGCCTCGACAGAAGTCCAAGGGAATTTATTAGCCTTATTAATGAGTGGCGAAAAATCTATGGATAAGTGCTCATTTGAGCGCATATTAGATTTGAGCTCAGATTAGTCTGGCTTGATAACGTTAATGGCATCCGCTGGGCAAGGTGAGACGCAGGCGCCGCAGCCGGTGCAGGCATCTAAATCTATATGTGGTTTAGGCACTTGACCTACTGCCATCACAAAGTTGATGGCCCTAGGCTCACAGGCATCTTTGCAGCTTTGACACCAAATGCCATTTTGGGTGAGGCAGGCTGAGCTGATTTCGGCCTTAATGGCCCAAGGGGCCGTTTGGTGGAGGTCAAAGATGGGCTCAGGGCAGGCGCTGACACATTTCTCACAAAACGTGCATTCATCTTGATTGAAATTAACCTCGGGGAAGCCGCCATCGCCTCGGCTGATGATGTGAGTCTCACATACTTTGATGCAGGCATCACAGCGGCTACAAAGATCGGTGAAGTCGATATCTGCCTTCACCCAAGGTGGCCGTAGTGCATCGTTAGTTTGACGCCGAAAGAAACGTCGCCGCCCTTGATCTATCCCTTGAGTCACAATTCTTACCTCTTGCCTTAGCCTTGCAGTATGTCGATGTAAAGCTACGCGCTAGCGTGAACGATAACCATTAGGATTGGTTGACTGCCAATGCCAGCTACTGGCCGCCATATCATCTAAATTATACTTGGCTTGCCAGCCAAGTTCAGCCAGTGCCAAGCTTGGGTCCCCATAATAACATGCCAGATCGCCGGCGCGCCTCGGGCTGACTTGATAAGCAATAGGCTTACCGCAGGCGCTTTCAAACGCTTTAAGCATATCAAACACACTGCCGCCTTTACCTGTGCCCAAGTTGTAGGTCACAAGACCTGGTTTTGTGGCGAGTTTATTCAGTGCCAGCAAATGCCCTTTAGCCAGATCAACAACATGTATATAGTCACGCACCCCAGTGCCATCATGGGTGGGATAGTCATCACCGAAGATGTGCAGTTTCTCTCTTTTCCCCACCGCGACTTGGGCAATAAAAGGCATCAAATTATTGGGGATATCGTTGGGGTCTTCACCAATCAAGCCACTTTCATGGGCGCCAACTGGGTTAAAGTAACGCAGGCGGGCGATATTCCAGCTGTTGTCAGAGATATAGAGGTCGTTAAGAATTTCTTCAACCATGAGCTTTGAACGGCCATAGGGATTACTGGCCCCTAAGGGAAAGTCTTCAGTAATCGGCAGTTTCAGTGTTTCGGCGTACACGGTCGCCGAGGAGCTAAAGACTAAGTTTTTAACCTTAAATTCCGCCATGACTTCACACAAGACTAAGGTGCCCGTAACGTTAGTTTCATAATATTTAAGGGGTTTTTGCACCGACTCTCCGACGGCTTTTAAACCCGCAAAGTGGATAACGCTGTCTATCTTGTTGTCGGTAAAGATTTTTTGCAGTAACGGTTTATTGAGAATATCCCCTTGATAGAAGCTCATTGTCTTGCCTGTGATGGTTTCCACTCGTTTAAGGGCTTCAAGGCAAGAGTTACTTAAATTATCTATTATGATGACTTCTTGGCCGGCATTCAGCAGCTCGACCACAGTATGAGTGCCTATGTAACCTGCGCCGCCTGTCACTAAAATGGTCATGTTAGCGCTCCTTGACTAAGGCTTTAAGGTATTGACTAAAATCACAGCCGATTTCAGCGTGACGCAGGGCGTATTCCACATTGGCGCGCATATAGCCTTGTTTATTGCCGCAATCATGACTCTTGCCTTCCATGGCATAGGCATTGACGGTTTGCTGCTGCATTAACATGGCGATGGCGTCGGTGAGCTGAATTTCATCGCCGGCGCCCGCAGGGGTCTTGGCTAATAAGGGCCAAATTTCAGCTGGGAGTACATAGCGGCCCACAACCGCGAGGTTTGATGGCGCTTCATCTATGCTTGGCTTTTCAACAAGCGCGATGAGTGGCTTGGATTCACCCGGCTTGAGATCGTGACCATTCACATCGGCAATGCCGTATTGATCAACCACAGCATGGTCAACACCTTCAACCATGATTTGGCCCACTTGTGTTTCATCGAACAGGCTGACCATCTTGGCAAGGTTATCACGGCGAAGATCGCAGCTAGCCTCATCCACTAATACGTCCGGTAACAATACCGCGAAGGGATTATCACCCACCACGTGTTTAGCGCACAAAATAGCGTGGCCTAGGCCCTTAGCTTGGGATTGACGCACGCTGATCACAGTCACATCTTTGGGGCAAATCGATTGCACCGCATCTAATAGCTGACGTTTTACCCGCCGCTCTAATTGGGCTTCTAGCTCAAAACTGGTGTCGAAATGGTTCTCGATGGAGTTTTTACTGGCATGGGTCACCAGCACGATTTCTTTAATGCCGGCGGCAATAGCTTCAGATACCACGTATTGAATGAGTGGCTTATCCACTATGGGCAGCATTTCTTTGGGAATGGCCTTAGTGGCCGGTAACATGCGAGTGCCAAGGCCAGCAACAGGGATGACAGCCTTACGAACGAGATGAGTCTTCATGAATAACCTAAATATCGCGATACAAATCTGAGTAATGCTGACATTGTAACTAACTTAAGTGGAATTGCATGTGAATTTGCACCGAAATAACACTATGGTCTGCTTTAATCTTCATAGAAATATCTTATGGCTCACATTTTTATCTAGTTGAATTACTTGTTTAATCAGGGAGTAAATTTGGGTTTGTATGCTTAAGTTTACAATTTATGCACCCAAGTCTCAGGACTATAAAGACCCTAAGAGTTAACAAATTGTGCGCCATGGCACACTATGGTGGGAGTGAAGTTGACGTAAAGTGGAACTTATTAAGATGGCGACAAAATACATTTCCCATACCCCAGATGCTAATGGTGTTATTGACTATAGCCCTGAGGAAAACCATATTTGGCAGCGACTCTATGAGCGCCAAGTGACCAATATGCCAGGCCGCGCCTGTGATGCTTATATGCAGGGTTTAGACGCGCTGAATATGTCAAAAGACAGCATTCCCCAGTTAGGTGACATAGATAAGGTGCTACTTGAGGCCACAGGTTGGAAGACTGCTGCCGTGCCGGCACTTATTCCTTTTGGGCGTTTTTTTGAGTTACTGGCCAATAAAGAATTTCCGGTGGCGACCTTTATTCGCAGCGAAGAAGAGTTCGATTACTTGCAAGAGCCTGATATATTTCATGAAATATTTGGACACTGCCCCTTATTAACCAACCCAGCGTTCGCTCATTTTTCCCACATGTATGGCAAGCTAGGTCTTGCGGCAACCAAGGAAGAACGTATTTTTCTCGCGCGTCTGTATTGGTTCACCATAGAATTTGGCCTAGTGCAGGGTAAGGGCGAGCCGTTAAATATTTATGGCGGCGGTATCTTAAGCTCACCTGGGGAAACCTTGTATGCCTTAAGCGATGACCCAGAACGCAAGCCCTTTGATTTACTCGAAGTACTGCGTACCCCATATCGTATCGATATTATGCAGCCCATATATTATGTGATTGAATCTGTTGATTATCTTGATGAGATAGCCAACATGGACATCATGGCCTATGTGGCCAAAGCACAAGAACTTGGCTTACTGCCCGCGAAATTTGCCCCAAAAGTGAAAGCGAGTTAAGCCGCTAGCATTAGCGACATTATCTAAACAGAATAGAGAAATACTTAAGACAGGAGTTGTTATGAACGCGTTAACCAGCATGAAGTGTGAAGCTTGCCAAGCCGATGCGCCTAAGGTGTCTGATCAAGAATTAGCCGAACTTATTCGTTTGATCCCAGATTGGGGCGTCGAAGTCCGCGACGGCATAATGCAACTTGAACGAGTCTATAAGTTTAAGAACTTTAAACTTGCCATGGCATTCACTAACAAGCTTGCCGATGCCGCAGAAGAAGAAGGGCATCATCCAGGGATATTGACTGAGTGGGGCAAGGTGACAGTGACTTGGTGGTCACATTCAATTAAGGGCCTGCATAAGAATGATTTCATCATGGCTGCCAAGACAGACCAGTTGTTAGATTAAGTTTTAAATCAATAAAAAACAGCAGCTTACCTTAATGGAGGCTGCTGTTTTTTTTATGGCGCATTCACTGGTCTGTAAACAAGACTTGCCACTTGTGAAATAACCTTCTAACGTATCCCAGTCAAGACGTGTGCAGTGGTGTTAATTCTGCCCTGCAATCACGGCTTAATGCCCATAAATTCATTACCCATTCCAAAAAAATCATTATAAAAAGGAATAGTTGCATCATGCGTTTGGAAGTCAGTTGTATCGACCGGGTCGGTTTAGCCAAGGATATTTTGGTTATTTTAGAAAGATATGGCATCAATCTTATCGCCATCGACGCCAGCAATCGCGGTTTCTTATATTTGCAATTTGCCGAGATTAGTTTTGAAACTTTGCGTGAACTTATGCCGCTTATCCGTAAAGTGGAAAGCGTGCACGATGTGCGCACTGTGTCCTTTATGCCTTCAGAGCAAGAGCATTACGCCTTAAAAACCTTATTGCAAACCCTGCCAGACTCAGTTTTTTCTATCAATGCCAAGGGCCGAATTCGCATAGTGAACGAATCGGCATTACTGACCTTAAGCATGGCCGAGCATGAAGTGCTGGATGAATCTCTCAACCATTGGGTGCAAGGCTTTAACTTTGGTCGTTGGCTCAGTGAGCCGCAAGTGTTGGCGCAGGCGACAAGGGTCACCATAGGCACGAACGAATACCTTGCCGAAATGCTGCCGATTTACCTGCCTGATGAAAACGACAGCCAAATTCTTGCCGGCGCCGTGGTGTCGCTTAAATCGCCTGCTCGAGTCGGCAAGCAATTTAATGCTTTGCAAAATCAGACCACGGGCTTTGAAAGCGTATTGGCCATGAGTGACAAGATGAAAGACGTGCTCAAGCAGGCAAGACGCATGGCTCAGCTGGATGCACCGCTACTTATCACAGGGGAAACCGGCACAGGTAAGGAGCTGATGGCTAGAGCCAGTCACGATGCCAGCATGCGCCGTGAAAAACCCTTTATTGCCATCAATTGCGCCGCGCTTCCGGACAGCGCCGCCGAAGAAGAGCTGTTCGGCTTTGTTAATCAAGGCACTGTGGTGAAGCGTGGCTTGTTCGAAGAAGCCAGTGGCGGCACTGTATACTTAGATGAAATTGCCGAAATGTCCAAAACGGCCCAGGTCAAGTTACTGCGTTTTCTGCAGGATGGCTGCTTTAGACGCATTGGTGGCGATGAAGAAGTGCGCGCTGATGTACGCATCATTTGTTCGACCCAGAAAAATCTCGCCGAGCTTTGTCAAACCGATGAGTTTAGAGAAGATCTTTATTATCGTATTCATGTGCTTAGCTACCATATGCCCGCCCTTCGGGAGCGAAAGGTGGATGTCATCCCACTGACAGAAATGTTCCTCGAGCACTACAGTCAGCAGTTATCTAGCCCCTTAAGGCGTATCTCTGCCAGTTGCCGTGATTACCTGTTCAGCTATGCCTGGCCTGGCAATGTGCGCCAACTGAAAAATGCGGTCTTTAGGGCGGTGTCCATGTGGGATGGCGCCACAGAGCTCACGGTAGAGCAGCTTAAACTGCCATCCTATGCCGAAGGTTTTGGCTATTTCGATGAAGAATTTGAAGGTAGCCTAGATGATGCTATGAAAGAGTACGAAGCCGGATTGCTCAGACGCTTGTATCCCGCTTATCCCAGTACCCGCCAACTGGCGAAAAAACTCGGGGTATCCCATACGGCGATTGCCAATAAGCTTAGGGATTATCAGATAGTCAAGAAACGCTAAGGCAATGTAACGAATTAGTGCCATGGTCTGTTACTTTTTGAGCAATAAGCTAAGCTAACTGATTGATATAAGATGGTTAGCTTAGTTTGTACTGAAAAGTTTACAGAAATGACCTGGCCAAGATAAAATGTGATTTTGCGCACGCTATAGGAATTTGACTGCGCTTAAGGTATTTCTAGCGCCATAGAGGCTGTTTTCTGCCTAGGCCAACACAATATAAGTAGGAGCAACAATGAAACTTGCAAGCTATAACAATGGACGCCGCGATGGTCAGCTAATGCTAGTGAGCCGCGATCTCACCCAGGCTGTCGCTGTTCCTGCTATTGCTCATACCATGCAGCAATTACTCGATGCTTGGGCACTGCTTAAGCCACAACTGCAAGAACTTTATGACGCCTTGAACGCTGGGCAAATGGATAACGCGGTTGCATTTGATCAAAGCAAATGCCTGTCGCCATTGCCACGTGCTTACCAATGGGCCGATGGCAGTGCCTATGTGAATCACGTTGAATTGGTGCGTAAAGCCCGCGGCGCTGAAATGCCAGAAACCTTCTGGACTGATCCCTTGGTCTACCAAGGCGGCTCAGACAGCTTTATCGCGCCGACGGCCGATATCGAGATGGCAAGCGAAGACTGGGGCATAGATTTCGAATCTGAAATTGCCGTGGTCACTGACGACGTGCCTATGGGCGTGAGTGCTGACAATGCAGGCGAGCACATTAAGCTACTTATGTTAGTGAATGATGTGTCACTGCGTAACCTTATTCCAGGCGAATTGGCTAAAGGCTTTGGTTTCTTCCAATCTAAGCCATCCAGCAGTTTCTCTCCTGTTGCCATTACGCCCGATGAGTTAGGCGACAAGTGGCAAGACTCGAAAGTACATTTGCCTTTAGTGACTCACCTAAACAATGATTTGTTTGGTCGTCCAAATGCGGGTGTGGACATGACCTTTAACTTTAGTCAGTTAGTGGCTCATGTGGCTAAGAGCCGTCCATTAGGCGCAGGGGCGATTATCGGTTCAGGCACGATTTCAAACTATGACCGCAGCGCGGGTTCTAGCTGTTTAGCCGAAAAACGCATGCTTGAAATCATTGCCGACGGCAAAGCCAGCACGCCATTTATGCGTTTTGGTGACAAGGTACGCATCGAGATGTTTGATGACAACAATGTCAGCATCTTTGGCGCTATCGATCAGAGCGTGGTTAAATACCCAAGCTAAGCGTGTGGCTTAGTGCATAACAAAGGGGGGCTTGAGCGATTGCTTGGCCCTTTTTTAATAGGCTTTTTATAGAGATAACATTTCATCGACAATAGGGAAATATCACCATGAAACTATTTGGTTACTGGCGTTCAAGTGCCGCTTATCGGGTACGCATAGCACTGAATTTAAAAGGCTTAAGTGCTGAGCATATTTCGGTGCACTTAGTGAAAAATGGCGGCGAGCAGCACAGCCCTGAGTATGCAGAATTAAACCCTCAGCATTTGGTGCCGACCTTAGTGGACAGTAATGAAATGGGCGAGTTTAGCCTGTCGCAATCTATGGCCATCATGGAATATTTAGATGAAAAGCATCCACAAGCGCCATTATTGCCCACCAATCTTGAAGATAAAGCCATAGTGCGCGCCATGGCGCAATCTATCGCCTGTGAAGTACATCCGCTAAATAATTTACGCGTATTGCAATATTTAGTGGATGAAATGGGCCTAGACGAAGCCGCCAAGCTTAAGTGGTATCACCATTGGATTATCCAAGGTTTTGCCGCCTATGAGCTATTATTAACTCGCTACAGCGGTCGTTACAGCTTTGGCGATAGCGTTACTATCGCCGATTTATGTTTGGTGCCGCAGGTTTATAATGCCAAACGCTTTAATGTGCCTTTAGAGGCGTATCCAGAGCTAATGCGGGTATTCGATGAGTGTCAGCAGCTGGATGCCTTCAAGCAAGCGGCCCCGGAAGCCCAGAGTGATGCGAGCTAAGCTTATTCCCCCAAGGCCAAGCTTCGAGTGAGAAAGTAGGGCGCTTTCAGGAGAGTTTATGTCACTAACATCCACCTTTGTTTCACAGCAAGCCCAGCTATTTCATTGGCTACAGCACGACGAAGAGCGCATGTATGCCTTGCATGCGGCGCTTAATATCGCCAAACATAACCATATCGAACACTGGCTGATAGCCGCGGGGTTTGTGCGAAATTTGGTGTGGGATAAACTGCATGGTTACCCCTCTAACCTGATTATGGATCACGGCGAGCAAGTCGATGTGGATTTTATTTATTTTTGCTCTAAAGACAGCGCTAAGGCGCGGGATGTCGATTTGGAGCAGCAGTTTAAGCAATTAGGCGATGGCTTGGCCTGGTCGGTGAAGAATCAAAGCCGCATGCACAGTCGTAATGGTGATGAGCCCTATGTGGATCTTAAGGATGCCATGGGGCACTGGCCGGAGAAGGAAACTGCCATAGGTATAAGACTTGTGCCTAATTTAGTGTCTTTTGAATTCCATTTAGAAACCGCATTCGGCTTAGACAGCTTGTTTCAGCTGCAACTGAGTCATAACCCTCAAAGGCAATACCAGCAATTTCAAGCAAGGCTCGCCCAGAAACGCTGGCTTGAACGCTATCCCCAGTTAACCACTATCCCCAGTTAACCCAGTGCCTATTCAAGTATCTGAATAACCACCAAGCTAGGTTTAACAAGAATTATGAAGTAGTAATTATTTGTTTTTGTGAATTAGATCAAGACTCTAACTTATGATGACTCGAAGACTTTATGGGCTTGATCCAGATCAATATTCCATTGGCTCTTATGGGGCAGAGTAGCGACAACTGTAAAGGATATGAGGATTCATATCTGTCTGTCGCCCAAATGGAGTCGTAAAATGAATAATAACATCACCCTAGCTTTACTTGCAGCAGGTCTTATTACTGCAAGTTTTACTAATGTTGCTCAAGCTCATCAAGCAGGCGACATTATCGTCCGTGCTGGTATAGCAACCGTCGCGCCCAATGAATCTAGCCCTGTGGTTGCCGCCGTGGATGAATTCACTGTGGATACTAACACTCAACTAGGGCTTAACTTTGCCTATATGCTGACAGACAGTATAGGAGTCGAATTACTCGCCGCCTCGCCGTTTAGCCATGACATTTCCCTAGGATCCTTAGGTCAGATTGCCGAGACTAAGCATTTACCGCCAACACTAGTGGCCCAGTATTATTTTGGACAAGCCAGCAGCGTAGTGCGTCCTTATATAGGCCTAGGGCTTAACTACACCAATTTCTATGATAACGAATTCACCAATGACTTAAATGGTGCACTCACCAATTTAAGCATGACCTCATCTTGGGGCGTAGCCGCGCAGGTTGGCCTAGATTATAAGCTGAATAAAGACTGGTTAGTGAATGCCTCAGTGTGGTACGCCAAAATCCAAACCGATGTCAGCTTTGATATGGGCGGCATAGCGCAAAAGGTTGAAACAGACATAGATCCTTGGGTTTACATGGTGAGTGTGGGTTACAGCTTTTAAGGGCTAGCCTAAGATTAACTCTATGATTTACGCTAAGGCTAAGCAGGCCTTAAGCTGTGACAAGTCAAAACAACGCAGGAGCCAACAGGCTCCTTTTTTTGCTTACAGGTTTTGTTAATAGGTAAATAAGAAAATTTCTCATGGCTAAAAGTTAAAAGAAGGTAGACATCTAGACGTCCTTGGTTATGATGTTAGTGTGACTTTATCTTGACCATCTTATTTGGAGGCCAGTATGCCCGTAAGGATCCCTGATGATTTACCTGCAGCAGGCATTTTAGAATCAGAAAATATTTTTGTGATGTCAGAAACCCGCGCCGCCAATCAGGACATTCGACCGATGCGAGTGCTGATTTTAAATTTGATGCCAAACAAGATTGAGACTGAAACTCAGCTACTGCGCTTACTCGGTAATACCCCTTTGCAGGTCAATGTGGACTTATTGCGCATTCATGATAAGACATCGAAACACACCTCAATGGATCACATGAATAACTTCTATTGTGATTTTGAACAAGTGCGCCAGCGTAATTACGATGGCCTTATCATCACAGGCGCGCCTTTAGGGCAAATCGAATTTGAACAGGTGAGCTATTGGGATCACATTCGGGAAATCATAGATTGGTCTCAGACTCATGTCACCTCAGTGCTGTTTCTTTGCTGGGCAGCCCATGCTGCCTTGTATCATTTGTATGGTTTGCAGCGTCAGCTATTAACGACAAAATGCTCAGGAGTATTTAATCACAGCCGTACCCAAGCACTGCATCCCTTGCTGCGTGGTTTCGATGACGAGTTTTATGCGCCTCATTCACGTTTTGCCCAAATGGAGCTCGCACAAATCAAACAGCATGATGAGCTCGAAGTCTTGGCACAATCCAATGAGGCTGGTGCCTATATTATTTTAAGCCAAGATAATCGCAATTTATTTGTCACAGGCCATCCCGAGTACCAAAAAGGCACCTTAAGGGATGAGTTTATCCGTGATAGTCAAGAAGGCTTAAACCCAAGTGTGCCCTGCAATTATTTTCGTGATGATGACCCTGAACAAGACATTATCGCCCGTTGGCACAGCCACGGTTCGCTGCTGGTGAGTAATTGGCTCAACTATTACGTGTATCAGCTGACGCCTTATGATCTGTCTGATATGAGCGCCACTACCCCTTGGGAGCACAAAAAATAATCGACAATAGAGAGAAAGGCTTTCCATGGGGCAGACTTAGACTAAGCTTAGTAAGCTGTTGCTGCAGGCCTAATCCCTAGTTGGAGCTTAGTATGAGTCCTAGTGTTATAACTCTCTTGTTTGTATTGGTTTTTCTATGGGAAGGGAAGGCGTTAGCTCAGGATAATAATCAAACTAGGATTGAACAAATCAAACAGACGCTTGCTGAAATAGCCAGCCCTGAAGATAAGTTAACCTACCTGAGCGCCAAGTCATCCCTAGTTGAAGGCTTATCTGGGCTAGAGCAAGGACAATTTTTACATTTATTGGCAGGGGTACAAGAAGAGTTACAACAGCTTGATGGCGCTATAATTAGCTACACCCAAGCCATAGCCATACTTGAACAGATGCCTTTGAATCCATTGTTGGTTCATAGCTACTTAGAACGCTCCTACATTAATTACTTAAATAGCAATGACGCTAATATCTATTGCCAAGATAGGCAGATAGGGCTTAGGTACGCGCGGCAATTACAAGATCCAGAATTGACCGTTAAGGCGCTGAGTCTCGCGGCCTTTTGTTTTAATTCGGCAGAAAAATTTGATGTAGGTATTAAATTGCTGGATGAGGCATTAGACATCGCCAAATTACATCAGCTTTCTAATAATCGCCAAGCCATGATTTATAACGCGGCAGCAGCCCTCTATAGGGATCACGGATTACACCGACACGCCTTGGCTTTCTTCAAACATGCCTATGAGTTATGGCTGGAAATCGATGATACTCAAGATATCTTTAACATGCTGCACAATATCATCGGCGAGACAATCAATTTATTTCAATGGGAGCAAGCGGACATCTACTTAGAAGAAATGGAGAAACTCACCGCAGCCAAGCCAGAATTCAAAGATTTTAGATTTTTCTATCATTATAATTTCGGCCGTAAATCCCTGTTTAGTTATGATTTTACTCAGGCAATCTTACATTTAGAGCAAGCGATAGCCTTACAGGCGACCACTAACGAAGTATTTTTTGTACACACAAGCTTTGCTTTTTTATCCATAGCATACATTCAAAGCGGTGATAAAGAGCAGGCGGTGAAATGGGCGAATGCATTCAATCAATCTGCCAGTGTGTCAAGCAGCAAGCAAGACTTGGTCATGAGCATGCAAGCCCTGGGGCTTTTAGGTCAGGACAAGCCAATTGAGAGCGTGAATATTTTGCTCAAAACCATTAATTATGAAAGGGAGAAGTTTGCTGATTTACTTAATAACGCGGTGATTTTTTCAGCATTAGATCACAACTCAAAAGTCGCGGAACATGAAAATAGATTGTTAGAGAAGCAATTAGAAATTAAACAATTGGAACTTAAGGCGCAGCAGGATGAACAAGAAATTACCCGTTTAAGCTTGTGGTTGTTTGTGTTGCTGGTGGCGATTTTATTGGGATTTTTAGGTTTTTTATACCAATCGAGACGATTTTTTAAGCATCGCTCTCAAACGGATTTTTTAACCGGGATTGCCAGCCGTAGCTTTACCATGGAAGAAGGGGCTAAAGCTCTGGAGACTTGCCATAAGCTCAAGCAACCTTTGGCCGTGGTGATGTTAGACATAGACAATTTTAAGCATATCAATGATTCCTATGGCCACGATATTGGTGATATGGCCATAAGAGCCGTGGCTCAGCGCGCTAAGCACTGGCTTAAGCGAAACGATATTTTAGGCCGTATTGGCGGGGAAGAGTTTTTATTAGTGCTGCCCAACAACAACCAGCAGGAAGCCTTGTTAATTGCCGAGCGCCTCAGAGTAAGCATCAACGAAAAGCTATTTAAGTTTAAGGGTGTTGAGCTTAAGTTTTCTATCAGCTTAGGGGTGGCGCTATCCAAACCTCAACAAGGGTTTAATGAGCAAGTCAAAAATGCCGATCTGGCCCTGTATCAGGCGAAAAATGCCGGAAGAAATTGTGTGAGTATGGCCTAGCTAGGACAGACTCACACTCACTATGCATTGGAGTGACCTAGTTAGTCGTGACAGTGACTTCATAGGCGCTGAACTTGCGGATGTTAATCACCCCAGTATCAAAGATCAGGTATTGCCCTTTAATGCCTAATAATACCCCTGTGACCTCTGGAACCTTATCGAAATTGTGCGAGCTGATTTTCTTAGGAAACGCGGTCATAGGGTAGTTTATCTGCTGAATAGTTTCAGTTAAACGCTCAATTTTGTACTCGCCTTTTTCCATGGCAAGCTCGTTCAGCCTATGCTCTATATGCGGGATAAGCTCCTGTGCTTTGGCATTTAAGTCAATATCAGCGGCATTGCTCTTGAGCATCGCCTGCCAATTGGTTTTGTCTTTAACCAGCTTGGCTAATTCCACTTCGATAAGGCCTGAGAGTTGACGGGTAGAGACCTTAAAGATGGCTAGGCCTTGGGTGGCACCTTGGTCAATCCAGCGGGTGGGCAATTGATTGTTGCGGGTGATCCCCACCTTAATGCCTGAGGTATTAGACAGATAGACATAGTGGGGCACAAAACAATGGGACTGAGCCCACTGCGGTTCACGGCAGGTGCCTTGATCGAAATGACAAGTCTCAGGTTTCATGATGCACATGTCGCAGCTGGCAAGTTTTTGCATGCAAGGAAAGCAATGGCCTTGAGAATAACTTTTCTTAGTTTTACGGCCACAATTACAGCAAAAAATATTACCTGTGTGAGTTAAGCTAAGGGTTTGACCGATAAGGGGGTTTAGCGGGAGTTCTTGGTCACCGACGACCAGGTTATACTGCACTAGATCCGCTTCATCAAGGCGGCTTCGAAGCTTTTTTAACGTTCCAAGCATGACATTCCAATATTTGAGTATTTTAGCCGAGTTTATCAGAGGCTAGACCTGAGTTTAACCTCAGTGTGGCGCCTTGCCTCATTTAGTGGAATTGAAACCCCATTATTGCCTAAATATCATGCACTTTTACTGAGTTTATCCAGCACCACGTCATCGCCCATGGCGTAGAGAGATTCGGTTAACAAGGCTTCTTGGGATGGGTCAGTTAATCCTAAGCCGAAGGTGGCTCGAAACAGGGCAACGCCCGTGTGGCTTGCCGTTTCAAACTGGCTGCTGAACTCTTCAATATTGATGCCTAATGCACTAATTTTGTTCGATATTTCAAGTACGAGGCCAGGTCTATCATAGGCCACTAAATTGTAGCTCAGGCGCTTAATGGGCTTAGGGGTAATGCTGGTTTTAGCGAACGTCAGGCTCAAACCTTCAAGGCATTCTAAGGCTTCTAACAGCTCATCCCATTTTTGCTCGTCGATTTCTAGTTGTAATATTGCCGCAAAAACCCCCTCGATATGACGCATTTCAGAGTCTAACCAGTTGCCACCATGATGACTGATTGTGTTAGCGATTTGCTCAACTAATCCTTTCCTATCAGTTGCTTGTAGCGTTATTAGGTACCTTACCATGATTTGTTTCTCCTCTGAACTCAGCAATTTGTCGCTGTAACACTATTGTCATGTTTGCGTAATATAATTTGCGCCATTGATGAATGACTATAAGTGCTTTATGGGGTTTTCACCCGATGAGCTTATTAATTTAATGACATTAATTAATAAGTTACCCATTAAGACCGACGCTGGACTATAGGGTCGTACATTCAAAGTAGTAACACAGCCAAATGCACAATCCTAGCGAAATTTCGTTAACGATTAAATTATAGAGGTTCTGAATGGAAAGTCAGGTAAGTCAGCCGGCTTCTGCTGCCAGCAAGATTTTAGGTGGCAGCAAGGCAAAAAGCAGGGCATTTAAAGATAAGGCTGCACAAGTGGGTGTCACCATAGGTGGCACCTTAGTCTTCGTCGCCTTATTGTTGATTTTCTTTTATTTACTTTATGTTATCAAACCTATTTTTGATGGGGCAGATATTCGCCCTCTAAGTAAGATTAGTTTAATAGACACTCAGACACCTAGCCTGATGATAGGCACAGATGAACAAAACGAAATTGCCTTCAGGGTGCTAATGGATGGCCAAGTTGAATTCTATTCTGTGGCCAGTGGTCAACTGCTAAGCTCACAAATACCTCTACTCAGTGAAGGCGAAACTGTCACCAGTAGTGCCAAATCTTCACCTAATGAGCAAAGGTTTGCCTTAGGGCTTAGCTCGGGCAAGGTGTTGGTCGTCGATGTCGATTTCGCTGTGACCTACCCAGACAATCAAAGGCTTATCACCCCAAGATTGCGCTATCCCAATGGTGAAACGCCGCTTAATCTATCCACGAATTCTGCCGTGTATAACCTAGCATTTGATTACAGCGATAGCCGCATGAGTTTTGCTTATCAAGACAAGGATGGCCAGTGGCGTTTTAACCGTCAAGAAGGCGAAGAGAACATGATGACAGAGGAAGTTGAGTGGAGCTCAACAGAATCTATTATTGCTGATGCCCCCGCCAATAAAACCCATGCCTTAGTCACCCCAGATCATAGCCAATTAATTTTGCCTGGCACAGATAAAATTTTCGTCTACAACACCCGCGATGCCGATGCCATTGACTTGCTTCAAGTCATAGACGTGAGAAACGGACAAGATACCGTGAGCCAAGTGTCGTTACTGGCGGGGGCGAGCTCCATTCTAGTGAGCTATCACTCTGGCCTCGTGGCGCAATACTTTCAGGTCAATAGTGACAGTGGCCGCTTATATCAACGCATTCGTCAATTCGATGAGCTTGCGCCCATGTCAGCTATCGCCACCGAGTTTTACCGCAAAAGCTTTGCTGTGGTGAGCAAAGAGGGTGAGTTATCTCTACTCTATACCACCAGTGAACGTAAATTATTTGAACAGAAAATGGCGCTTCAATCACCAAGCAATATGGCGTTTAGTCCCCGTTCCAATGCCTTGATCATCGAAACTAACCAAGTACTTAGCCTGTTTGCGGTTGATAATAGTCACCCAGAAGTCAGCTGGAGTGCCATGTGGGAAAAGGTGTGGTACGAAGGTTACCCTGAGCCTAAATACGTGTGGCAGTCGACGTCTGGCTCTGATGATTTTGAAGCCAAATTGAGCTTGATGCCGCTGGCGTTTGGCACCATGAAGGCGGCGTTCTACGCCATGCTATTTGCTGTGCCGCTTGCGGTAGCAGGCGCTATTTATACCGCTTACTTTATGTCTCCTAAGGTGCGCAGCATAGTGAAGCCCACCATCGAAATTATGGAAGCGCTGCCGACTGTGATTTTAGGTTTCTTGGCTGGATTATGGCTCGCGCCGTTAATTGAGGATCACCTCCCTGGGATTTTCATGCTGCTTGTGCTGCTGCCCAGCGCTATTTTAGCCAGTGCGTTTTCTTGGAGCTTATTACCGGGGCGTTGGAAGCAGCGTTTGCCCGAAGTTTATCAAGAGTTGATGCTTATTCCTGTGATTATCTTTGTGGGTTGGTTCTGCTTTGCTATCAGCCCCACGGTCGAGCTTGCCTTGTTTGGCGGCGATACCCGTCAATTTATTACCAATGAGCTCGGGATCACCTTCGATCAACGTAACGCCTTAGTGGTGGGAATTGCCATGGGTTTTGCGGTGATTCCAACCATATTCTCCATTGCCGAAGATGCCATTTTCTCTGTGCCGCGTCACTTATCCAACGGCAGTTTAGCCTTAGGTGCGACTAACTGGCAGACGCTGACTCGGGTGGTGCTACTTACAGCAAGTCCAGGTATTTTCTCTGCCATCATGATGGGCCTTGGCCGCGCAGTGGGGGAGACCATGATAGTACTGATGGCAACCGGTAACACGGCCATCTTAGAGTGGAGTGTGTTCGAGGGCATGCGTACCTTAGCGGCTAATATCGCGGTAGAAATGCCTGAGTCGGCCATTGGCAGCTCCCATTATCGGGTCTTGTTCCTCGCGGCCTTTGTTTTGTTTATTTTCACCTTCTTCTTTAACACCATAGCCGAAGTTGTCCGTCAACGATTGAGAGAGCGTTATAGCTCGCTGTAACTCTGGCGATAAAAGTTGAGAATACTATGTGTAATGTATTGAATAATAATTTTATTTCGCCAATCTCCTTAAGAGGTGCGTGTAATGGGTAAGTGGGTAAAATCAGGTTCACCCTGGATCTGGATGACAGGTGGCGCCGTCAGTATCAGTTTGATTGCCGTATTGGGGCTGTTGCTGCTTATTGCATGGCGTGGGTTAAGCTACTTTTGGCCAGCGGATCTGTATCAATGGCAGCTCGAAGACAGCCAAGGGCAAAAAGGCACCTTGATTGGTGAGATTTATGACAGAGAAGAGGTGCCATCAGAGCGCTTGATTTCCGCCGGGCATAAGTTTCAAATCCCGCCCGGTGAATTTGTGACTCGCTACCTAGTGAAAACCGGTAACCGTGAGTTTGTCGGTTTAGACTTTCGCTGGATTTTAGCCACAGACATCATCAGCCGTGAAACCCCCGTAGGACTGGCTAAATTTGAGCGCACCAAAAACGGCAATTTCTACGGCTACCCTGTGGCAGTGATAGAAGCGGGCGAGCGTTTAGCTGTTGCACCAACTGAGCTAGGTGCTGTACTCAATGAGCATATTGCTCGCAGCGTCGCCATTGCCGAAGAGGCACTGGAGTTACAAAAATCAGATATTGGTTCCATTAACTACCGCATGGAACGATTACGCCTTAAAGAGCGTAAATATGAACTTGAAGGCAGCTTAACTGAGGCGAAAAAGGCCAGCATAGAAGCTGAAATTACTCAGCTTAATGCCGACTATCAAGTGCTAGAGAAACGCTTATTCGCCTTACGGGACCATGCGAGTAGGGACAGCGTAGTCATCAAAGACATGCGCGGCGAAGAAGTGATATTGAATTTAGACACTGTGCTTGATGTCACTTATGTCAACGATATGACAATGATGGATAAATTGGGGCATTGGTTTAAAGGTGTCGGTGGTTTCGTGGTGGATGACCCCCGTGAAGCTAATACCGAAGGCGGCGTGTTTCCAGCCATTTTTGGCACTGTGTTCATGGTAATGCTGATGGCAGTTATCGTGACCCCATTTGGGGTGATAGCGGCGATTTATTTACACGAATACGCTAAGAAAGGCCCTATTACTAAGATGATCCGCATCGCTGTCATTAACTTAGCCGGTGTGCCTTCCATCGTCTACGGGGTATTTGGTCTGGGCTTCTTTGTTTATATGCTTGGGGGCTCCATTGATCAACTGTTTTACCCTGAAGCCTTGCCAGCACCTACCTTTGGATCGCCTGGCGTCATTTGGTCGGCGCTGACCTTGGCTATCTTGACCTTACCTGTGGTTATCGTCTCAACCGAGGAAGGCTTAAGCCGTATACCAAGTGCTGTGCGCCAAGGCAGCTTAGCCTTAGGCGCTACCAAGGCTGAAACCTTATGGCGGATTGTTATTCCAATGGCAAGCCCTGCCATCATGACTGGACTCATTTTAGCGGTAGCCCGCGCGGCGGGTGAAGTGGCGCCCTTGATGCTCGTGGGTGTGGTTAAACTTGCGCCAACACTGCCACTGGATATGAATTTTCCCTTTGTGCATTTGGAGCGTAAATTTATGCACTTAGGTTTCCATATTTATGATGTGGGCTTTCAAAGCCCTAACGTAGAAGCGGCGCGCCCCTTAGTGTATGCCACCTCATTCTTACTAGTGTCAGTGATAGTTGCGCTCAACTTAACCGCCATTAGTGTGCGTAATCACTTACGCGAAAAGTTTCGTTCGCTTGAACATTAATTAACGATATCCTGACGTTAAGGACTTATGATGATTTCGATAGATCAAAGAGCTATGCAAGCAAAACCTATAGATTTAGAACATTTATCGGCGCAGGATACCGCTCTTGAAATCCGTAACTTAGACTTAAGTTATGGTGACAAGCAGGCGTTATTTAATGTGTCGATGAAGATCCCTAAAAAACAAGTCACCGCCTTTATTGGCCCGTCCGGCTGTGGTAAATCCACCTTGCTGCGCTGTATCAATCGCATGAATGATTTGGTGGACAGTTGTAAAATTAAGGGGGAAATTTTGCTCCATGGGCAAAACATCTATGATAAAAAAGTCGATGTTGCCGCCTTGCGTCGCAACGTGGGCATGGTGTTCCAGCGCCCAAATCCATTCCCTAAGTCCATCTATGAAAATGTGGTTTATGGCTTACGTCTGCAAGGGTTAAATAACCGCAGAGATTTAGATGAAGCGGCAGAGCGCTCCCTTCGCGGCGCGGCTATTTGGGATGAAGTGAAAGACAGGCTGCACGATAACGCCTTTGGTTTATCAGGCGGTCAGCAGCAGCGTCTAGTGATAGCGCGGGCCATTGCTATTGAGCCTGAAGTTTTGTTACTGGATGAACCTACCTCGGCGCTGGATCCTATCTCCACCTTGACCATCGAGGAGCTTATCACTGAGCTTAAAGACAAATACACTGTGGTGATTGTGACTCACAACATGCAACAGGCAGCCAGGGTATCTGATCAAACTGCCTTTATGTACATGGGCGAGCTGGTGGAGTATGCCGATACCAACACCATCTTTACCACTCCAAGAAAACGTAAAACTGAAGATTACATCACTGGACGTTACGGCTAACGCCGACGCATCCCGTCACTCTATCAAAGCCGCGTGCAGTCATGAATTGGAAGGTTGAATTATGGAAAAAATGAATTTAAATAAACATATCTCTGGTCAGTTCAATGCTGAACTTGATGATATTCGCAACCGAGTACTGGCCATGGGCGGCTTGGTTGAGCGTCAACTGGAGCAGTCTTTGGATGCATTAAGCAGCTTAGATGCTGAGCTTGCACAGAAGGTTATTGAAGGGGATCACCGAGTGAATGGCATGGAAGTGTCAATCGATGAAGAATGCACCCGCATTATTGCCAAACGTCAGCCTGCCGCCAGTGACTTACGCCTTATTATTGCCATTTCTAAGACGATTGCAGACCTTGAGCGTATCGGCGATGCTTGCGTGCGTATCGCTAAAGCGGCGCTAGATAAACGCACGAATAATCAACAACCTTTGTTGGTGAGCATAGATAATATGGGCCGACATGCCACTCGTATGCTGCATTCAACCTTAGACGCCCTTGCTCGTATGGACGCCGAAAATGCCTTAGAGCTTCACAAGGAAGATGCCAAGCTAGACAAAGAATATGAAGGCATTATTCGTCAGTTGATGACCTATATGATGGAAGATCCACGCTCAATTCCTGGGGTGCTCGATGTGCTTTGGGCAGCCCGCGCCATCGAACGTGTGGGGGATCGCTGTAAGAACATCTGTGAATACATTATCTACTATGTCAAAGGCAAAGATGTGCGCCATACCTCCTATGAAGACATGGAAAAGGATGTGAATAGCTAGCATCAGTAGTGCTTTAGAGCTGCCGTATTAATACTTTGCCTTAACGCTCTTGAGTTAGGGCTTTTTTTTATACACAATGGCGGCACTTTGTACGTCTGAGATCCACTAATGAAAACGACTCTGGCCCGCGGGCTGACCAATTTGTTACCTATGGTGTTATCCATCTGGCTGTTTTGGTCATTATTTATTTCCCTCGATGGCCTAGGGCGCTTAATGCTTGAGACCTTAGGGGTCGACAAGATAATGCTGGGAGCGGGTTTTGCCTTAGTCGCATGTCTCGTATTTGTGGCGGGGTTATTATTTTCGGTGAGCCCCATCGTCTGGGTCTACAGCTGGATAGAACGTCAGTTGATGAAGTTCCCCCTGTTTAAGACAGTGTATGGCAGCATTCGTGATATTGCCGGCTTGATGAATCGAGACGGCAAACCTAAAACCCATAAAACTGTGTTGGTTAGGCAAGCCAATGACAGCTATGTGGTGGGTTTTATCATGAGTGATTTCCCCCCAGAACCGTTACGTGAAGCCCTTCCTGAAGGGGATTGGGTGCCAGTGTTGTTTCAGCTCAGTTACCAAGTGGCAGGGGTAACAAGCTTAGTCAAGCGGGCTGATTTAATTGAGGTTAACTGGTCTTTTGAAGAAGCGATGCGCTTTAATTTAACGGCTGGGATCACAAGTTTGTCCGATCCAACTCAGAAAGGTGAAGCCTTTACTAAGGCATAAGCTGGCACAAAAAAGCCTTAAGGGTGCAGCCCTCTTGCTGGCACCAATAAGGCTTAAGATTTAATCGCTCAACGGCTAGACAGCAATAGCCTCGAGTGAGTTGGCTTTTTCTAATCTATGTTGATAATCTTTGATAAGGTGCTGCATTATGCTTTGAGGAGAGGCATCGTGACAGCAATGGTCGAGGAAGATTTTGAAGGTCACTAGGGCATGGCCATCATGCTTTAGACGATCGCTTTGCATGGCAAAATAGGCTTCTTCACCATCGGCTTTTCTGACAACAAAGTTTTCAAGTTCAAACGATTTACTGCCGGATAAGTTGTGCCATTTGGTGATGCGGTTTAGGGCGATTTCACTAGATTGGTTTACTTCAATATGATTTAGCCAAGTTGCCGGGGTTTCATTCTCTGTGTAGTGTGGGCATCTGACTGTGTAGTTATAAACATGAGTGATTGCTGTCATAAGTTACCTACCTAATGTTAAGGATGTACTTCACTATAGGCTGTTTATTTTCAATCGGTCAATTGTTATTTCAAGAACTTAGCGTTCACCGTCAATTATTAAATAAATCCCTATCTTCTATTGAGAACTCCTTATCTTTGATGAAATTTGCGTTCTTTATGTTAGCGAATAAGGCCAGCAATTAGCTGGCCTTAAGTTATTTACAGTTATCTATTGGATTTTGATTTTTTCAAATAACATCAAAGCGCATTAGTGAAAATCTGGCAGATTTCCTCATGGCTCGCTTGTTTTGGATTGGTAAAACCGCAGGCATCTTTGAGGGCGTTATCGGCCAAGGTTGGAATATCTGCGGCGTTCACGCCAAGCAAGGTTAAATTCGCCGGAATATCCACAGCCACAGCTAAAGACTTAATCGCTGTGATGGCGGCTTTAGCGCCTTGCTCATCTGTCATGGCGTTAACATCAACCCCCATGGCTTTGGCGACATCTTTTAACCTAGGTGCCGCCACTTGTGCATTGTATTCCTGTACATGGGGCAATAATAGCGCATTGCACACACCATGAGGCAGGTCGTAAAACCCGCCTAACTGATGAGCCATAGCATGAACATAACCTAGGCTTGCATTGTTAAACGCCATGCCGGCTAAGAATTGAGCATAAGCCATTTGCTCACGGGCCTGCATATTCTTACCGTCATTGACTGCTGCGATGAGGTTTGCCTGAATAAGCTCGATGGCCTTGATAGCACAAGCATCTGTAATGGGAGTGGCTGCAATGGAGACATAAGCTTCGATAGCGTGAGTGAGTGCATCCATACCGGTTGCCGCGGTTAATTGAGCGGGCTTTTCAAGCATCAATTCAGGATCGTTCACCGACAATATTGGGGTGGTGTTTTTATCCACTATGGCCATCTTAATATGACGATGTTCATCTGTGATGATGCAAAAACGGGTCATTTCACTGGCGGTGCCTGCTGTGGTGTTAATGGCGATAAGTGGAAGTTGCGGCTTAGTGGAGACATCGACCCCTTCATAGTCTTTGATTTTGCCGCCATTAGTGGCCACTAGGGCGATACCCTTAGCGCAATCGTGGGGAGAACCGCCGCCCAAGGAAATAATAAAGTCACAGTGATTATCGTTTAGAATACCAAGGCCTGCGTCCACATTGGCTGTAGTGGGGTTGGGTTGTACACCATCAAACAAAAAGACTTTGATGCCATTATTAACCAACTTAGTTGCCACTTTTTCCACCAAGCCAATCTTAACTAATGGCTTGTCAGTCACAATCAATGCGCGTTTAAAGCCAAGGGTTTTAATATCTTCTATGGCATCGTCAACGCCGCCCTGGCCTAAAATGTTAACACTGGGAATATAAAATTTAGTCGCCATAATGTGCCCCTTAATTCTGTCTTTTTTGGATAAGCTTAAATTGCGTAAACCCAGCTTAACAAGGGATGCCTGCGACCTGTGTGACCCAGCTCTAAGTTACGCTATTTTCAACAGCTCAATGTTGTCTACCTATACTAAGTATGGGCTCAGTTTTATCTTTGAGATTTTGTGTTAGTGAATGGCCACTTCTTTTCACTGAGGCATATTTTGGCTTTTCTGAATGCATCAGATGCTTTTTCTAAAACGAATAAAAATGTTAGATAAATTCAGCTTAAATACAAACTGCTAACTATACTGAGTTTGTGCTCCATCTCCTTTTATCTTTACGATAATCACGTTGATATTTGTAGGTCGCCTTTTATAGCGCAGACTTCGCTGACAACTGCATTACAAATGGATGTTATTCGCTATGGATAAAGCATTTCTGTTCTTTTTTCTTGGGCAAGTGGCAATCGTGATGATGCTGGCTTATTTTCTTTGCCTCATTCCTAGAAATGATCAGCAAAAACATGCGCCTAGCTATCAAATTGTTATAGGCGTATTGGCAGCCTTTGGAGTTATGCTGTTAATTGAGCACGGGATCATGTATGGATTAGGACTGCCTTCCAATGAGAGTGTGTTTCAGGATTTGAATCAGACATACTCAAGTGATAGCGAACTCACGGGATTATTTTTTGCCTCTAGTGCCTTGATAGCGAGTTTGGTAGGGCTTTATTTTGGCCGGTATGTGCTGCTGGTCGCGGCCCTAGTACTCAGCCCTTATGTTATTTACTTAACGGACTTTCCGATTATTAGCTTAATACTTGCTCTGGGCTTGAGTGGCGTTCTTGGGGCACTTTTTCGGCGTTATACTGTAGAGCACTTAGGCACAATCAAACTTGCAAAGCTCTACTTGTTTGGTCTGGTTGTGCAAATCGTCTTTTTATCCACTAGCATGCTAACGGCAGATAACTGGCGCCATGTCATCCATTTGAATTCACTTTATTTATTAGTATTTTTTCCTTTGATTATGTTAGCAGCGGCTAATTTAATGTCTAAGTACATCTTCTTTGAACGTAATATGCAAATACGGCTTCAGGAAGATTTTCTCTTCAAAAATCAGTTTGATATTGGAAATATTGGCATAGCCATTACTTCGAAAGCTAAGTACTGGCTTAAGGTTAACCCTTGTATTTGTAAGATGCTTAAATACTCAGAAAAAGAGTTAACGAGAATGACATGGAAGGAGTTAACTCACCCTGAAGATCTGGAAAAAGATTTAAGCTATTTCAACAGAATGTTAAAAGGGGAAATCAGTGAATACGAGATTGATAAACGTTTTATCGCAAAAGATGGCGCCATAGTTTATACCCATTTGACCGTCGCTTGTCGGTTTTATGATAACGGTTCCATGCTAGTGATTGCAGGTTTCCTGGATATTACCAAGCTTAAACAAGCAGAAGCCGCATTGCAAAACTCCAAGGAGCAATTGGCATTGGTGCTCGACAGTAGCGATCTTGGTATTTGGGATTGGCATATTAATACCAATGAGGTGGCCAGCAATTTACGTAGCGCTCAAATCATAGGTTGTGAATTAGCATTATTAAACCAAAAACCCTCCCTATGGTTTAAAGCCATTATTGCAGAGGACAGAAAACGGCTTATCAAGTCATTATTGGCAATACGTAAAGGTCAGAGTATTCATCATAAAATTGAATATCGCATTCGCAGTTTAAACGGTGACATCAGATGGATATTAGACACAGGAAAAGTGGTGGAGGTGGCAGATACCGGTCAGCCATTGAGGATGTGCGGTACCCATACCGATATCACAGATTTAAAACGAGCGGAGGAGTCTTTAAGTATCGCGGCTTCGGTTTACCGTAACTCCAGTGAAGCCATGTGTGTGTTCGATTACCAAGGCAAGATAGTTAATACTAATCCAGCCTTTAGTGAAATCACGGGGTTTGATGCCGATGAAGTCATAGGTCAGCATTTAGCTGTGTTACAAAAAGAGGAGCAAGCTGAGCATTTTAACTTACAGCTAGAACAGTACTTGTTTGAAAAACGCTATTGGCAGGGAGAACTTTCATTTCAAAGAAAGAATGGCCAAACCTATACGGCGTGGGTAACCATTAACGCCATCGGTGAACTAGACACTTGTGACACCTTGAATGTGATGTTATTTGCAGATGTATCAGAAAAGAAGCAAGCCGAAGAGCTTATTTGGTTGCAAGCCAATTACGATACCTTGACTGGCCTGCCTAATCGACGCATGTTACTCGAGTATATTAAATTACAAATCGCGAATTGTACTCGTGATAATCAAGGTTTTGCCTTGTTGTTTCTGGATTTAGATTTCTTTAAGGAAGTGAATGATTCCTTGGGTCATGACATGGGGGATTCACTTTTGGTGGAAGCTTCCCAGCGAATTAAGGCCTGTATTCGAGACGCCGATCTTGTGGCTCGTATTGGCGGGGATGAGTTTACCATAGTGCTAACCGATTTTACCGGGCCAAAAGGCGTTGAACGTGTCACCAATAAGATATTAAAGCAACTGTCGGAGCCTTTTATGTTAGGCAGTGAAATGGCCTATATCAGTGGCAGTATAGGTATTACCTTATATCCCGATGACGCTCTCACCATAGATGGCTTGCTTAAGAATGCCGATCAGGCCATGTATTCGGCCAAGGCTCATGGACGTAACAAGTTCAATTACTTTACCCCCAAGATGCAAGAGACCGCTTTGAGGCGGATGAAGTTAATTCAAGATCTTAAAACGGCGATCAAGATGGAAGAGTTTGAACTTTATTATCAGCCCATTATTGATTTTTCCGCTAACGCTAGCGACAACATTACTAAAGCCGAGGCCTTGATCCGCTGGCATCATCCCAAATTAGGCTTTATCTCGCCGGTTGATTTTATTCCCATTGCCGAAGATACCGGCATGATAGTGGAAATAGGTAATTGGGTGTTTAGACAGGCTTGTCGGCAAGCGGCTCAGTGGAAGCAAACCTATGGGCTGGACATACAGATAAGCATTAATAAATCGCCAGTACAATTTAGGGATGAGCGTTCAAGTGTAACGAGCTGGACTCAATATATGTCTGAGTTAAATTTGAGCCCTGCAAGCATTTGTGTGGAAATTACCGAAGGTCTGCTATTGGAGACGGAATCAGGTGTCGGGGCTAAATTAGCCGCATTTCGTGATGCTGGTATGCAAATTTCTTTGGATGATTTTGGTACAGGTTACTCTTCACTGTCTTACCTAAAGAAATTTGATATAGATTACTTGAAAATTGATAAGAGCTTCGTCAGTAACCTTGAAGATAATACTAACGACTTAAGTTTGTGCGAGGCAATTATCGTCATGTCACACAAACTCGGCATAAAAGTCATCGCCGAAGGGATTGAAACTGAACTACAAAGGGCCATGCTCGAGTGTGCGGGCTGTGACTATGGACAAGGCTATTTATTCTCAAAGCCTGTAAAAGCAGAAGATTTTGAGTCGCGGTACTTTATAAGCTCAGATGAGTTTAGGGTAAAAAAGAATAGGGCCTAATGAGGGAATTTATGATCGCATAAATTCCCTTAAAGGTTACAATACAGCCCAATTATTGTCAGTTTTGAGTTCCTATGCCTTTTAATGCCCTCGGTTTATCCAGCCAACTACAAGATGCCGTCAAAGAATGTGGTTATGACGCCACCACTCCCGTTCAACAGGCCGTTATTCCGGTTGCACTCCTTGGGCAAGATGTCTTAGCCAGCGCTGAAACGGGCACAGGTAAAACCGCCGCTTTTGCCTTGCCGATTTTGATGAACTTATCTCAAATTGATACTCAGACATTAACGCCAGAGCAAAGACTCAGAGCACTGGTGATGACGCCGACTCGCGAACTTGCGATTCAAATCGAGCAAAACTTTCTGAGTTACAGCCGTTACCTTGAACTTAATAGCTTGGCAGTTTATGGAGGGGCGAGTATTAACCCACAGCGTAAAGCCTTAGCTCAAGGGGTAGATGTGCTGGTGGCAACCCCAGGTCGATTGTTTGATATTATTGGTCAGCATGAGTTAGATCTCTCCCATGTGACGCATTTAGTGATAGACGAAGCCGATCGCATGCTGGATTTAGGCTTTGTGAAAGACATAGAAAAAGTGCAGCGCTTAGTGGCAAGGCAGCGTCAGACTATGATGTTTTCGGCCACCTTTTCCGATGAAGTACAAGTGCTTGCGCAAAAAATGCTAAACCAGCCGGCCATTTTCCACCTTGCCAGCAGCACGACCGCCAGCACAGTAAGCCAAGAAGTGTATTTGGTGGATAAAAGGCGTAAAGCGGAATTACTCTCAGAGCTTATTGGCCGTAATAACTGGCAGCAAGTGATGGTGTTTACCAGCACTAAAGAAACCGCTGAGCATTTATTATCTGAGCTAACACTTGATGGCCTTAAAGCCGCAGTGTTTCATGGTGATAAGTCTCAAGGTGCGCGCAATAAAGCCTTAGAAGAGTTTAAGCAAGGTCAGCTGCGAATTTTGATAGCCACAGATCTCGCCGCCAGAGGCTTAGACATTCAAGCGCTGCCCTTAGTGATCAACTTTGAATTGCCACCAGAGCCAGAAGATTATGTTCACCGCGTAGGCCGTACTGGCCGTGCGGGGATGGCGGGTCACGCCATTTCTTTTGTGAGCCCAAATGAGCAGCAACTACTTATAGATGTAGAAGCCCAAGTGGGGCTGACACTAGAGAGCAAGGTGTTACCTGGTTACGAAGAAGGTGCGCCGCTACCGGCTCGCTATCGTGACCTTGCTGATGCAAAACCTAAGAAAGCCTTTAAGCACAAGCGCCCTAAACCTAGCCCGAACAAAGCGCCTACCCGTCACGGTAAATACGCTAAAGTTAAAAAGTAATCTAGAGTGCATCGATAGTTCTACTCTGAATTAGGGATTAGCTATCGATGCAAAAATATTAAGTAATGGTGGTTGCCGTCCATGATAGTTAAGCCTGTTAATACCAATATCATTACGGGGTTTCTCGGAGTTGGTAAAACCTCATTAATTAAGCAGCTGCTGGCAACCAAACCTGCGAATGAAACCTGGGCAATCCTCATTAATGAATTTGGTGAGATTGGACTCGATGCCCAGCTACTCAACCAAGGCAAGCAGGCCAGTAAACTTGTGATAAAAGAAGTCGCTGGTGGCTGTTTATGCTGCGCCGGCGGGTTACCCATTCAGGTGGCGATAAATCAATTGCTCGCCAAAGCCAAACCAGACAGGCTTATCATTGAACCCACTGGGCTTGGGCATACAGATCAAATCATCAAATTATTAGCCTCAGAGCATTATCAGCAGGTTATTGGGCTCAATACTTGCCTATGCTTGGTGGATGCACGAAAACTGGCCAAACCTGAATATCGCAGCCACCCACTATTTATTAAACAGTTGCAGTGCGCCGATATGATTTTAGCCAACAAGTCTGCCAGTTACAGTCCAGAGGATTGGACTGCTCTGCAAGACTTCTTAGTCCAAATTGGCTGTGCTGAGCGGGTGCTTATTAAGGATGACGCGTTAACTGAAGACTCCCTTGTTCTGCATTCAAATGAGTTAATAGCTAGGGTCATTCAAGGGTTACAAAGGCCAACAACACTGAGGCATCAGCTTAAATCTCAGTCACAAAGTGGACTTAGCTTGGTGACAAAGCCTGCGGCTCATTTGGGGCTATTTGATGCAGAAGAAACCTTAACTGCCGAACTTGCCTTTAACCCGTTAGGTTTTTGCAAAAAACAGCAAGATAATGGCGAATACATGAGTTGTGGCTGGGTGTTTGAGCCTACACAGGTTTTTGATTTTGATCAATTACTCTCACTTATTCATGGGATTAAGTTAGACTTTGTTCGACTGAAAGCTGTGATGATAACCTTAGATGGCATTGCCTGTTTTAACTTAATCGATGGCGAGCTCAGTATTCAAGAGCAAGAGGATGCACTAGATTCACGGCTTGAAGTTATTGCGATGAGTAACACTAATCAGCCAAATCAAGACGCCATTGAAACGTTACAGACTTCGCTGCTTAGCTGCCGTGTTTAACGCGTCTAGTAGCCGCCCCAAATAGCGGCGACTGTGCCTGCGATGAGGGCATAAGCTAATGCTACCGGCATGGTTTTTCGAATAATATCGGCTTCTTTTTCCGCCATACCGACCACAGTGGCTGCGGCGACAACATTCATTACGCACATCATATTGCCCGCATTTGAGCCTATGCCCTGTAGCGCTAGAGCAAGGGTAGGACTCATGCCGATGCGTTCGGCCACCGAATATTGCAAACTGGCAAACATCATATTGGAAAAGGTCGCAGAGCCGGATAAAAACGCACCGAAAATCCCCACTATGGGCGAAAACCACGCCCAAACTCCACCCATGGTTTGCGCCAGTAAATCCGCTAAAGCGATGGGCATGGATTGCAGATTTGCGTGGTTAGCCCCTGAGTTTAAAAATATTTTCACCATGGGCACACTGGCGCCTAAGGCGATTAACGTCGGTAACATGGCTCTCAAAGAGTCAGTTATGGCCATATTGATTGCTTTGGCCTTCATGGAAAACAACCAAACACTCATTAAACAAACCAGCACAAAAAATGCCCCAGGTGCGTATAAGGTGGCGAAGCTAGTGCTAAGCTCAGTGCCCAATATGCCTTGCCAGCTAAGGGTAAAACTCGACAGCCACGCCTTAAGTGGCATCAAGGTGCGGGATAAGACTAAGAGTAACGCCATGACTAGGTAAGGCGACCAAGCGGCGAGTTGCGATATCGGCTTAGTATTAGATAGTGACTGCGATGTCGATGAGGCGCTTATCAGGTTGAGTTCTGTTTGCTCAGGGTTAACGGCAAAGTCATGCCAAGGTGTTTTTGGTAATAGCCAGCCTTTTTTCGCCACGGGAATGACTAAAGCCATGCCCATAAGCGCACCAATCACAGAAGGGAATTCAGGTCCAGCGAGATAATTAATGCTCCAGGCTGGCACAGTGAAAGCAAACCCTGAAAACAAGGCAAATTTCCAAATAGATAGGCCTTCTTTGAATGAGTGATTTCTGCCGAAAAAACCGGTTAGCAGACAAGACAGCAACAAGGGCATCAGGCTACCAGTAAGCAAATCTATGCTGATGATATGCATGGCAATGTATTGAGCATAATTGGCAAAATTGCCGCCATGTAAGCTGATTTGTTCGGCGGCCATACTGCCATCAACCCCCATCAGTCCTTGCTCCATGCCAAAGAGTATGGGTAAGCCTATGGCACCAAACGAGACTGAGGTTGAATCTGCAATGAGGGCGACAACGGCCGCGGCAATTGGAGGTACACCTAAAAGCAGGAGCAATGGCGCGCCAATGGCGGCTGGGGTACCAAAGCCTGCTGAGCCTTCGATAAAGGATCCAAATAACCAACAAATTATGATGACTTGCACTCTGGCGTCACTACTTATCTGAGTAAAGCCTGAGCGTATGGTGTCCATGGCTCCAGCGTGCTTTAAGGTGTTGAGTAACAGCACAGCACCAAATATGATGCTCAATGGAGTAAGCGCCGCCAGTAAGCCTTCGACCACTGAAGCCGATAGCATTAGCGCATCCATTTCCCAAATAAAATAAGCACTAAGGCCTGTCATCAGCATGGAGAGTGGCATGGCTTTCGCGGCAGACAGGCGCATCAATACCAAAAATATCAGTACACTGATGACAGGAGTTAAGCTTGCCAGTATTTGAAGAAAGGACATGAGCACCTCAAATTAAATCGCGTCTTGTCGATGTTAATCGATTCAACACTCAAGCCTATCTTAGCGCTCAGTTAGGCTAACATGCAGCAAAGATGACGCTAAAACAATTTGCTGCCCCAACCTAGCTTGTTTCTGAGGACGTGAAAATAATTATGCCCCTTAGGGTGGATAAGCATAAGCCGTTGTTGACTGCGGCGTATGATGATTTCATCCCCAGGCAATACAGATAAGTGGACATGGCCATCACAGCTGACTTCTAAATTTTCACCGTTATCGGGGGACACCACGAGTTTTATTGTACTGCAAGCATCGACCACGATTGGGCGGCAAGAAAGCGTATGGGGAAACATGGGGACAAGAATAAGCGCTTGTAAATTTGGCGTTAAAATGGCGCCGCCAGCAGATAGGGAATAAGCCGTAGAGCCGGTAGGGGTTGAGACTATCATGCCATCGGCCCTTTGGCTGTACATAAATTGCTCATCAATATAGACCTCAAATTGGATCATATGGGCAATTTTACCAGGGTGGAGCACGGCTTCATTTACCGCAGTGTTGCTGGCCTTTATCATGCCATGACGATGGACTTCGGCTTCGAGCAAAAATCTGTGTTCGGTTTCAAACTCTCCGCCGAGGACTTGGGCTAATTGGGTCTCAAAGCCATCTGGAGGTAAATCAGTTAAAAAGCCTAAATTACCACGGTTGACCCCAATTACCGCCACATCATAACGGGCTAATACTCGGGCAGCGCCAAGCATATTGCCATCACCGCCGACCACTATGGCTAAGTCGCAACGTTCACCTATTTCCACCAAATCCACTGCCTGAAACTCAATTTCCAATTCAGCAGACACCCGCTCTTCAACCAGCACAGTGTAACCTTGCGCCGTTAACCACAGGTGTAACTTTTCTATGGTTTGATTGGTCCCCTGATGATGGGGTTTGCCTATTAGGCCAATTGTCTGAAATTTTTTGCTCATATTAGGAGTTGATCTAGCTCTAGGCCTTGAAACGTCAGAATTGATCCCCATAATATGCCCATAGCATTCAGAAACAAAGCATTTTTAGCTGGAGTGAAAATGAGCACAGAGCCAACAAACCAAGATCAAGCCCCAATCGATGAAGCCTTAACTCAAGAGGTTGCCCAAGACGAGGCAAGCTTAATGGACGAGTTAACCCAGGCAAATTTCCGCGTAGAAGAGTTGGAGCAGCTTTTGGCTGAATCACAAGCGGCCTTAGCCGAGCGTAAAGATGTTGAGATGCGCGCCGCTGCTGAAACTCAAAACATTCGTACTCGCGCCGCCAAGGACGTAGAGCAAGCCCGCAAGTTTGCCCTCGAGAAATTTGCTAACGAGTTGCTGCCTGTTATCGATAACATGGAGCGCGCACTGCAAGGCACTAACCCTGAAGATGAAGCTACTAAGGCTATCTATGAAGGGGTTGAGCTGACAATGAAAGGCTTCTTAACTTCGGTTGAGAAATTTGGTGTTAAGCAAGTCAACCCACAGGGTGAGACTTTTAACCCCGATCACCATCAAGCCATTGGCATGCAGCCAAGCCCTGATTTCCCTGCCAATACTGTCATGATGGTGATGCAAAAGGGCTATTTGCTCAATGATCGCCTATTGCGCCCAGCCATGGTCATGGTGTCTCAAGGTGGACCAAGCGTCGATATCGAAGCTTAACCTTTTGCGAAGCAGCAAGTAAGCTTGTAGCAACAAAGGTTGTGGTAATAAAAAAGGACTGAATTTTCAGTCCTTTTTTTGTGTCTTGATTTAGGTAAATTTCAATTGGGAAAATTTACCATTAGATTTATTAAGCCAGTCTATTCACTCAAGTACTCTTGGATCTGAGCGAGGATACCTTTCGAATCTAACCTGAGTTCAGCGATGATTTCATCCGGTGCGCCGTGCTTAATAAATTCATCCGGCAAACCAATTTGTAGCACAGGTTTGCAGATTTTAAGCTTATGCAAGGCCTCGATTACCCCAGAGCCTGCGCCGCCCATAATGGCATTTTCTTCAATGGTGACAATCACATCATGCTCAAGCGCCAAAGTATGCAATAAATCCACATCCAAAGGTTTGATAAAACGCATGTCGGCGACGCTGGCATCGAGCTGCTCGGCAACCTCTAAGGCAGACGCTAAGGTGGTGCCAAAGTTTAAGATGGCAATCTTCTTTCCTTGACGACAGACGCGACCTTTTCCTATAGGAAGGGCGGTCATTTGTTCAATTTGTTCAGCCCCAGTGGCAAAGCCCCTTGGATAGCGCACCGCTGTCGGCCCATCTTGATAACGATAGCCAGTGTACAGCATCTGACGGCATTCATTTTCATCGGCTGGCGCCATGATGACTAAATTGGGAATGCAGCGCATAAAGCTTAAATCGAATGCACCTTGATGAGTGGCCCCATCGGCGCCAACTATGCCGCCGCGATCTATGGCAAATAGCACAGGTAAACGCTGCAGCGCTACATCATGAATGAGCTGATCGTAACCGCGCTGCAAGAAGGTTGAATAAATTGCCACCACGCTTTTAAAGCCTTCACAGGCAAAGCCTGCCGCTAAGGTTACCGCATGCTGCTCTGCGATGGCCGCATCGAAATATTGCTCAGGAAAACGCTGGGAAAACTCCACCATACCTGAGCCTTCGCGCATGGCTGGGGTAATGGCAAGCAGCTTGTCATCTTGGGCAGCAACATCACATAACCATTTACCAAACACCTGAGAAAACGTCGGTAAACCTGGCTTGGTTGCGGGTTTTTTAAACTGATCTGGGTCAAATTTTGGCACAGCATGCCAGCCGATGGGATCTTTCTCCGCTGGCTCATAGCCGCGACCTTTCTTGGTCATAATGTGCAGGATTTGTGGGCCTTTAAGGCTGCGCATATTACGCATGGTTTCCACTAAGGCATCCACATCATGGCCATCGATTGGGCCAATATAGTTAAATCCCAATTCTTCAAACAAGGTGCCAGGGACAACCATGCCTTTAAGGTGTTCTTCGGTACGCTTGGCCATTTCTTTGATGACAGGCATGCCTTGTAAGACTTTTTTACTGCCTTCACGTATTGTGGTGTACAACCTGCCTGACATCAGCTGAGCGAGGTGATTGTTCAGAGCACCAACGTTTTCTGAAATTGACATTTCATTGTCATTGAGCACCACTAACATGTCTTTATGTAAGTCACCAGCGTGGTTCATGGCTTCAAACACCATGCCGCCTGTCATGGCGCCATCACCAATAACGGCAACCACTTTGCGGCCCGCCGCTTCTTTATCTGCTGCTATGGCCATGCCTAAGGCGGCACTGACTGAGGTGCCAGAATGACCGACACTGAAGGTGTCGTACTCACTTTCTTCACGCCATGGAAAAGGATGCAGGCCATTTTTTTGTCTTATGGTGTGCATTTCATCCCGTCTGCCGGTCATAATTTTATGGGGATAGGCCTGATGGCCCACATCCCAAATCAAGCGGTCAAACGGAGTATTGTAGACATAATGCAAGGCAACGGTGAGTTCGACTGTTCCTAAGCCAGAGGCAAAGTGTCCACTTGAATTACCCACAGACTGGAGTAAAAATTGACGTAATTCAGTCGAGACTTGAGAAAGCATGTTTTGAGGCAGCTTTCTTAAGTCTTCAGGAGTATTGGCCTTAGCCAATACTGGAAATTTAGATATGTCAAAACTCATGGCAGGTATGTTAGCTCTTTTATAATCTTCGCGTAATGATGTATCTGGCGAAGTCTGCAATTAACTGGGTATTGTAAGGTAATTCTTCCAGCGCTGATAGTGCCTGTTGGACAAGTTCTGTCGCCTGAGCTTGCGCTGCGGCTAATCCTAATAATTTAGGAAAGGTGCTTTTATTGGCTTGCTCATCGCTGCCTTGGGGCTTGCCTAATTCTTGAGTCGATACAGTGACATCTAAAATGTCATCTTGTACTTGAAATGCTAACCCTAAGGCATGGGAAAACTGGGCTAGATGAGCTCGTTCCACAGGACTTGCATCGGCTAGAATAATGGCCAACTCCACGGCGCAGCTTATTAACGCGCCTGTTTTTTTATTATGCAGTTGGGTGAGTTGGGCTAAATCTATGGCTTTATTGGTGGCGGCTAAATCTATGGCTTGCCCGCCGCACATGCCTTGATAGCCCGCGGCCTTGGCTAAGACTTTAACCATGTGCAGTTGTTGAGTAGGGCTAGTGTCTGCTTGACTCTCTGTCATGAGCTCAAAGGCCAGTGATTGCAGCGCATCGCCAGCAAGAATGGCTTGAGCTTCATTGAACGCAATATGTACGGTTGGTTTACCGCGCCTTAAATCATCATCATCCATGGCGGGTAAATCATCATGGATAAGTGAATAGGCGTGAATGCATTCGATGGCGGCGGCGGCATTGTCCAGTTTTTCAAGCGGGACCTTGAGCATTTGACCTATGGCATAAACCAAAAAAGGCCTGATACGTTTGCCACCCATGAGGGCGCCGTAGGTCATGGCATCTTTCAATTCAGGGGCGCAGTCGTCAAGTTGCTCGAGCTTATTCTTGAGTACGATATCGACTCTTTGCTGATATAGTTCAATCGCTTGGGCTAACACTTAATCACCTTCAACATTAAACTGGCTGAGTTCTGTGTCGCCTTCATTGAGCAAAATAGAAACTTTTTGTTGTGCTTGTTCCAGCTTCGCCTGACTTTGTCGAACCAGATTGATACCACGTTCAAATTGTTTTAGCGCATCATCAAGGGAAACATCACCTTGCTCAAGTTGGATTACTATCTGTTCAAGTTCGCCAAGCGATGCTTCGAAGCTGAGATTTTCAGGTTTTTTAGCCACGTTTTCATCCTTTCTTTTATCCGCTGACAAGGTATATCAGGGCGGCCCATGGGTCAAATAGAGTCGTGCTATATTTGTTCAAAATTGGAGCCAATGAAGGAAATTTGTTGAGAAAAATAAAATCGAACTAAACTTGCTTTAGCTTTGACCGATATAGAGAGAGCTAAATGCGAATCAATGCCACAAAAAATGAAGTATTTCAGGGGGTAAAATAATGAAATACTGGGCGCGATTACTAACTAAGGTTACACTGTTAGTTAACTTGTGTTGTCGTTAACCCTTTCGTTGAAATAGATTAGAAATAATAAGCAGGTTTTAACTGTGGAAGATAAACACACAGAGAGAAATTTGCCTTAACGCTTTTTTGGGATAACCCGGATGCAGGCCATAGAGACTGCAGTTGAGGAGTAATTGTGGATTTAGGAACGCTGATCGGCATTATAGGTGCTTTTGGATTTATCGTTGGTGCCATGGCCACCAGTGGTGGTGTTGGTTTATTCATCGACGTCGCGTCGGTGCTCATTGTGGTCGCAGGTTCCGTGTTTGTGGTAATGATGAAATTCAACCTCAAGCAATTTTTTGGCGCTGTGAGCATTGGTCTCAAAGCCTTTATGTTTAAAATTGATAAGCCAGAAGAGCTTATTGAGCAGTCGGTAAATATGGCCGATGCGGCTCGAAAAGGCGGCTTTCTCGCGTTAGAAGAAGCGCAAATCACTAACAGCTTTATGCAAAAAGCCGTGGATATGCTAGTGGATGGCCATGACGGTGAAGTGGTTCGCGCCGCCTTAGAGAAAGACATAGCGCTTACTGAAGAGCGTCATAAAACGGGTATTAGTATTTTTAGGGCCTTTGGTGACGTGGCGCCTGCCATGGGCATGATAGGTACCCTTGTGGGCTTGGTGGCTATGTTATCAAACATGGATGACCCCAAGTCTATCGGGCCTTCTATGGCGGTGGCCTTGTTAACGACACTTTATGGCGCCATGATTGCTAACATGGTCGCCATTCCTATGGCGGATAAATTGTCGCTGCGCATGGCTGAAGAAATGCTGAATCGTAACCTGATTATGGATGCGGTATTGGCGATTCAAGATGGGCAGAACCCTAGGGTCATTGAAGGCTTCTTGAAAAATTATATTTCTGAGAAAAAACGTAAAGTAGATACGACGGACGGGGAGTAACTATGGCTCAAGCCAAGTGCGTATGTCCTCCTGTTGGCGCGCCGTTATGGCTGGCAACTTTTGCCGATCTCATGTCGCTGCTAATGTGTTTCTTCGTGCTGCTGCTGTCTTTTGCTGAAATGGATGTGATGAAATTTAAGCAAATCGCGGGCTCGATGAAATACGCTTTCGGGGTACAGAATAAAGTCGAAGTGAAAGACATTCCTAAGGGAACGTCTGTGATTGCCCTTGAGTTCAGGCCGGGTCGCCCAGATCCTACCCCTATAGAAATTATTAACCAGCAAACCAATGAGATGACTCAGCAGACCATAGAGTATCAAGCGGGTGAAGATGATAGCGCAGGTGGGGTGCAAAAACAGCAAGGGGAGCAGCGCGGCGGTGAGGCGTCGGCAACGGCTCAAGAAACTGCGGAAGCGAAAAAGTCTGAATCTTCGTCATCTCAAGAGAATATCAATGAACAAGTTAAGAAAATGGCGGAGCAACTTAACGAAGAAATAGTAGATGGTGCCATTGAGATTGAATCCTTGGGGCAGCAAATTATTATCCGTATTCGTGAGAAAGGCTCCTTCGCTTCGGGTTCTGGGTTCTTGCAACCTAAGTTTAAGCCGGTGATCCGCTCCATAGGTAGTTTACTTAAAGACGTCCCTGGGATCATTACCGTTGCCGGTCATACCGATGGTATGCACATTAGTAATGAACTTTATAGTTCTAATTGGGATTTATCCAGCGCCCGTGCAGTGGCTGTGGCTCATGAATTTATGCGTGTTCCAGGTTTTGATGAAACACGCATGAAAGTCGTTGGAATGGCTTCAAATGATCAATTGGTGAGCAATGAGTCCAGTGAGAATCGCAGTCAAAATCGCCGAGTTGAAATTACTATCGAGCAAGGTAAGGCGAAGGAATCCGATAACGAAATCATAGCTAACCCCAATACTCAGCCTGGCACTGAGGAAAACTAGTTTGGCGCTATTAGCCGGCCCATGAGTTTGGATCATCAACGAAAAATGCCGCGCTAGTCGCGGCTTTTTTGTGGGCGTTTTTCTTTGGTTAAAGGCCTGAGTTTGCTATAATCCGCGCCATATGAGTCTGGGGGAATATTTCCAGATGTTTGCTCTTGTCAAATGGCTTAATTTTCAATTGCTTGCTATTTTACTTTGCAAGTATAAAGAGATTGAGCCCGAATGACATAAAATACTAGTCTGCGGAAATCCAATGAAGTTTATCGTAAAGTTATACCCAGAAATCATGATGAAGAGTAAGTCGGTGCGCTCGCGTTTTACTAAAATGCTTGAGACCAACATACGCAATGTCCTTAAAAAAGTTGATGAAGATGCCAAAGTGCAGCGTCAATGGGACAGGATCATGGTTAGAGTACCGGCAGATAGACCTGAATTGGTGGATGCCTTCGCCGAGCGTTTAGGCTGCATTCCGGGTATCGCCCACGTAGTGCAAGTGAATGAATACACCTTTGATTCAGTCGATCATATCTACCAGCAAGTGCTGCCTTTATATCGTGAGCAACTTGCGGGTAAGACCTTCTGTGTTCGCGTTAAGCGCACTGGTCAGCACGATTTTAAATCCATCGAAGTTGAGCGTTATGTCGGCGGCGGCTTAAATCAGCACACCGATGCGGTTGGGGTAAAACTTAAAAACCCAGATTTAACCATTAACCTAGAAATCGACCATGAGAAGCTATACATGGTGGTGCGCCGCATCGAAGGTTTGGGCGGTTTTCCTATGGCCACTCAAGAAGATGTGCTGTCGCTCATTTCTGGTGGTTTTGACTCAGGGGTTTCAAGCTTTCAGTTCATTAAGAAAGGGGCCCGTACCCATTATTGTTTCTTCAACCTTGGCGGCTCACAGCATGAGATTGGCGTTAAGCAGGTGGCTTATCACCTGTGGAAAACCTATGGTGAATCTCATAAGGTGAAGTTTATCTCTGTGCCGTTCGAAGGTGTGGTGCAAGAAATTCTTGAACGTATCGACAACGGTCAAATGGGAGTTATTCTAAAGCGGGTGATGATGCGCGCTGCGACCTTGCTGGCGGATAAATACGGCATTCAAGCATTAGTCACAGGTGAGAGCCTAGGTCAGGTATCGAGCCAGACATTGACCAATTTAAACGTGATTGATAGATGCACAGATTTGTTAATCTTGCGTCCTTTAATCGCCATGGACAAGCAAGATATCATCAACCAGAGCCGCATTATTGGCACCGAAGATTTTGCAAAGTCTATTCCTGAGTATTGTGGCGTGATTTCTCAAAAGCCAACGGTGAAAGCCGTATTGTCCAAGATTGAAGCCGAAGAACTTAAGTTTTCTGAAAACTTAATTGAAAACATAGTGGCTCAAGCGAAAGTCATCGATATTAAAGATATCGCCATCGAAATGGACAACCAAATCGCGGCCGCCGAAGCAGAAACTGTAGTTGCTGTGGACACGCAAGAAGTGGTTATCGACATTCGCGCTCAGGAAGAAGAAGAGAAAAACCCGTTGAGCCTGCCCGGCAAAACTGTGATGACTATCCCTTTCTTTAAACTGTCTACTCAGTTTGCAGACTTAGACAAATCAGTCACTTATTTGCTTTATTGTGAGCGCGGCGTGATGAGTAAGCTTCAGGCTCTATACTTGATTGAGCAAGGTTACACTAACGTTAAGGTGTATCGTCCTTAATCACTAAATATATCTTTGAACAAAAAAAACCGCGCTCATGCGGTTTTTTTATGCCCGCTTTGCCGCAATACCTGCTTTACAAATAAGTCTATATAGGGATAATCATTAGAAAAACTTATGATAGCAATCACAATAATAATAACGATAAGCGAGTTCCTATGTCTAGACGACTGCCGCCTCTCAATGCTGTAAAAGCGTTTGAAGCTGCCGCGCGCCACCTAAGTTTCACCCGCGCCGCCGAAGATCTTTTTGTTACCCAAGCAGCCGTAAGCCATCAAATTAAAGCCTTAGAAGACTACTTGGGTTTGAAGCTATTTCGCCGCAAGAATCGATCTTTACTGTTAACGGAAGAGGGTCAGAGTTACTTTCTTGATATTAAAGATATTTTTACCCAGTTAAGTGAGGCTACCGACAGATTATTAGCCCGCAGCGCCATAGGCTCGTTAACTGTGAGCATGTCACCCAGTTTTGCTATTCAATGGTTGGTACCACGATTAGCCAAATTCAGTGAGAAAAATCCCGATATTGATGTACGCATTAAGGCGGTGGACAGTGAAACAGGCTCACTCACGGATGATGTGGATGTGGCCATTTATTACGGCCAGGGCAATTGGCCTAATTTGAAAGCCGATAAACTGCGCAATGAAGTCTTGATCCCTGTGTGCTCGCCATCACTGCTTAATGGCAGTAAACCCCTTGAAAAACCAAGCGATCTTAAATATCACACCTTACTGCATGATGCTAACCGCCAAGATTGGCAGGCCTGGTTTAGGCAGTGTGGGGTGACTGACATCAATGTCAATCAAGGGCCTATTTTCAGTCACTCATCATTAGTGTTGCAAGCCGCGGCCCATGGGCAAGGCGTCGCCTTAGGTTACAGCGTGTTAGCAAGGCCAGACATTAAAGCGGGGCGACTTATTTGCCCATTCCCAGAAGTCTTGGTCAGTAAAGATGCCTATTTTCTTGTGTGTCAGCAGGCTCATGCAGAACTGGGTAAAATCGCTGCATTCAGGGCATGGATGTTAGACATGTTCGCCGAAGAATCAAGAAGTGAACTATTAACGCCTTAATATCCCGAACAATCACTTTTTGATATTGCGAATACAAGATAAAGGATAGGCAAGATGAGCGTCATGACACAGCCAGAGGCCAGTGCTTTAGCGATTGATTATGTCTTAGAGGGCAATTCCAGTGACACCTTGGTGATTTTTGCTCATGGCGCTGGAGCCAATATGCACTCAGATTTTATTCAGCAGATGAGCCGAGATTTGCTTGATGGAGGCTGCCAGGTATTACGATTTAACTTTTTATATATGCAAGCCAATATGCAAGATGGTAAGCGCAGGCCCCCTGATAGAGCGCCTAAGTTACTGGCACATTTTGAATCAGTGCTTGACTGGCTTGAGGATAAAGTCAGTGTTGGAGAGCTCTCGCCTAAACGGGTATTTTTGATGGGTAAATCCATGGGGGGGCGCATGGCCGCGACGCTGATGTCAGACTGTGCGTCCGCAGCTAAGTCCACCAAAGCACGCAGTATTAGAATCGATGGCATTATTTGTTTAGGCTATCCCTTTATTCCAGTTAATGGCGGTGAACCTAGGCTTGATGCCCTTAATGCTTGCCAGGTACCTGTGTTAGTTATTCAAGGTGAACGGGATAAATTCGGCACTAAAATGCAGGTGCCGATTTGGGACATATCCGAAAGCATAACGTGGCAATGGCTTGTGGATGGCGATCACAGCTTTGTGCCTAGAAAAGCTTCGGGAGTCACACTCGAGCAGAATATGGCTCAGGCAATTGAGGCAAGTTTAGCTTTCATGAAGCGAGAGCAATGGGGTTAATCTCAGTCCATATGTGTTACCAATAAAGGTTAATAAAACCCATGAATCGAACTTGGCTTATGCTTGGCTGTGTTGGGGCGTTTTTGTCTGTGCTATTGGGCGCATTCGCTGCCCACGGCCTGAAAAAACTGATATCCATTGATATGATAAATATCTTTAGCACAGGGGTGGATTATCAGTTTTACCACAGCTTCGCGCTATTTATTTGTGCCATTTATGCCAAAGAATGCCAGCAACAGCCAAAGGCACAGCGCTTTCTTGCCTTGGCGGCCCGTTTTTTTATCATGGGCATAATGCTCTTTAGCGGATCACTTTATTTATATGCACTCACTGCGCAGAAGTGGTTAGGGCCAATAACCCCCCTTGGTGGCGTGTGTTTTTTACTGGCTTGGGTTTGCCTTGGCATTTGCTTTTGGTCAAGCCAAAGCAAGCGTGAAATTTAAGGCAGTCAAAGTCCAAGGAATTTAGTTATAATGCAGCCAAGAAAAAATCTTGGCCCAATTGGGCCATCCGATGAGTTAAGGTTGTGATGAAAAACCTCTTTTTATTTTGCCGCGCAGGTTACGAAAAAGAATGTGCTGCAGAAATTCAGCAGCGCGCTGCAGAGATGAATGTTGGCGGTTTTGTAAAAACCACTAACAATGATGCTTATGTCATTTATCAATGTTTTGAAGACGATGGCGCGGACACGTTAGCCAAAATGCTGCCATTGAATAGCTTGATTTTCGCTCGACAAATGTTTGCAGCGTCTGAGTTGCACAGCGACTTGCCTGAACAAGACCGAGTGGGTCCCCTAGTGGCAAGTCTACTCGAGGCTGATGTAACTAAGTGCGGTGAGCTGAGAGTTGAAACCCCAGATACCAACGAAGCCAAGGAATTATCGGCATTTTGTCGTAAGTTTACTGTGCCATTACGCCAAGGCTTGAAAAAAGTTGGTGTGTTGCTGGATAAAGAAAATGGCCGTAGGCCAATCATCCATGTGTGTTTTGTCGGTCCTGGTAAAGCTTATGTGGGTTATTCTCTGAGTAATAATAGCTCGCCTCATTTCATGGGGATCCCACGCTTACGTATGGCGGCGGACGCACCGAGTCGCTCTAGCCTTAAACTCGATGAGGCCTTTGGCGCATTCTTAACCAAGGAAGAGCAAGAAATGCGTTGTCGTAGTGGCTTAAAGGCTGTCGACTTAGGCGCCTGCCCTGGAGGCTGGACTTATCAATTGGTGCGCCGCGGCATGATGGTGGCTGCGGTTGATAATGGCCCCATGGATGAAAAGCTGATGGAAACCGGCCAAGTAAAACATTATCGCGCCGATGGTTTTAGGTTTGAACCGCCCCGCAAGAACATCTATTGGCTAGTGTGTGACATGGTTGAGAAGCCATCTCGTGTTGCTGAGCTAATGGAAGCTTGGGCTATCAATGGTTGGTTTAAGGAGGCGATTTTCAACCTTAAACTGCCGATGAAGAGTCGCTATAAAGAAGTTCGGGTGATTTTAGATACCATGGGCGAAATTTTTAAAGAAAATGAAATCGACTATCGCTTACAGTGTAAGCATCTCTACCATGATAGAGACGAAGTCACGGTTCATTTGTGGATTTTCCCTGAAAAAGGGGTGAGCTACGCCGAAATGGGCTAGCAAGCCATTAGGGTAAATGCCTAAACAAAAAGCCCTATCAAATTGATAGGGCTTTTTAGTCTCTCTAATCATTTAGTTTATTAGACTAAACGATCTAATACTGCTTGAGTGAAGTCGGTGGTACCGTGAGTGCCACCCAAATCGCGGGTGGTGCGATCGCCTTCTTCAATCACAGCCGACACGGCGCTGCGGATCATCTCTGCCTTATCGGCCATGCCTAAATATTCAAGCATTTGGATAGACGCTAAGATAACCGAGGTTGGGTTGGCTAGATTTTTACCTGCTATATCCGGTGCACTGCCGTGTACGGCTTCGAAAATTGCCGCATCACGACCAATGTTTGCCCCAGGGGCCATGCCTAAACCGCCCACTAGACCTGCGCATAAGTCAGATAAAATGTCGCCGAATAAGTTGGTGGTCACTATCACGTCGAAATTTTCTGGGTTCATCACAAGTTTCATGCAAGTCGCATCGACGATCATCTCTTCTGTGGTGATGTCTGGATAGCGAAGGCTCACTTCACGAGCCACTTTCAAGAATAACCCTGAGGTAGACTTCATGATGTTAGCTTTGTGAACTATGGTCACTTTCTTACGGTTTTCTTTGCGAGCGAGCTCGTAAGCGAAGGTGGTGATCTGCTCGGCGCCTTGACGCGTGATGATACTGGTGGCTTCTGCTGTCTCGCCATCTTCAGACACTTTCTGGCCTAGGCCTGAGTACATGCCTTCGGTGTTTTCACGCACTGTGATGATGTCGATATTTTCGTAGCGAGCCTGAGTGCCTTTAAAAGACAAGACTGGGCGCACGTTGGCATATAGGCCGAACTTTTTACGTAAACTTACGTTAATTGAAGTGAAACCTTCACCTACTGGCGTGGTTAACGGGCCTTTTAGGGTGATGCGGTTTTTTTCAATAAGATCTAATGTACGTTGTGGTACTAGCTCACCGTGCTTTTCTAGAGCAACAAGGCCTGCATCGGCGAATTCATATTCGAAATTACATCCTGCTTTGTCGAGGATTTTTAATGCTGAATCTATGATGCTCGGGCCAATCCCATCACCTGGGATCACGGTTATTGTACGCTTTGACATGATTTGTCCTTCCACAATGTGGTTACTGCTGTTGTCAGCCCCAAAAGCGTAGGCTTGTAGGGCGCTTGAATATTGTTACTCAGCCGCGTATTTTAACTAATTTGGTTATTTATTTACAGAAATTAGTGAGAAATATCCCTTTTAATCCACCTTTTGGCCAATTTAATTCAGGGAATGCCTGAAGTTGGCCATTGCCTTTTTGACCTTCACGGTGTTCCCGTGTAGTTTGCTCGGCAAAGTCGAAAAAATAATAAGGAAAACCCTTGAATCGCTACTCAATTCTTAGGCCCCATTGGTCTAAATTGCTCCTCTTAGGTTTATTCGCTTGTGCAAGCGGCTTAGCTCAACCAAGTGTATCGCTAGTGGGGGCAGAAACTGTCAATGCTCAAGGTTTGCAAGGGAGCACCAGGCCCTTAACCTTAGAGGACATCATGCATTATCAAACCCTGAAATTGCCGCAATTGTCTGACAATGGGCAATTATTAGCGGTTGAGGCAAAGCCTGACAGGGGAGAGAGTCAGGTATTGATTAAGCCTTTGGGTCATGGCGAGCCTAAGCGAGTGAAGGGCAGCAAGCCACAAGTGAATGCTGATGGCAGTTTTGTACTCATTAGCCAAGAGCCTAGCTTACTTGAGCGTGAAACCTTAGAAAAAGCGCAATTAACCACTCGGGCCGTATTGCTTGATAGCCAGACAGGCACTGAGCAGGTTTTTGAACATGTAAAACAGGCGAGATTTAGCCCAGATGGCGCCTATGCCTTGATTTGGTTTGAAGAAGATAAAACCAAAACTGAACATAAAATTGATAACGACATTCATAATGAGCCAGATGGGAGCATTGCCCCTAATGCTAAACCTAGTTCTAAGCTTAGCGCTAAAAGCAAAGCAGCAACGTCGGCAAACACTAAAACCGCCAAGGCCGATAAAGAGTTAGCTGAAAGTGAATTACTGCTTATTCGCTTAACTGACAACAAACAGCATAGGTTTTCTCAAGTTAGTGTGTTTGCCATGGGCGAAAATGCCAAAGGCCTGTTACTGGCTCAGGGGCTCACTGATTGTAAAGACGGCAAGGATAGCGCAAGTGAAACCCTCGCTGCTAAATGCAACGGCCAACAATTGCTATTTGTGGATTTTGCATCCTTTAAGATAACGCCTTTATTTAACAGTAACACTCACAGATTTGGCGCATTAGCGTTAGCGGATGACTTAAGTTATGGGGCATTTACCTTAGGGAATAGCCTTGAGCTTAGATCTGTGCGTGAATATCAATTACACCGAATAGATATTGCCAGTGGTCAAAAGACTGCAGCACCAAAAGACACGACATGGCTTTATAATCAGTATTCTAGCTTAGTCTTTTCTCAAGACAATCAACGTTTGTTTGTTGGACGAGTGCCTAACATAAGGGCATTAGCTCAAAAGCCAAAACTTGATACCCAAGCTAAATTATTCGATAAGGCCCTTATTCAAGCTAACAGCCAAGGCAATGTTTGGCACGGTGATGATAGAAAAATTAAACCCCATGAAATTCATGATTATGAAAAGTCATTGAAAAAAACCTACCTTGGGGTTTGGCACATGAGTAGCGAGAGATTGTTACAAATCGCCAACGAGCAGTTGCCTGAGGTTAAAGCTGGCCAGCAAAGCCGATTTTTACTGGCAAGTTCTGACATACCTTATCAAAAGATGATCACTTGGGCGGGGTTCTTTCGTGATTGGTCAGTGGTCAATCTTAATACTGGCAAAGCCACAGAAGTACTGGTTCAGCACCCAAGTGACTCCCCTATGAGCCTGTCACCGGATGGCAAGCAGCTTATTTATTTCAAGCAAGGTCAGATTTGGCTCTATAGTCTGATGAGCCAGCGGCACACCAATTTGTCGGCCAAGATAGCCACGCCCTTTAGTGATGAAGATCATGACTACCCCTCGGCGGCGCCAGGCTACGGATTTGGTCCTTGGCTTGCCGATAGCTCAGCCGTGTTAGTGTATGATAAATACGATATCTGGCAGTTTAGCAGCCAAGGCTCAAAAGCCATTAACCTGACAAATGCACAAGGCCGTAAGCAGCAATTACAGCTTAGGGTGAAAGCACTGGTTAACGATAAAAGTCGCCAAGCTGTGGTGAATAAAGGGGATACACTATTACTGCAGGGCTATAACGAGCGCACTAAAGCCGATGGTTTTTATCAGGCCAAAGTCGGGAAAACCGGGCTCAGTGTTGTCGTGGAAGGGGATCATAAGTTGACAGTTTTGGCCCGCAGTAAAAACACGGGGCAGTTTTTGTTCTCAAAAGAAAGGTTTGATTTGTATCCCGACCTCTATAGCGCAGATATTAATGCGCCAGCGACTTGGACACAGCAGACGTTTCTTGCCAAGCAGCAAGCCCCTTTTACTTGGGGGAATGCTGAATTAGTGCAGTGGACCAATGATAGCGGCAAGCGCTCGGATGGTGTGCTGATTAAGCCAACTCACTATCAAGCGGGTAAGGCTTACCCTGTCATAGTGTATTTTTACCGCTTTATGAGCGACAGATTACATGACTATCCCGATATGGCCATAAACCACAGGCCTAACTTTGCTTGGTATGCCGACAATGGTTATGCCATCTTCTTACCGGACATTCGCTTTGAAGAGCAATACCCGGGTCTATCGGCGGTTAAAGCGCTCACTTCTGGGGTACAGCATCTTATCGATATGGGCATAGCTAAAGCCGACGCCATAGGGCTACATGGTCACTCATGGGGCGGCTATCAAACAGCCTTTGCTGTGACTCAAACCCCCTTGTTTAAGGCGGCAGTGGCAGGGGCGCCTGTTGCAAACATGACCAGTGCCTATTCTGGGATCCGCCATGGCAGTGGACTTGCTCGGCAGTTTCAATATGAAACCGGCCAGAGCCGCATGGGCCAAAGTTTGATGGATATTCCGCTGCGTTACATGGAAAACTCGCCGGTATTTTATGTTAAGCGAGTCACTACTCCTTTGATGATCATGTTTGGTGATAAAGACGACGCCGTGCCTTGGGAACAAGGAGTTGAATTATATTTGGCCATGCGCCGCGCCGGCAAAGCCGTGGTCTTTTTGCAATATGAAGATGAGCCGCACCATTTGAAAAAGTACCCCAACAAGCTCGATTACAGTATCAAGATGATGCAGTATTTCGATCATTACCTTAAAGGTTTACCCGCGCCAGACTGGCTTAAACAGGGGCAAGCCTATCAAGAGTATCGTGACTAGTTGGCCGTTAAACGTCGCAAGTGATGAAGTGAAGTAGAGACAAAAAAGCCCATTAACATTAAAGGTTAATGGGCTTTTTTTTGGGGGATGAATATTTACTGTTCAGAGACAATATTGGCCGTTGCTAGGCTAATGTTCGCATTGAGGTACTGCTGATAGGTATCAGGCCCCCAAGCGATGAGCTTCTCATTGTCAAACAACAGGGGAGTGCATTCATCTTTGGTGGTGATGCCATCGCCTTTGATGTGGTGAGTGCGGTAATACATTATCTGTAGCGCCGTGCCTGTCACCGTTTTCGCTTCCACAAAATCGGCTTCCCCCATCAGGGTGACTATCTCATCTAAGCTTTGGCCTAACTTGATATGGCTGAGCTGTTGTAAATTAAAGGCTTGCCTGTCATCCCAATCTTTTTCACCGGGCAAAGGATCGTAGCTGCTGAACATCACAGCAACAAAGACTAAATAGGCTGAGAAGCCTCCTAATAAGACTAAGGTTAGTAAGGAGGGTTTGTTTTTCTTTTTCATGTTTCAGGGCCATTCCTGTTCTTGGCAATAGGGATAGTTTAACGAAAATGTTACTATTTTTTAACTCTAAATTGTTTCAAATTAATTTCTAATGGCATATGGCATTGCAGTTGCCCCAGCTTGTAGCTAATTCTGGCCATTTCGCGTCCCTCGGCAAGTTTCTGGGCTTGCTTGGCACCTAAATTATCTAATGAGTTATAAATATTAGCTAAGGTTCTGAACTTATTGAGTAAATCAGCTGCTGATTTGGGCCCTATGCCAGCTATCCCAGGGATTTTATTACCACTGTCTCCAGCGAGCGCAATAAAGTCTAAGAATTGATATTGCTCCACGGCGAGCTTTTTCTCATGGGCGCTAATGTCTAAAAAAAGCTGCTTAAAATGATCCCAAATTTGAATATTCTTTTTCACTAGCTGACTAAAGCCCTTGTCTGTTGAAACGATAATAGCAGCGCCGCTATTTTCGACCATTTTAGTGGCCAAGGTGGCAATAACATCATCGGCTTCTGACTCGGCTTCAAGGGAATGTATGCCCGCCTCACTGAGTGTGTTACGTATACCCACTAGGGCTATTTTTAATGCTTCAGGCATAGGCTTTCGCCCTTTTTTGTAGTCGCTATAGAGCTTTTTCCGCCAAGACTCTTCATCGCCATCCCAGACCACTATGACGTGAGAAGGCTGATGAGTCTTGAGCATTTTAGTGCAGGCGAGCAATGTCATTTGTTGGACATTATTGATGTCATTCTCGTCAGGCTGCGCCGCATGTATGCGGCGCACTAAGTTGAGTCCATCTATGATGAGTAGTGTATTCATGTTCTAGTTTAACTAATGAGTGAATGAGTGATTGAAATGACCCAACGGCTGTTATTTCACTATTTAATGATCTGATAGCAAGGCACATAGTCGCTACCAGGCAGTTTCATTCGCTGCTGTTTGACGAAAGCACTGAGCAGCTTGTCCATCATTTCCATCAAGTGGGGATCGCCTTTTATTTGAAAGGGACCAGCTTGTTTGATGAGTTTGATGGTTTCACCTTTTACATTGCCTGCCACAATCCCCGAAAACGCTTTACGCAAATTGGCGGCAAGTTCAGCCTTGTTCTGCTGAAAATACAAACTTAAATCGGCCATCACTTCGTGGGTGGGTTCAAAGGGCAGTTGAAACTCGGGCTCAATTTTTAACGACCATTGGTATTGATAAGCATCACCGCAAGATTTGCGATAGGTTTTCACTTGCTCCATGCCTTGCTTCATAATTTGTGCGACCTTTATGGGGTCATCCACTATGATCTGGTATTTACTCTGAGCTTCTTCCCCTAAAGTGGCGCCAACAAAGGCATCAATTTCGTCAAAGTAGTCGGCGCTTTGGGCGGGACCTGTGAGCACCAAGGGGAAAGGGATTTCGCTGTTGGCTTGATTGAGTAAAATACCTAATAAATACAAGAGCTCTTCAGCAGTACCGGCGCCGCCTGGGAATATAATGATGCCGTGACCTAGGCGCACAAAGGCCTCTAAACGTTTTTCGATATCGGGTAAAATCACTAACTCATTGACAATTTGATTGGGTGGCTCGGCGGCAATAATACTGGGCTCAGTCAGGCCTATGTAGCGTGCATTTTTGACCCTTTGCTTAGCATGGCCAATAGCGGCGCCTTTCATCGGGCCTTCCATAGCGCCAGGGCCACAGCCAGTACAAATGTCTAAATCCCTAAGGCCCAATTGGTAACCCACTTCCCGAGTGTATTGGTATTCAATTTCGTTGATACTATGCCCGCCCCAGCAGACGATGACATTGGGATCTTTCATCGGTGAAATCGCGCGAGCATTGCGCAAAATATCGAAAACCACGTTAGTGATGTGGCTGGCGTTGGTGAGATTGATGTGTTTAAGGTTTTCGTACTTGTTACTGATATAAATAATATCGCGCAACACGGCGAATAAGTGTTCTTGAATGCCAGCGATGATTTGCCCATCGACAAAAGCTTGTTCTGGGGGATTTATAAGCTCAATTTTTACGCCGCGCTCACGCTGCAATACGTTGATGTTAAAGGTATCGTATTGAGTGAATAAGTCTTCGGCGTTATCGCTTTTAAGGCCTGATGCTAACACGGCCAGAGAACAGCTGCGATAGAGCTGATAGAGATCGCTCTTAGCGCCTTGCTTAAGGCGGTCTACTTCCAATTGAGACAGTTGATCTAAACTTCCACGCGGGCTGATTCTTACTATCATAGGCAACTCCTTAGCGTATACAGAATTACAATATAGCCAGCAGCCACACTTGGATATGACTAGACCTCTATCACAACTCTGTCTCGACCATTGTTTTTGGCCTTGTAAAGGGCAGCATCGGCACGCTCGAACGTCTCAGTGCAGAGTTCATTTTCTAGCACTTGCGCAGCCCCTATAGACAATGTAACTGTAATTCTCTGATTTTTAAACTTAAACGGAATATTTTTTATTTTCTCCCGTACTCGGTTCAATAATTGAGATATGTGCAGTTCAGTGACATCGGGTAACAAGAGCACAAATTCTTCACCGCCGTAGCGGGCAACAAACTCACTCTCACGTAGGGAGTTTTTCAGTGCCATGGCGATGACTTGTAAGGTTTTATCCCCAGTGCTGTGGCCGAAGTTATCATTGATTGATTTAAAATGATCTATGTCAATAACCGCAATCCACAATGGGGTATTAAAGCGTTTATGATGGCGGTATTCTTGCTCCATTTTGTCTTCGAGTGCGGCGCGGTTGGCCAGCTGAGTCAAGGGGTCGAGCAAGTTAAGCTTCTGATGTTCAAAAAGTTGTTCTTTATAGCTGTTGGCTTCATTAGTGATATTAGCCAATTCTTTGCGCATGGCCTCGATGGATTTACGCAATACCGCCTGTTCGCGTTCCTCTAAAGATTCTTTTCGGGTTAACGCATCCCGCAGTGAACTGAGCTGTATGGTTAACTGAGTTTTAAGCTCGGTGAGATCTGAGGTTTCAATCAGAATACCGTCGGCATTGTCGACCCTAAGGTTGATTTCCTGATTAAGCTGAGCTTTTATTTGTTGACTGCGTTGATTGTGATTATGGCTGTTGTTTACCACATCCCTTACGATAGACAGTGCATCGTTGAGGGCATATAAAAAATCTTCAGAGGCGGTTTTTTCTCTGGCGATATTATCCAGTAACAGGCATAACACCGTTTGGTAAGACTCAAGTAAGCTGCTAAGGCTTATGTCACTGAGCAGCACTTCCTTGAGGACTAAGACTTGATCTCTTTGCTCTTTCCTAAATTCAATCTCGGAAATTTTTTGTGCCAACTCTTTTGCTAACTGAATGTGCTGCGGCAAAATTTGGTAATTATCGGCGCCTTTTAAATCTTGGGCTAAAATAGACTCGTAAAACCCAATAAGCTGCTCAACTTTTGGAATATAATCCCAAATGGTGTGAAAAGGTTTGTCTAAATCTTGTTTGGCGTAACCAATCTCTTTTTTGAGTTTGTCTGGCGCAGAGTTGACACGCTGAATTTGTCTGATGACTCTAATTAGGCCTTGACGGCTATCTTCGAGTTTGAGTTTAGTGTGGTTGTAGCTGTTCTTTAATAATCGCTCAATGTCCATCAGTTCAGGCAAGGCATCATCAATCTGCTCGAAATTATTCAAGTTATGGCGCAGCTTGGCGAGTTTATTGTCCAGCTCTAAGTGCTGACCTTTACAAGCAAGGCTTAAGTGATTGATAAATTGTACTAAGGTTTTGAGTTTGCTGTTTCTATCGTCCGTGATTTCAGCTAATGCAGATTTAGTGGAAAGAAGCTTTTGCTTCAACAGGGCAATTTGCGATATTGGCGTACTTAGATCTTGCATTATAACGCTTTCCTACATAACTCACTGGCTTAAGACAATCCAATGTCCAGCATCAGATGAAAGGCGTATAATATAACATTTCACCGGAACTGAGAATCCAGTATGGTGAACTATGTTACTAACATCATTAAAAAGGTTATCGTTTGTTCATTATTGCAGCAATGCCTTTGGTTGCTCACTCAGTCCAGTCTCAACTTTGGCACTGACTAGTTTGTAGGCCAATCTATTTCATTGATAGAATAATTACTGTCAGCCCGTATCATCCCCCTTTGCATCGCCTGAGCAAGGTTTAAATACAAGGGTTTAAAGAAAATAGCCGCAGGGGCAAAATTTAACGCCCGTAAACTTAGATAACTGTCTTTCTTTTCCATGCTCAGTGCCGCGGCGAGCGCAAATTGTGCCGTTTCGAATTCCAGTTCAGGGCTAATTTGCACATCTGGGTTAGGGTGTAAGGGTAAGTTCACATGGCCTAAGTTAACAGTATTGTCAAAATTAGAGGCGCTATTAAAACCTAAGTAAATACGTTGATTCAAGTGAAGTTCAGTGAGGCAATTTTTTAGTTTTTCAGCGACGTCAGCAATATTGACATTAGTCTCGAAATAAAACCCAAGCAAACCACTATGGATAACAAAGACTTGTGTTGCCATCTGTGACTCAAAATAGTCCACATGAGCGTGTAACATACTGTTTGCCTGAGACTGACCTAATAGCAACTCACAGTTAGCTAAGGAGTCGATGCGAGCTAAGACTAAGGTTTGTTGTACTTGAGGCTGGCTGTGTTGATCTAGCCCTTTATGATGTTGTGTTAACTGTTTTATCAGCCCTTGATAGCCCTTTAGCTGAGTCACAGGCTCTAAGGACAAACTCTGCCGTTGTTGCTTCACTTTGCGTCTTAAATTGCGATTGTATCTATAAAGAGAATAGAGTGCGGGTAGCAGCAAGGTTATTATGGCGATAAGTGCAAAAATAATCAGGTGATTCTGCTGCTTTTGTTGAATATATTGGCTATTTTTAAGCTGTAACAAATTGAGTTCAAACTTAAGTTTCTGTTCAGTCAAACTGAGGCTTGCCATATCCTCTTGCAATGCGGGCTGCTTGGCCTCAATAAGCGCTAACAGGGTCTTCAGTGCTTTTATTGTTTCAGGAAAATCATTCAATTCACCGTGGGCTTGAGCCAGGTAGCCTAATGCTTCTATTTGCTCATCAATAAGCTGTTTGTTTTTGGCTATGATGAGTGCTTCATTGCCGTGGTGTACGGCCTTCTGCCATTCTTGTTGTTCGACAGCCCATTGAGCAAAAAGCAATTCATTGTAAACCAAGTAGTGCAGCGTCTTTTTTTGCCTAAATATATCATTGGCTAACTGCATATATTTTTCGGCAGCTACTGGGTTATTTAGGTGTTTATAGGCTTCACCTATATTGTGAAAATTAAGCGCCTCTCCAATTGAGTTGCCTAATTTGTCATTCACTTGTTGAGCATTGAAGTAATAATCTATGGCTTTGTGCCATTCTTCCTGCGCGCCATAAATCATGGCAATTACCGTTAATGCCTCTGATACTTTAGGTTGCTGATCTAATTTTTGGAAGCTGGTTACTGCCGCATGAGCATTCTTAAGCGCATCACTCCATTGTTCCAAATCACGATATGTGCGTGCCAGTTGGAATTGTAAACTGGCTTTAATGACGGGGTAATCGAGGCGGTTTGCTATGCTAAATGCTTCGCTATAATGCTGTAATGACTTAGCTAACTCTTTCTTTTTATTGTAATACAGCCCCAGTGCGGATTCACTTTGGGCAATGAAGTAATCGTTTCTTAGTTGATAGGCAATTGCACGGTACCGATTCAGGTGCGACAGTGCAGGCACTTCTTGAAGTAACATATAGTGCAGCTGACTAAGGTGTTCGTGTAGGGTGTATTTAAACAAAATAGCGGCAATATCTTGCTCGTCTGAAATTCTAGCTAAAGCCTGATTATAAAGATTAACGGCTTGGGTAAATTCATGTTTCTCCTTTGCGATAAGCCTTGCTTTGAGCATTAACACCACAGACTCTTCCAACGGCGTTGTCGCAATGGATTCAAGCTGGGTGACTAACAGACTAACATCGTCAAACTTAGTGTCACTCTTTACACTTGACTCCAGGTTCAATCTGGCAAGAATTTCTATGCTGCGATGCAGTTGATTCGCTTCAAAGCTAAGATCCTTAGCAAGGGCTTCAAATTCGGCGCGGCCATTAAAGACCAAAGGCGATCCTGTGGTTTTATTGAGTTCCAGATACAGTTGATGTGGCTGTTCTCTAAAGTTCACCTCAAGCTGTTCATTATACTGCACTAAGGCAAACGCAGGGCTAGGTAAAAAGGCCAATAATGCCAGCATGATAAAACAGATTGCATTTGCTAAGGGTCGATTTAATGTCATTTGTAAGTTTTTGTTAGTTAGGTGTTAGAAAATAGCTGGAGCTTGTTATACTCGCCACAAAAAAAGAAAGCAAATTTACCAGAGGAAATTAGAGTGACATTACCCACTTTCGCAAAGTCTTGCCTATATCTAGCCTTATCGGCGAGTGCTTTTTTAGGCACGGTTAACGCCGATGTGCATTATAAGATTGATTTACGCTCTCCAGAGCACCACGGCGCCACCGTAGAGGTGCAATTCCCTCAGACGAAGAGCAACACACTTAAGGTCAATCTGCCAATGTGGCGCACCGGGAAGTATCAAATGCTGCCCCTTGCTGACGGTATACGCAAATTTAGCGCGACAGACAGTCAAGGCAAATCACTTAAATGGCAGCGATTAGGGAGCGGCGAGTGGCAAGTTGAGTTAGAAAAGCCGACTTCTGTGACGGTAAGTTATCAGCTGTATGCTAATGATTTAGGCTTAAGGGTCAGGGACATTAATGCCACCCATGCGTTTTTAGATGCCAGTGGTGTCTTTATGTATAGCCCTAGCAGCCAGGCCGAGCCTTTGTCTGTGAGCTTGCAGGTGCCAACAGGTTGGAAAAGCTATTCAGGCATGGAAAAAGGCAGTACTAACCAAGAACAAGTGCATGTCTTTAAAGCGGATAATTACCATGTATTAGTGGACTCCCCTATAGAAACGGGTATCAATACGGCCTACGATTTTAACGCCGATGGCCGTGAATATCAGGCTGTTTTCTGGGGGGAGGGGAATTATGATAGCCAGAAAATTGTTGCTGATCTGACTAAAATCAGTGCTCAAGCCAAGCGGATTTGGAGTGGCTTCCCCTTTGAGCGATACGTGTATATGATCCACGCGACGAGTGGAGAAAAGGGCGCGACTGAACATCTAAATTCCACCGTCATTCAATTACCTCGATTTAACTTCCGCGAAAGAGAGGACTACCTGCGTTTTATTAGCACAGCGTCCCATGAATTTATTCATACTTGGAACGTTAAAGCCTATCGTCCACAAGGTTTAGTGCCTTACGATTATCAAGCCGAAAACCTGACCAGCTTATTGTGGATAGCAGAAGGCTCTACCAGTTATTTTCAGAATCAATTTTTGTTAAGCGCAGGGATAATGACAGCCAAAGAGTTTTTACAGGACTTGGCTAAACGCATAGATGCGAATCTTAAAACGCCAGGTAAAGCCATGCAGTCGGTCGCCGAGGCAAGCTTAGGACAGTGGACCAGTACTGGCGGTGATTACGCCATGAATCATAGCGTGAACATCTATTCTGAGGGTTATTTTGCTTCCTTGTCGTTAGATTTTACCTTGCTTGAAGACAGCGGGCTTAAACACAGTTATCGAGATGTACATCGCGCGCTTTATGCGGATTTCAAGCTACCTAAGGCTTATGGTGTCAATGATGTGAAAGGCATTTTAACTTCACTGACGGGGAAAGATTATCAAGCCTGGTGGCAACAAAACGTCGATAGCCCAATGAGCCTAGATTTTGATAGGCTGTTGAATAAAGCCGGTCTTAAATTGCAATACGGTAAGAAAGCCAAAACCACAGTGGATGCCGGCATGAGTTTGACTGGCGTTCATGGTGATTTGACGTTAGGCCATGTGAGTAAAGATGGGCCAGCTTGGCAAGCGGGCTTAACTGCGGGTGATGAAATCGTCGCAATTAACGGCTTAAAAGTCACCAGTGAAGGTTTTAATAAGCGCCTAGAAGATTTTAACGCCGGCGATACAATGACACTGAGCGTGTTTAAACAGCAGCAGTTACAACAAGTGACGCTTACCTTAGCCGAGCAAGCTAAAGGGGATGCCATGTTAGTGGGCGTTGCTAAGCCCAGTGCTGCTCAAAAGGCTTTTTATAAGGCTTGGTTAGGCATGGATTGGCCTTTTGATGACAAAGGCAAACTGCTTGATAGCGACAACTCAAATGAGTAAAGCCGTTAGGCTAGTGGGTCAGGCAAGTGATTGAAAAAAGCCATCTTAGGATGGCTTTATTGTTGCGGCTCTTGGCGAACAAAAGGCATGAGGCAGTTTGGTTTATCCAGTGTCATATAAGTGTCACTTATTAGTAATAGACTTGTCATGCTGGCCAATGATACTGAGCTGGTTAATTCAACCCAAGTACGCTTTTTAATCTGGAGCACTAGAATGAAATTGAAACAGCTTGTTAGCGCAATGACTTTAACTGCAGTCAGTGTATTCTCTGCAGCTTCTATGGCATCAATCGATGCCGCCCTGCCTACTTATGAAAAAACCAGCGGTGTGTCAGGTAATTTATCTTCAGTAGGTTCAGACACGTTAGCAAACATGATGACCTTATGGGCAGAAGAGTTTAAGCATATTTACCCTAATGTGAATATTCAAATTCAAGCCGCGGGTTCTTCTACTGCGCCGCCAGCATTAACTGAAGGCACATCCCAGTTCGGTCCAATGAGCCGCAAGATGAAGCCAAACGAAGTCGAAGCCTTTGAGAAACACTATGGTTATCAACCAACCGCTATCCGGGTAGCGATTGATGCATTGGCTGTGTTTGTGCATAAAGACAACCCAATTAAAGGCCTTAGCATAGCTCAAATCGATAGCATCTTTTCATCGACCAACAAATGTGGTGGTGATGAAGCCAATCGTTGGGGGCAACTAGGTTTAGACGGTAACTGGAAAGAGAAAGACATTCAGTTGTATGGCCGTAATTCAGTGTCAGGAACCTACGGATACTTTAAAGAGAAGGCCCTATGTAAAGGTGATTTTAAAGCCAACGTAAACGAGCAACCGGGTTCAGCTTCGGTGGTACAGTCTGTGTCCCAGTCACTTAATGCCATAGGTTATTCTGGCATTGGTTATAAGACAGCTGGCGTGCGTGCATTAGCTATATCGAAGAAGGGCGGTGAGCTTATTGCTGCAACTCCTGAAAATGCTGCCAGCGGTACTTATCCATTATCACGTTACCTGTACGTGTATATCAATAAGCACCCCAATAAAGAATTATCACCCATGGATCGTGAATTCATACGTTATGTTTTGTCTAAACAAGGCCAACAAGTGGTTGAGAAAGATGGTTATGTACCATTACCACGCAGCGTAGTGGCCAAAGATTTAGAAAAAGCCGGTATACGCCTGTAATAATAACTCTTGTTTGATAAAAGGCCTCTTCGGAGGCCTTTTTTGTGTCTGGCATCCGTGAAATATCGATTATGAGGCATCGAAAATAAGACAAAAAAAAGCAACCTAAATAAGGTTGCGACGTTTGCAAAAGCAATGCGTTTGATAGTGAAACACCTATCTAAAAAGGGAGGATGATGAACAAAAATGTGTAAAACAAATTTGGTACATAATGTATGACTCAAGCTGTTGAGATAAGTTCCGTTTAAGTGGGATTTATTTCGTTTATTTTAGCCGCCGTCGAATATCTTGACTTCAGCTCACAATCTTCCCCAAACAGCAGGCAAAAAAAAGCAACCTAAATAAGGTTGCGACGTTTGCAAAAGCAATGCGTTTGATAGTGAAACACCTATCTAAAAAGGGAGGAGGATGAACAATAATGTGTAAAACAAATTTGGTACATAATGTATGACTCAAGCTGTTGAGATAAGTTCATTCCAAGATGATATTTTTTACTCATCGTTTTCAATATCTGTTCAGTGGCTGTGAATTTTAGGCATAAAAAAAGGCAATCAATGGATTGCCTATCGATCTACTTTGAGATCAAAGGGGCCGCGCTAGAAGCCCCAGGGAGATGATGAAGAAAGTGAAAAATGACTTTCAATATATTGGAGCCCTTGCCAGAGGAAAAGTTCATTATTAAATTGAAATTTTGATCATTTATTTAATTTTGTTAGCTGATGATATTTAAAGGTGTTATTTATCAGATGATTGCCTTGCTTTTTATTTTTAACCACCAAGTAACTTATTCAATACATGGCTGATTAACTTAACAGTTTGGCTATCTTGGGCGCTAAGGTTTCGGGTTTGGTGGTCGGTGCAAAACGTTCCAGTACATTCCCTTCGCCATCCACCAGAAACTTAGTGAAATTCCACTTTATGCCTTCTGTGCCTAACACTCCCTTGGCCGTATTTTTAAGGTACTGATATAAAGGTGCCGCATTGGCGCCATTGACCTCTATCTTGCTAAACAGTGGAAAACTCACCCCGAAGTTTATTTCGCAGAATTGGCTGATCTTGGCTTCGTTTTCTTTTTCTTGGGCACCAAACTGATTACAAGGAAAGCCAAGAACGGCGAAACCTTTAGCTGAGTATGACTGGTAAAGCTCTTCTAATGCCTTGTATTGTGGTGTAAAACCGCATTGACTGGCGGTATTAACAATTAACAGTACTTTGCCTTTAAAACTGCTCATACTGATGTTGTTACCTTGGATGTCTGTGACTGTGAAATCGTAGATAGAATTTGGCATAATAAGCTCCAAAAAATAGGGTGTACAGACTATAGTCAAAATGTGAGTTTTTCACAATTAGATTGTGTGCAATTTTTTATATCTATTTGCTTATAAATGTAAAAATCAATATAGTTTGTCCATATTTGTCATTGTGAAAGGGGCCGTTGCGTGAATGAAATTGAGACCGAGATTGAAACTGGTACTCAAACTCAGGCAGAAGTAAGTCTTGTTGTTCAACAGCTTACAGAGGCTGAAGGTGAGGCTCAAGCCGAGGTTTTTAGCGATATTCTCGAAGAGGCTGAACCTGGCACGATTTCAATTCTATTAGAATCTTTACCCTTAGATGAGCGTTACGATCGTTGGCAACAAGTTGCCATAGAAGCAAGGGCTGAAGTATTAAGCCTGATGCGTGCCGATCCGCGTTTGGGGATCTTGAAAAAGATGCCCAGCGAAGAGATTGATCTGCTGTTTAGTCAATTAAGCCCTGAAGACTTAATTGACTGGAGTGACTCATTACCCGATAGCATGATTGACAGAGCGCTAGCCCAGATGGGCGAGCGACAACGTCGGCACTTTGAGCTTTATAATCAATATGGTGAAAATGAAATAGGCCGTTATGCCGATCATCAAATGTTAGTGTTAGGCCACTTATCTTCAGTCGCTCAAGGGCAGCGATTTTTTAGGCGTATCGATCTAGATTGTAATGATCACCTTTTTTTAGTGGATGAAGAAGATAAGTACCTTGGTACTGTTAGGCGCCATGATCTGTTTAAACAAGATCCCGACACTTTGCTTGAGTCATTAATTTGGGAAGATGGCCGCTCTATTGCCGCCGATTCGTCGCTAATTGAGGCCGCCGAAGCGGTTGAGCATAGCCGTGAGCTTGAATTCCCAGTGGTTGATGCCGAAGGGGTATTGATAGGCCGAGTGACACTGCGTACCGCGACAGCATTAGTGCGTGAGCATTATGAAGCTCAGTTGATGGCGACCGCGGGTATGGATGAGGACGACGATCTCTTCGCCCCCATTATGATAGGTGCAAGGCGCCGTGCTGTATGGTTAGGCATTAACTTACTGACCGCATTTTTAGCTTCGGCGACCATAGGCTTATTCGAGAATGTGTTATCGCAAGTGGTGGCCTTGGCGGTATTAATGCCTATTGTTGCTTCCATGGGCGGCATTGCTGGCAGTCAGTCGCTAACCCTGATGATCCGTGGTATGGCCATGGGACAGATTTCAGCGGGTAACGTGATGTCGCTGCTGAAAAACGAACTGGGCATAGGTGCTGTTAACGGGATACTTTGGTCCATTACTGTGGGCATAGTTGCTGGCTGGTGGTTTAATGATGGAGTCATGGGGGTCATCATAGGCTCTGCTATCTTAATCAACATGGCTGTGGCGGCCATGGCAGGGGTTATCATCCCTATGGTATTGCAAAAATTCAATCAAGATGCGGCCTTGTCGGGTTCGGTGATTTTAACCACAGTGACGGATGTCGTCGGCTTCTTTACTTTCCTAGGATTAGCGACCATTTTATATCTTTAATCATGTCTGGGAGTACTTAAGTCCACAGCCCTTCGAGTGGGTTAGTTAAGTGCCGCTAGATAATTAATATGATAGGTTTCATAGTCAAGGATCGCTTAGCGGTCCTTTTTTTATGTCATTTTTAATTACTAGAGATAATGATAAAGAAACATCAAATCACGGTTTAGTCTTTATTTCAGCGTGTTAGAAAAACTAAGTCTATGAGCTGTGAGGGGGGGGGCAACAAAAAAGCAAGTTGCGAGCAACTTGCTTTCATCAATTTGAGGTGGCAAAAACCTTAAGTTATTTCCACTTAGCGGGGACAAAATCCATACTGGCATTATCATCAACAAAACGGCGTTTGTTATCGCGACGGCGTTGTTTAACACGTTTGGTCTTTTGTTTTTCCTTGATGTTATCGCCCCATGGCGTTGCATCGTCATCAAATTCGAATGTGTGAGACATGATCTAAGTCCTGATAGAACACCAATTTATTAATGCAATTGGTATAACAATACCACTCTTGGTAACTTACCCTTTTTACCTAATGCTAGGATTGATCGAAAGCGAAATTTTTCTGCATTGTTGGTGAATTTATTTGCATGAATCATGTTGTTTTCATATGCAGGGGATGCACTCGGTTAATTAACATGAGTCATTAATAACTTAGCCAAGAAGTTTACGGTTAAGTTTTATTAAGTAAGTACTGAGTTAACTGTGTTTGCCAGGGCTTAACTAAACAAATTTCAATGGAGTCATCACATGCCAGCGCGCTGTATGCAGGTCTATTAACGATTGATGAATAGCATTCACTGCTGATAGGGATTATTGGGATCGGCTGTTTTACTATGCCAAGCAGCAAGGCTTGGCGCTGAATTTCTACGGCAAACTCAAACCAAGAACATACCCCAGAATCGCTCCAATGGTAGATGGGAGAGAATGACTTAACATGGCGCAGAGACCAGATGAAGTTTGCCAAACCAAGCACATACGTTGGACTACCATATTGGTCTGCTACCACGCTAAGGGTCTCTTTGGTGCGCATTAAGTTAAGCATGGAATCAACAAAGTGTCGCCCTTGTCCACCATAAAGCCAAGAAGTGCGCACTATGGTTAACTTGGTGTCATTGTGCGCCAATATTCCTCGCTCACCTTGGCGTTTAGTCTGGCCATAATGATTGATGGGGTTCGGACTGTCTGTGCATAAATACGGGCTGTGTTTATTGCCATCGAAAACATAATCACTGGAAAGATGAATTAGGCGAGCACCTTGTTGTTTTGCAAGGCGCGCAAGTTCACTCACGGCGGCGCCGTTTATGCTAGTGGCTAACTCACGTTCCTGTTCGGCTAATTCAACCTGAGTAAAGCCTGCCGCATTGATGATGATTTGAGGTGTGAGTGCTTGCAAGCATTGGCCTAATTTAGGCACATTAGTGATATCCAGCGCTTTCCTGCTTAAGGCAATAACATTGATATCAGCGGGCTTCGAAGCCAACAAGGCTTGGCCGACTTGCCCCTTCGCGCCTAAAATTAGCACAGTGATTGGTTTTTTTGCCTCAGTCATTTTATTTTCTGCATCATAACCAGAGGGTTTGAGGCTTGACAGAAAAACTGTGGATTGTCTTTTATTGATAAAATGGGCTCAGCTTCAAGGGGCCAATCTATGGCTAGTTGAGGATCATTCCAAGGGATGACTCGCTCATCATGGCTCTGATAATAATCACTGCATTTATAGACGATATCGGCGATATCTGAGAGCACATAAAAACCGTGGGCAAAACCTGTGGGGATCCACATTTGTAACCGGTTTTCTGCTGAAAGGATATGGCCTACCCAGTGGCCAAAGGTTGCCGATTGTGGCCGAATATCGACAGCCACATCAAATATTTCACCTTGGGAAACCCGCACTAACTTACCTTGGGGATGATGCTCTTGGAAGTGTAACCCCCTGAGTACATGGCGATGAGAACGTGAAACATTGTCTTGCACTAACGGGGTTGCCGCCATGCCATTGGCCATGAGGCAAGCATCAAATTCTTTTTGCCTGAATGTTTCCATAAAAAAGCCGCGCTCATCACCATGGAGTGTGGGCTTAAAGAGTAATACCTCCGGGATGGTGGTGGGTTGGCAATTCATTTTTTGGCATACTGTCTCAGGTGTTGAATGTCCAAATTATACCTTAAGCATCTCAGTGAGTCGTGTCGTTGTTTGTCAGTTATTCCAACGGGTTTTGTATTTTTATGACTCTTTTGCTTAGTGAGCGATATTAAAGAAGGATTTAATCTCATCGATTTGTGCCATAGCATCACTATACCCTAAGTTGATCAAGGCACTGGTATAGCTTTTTTCGAATAACAAGTAAGACACGATACTGGAATCTGATTGCCGTTCAAGCCCCATTAACCTTAACAAGGCCTTAACGGCATAGGGCATATCTTGATAGAAGCGAGCGGCAATCTGACTTAAATCTTCGCTGGGTTTGATCACTAAGGTTTTGATGGGCCGCAGACTCAGATCGCGGCGATTTTCCTCTGGAATTAACCCTAAGGTGGTATTGATGCGGGTGAGGCGCTCTAAATCACTGTTCAGTGTGTCTGAAAATATCGTATCCAACAGGTGGCCTGCTATGGTGGCTGTTTTAGGGTGATACTTAAGTTCTAAATTATTGACTTTATGTGGGCTGTCTAAATTGATCACAAACAGTTTGTCAGCGCCTAAATGAATTGGGCTCGATAAGGGGGATAGCTGGTGCACTGAGCCATCGCCAAAATAGGCTTGGTTAAGTTTAATTGACGGGAACACCAAAGGAATAGCGGAACTTGCCAGTAAATGATCTGTATTGAGGCGAGCCCTTAACCCCATTCGGCGGGATCTATGCCAATCGTCGATGCTGTCTTTGGCCTGAAAAAAACTGTAGGAGCGGGAATCATTGTAGCAGGAGGCATCTATGCTCAGTGCCGTTAAGGCATTGTTGGCTATGTTTCTGTCTATTCTTTTAAAATCAATTAACTGATTGAGTAAATTTCGCAGCGGACTATTATCAAATAGGCTACCAGCGTCTGTATTTACCTTGTCATCCTGTAAGCCTTTGATGGCCATTTTTCCTAGATGGGAAAGCACGCCTGCCACTGAGGCTTTATACACTTTATGGGTTTCAAAATTACGCCATACCCACTCAAGTTTACGCACTCCAAGATGAAAACAGGATGCATGGGTGGCTAATGAGGTAGCATTGATGGCACCGGCGGATGTCCCACTTATTATTTTAAATGGCACCCCATGATTGCGGGGATAGAATTGGGCTAAGGCTTTGAGTACCCCAATTTGGTAAGCGGCTCTGGAGCCGCCGCCGCCTAGAACGAGTGCTATGGAATCAGACAATGAAAATCCTCACTTTATGTCGCCTTAGCATACCTTATTCAACATTGATGACATCACCAGGTTATTATTGATTGGCCTTGTCATGGTTTAGCGCATTTTGTCGCAAAGGTAAGCTATTTTTAACTGACGGCATAGTTGATGTTTTATTTATGTTACTTGGATAATAAGCTAAATTTTCAATATCAAACAAGACTATTGCTGAAGATAAATTCCATCAAGTATGAAAGCTATAGACTAGAATTATTCACAGACACAGAAAATACCCACTTTTGGCATAGGCAGAGAAAAAGGATCACTGAGTGGCATTATTTAAACAATCATCAACTAGCCCTAAGAAAGATGACAAGGCCGATGCGAGCCAATATTGGAAAGTGGTTATTATTGACGATGAACCTGGCATTCACGATGTCACTAAGTTCGCCTTGAATAGTTTCAACTTTGAAGGTAAAAGCCTTAAATTTTATTCCTGTTACAGCGCAGAGGAGGGCTTTGCGCTAATGCGTGACGAAACCGATATCGCGCTCGCCTTTATCGATGTAGTGATGGAGAGCGATCAGGCGGGGTTAGAATTAGTCCATAAAATCCGTAACGAATTAGATAACCACTGCACTAGGATCATTCTTCGCACAGGCCAGCCAGGCAGTGCCCCAGAAGAGCAAGTTATTCGTGAATACGATATTAACGATTATAAAGCAAAAACAGAGCTCACCGCTGCCAAGTTAAAATCCTGCGTTTACACCTCACTGCGATCTTACCGTGATATCAAAATCATTGAACAAAGCCAAAAAGGCATGGAGCGGGTTATTTCAGCGTCAAGTTCAGTGCTTAAGAGTCACACCTTGCACCATTTTGGTAGTGCAGTACTGGAACAGACACTGCAACTCTTGAATCTAGACACCTCAGCATTGTATTTAGCCAGTTATCACCAAGATTTATACTTAGATACTCAAATGACCTTACTTGCTGCTACCGGCGACATGGTGAGTTATAAGGAGATAGAGAATGTTGAATCCTTACCTGCCGATGTAAAAGAATACATTATCGAAGCCATCGCCCTTAAGACATCAATAATCAATGACAATATTTATGTTGGTTTTTATCAGTTTGGCCAAGATGTCACCAGTATTCTGTATTTGGAACACAATACTGCACTGACAACACTTCAAGTGCGTATTTTAGAACTGTTTGCGGCTAATGTAAGCTTAACCTTTGAGAATTTGGCGGGTAAAGAAAACATACAACAGACTCAAAAAGAGCTGATCCTCATCATAGGTGATGCAATAGAGCAGCGTAGCAAAGAGACTGGGGCACATGTGCGCAGAGTGGCCATGATGAGTGAGATGCTTGCCACACATTTGCAATTGGGTGAAAGTTTTATTGAGACCATTCGCTATGCAGCGCCTTTGCATGATGTGGGGAAAATTGGCATTCCAGAGAGCATATTGCATAAGCCGGGTAAGCTTGACGAGGCAGAGTGGGAAATAATGAAAACCCATGCAGAGAAAGGATATAGGTTGCTGGCAGGATCAAATCGCATTATCGCTAAAATGGGAGCAAGAATTGCTCACACTCACCACGAACGTTGGGATGGCACAGGTTACCCAAGAGGATTAGTGGGCGATGAAAGCCCCATAGAAGGGCGGATCATGGCCATCGTCGATGTGATTGATGCGTTATTGTCAAAGCGCAGCTACAAAGAGGCTTGGCCTGTTGAAAAGGTAAGGGACTACATTATAGCGCAGTCGGGCAAGCAATTTGATCCCACACTTTGTGGTGCATGTTTGCACTTAATGGACAAGCTTTCGGCCATTCACAAGGATTTCCCCGATGAGAAATCGGTGGAGTGATGTTTCATGGATATTGAATTAAAAAATTTATTATTTGAAATTAATAAGTCGCCCGTAATTGATGATGGCGATTTGACCGTGGCTTCTGAGCTGATTGTTAACGCCATCACTAAAGGCTTAACGATTAGCCGAGCGGGCATTTGGCTACTGAGTGAAGATAAGCAGCAATTAAAAAGTTACCTGCTTAAAGAAGCGAAACAGACGATTGCCAATATTAGCCTGCAACGCTCAGGTTTTCCGGTATTTTTTAATGCACTCGATAAGGAGCTAAATCTCGTTATTCATCGTGAAGAAGATGACTATATTCATTCTGAGTTTTTAGACGCTTACCTTATCCCCAATGATATCACTAGCCTCATTGCCAGCCCTATCCGTCATCATGGTGAGATGGTTGGGGTATTAATAGCAGAGCAAACATCGCTAGTTAAGCCCTGGAGTTTGGACGATGAAGACTTTGTTTGTGCATTAGCGGGCGTTTTTGGCAGGGTGTTGGGCGCAAAGCAAACGCTCACTTATCAACAGAAACTCACTCAGATTAATGCAGAACTTGAAGCTCAAGTGACTCTGCGCACTCAGGCCTTGAATGAAGCGTTAAATAACTTACACGTCACTCAGTCGACTTTACTCGAAAGTGAGAAAATGGCGGCTTTAGGTAGCCTAGTCGCCGGTGTCGCTCATGAAGTGAATACCCCCCTCGGTATAGCGGTCACCTCAGTGAGCCATTGTATCGATGAGCTTAATTTACTTAAGAAGCGTTTTTCTAGTAATGAGCTTGATGAAGAAGACTTTGTGGCTTTCATCGATACCTTATCTGATGGCTTGCAATTGATTGATCGCAACCTTTCACGGGCCGCTGAGTTGGTGCATAACTTTAAGCGTACCGCAGCAGATCAACTGACCTTAGAGAAAGAGCGTTTTAATTTATCCCATTATTTAGAACAGATCTCAAGTCCCCTTAGGCCATTGACTCGAAAGCACAATATTCGATTAGATATAAATATTACTGATGATATTTTTGTTGAATCCTACCCTGGTGCCATAGCACAAATTTTCACAAACTTAGTTTCCAATTGTTTTCGCCATGCGTATCCAGTCAGTTTTATTGGCGACAAACAGATAGTCTTAGGTGCTGAACGCTGTGGTGATGAAATTAAAATGTATTATAAAGATAACGGCAAGGGCTTAACCCCTGAAGTGAAAGATAAAATATTCGAACCTTTTTTTACTACTGCTAGAAACGAAGGCGGGACAGGACTTGGAATGTCGATAGTGTTTAACTTAGTGAATAAAACCTTAGGTGGGCGTCTGGTATTACTCTCAGACATAGATCAAGGGTTAGAGATAGATATTTTTATCCAGGCGACTGAATAATTTAAGCTACTAGGATATGGGGGCTACTGGATAAGCCATTATGTTGAGTTAAACCAGAATTCAGATAATAAAAAAGCCGCTCAAACTTAGCAAAATCCTAAAGTTTGGCGGCTTTTACGTTAAAGGCTTAACATATTATTAGCCCTTTCTTTAAACTTACCTTTTTAAGGTTAAGCTTTTAATGAAGATTTAAGAAAGTCGACAATTTGATCTAATGGAATATCTTGCTTCTCACCTGTGCGGCGGTTTTTATATTCAAATACGCCAGCATCTATGTTGCGATCGCCAATGACGACCACATGCGGTAAGCCAATCAGTTCCATATCGGCAAACATCACCCCAGGACGCTCTTTACGGTCATCGAGTAACACTTCGATACCGGCGTCATTTAGGTCTTGATAAAGCTTCTCTGCAATGTCAGCCACTCGATGAGACTTGTGCATGTTCATCGGCAATATGCCCACAGTGAAAGGGGCTAAGGCTTCAGGCAGCATTATGCCTCTATCATCGTGGTTTTGCTCAATCGCTGCTGCCACTATGCGGCTAACGCCGACACCGTAACAGCCCATGAGCATCACTTGAGATTTTCCGTTCTCATCCAATACTGTGGCGTTCATGGCTTTTGAGTAATTGGTGCCAAGCTGGAAAATATGACCCACTTCAATACCGCGAGCCATAGCATAAGTGCCTAAACCATCAGGGGTGGCTTCACCTTCGACAACGTTACGGATGTCAGCAGCCGTTGCCAGTGGTAAATCGCGCTCCCAGTTGATACCAATAAAATGTTTATCATCTTGGTTAGCACCAGCGGCAAAATCACTCATAACGCTGACACTGTGATCGATAAACACTGGAATATTCAAACCAACAGGGCCGATTGAACCTGGACCTGCGCCAATGGCAGCACGTATTTCGGCTTCTGATGCAAACTCCAGTGGTGAGGCCACTAAGTCAATCTTGTCGGCTTTAACTTCATTAAGCTCGTGGTCACCGCGAATGACTAAGGCGATAAGTGGCTGCTCTTCAGTCGCCCCTTTAACGATTAAAGTCTTAACCGTGCTAGTGATGCTTAAATCGAACTGCTCGACTAACTCGGCGATGGTCTTAGCATTAGGGGTATCGATAGTGCTCATCGCTTGAGATGGCGCCAGCCGAGACTGTGTTGGTATTGCCGCTTCTGCTTTCTCTATGTTGGCGGCATAATCGCTACCGGTCGAGTAAGCGATTAAGTCTTCACCGCTGTTGGCAAGCACGTGGAATTCGTGGGAAAGACTGCCACCAATTGAACCTGTGTCAGCAAGTACAGGGCGGAATGCAAGTCCCATACGAGTGAAAATATTGTTATAGGCCGTGAACATTGCCTGATAAGTTTCATCCATGGTGCCTTGATCTAAATGGAACGAGTAGGCATCTTTCATTAAGAATTCACGGGCACGCATTACGCCAAAACGTGGGCGCACTTCATCGCGAAACTTGGTTTGGATTTGATACAGGCTTAAAGGCAGCTGCTTATATGAGCTGACTTCTTTACGCACAAGATCTGTGATCACTTCTTCATGGGTCGGGCCAAGGACAAAATCACGATTGTGTCTGTCTTGGAAGCGCAGCAGTTCAGGACCAAACTTTTCCCAGCGACCCGTTTCAATCCATAAGTCAGCAGGTTGAACTAGGGGCATCAGAATTTCGATGGCGCCAGCCTTGTTCATTTCTTCACGCACGATAGCTTCAACTTTACGTAAAACACGTAAACCAGACGGCAACCAGCTGTAAAGACCCGAAGCATTACGGCGGATCATACCCGCACGCAGCATTAACTGATGACTTATCACCTCTGCATTTGCAGGTGTTTCTTTTTGTGTTGAAAGCAGGTACTTGCTAACTCGCATTCCCAATGTCCAATTAGTAGCTATGAATGAGCGCCATTTTAGCAGCTAGTGGGATGATGTCACCTGATAATTAAAGGGATGAGTACACAAATAGAAGGGGATGAGCTATGGGGTTATGTTTTATCTCGCCTATCGCCTATGACCCGGGCAGGATTACCGGCAACGATGGCAAAATCGGCCACGTTTTTTGTCACAATCGCCCCCATACCAACCACAGCATGATTGCCTATGGTAACGCCGTCCACTATGCCTGCTTGGGCACCAATCCACACATCCTCACCTATGACTATGCCATTGGATGACACGGTTTGTTGATAGATGGGATTGCCCATAGCCATGCCATGATTAAAGGCATAGATGGTGACATTATTGGCAATGCGTGTTTGTTTGCCTATGGTTATTCCTGCTCGGCCTCCATCTAAGCTACAGCCATGATTAATAGCCACTTCATCACCTAAGGTAATTGGGCCGTGGATAAACACATCGGCGGCTATCATGCACAAGTTGCCTATATGGATATCTCGTCCGGGTTCTGCGAACAATTTAGCTTCAGGGGCAATAAAGCATCGCTCACCTATGTGGACAGTTTCTAATTGTTTAAGTGTTGACTGTATTTGGTCTTGCCAAGGCTTGGCCCAAACTAAGTGCTTATCTTTTAATGAGAAATACAGCCAAGGCATCCATGATAATCGCTGTTTGTGTTGAGCTTGGTAATCAGGCTTTTCCATTATCAGGCTCACTTTTACCTAAGCGTGTGGGTTTAAGCTCTATGACTTCAATTTTATCGTCAACTAGGTGCCAGAAAATATCTAAATCATACAGGGCTACTTGATATAGTTTAGCGTCTAGCTTAGTTTTTTTGTAAGCAGGGCGAGGGTCTTGGGATAACACCCCGATGATGAGACTTTCAAGTTCGGCGTACTGGGATTGAGCACCTAAATGTGCAAGCTGATTAGCGGCAAGTGAAGAAAAGCTTACCGGGATAAGCTCTGGCGCATCTTGGGCAATGCCGCCGCGGGCGTCAAAAATGGCATCGGAGAAGGGGATATAAGGCTTAATATCGATAATAGGCGTGCCGTCCAGTAAGTCCATGCCAGAAATTTCTAAACATATTTTACCTTTGCGTTGCACTACACCATGAAGGCGCACCACAGATTGGCCTATGCCATTGGGCCTGAAGGTGGAGCGGGTAGCAAATACGCCTAACTTTTCGTTGCCGCCTAAACGCGGTGGCCTGACTGTGGTTTTCCAGCCTTGGGATAAATTTTCATGGAAGCAAAATAATAGCCATAAATGGGAGTACTGCTCAATACCACGCACGGCATCTAAGTGGTTCACCTCAGAGGTTAATTCAATATAACCCTTTGCATTAACTAACCCAGGTTGCCGTGGAATACCAAACTTTTGTTTGTAGGGGCTGCGGCAAATAGCGACAGCGTTAATGGTATTACTAAATACGGGTTCTTTGTGTGCAATCTTGACCGTATTTGGTACTGAGTTTATATCCGTCATAAGATTAAGCTTGATACCCAAAGGCTATTATTGCTGATTTATTTTGATGGCTTGCGCGACACATAAGGCACGGCTAACACAATCTTGTTCTGGCACTTCAATAAGTTGACAACTCTGGATAATAATTCCGTTAGCACCAAGATCGGCCGCTGCTCGTCTGGCTAAGGTCCTAGCGTCAGCAATCGATGCAGGAGCATCATTTTCTTTAATCTGACAGGTTTCACCGCTGACAAGTTTTAGGCGCTTAAAAGGCGCACTAGGACTAGAGTTCGCATCGAAAACAGTGACTTCGCTGGGTTTAAAATAATCATTAATAGCTTTAGGGTCTAAATTGCTTTTAAAGCCATAATCACCCGCACAGGCGGTGATTAATAAGGTGACAGCGCCGCAACTTAAATTGCGTAGAGAGATAAAAGACATAAATCTAGCCTGAAAGAGGAGTGAAGCCTTAGTTTACCTTGTCTGAAAAGCTTGAGAAAGTCTTAGCTTGATAAAGGATGAAAATAAAAAAGCCTGTATTAATACAGGCTTTTCTGAGCTAGGCCGTGTGTTTGTCACGGCAGAAGGTGGGGGAAAACTTATTCCATGCCAGGAATTAAGAAATCTTCCATTTTTTTGCCTTTTTCTAGCTGAGTTTTAAATACCGTTGGCATACGACCTTGGCCTGTCCATTGGATCTGTTCGCCATCAACGGTAATTTGATATTTAGCAGGACGTGGAGCACGTTTCTTAGCCGGTGTTTTCGCTACGGCAACATCACCTAAATCATTAATCGATAAACCATTGTTTTCGATTTGAGCCAAAATTTCAGCAATCTTTGCATTACGCTCAGCATTAGCTGCAGATTCTGCTTTTTCTTCGGCTTCACGTTCAGTGATGATCTTCTCTAGCTTAACGGCTAAATCACGTAAGTCGGTTAGGGCTAGTTCTTTCACTGCAGCTTTAAAGCGGCGTCCGTGAGTTAGAATATTTAAAAAATCGCTCATATCTGTGTTCATCCTAATCTAGAGTGTAAAGTAATGGTCTATTTAGCATATTGCAGGTGAATTAGTTTAAGAAATCTCACTACTGACTTAAGCCTGATAAGTAATATAGTCAAAGAAATCCATTTAAACAGCTAATCAACTTAGATTTATTTCAACATGAATAGGCAGTCAAATGAAAAGACAATGTAAATGCCATGAACTTAAGTTGTTACATTTAGTGTCGCATAGCTTACAGGATGCTAAATGTAATGACATAACACATTAAAAATCAAAGAAACATCATTGATGGGCTATCTTTCTTTAAAACTCAACCCTTATGAACTAAGTCGTAAGTGCTTATGTATTTTCGCCAAACTAAATATTAATGATGATTAATCATATTCTCTTTAGTCTGTCAGTGTTGTCATAACAACCCAATACTGTCTTTTAGAAAAATAGCGCTATCTGATGATGTACTATGTTTATCTCGCGTTAGTGCGTTAAGTGTTCACTTCTAACGTTCATATTTTAACTACTCAACACAAATGCTAAGCATAAGTACTAAGTGTTAGCTCAATCTGTCGTCAAATCTATAAATTAGCAATGATGTTCACAAACGAATATGCTTTCGTAAACTTAATGATAGAAACTAAAATATTTATAATCAAATCAAATTACATATTAATTGAAAATTAAATAAAGATAATTACCCATAAGTTATAAAATTGGGTATTTCATATGATTTTCATCACACTTTAGGGTGACTTTTGTGAACAGAGCGCGCAAAAAATGCAAACGCTTGTTTAACACCGGTTGACGTTAACGTCAACAGGACGTAAAGTTGGCCTATCTTGCATTGGGTTCACCAATGCTCAACCCACATACATTGAAGGTGTAGAAGGAAGCCCTATGAAAGTATTGGTGCCAGTAAAACGCGTAGTCGATGCCAATGTGAAAGTCAGGGTTAAAGCTGACAACACAAATGTTGATACAGCAAACCTTAAAATGGCCTTAAACCCATTCTGTGAAATAGCTGTTGAAGAGGCGGTGCGCCTTAAAGAAGCCGGAAAAGCAACTGAAGTTATTGTTGTCAGTGTCGGTACTAAGGCAGTACAAGAGCAGCTAAGAACAGCGATGGCGCTAGGGGCTGACAGGGCTATTCATATAGAAACAGATGAAGAGTTAGTGCCTTTATCTATCGCTAAGCTACTGCTTGCGGTGCAGCAAAAAGAGCAAGCGGAGTTAGTGATTTTTGGTAAGCAGTCTATTGATGGTGACAATAACCAGACTGGACAAATGCTGGCGGCGTTAGCAGGTATGCCTCAGGCGACCTTTGCTTCTGAGATTAACATTGAAGGACAAACTGCCACAGTGACTCGTGAAGTCGATGGCGGTTTGCAAACTTTGACCATGCCATTACCCGCCGTCGTGACTGTGGACCTACGTTTAAATGAACCCCGTTATGCGTCTTTGCCTAACATTATGAAGGCAAAGCGTAAGCCTTTGGATGTGATGTCGATTGCGGATTTAGGCGTTGAACTCAAAGTACACCAGAAGGTACTTAAGGTGGCTCCACCGTCAGAACGTAAAGCCGGGATCATGGTTTCCTCTGTGGAAGAGTTGATCGAGAAATTAAAAACTGAAGCGAAGGTGATCTAACATGGCCATTTTAGTCTTAGCTGAACATGATAATACCCATTTAAAATTAGATACCGCTAAAGTGATTAGTGCGGCCAAAGCCATAGGCGCCGAAATACATTTATTAGTGGCAGGCTTTGAATGTGCTGAAGTGGTGACCGCTGCCAAAACCCTAGATGGCGTAAGCAAAGTATTGGTGGCAGATGCTTCTGTTTACCAGGCACAGCTTGCTGAAAACCTATCGGCTTTAGTCTTAACACTTGCATCTGACTATGAACACATTTTGAGTGCTGCCTCAAGCGTGGGTAAAGACACTTTACCTCGGGTTGCAGCCTTATTGGATGTGGCTCAGATTTCTGAAGTGATAGAAGTTGTTAGTCCTGATACATTCGTCAGACCAATATACGCGGGTAACGCATTAGCGACAGTGCAGAGTTTAGATAGCAAAAAAGTGATGACAGTGCGCTCAAGTGCATTTGATGTCGCCGCATCTAACGGCAATGCTGAAGTGGTGAGCTTAACTCAGGTGATTGAAGCTAAAACGGCTTTTGTATCACAGGAGCTCACTGTCTCGGCCCGTCCTGAACTGGGAAGCGCTGGCATCATAGTGTCTGGTGGTCGCGGTATGGGTAGCGGCGAAAATTTCGCACTACTTGAAACCTTAGCCGATAAGCTGGGTGCTGCGGTTGGCGCATCACGTGCAGCAGTAGATGCAGGCTTTGTTCCTAACGATTTACAAGTCGGACAGACGGGTAAAATTGTTGCACCTGATTTGTATATAGCAGTGGGTATTTCTGGCGCGATTCAGCATCTTGCCGGTATGAAAGATTCAAAGATCATTGTTGCTATCAACAAAGATCCAGAAGCCCCTATCTTTCAAGTGGCAGATTATGGCTTAGAAGCAGACTTATTTGAGGCTGTACCTGCACTGACTAACTTGCTTTAATTAGTGAACTAAATCAAACTAAGCGCCTGTGAGTTGATAGACTCACAGGCGCTTATGTTTATATGTGCCCGCGTTGACTTAATTCAACGCCCTTTATGGTAGAGGTGCGCTAATTATAAGTAGTGATCAGTAGGGTGATGCCTAAGATCGTTCACGAAAGGAGTTAGTGCCGAAGTTGAGCTATCCATCATGATCTACTGCTGGTGTTGCTGTTGAAAAAGCGCAACACTGCCATGGTGTTTTTTATCGGGAAGATAGAAGATTTTAACCGTGGAGCGCTACTGATAGGACAGGTGTTTAATGCGTTTCCTGCCACCGGTTCAGTTGCCTCCATACGTTCGTATTAAAGAAAATGACAATGAACCTAATAACTTATTCTGATTCCATGCTTTCCTTACTCCCTCCTTTAGTTGCCATCATTCTGGCTATTTTCACCCGCCATGTACTCTTGTCTCTTGGCTTTGGGATCATCATTGGTGCCTTATTGCTTAATGACTTTTCTGTGATGGCCAGCGGTGAATTTGTCGCTAAAAGCGTCAGTGGCCTAGTGTGGACGGATGGCGGACTTAACAGCTGGAATCTGTACATCATAGGCTTCCTGATGGTGCTTGGGATGATCACGGCCTTGATAACTGTCAGCGGCTCAGCTCGGGCATTCGCAGAATGGGCAAGGCTGCGCATTAGAAGCAAGCGGGATGCTAAATTACTGACTATCTTCCTAGGTTGTGTGGTGTTTATTGATGATTATTTTAACAGCTTAGTCGTAGGTGCAATCTCTCGCCCCATTACCGACCGATATCATGTGTCTCGAGCTAAACTTGCCTATGTACTGGACTCGACAGCGGCGCCTGTGTGTGTCTTGTCGCCAATATCCAGTTGGGGGGCATACATTATTGCACTTATTGGCGGTATTTTAACGGCTCATGGTTTTGCCGATTCAGGCCATTTAAGCCTGTTTGTGCAGATGATCCCGATGAACTTCTATGCCATTTTCGCTTTGCTACTGCTGTTGTGTGTTGCCATGTTCGGTCTTGATGTCGGCCCAATGCGCAAACATGAAATGAATGCCAAGAAAGGCGAGTTATTTGATGAATCGAAAGGCATTCCCGCTGGCGCCATAGCTGAACTGCCTGAAGCCGATACCGGCAGTGTATTAGGCTTGTTTTTGCCTATTTTGATGTTGGTGTTGGGGACTTGCTACTTTATGGTTTCAAGTGGTGCAAACGCGCTCCAGGATGCCAATATTGAATTTAGTTTACTGGGTGCCTTTGAAAAAACGGATGTCAGTTCATCATTATTTTTCGGTGCGCTGAATGGCTTTGCTGTAACGATTATCCTGAGCCTAGTGCAGAAAATCGAGCTTGGCATGATAGCAAAAGGTTTGACACTAGGTGCCCGCTCCATGTTGCCGGCCATTTATATTCTATTATTTGCCTGGACTATCGCAGGTATCATTGGCGAGTTAGAAACCGGTAAGTATATGGCAAGCTTAGCCACTAGTGGCAATATTCCTTTCGCGCTGTTACCTTCAGTATTATTTATTTTGGCAGGCATTACCGCATTTTCAACGGGAACCAGTTGGGGCACGTTTGGGATCATGCTGCCCATTGCCGCAGACATGGCCATGGGAAGCGATAGCACCATGATGCTACCTATGTTGTCTGCGGTATTGGCAGGCGCTGTATTTGGCGATCATTGTTCACCGATTTCAGACACCACCATTTTGTCTTCAACTGGGGCGAGTTGTCATCATATCGACCATGTGGTAACCCAATTACCTTATGCGCTTATCGCAGCAATGATAAGCCTTGTGGGGTATTTAGTTTTAGGTTTTAGTCAGTCTTTACTCTATAGCCTTGCAGCAGCAAGTGGACTATTCGTTATTAGTGTTTTTATTCTCAAAGTGAAAGCTAACCGTTATTTCTAAATATGAAATAGCGATAATTAACCATGCCGTTAACCGAAAGTAGCGGCATTGTTATTATGCTTTTAGGTATCCTCATCCACCTAGCGGCGGTATAAACCTCATTCAAGGACATGTATTTTGGCACAACTTTATTTCTATTATTCGGCGATGAACGCGGGTAAGTCGACTTCGTTATTACAATCTTCCTATAACTATCGTGAGCGCGGTATGAATACCTTGGTGATGACTGCATCCATTGATAATCGTTATGGCATAGGTAAAGTGGCGTCTAGAATAGGTTTGCAAACCGAAGCACAAGTGTTTGGTGAAGGTGATAACTTAATTGAATTGGTTGAAGCGACTCATCAGCAGACTAAATTACATTGCGTATTAGTCGATGAAAGCCAATTTTTGAGTAAAGAGCAAGTGAGGCAATTAACCCATGTGGTGGATAATTTAGATATTCCCGTGTTGTGTTACGGTCTTCGCAGTGACTTTCAAGGTGAACTATTTACCGGTAGTCAGTATTTGCTGGCTTGGGCTGATAAGTTGGTGGAGCTTAAGACCATTTGCCATTGCGGCCGCAAGGCGAATATGGTGGTCCGTCTTGATGGTGAAGGTAAGCCTATGCGAGAAGGTGAGCAAGTTGCCATAGGCGGTAACGAGAGCTATGAATCTGTGTGCCGTAAGCATTTTCGTGAGTTTTTGTGGGATTAAGGTCAATGCGAACTTAAGAATGAACAATAAAAAACAGCTTCAATTGAAGCTGTTTTTTATTGTGGCTTGGTCACTGAGGAACAGAGATTAATACCTTAGAAGTATGAGTCATTAAATTCTGTGATTTGAATGCTTGAGGCTTCTATTTGCAGCCTTAGACTCTTAGCTTGGCTGCCCCAATAGCTCATGAAGAAGCTTGCGGTTTGCAGTTTAGCTTGATAGAAATCCGCATCTTTTGGGTTGGACGTTAATGCTGTAATAGCGATGTCGGCCATTCTGGTCCACATCCAAGCAAGGGCGGTTATCCCCAATAGTTTCATATAAGCCATGGACGCAGCACCTAAGCTATCTGGTGATGTTGCCGCAAGACTTACAATATATCCTGTGGCTTTTTCAAGTTCAGTGGCAGCGCTCATTAAACCGGTAATATATGGGGTCAGTTGCGCCTTATCTTGGCGACTGAGTATAAAGTCTTTCACCAGACCTTGCCATAAGCCTAAGGCGTGTCCTTTATCACTTAAGAGTTTCCTGCCGACTAAATCCAGTGCCTGCACCCCATTGGTGCCTTCATAGATCATTGCAATGCGAATGTCTCTGACAAACTGCTCCATGCCCCATTCATTGATATAACCATGACCGCCAAACACTTGCTGCGCATCGACGCAGGCATTGAATCCTTCTTGGGTGACAAAGCCTTTCACTATCGGTGTAAACAGAGCGGCTAATGCCGAAGCTTGCTTAGCTTTCACTGGGTCGTTATGACGCTCGGCTTCATCGAGCCATAAAGCTTGCTGGCCCATAAGCGCGCGTGCGCCTTCATTAAAGGATTTTTGTGATAAAAGCATACGACGAATGTCGCCATGGAACAAAATGCTGTCAGCGGCTTGCTGTGGCTGTTTAGCACCGCTTAGTGCACGACCTTGAATACGATCTTTAGCGTAGGCGAGAGCATTTTGATAGGCTATATCCGATACGCCAAGCCCCTGTATACCGACCCCAAGCCGTGCTTGATTCATCATGGTAAACATAGCCTTAAGCCCTTGATGAGCATCGCCAATCAGTTCACCAATCGCGCCATCAAAGTGCATGACACAGGTTGAATTACCGTGGATCCCCATTTTATGTTCAAGCCCGGTGGCGCTGAGGCTGTTGAGCGCTCCTAAACTGCCATCGGCACTAACCAGAAATTTAGGAACAGCGAACAGAGAAATGCCTTTAACGCCAGCGGGGGCATCGGGCAAGCGTGCCAGCACTAAATGGATGATATTGTCGGCAAGGTCGTGATCGCCTGAGGAGATAAATATTTTCTCGCCACTGATGGCAAAGGTTGTTTCACTCACAGGGACAGCTTTGGTTCGCAGTAAGGCTAAATCGGTGCCAGCATGGGATTCAGTTAAGTTCATGGTGCCAGTCCATTCACCACTGACAAGTTTTGGCAGGTATTTTTGTTTTAAGGCTTCATTTCCGTGGGCATGAATGGCGCTGTAAGCCCCATGAGTTAAACCTGGATACATGGCAAATGCCATATTTGGTGGCGGTTTTCATTTCCGTGGCAAAGGTGCCAACCACTTCGGGCAGTCCTTGACCACCAAATTCTGGATCGCAAGTTAAGGTTGCCCAGCCGTTATCCACATACTGCCGATACGCTGAGATATATCCTTCAGGAGTGATAACTTTGCCATCTTTTAGTGCACAACCTTGTCTATCGCCACTGGCGTTGATTGGCAGCATGACTTCGGTGGCAAAATCGGCAACACCTTGCAAGATGGCGTCAATAAGCTCAGGGTCAAAATCATCGAAGCCTTTCAACTCATCTTGCTGATATATATTGAGTAGCTCTGAAAGGATGAATTGATAATCTCTAAGTGGCGCTTGATAGATGGGCATAGTTAGGTTCCTTGGATTAAGAGTTCCTTATTGTTATGCCATTAATCTAGCGAACATTGAGTAAAAACTCAGCATTTATTTTCTTAAACGCTTGTTTAAGATCACATAAATACCGATTGATATGCTTTATTCAAGGGTTGCCAGTAAAAAACGGACTTCACTGCGAGTTTCATCAATGGATTTTATGAGGAGTTCGGTACTCTGGTTATCTTGAATAAAGGTGTGCCAGTTCTCACGCCAATCTTGATGCAACTTTTCTGTGGCAAGTTGCATTCTAGCATTAGTTATTTGGCTGAGATCTTTGATGAGTCCGACTTTAACCCAGGCTTTACGAGGATTACCAGCGATAGGATCGTTATCATAGTGGCCAGAATAAATAATAAGTTCTAACTCAGAGAGTTGCAGCAGCATCTCAAAACTTGCATCGCGAATATTGGCATTGTATTCAGTTATTTCCATGCGCCATACATTGTAGCTAAAGCCAACCAAAGCAAAAAATAAGCTAAAAAGTGCGGTGAATTGAAATAGGGGGTATGAAGCGAGTGATTGTGTGGGTCAAGGGAGGCATAGCCATCAGAATTCCTAAATAAAAGTATTCAGATTAGAGTGTGGCAAAAGAGTGCATTAAATAAAAGGCATAAAAAAACCACCTTGCGGTGGTTAATTTGGTATCCCATAGGGGATTCGAACCCCTGTTACCGCCGTGAAAGGGCGGTGTCCTAGGCCTCTAGACGAATGGGACACTAGTCATGCTTTATACTCTGCACTGAGAGTGAATACTCGTTAATGTCTGTAGGCTAAACATCGACGCTATTTTAGATTTTCAAACCTTTTCGAAAAATCGCTTCGAATACTGTTCAACCATCTTAAAAAAGTGGTATCCCATAGGGGATTCGAACCCCTGTTACCGCCGTGAAAGGGCGGTGTCCTAGGCCTCTAGACGAATGGGACACAGTTGATACCTTATACTCTGTATCGAGTGAATACTCATTGATGTCTGTAGGCTAAACATCAAAGCTAATTGCTACATAATTAATATCAAGGATTTGAAACCCCTGTTACCGCCGACTCTCTTATAAACCAAAGTGGGCGATGTCCTATTCTCTCTATATCTAGACGAATGGGACACAGTTGATACGTTATACTCTGTATCGAGTGAATACTCATTGATGTCTGTAGGCACTTTTGGTAACCAAGAATATCAATGCTATTTTAGATCTTCAAACCTGATCGAATAAACTGCTTCGAATCATGTTCAACCATCAAAAATATGGTATCCCATAGGGGATTCGAACCCCTGTTACCGCCGTGAAAGGGCGGTGTCCTAGGCCTCTAGACGAATGGGACACATTTGATACCTTATACTCTGTATCGAGTGAATACTCATTGGTGTCTGTAGGCTAAACACCAGTGCTAGTTACCTATAATGAAGAACAAAACCCTAAGGATTCGAACTCCTGTTACCGCCGACTCTTTATAAACCAAAGTGGGCGATGTCCTAAGCTCTATTTCTAGACGAATGGGACACAGTTGATACGTTATACTCTGTATCGAGTGAATACTCATTGATGTCTGTAGGCACTCTTAGTAACCAAGAATATCAATGCTATTTAGATCATTAAACGCTTTTTCCGAAAACAATTTCTTCGAATCATGTTCAACCATCAAAATATGGTATCCCATAGGGGATTCGAACCCCTGTTACCGCCGTGAAAGGGCGGTGTCCTAGGCCTCTAGACGAATGGGACACAGTTGATACCTTATACTCTGTATCGAGTGAATACTCATTGATGTCTGTAGGCTAAACATCAAAGCTAATTGCTACATAATTAATATCAAGGATTTGAAACCCCTGTTACCGCCGACTCTCTTATAAACCAAAGTGGGCGATGTCCTATTCTCTCTATATCTAGACGAATGGGACACAGTTGATACGTTATACTCTGTATCGAGTGAATACTCATTGATGTCTGTAGGCACTTTTGGTAACCAAGAATATCAATGCTATTTTAGATCTTCAAACCTGATCGCATAAACTGCTTCGAATCATGTTCAACCATCAAAAATATGGTATCCCATAGGGGATTCGAACCCCTGTTACCGCCGTGAAAGGGCGGTGTCCTAGGCCTCTAGACGAATGGGACACAGTTGATACGTTATACTCTGTATCGAGTGAATACTCATTGATGTCTGTAGGCTAAACATCAAGGCTAATTGCTACATATTTAATAACAAGGATTTGCCCTCCTGTTACCGCCGACTCTTTATAAAACAAAGTGGTCGATGTCCTATTCTCTCTATTTCTAGACGAATGGGACACAGTTGATACGTTATACTCTGTATCGAGTGAATACTCATTGATGTATGTAGGCACTCTTGTTAACCAAGAACATCAATGCTAATTTGCTTTAATAAGCAAATTTGGTGGAGCTACACGGGATCGAACCGTGGACCTCTTCACTGCCAGCGAAGCGCTCTCCCAGCTGAGCTATAGCCCCGAATATAAAATCTCGGTTGATACCAAAACTTAAAAAAGTGGTATCCCATAGGGGATTCGAACCCCTGTTACCGCCGTGAAAGGGCGGTGTCCTAGGCCTCTAGACGAATGGGACACAGTTGATACGTTATACTCTGTATCGAGTGAATACTCATAGATGCCTGTAGGCTAAACATCAATGCTAATCGCTACAAAATTAATAACAAGGATTCGAATCCCTGTTACCGCCGACTCTTTATAAACCAAAGTGGGCGGTGTCCTATGTTCTATTTCTAGACGAATGGGACACTGTTGATACGTTATACTCTGTACCGAGTGAATACTCATCGATGTCTGTAGGCACTCTTGTTAACCAAGAATATCAATGCTAATTGCTAGATAATTACTAACAAGGATTCGACCCCCCTGCTACCGCCGACTCTTTATAAACCAAAGTGGGCGGTGTCCTATACTCTATTTCTAGACTAATAGGACACATTTGATACCTTATACTCTGTATCGAGTGAATACTCATTGATATCTGTAAGCACTCTTGTTAATCAAGAATATCAATGCTTTCATCTAATAAAGATGCTTAAGTAAGTGGTGGAGCTACACGGGATCGAACCGTGGACCTCTTCACTGCCAGCGAAGCGCTCTCCCAGCTGAGCTATAACCCCGACTTACTTAAATTGCTTTTGGATACGCTACCAGAATTACTGACCACGTGTCTCAACTGCGAGGCGCATTCTATGCAGCATACCCAAAAGTGTCAACTCGTTTTTTAGGAATTTATTCTATCTGCTACAAAATCAATCGCTTTGGATATTCTTTGCTCAGATCTGTCTTTTCCAATTAAAAACAAGGTTAAATCTAGAGCAGGCGACTGGCCTGCACCTGTTACAGCAACACGCAGTGGCATACCTACTTTACCCATGCCAACCTCAAGTTCAGTGGCGGTATCTTCAATTACTTGATGAATTACACTGACAGACCATTCAGTTAAGGCTGCTAATTTAGTCTTAACTAAGGTTAACGGCTCAAGGGCCACGCCGCGTAAATGCTTTTTAGCTTGAACTTCATCAAAGTCAGTGAAGTCTTCAAAGAAATAACGGCTCGATTCGGCCAGTTCTTTTAATGTTTTGGCGCGCTCAGAAAGTGCGGTCACTATCTCAGCTAGGGCTGGACCATTGCTGGTATCAATGTTTTGATCTTCCATATGCCAAGCTAAATGACTTGCGACATATTCTGGGTCAAGGGTCTTAATATAGTGTTGATTTAACCAAATAAGCTTATCTGTGTTAAAGGCGGATGCTGCTTTGTTAATGTCGCCCAGTTTAAAGTGCTGCTTCATTTCTTCCATTGAGAAGATTTCTTGGTCGCCATGAGACCAACCTAAGCGCACTAAATAGTTCAACAGGGCTTCGGGTAAATAACCGTCATCACGGTATTGCATTACACCAACAGCGCCGTGGCGTTTGGATAGCTTAGCGCCGTCGTCGCCTAAAATCATAGACACATGGGCATATTCAGGGATAGGCGCCCCGAGCGCTTTAAGAATATTGATTTGACGTGGCGTATTGTTAATGTGATCTTCACCTCGCACAACGCTAGTAATACCCATGTCCCAATCATCAACGACCACACAGAAGTTGTAAGTAGGCACACCATCGGTACGTTGGATAATTAAATCATCTAACATTTCGTTAGATATTTCGATGCGGCCGCGCACATGATCGTCAAAAACGACACTGCCCTCTAACGGGTTTTTAAAGCGTATAACAAACGGCTCGTTAGTTTCTCTTGCTGCAAGGTTGCGGCAATGGCCATCATATTTTTGTTGTAATCCCGCAGCAGCTTGTTCTTCACGCATGGTTTCAATGCGCTCGCGTGAACAATAACATTTATAGGCAGTGCCTTTTTCTAGCATTTGGCCGATGATTTCATGGTAACGATCAAAACGCTTTGTCTGGTAATAAGGACCTTCGTCCCAAGTCAAACCTAACCAGTTCATACCATCAAGAATGGCATCACAAGCCGCTTGTGTTGAACGCTCGATATCTGTGTCTTCGATTCGGAGCACAAATTCACCATTATTAGCACGAGCCTGAAGCCAAGAATAAAGTGCTGTACGGGCACCGCCAACATGAAGGAAGCCGGTTGGGCTAGGAGCAAAACGCGTTTTAGTTATCGCGGGAGTTGTCATAATCGGACACTAACCTATTAAAAACGTCTAGAAGAAGACAAAGTATAAAATGTGGCGCTTATTCTAACAGCCAATCCACCTAGTGGAAATGTTTCTCATTATAATAGAGTCACTCCAAGATATTGTCAGGCTATCTATCCCCTTGATGTTTTGCCATGAAAAAGGGATTAATAGGGCTTTAATCTATGGCTAAGCCACGATAGGCTCAGAATGTAATTTGTTTAACAAAACAACAAAGAGGGTAAATTTTCTGCGGCTAAGTTTTTTTTCGTCGAAAAGCGTTGACAGGTTTTACTCGGTCCCTATAATACGGCCCCACACAGCATGAGGTCGCTTAGCTCAGCTGGGAGAGCACCTCCCTTACAAGGAGGGGGTCACTGGTTCGAGCCCAGTAGCGACCACCATAGCTTCAATCTGAAGTTATTTTTCTGTTGATTACATCCCAGGTCGCTTAGCTCAGCTGGGAGAGCACCTCCCTTACAAGGAGGGGGTCACTGGTTCGAGCCCAGTAGCGACCACCATGTAATCCAGTGAGTATAGTGTAGAGTCCCAGGTCGCTTAGCTCAGCTGGGAGAGCACCTCCCTTACAAGGAGGGGGTCACTGGTTCGAGCCCAGTAGCGACCACCATTTCTCTCATAGATAGGTGGACTCGAACGTAAAATATCCCAGGTCGCTTAGCTCAGCTGGGAGAGCACCTCCCTTACAAGGAGGGGGTCACTGGTTCGAGCCCAGTAGCGACCACCATATTTTACTAAGATTTTAAAATAGATTGATATCCCAGGTCGCTTAGCTCAGCTGGGAGAGCACCTCCCTTACAAGGAGGGGGTCACTGGTTCGAGCCCAGTAGCGACCACCATATCTCTGTATTCTGTTAGATTATTCTGCGTTATATCCCAGGTCGCTTAGCTCAGCTGGGAGAGCACCTCCCTTACAAGGAGGGGGTCACTGGTTCGAGCCCAGTAGCGACCACCATTTCTTTGCTTCAAACAATCCCAATCGTTTTTATTCCAGTTAATGTCTTCTTTTTATTATTCTCTGTGAATTATCCCTGTTAAAAACGTCATCATATCTATTCGTTTGAACACTATTTCTCATTGCTATTTTTTCAAACTTTATTGTTATTTTTTAAATAAAGTGGCAATAAAAAAGCCACTCAATGAGTGGCTTAGCTTTGGTGTTTTAGTTTAATGATCCAGTGCCACTTACCTAAGTAAATAACCTCAACTCGGGTTAAGAGATGAATAAACGGCATTGAAACAGCCAAAATTCAAGTAATTACCCTCAAACTTGAGCTTTGCGCTGATAACAAGGCGAATTTACGCGGCAATAGCTAGCCTATTGCAAGTAGATTCAACACAGTTAGCGGTGCAAAGAGCTGTTTGATATGCATTTATTATCCCGAGCTGAGGTTAAATAGCTAGTCAACACCGATAAAACCGCCGGTTTGATGAGCCCATAATTGCGCGTATATGCCTTTAGCGTCGATCAATTCTTGATGTGTGCCTTGTTCAACAATCTTACCTTGATCTAACACTATGAGCCTGTCCATTGCCGCTATGGTGGATAATCTGTGGGCGATGGCAATAACGGTTTTGCCTTCCATTAACTCGTACAACGAGCCTTGGATTGCCGCTTCGACTTCAGAGTCCAGCGCAGAGGTGGCTTCATCAAGTAATAGAATCGGCGCATTTTTAAGTAACACACGGGCGATGGCGATACGCTGTCTTTGGCCACCAGAAAGCTTAACCCCGCGTTCACCCACTTGTGCATCTAAGCCAACATTGCCGTGGGGATCCGTTAAGTGCTCAATGAACTCATGCGCCTGAGCCTGAGTGATGGCGGCCATCAAGCGCGCTTCACTGGCATTGGGGTCGCCATAGAGCACATTCTCTCGAATGGATCTGTGCAGCAATGAGGTATCCTGAGTCACCATGCCTATGTTGGCCCGCAGCGAGTCTTGGGTAATGTCAGTGATGGGTTGTCCATCTATGCATATTTGCCCTTGCTCAACATCATGAAAACGCATCAACAGATTAACTAGGGTGGATTTACCCGCGCCAGAGCGGCCAACAAGCCCCACTTTTTCGCCAGCCTTGATATTAAGATTTAATTCATCAATAACGCCGGTTTTCTCGCCGTAATGAAAGCTCACTCGGTTGAAATCTATCTTTCCTTGGCTGACAACTATGTCTTTCGCGCCTGGTTTATCTTCGATAGCGATAGGCTTAGACAAGGTATTCATGCCGTCGGTCACAGTGCCAATATTTTCAAATAATGAACTGATTTCCCACATGATCCACTGGGACATGCCATTCAAGCGCAATGCTAAACTCACGGCAATGGCGATAGCGCCGACACTAATGGCATTGTCAGCCCACAGCCAAATGGACACAGCAGCGATGACAAAGGCCAGCACATAGTTGATGATTTGCACCGATACGTTGATAACAGTCACTAAGCGCATCTGACCATAAACGGTTTTTAGGAAAATCATCATGCTGTCACGGGCATAATCCGCTTCTTGCTTAGTATGGGAGAAGAGTTTTACTGTCGAGATATTGGTATAGCTGTCGACGATGCGTCCTGTCATGGTTGAGCGTGCATCGGCTTGCTCAGTGGAAATAGCCTTTAACTTAGGCACTAATTTCCACTGAATTGCCACATAAGCGGCGAGCCAGACAAGCATAGGTAGCATTAAGCGCAGATCGGCGCTGGCTATCATCACTAACATGGAGGTGAAATACACCAGCACATAGACCAGGACATCGAGTAATTTCATTACGGTTTCACGCACCGCAAGTGAGGTTTGCATCACTTTCGTGGCGATACGGCCGGCAAAATCATCTTGATAAAACGAAATGCTCTGTTTAAGCAGATACCTGTGAGTCTGCCAGCGAATGGCCATGGGATAATTGCCCAGCAAAGATTGGTAGGCAATCGATGCGTGTAGCCACACCAGCAGTGGGATCACCAGTAAGACGATGACAGACATGGCGACCAAGGTAGTTTTCTCATCTTGCCACAAGGTTTGCGGGTCTTTAGTGACAAGCCAATCCACCAGCTGACCCATAAAGCCGAATAAAGACACTTCGAGCATGGCTAAAATAGCGGTTAATACCGACATGGTGATCAGCAAGGCGCCAAAACCTTGAGTGTAATGGCGACAGAACGCATACACGCCAGAAGGGGGCTGCGTTGGTTCTTCTGGGGGCAAGGGTTGGGTTAATGATTCAAAAAATTTAAACATCGAATACTCAGCGCATCATTCAATAAAAACAGATAGCTAGGATAACTCAAAACGGATGGCTGTTAAGGGTTAAATTTCATTTCCATTTGCCTAAACGAGTTATTTACCTTATCTGAACATTGAGTTCCGATTTCCGCTAGTGGGTATCTGTTTATTTCAGTACAGTTGGGCATAGATATGAAATACAGTGGATAGAAGCCAATGGCAACTCGCAATGAAGTTCAAGGGCCACATGAAAATAACTGCGTGATAAGCCCAAGTGTATGCCTGCAAGCTAGACTCAGCCGCGATGCAAGGTTTGACGGTCAGTTTTTTACCGGGGTATTTTCGACGGGTATTTATTGCCGTTCTATATGCCCAGCGCCGCCTCCACTTGAGAAAAACGTGCGCTATTTTGATTCTGCCATTCAGGCTGCCAATGCCGGGCTGAGGCCTTGCCTGCGTTGTCGCCCCGACAGTGCGCCGCATTCACATGCTTGGCTTGGTACTCAAACCAGCTTAAAACGTGCCATTAGTCTGATAGAACAAGGCTATTTACGTGGTGATAACTCAGGCTCTGTGGAGTCGTTAGCGCTGAAGTTGGGGATTTCGAGCCGTTACTTAGCCAAGCTCTTTAACCAAGGTCTGGGAACGTCGCCCAAGCGCTTTGCCTTGTATCAACAGTTGATGTTTGCCAAGCAATTGTTACATCAAACTCAGTTACCCATAACACAAGTTGCAATGGCCGCAGGCTTTAATAGCTTACGGCGCTTTAATGAAGTGTTTCAGCAAGAATTGCAACTGACGCCAACGGCGCTACGCAAAGTGTCAGCCAAGGCCCAAACAAATACTCGCAACAATAAGGATGCAGAGGGGGCAATAACCCAAGAGATTTGCCTGTCGCTGGCATTTCGCCCGCCGCTCAATTGGCACAAAATGTGGGCGTTTTACCAATTTCGTCAAGTGAGCGGCATGGAAATTTTAGATGAAGAACAAGGCTACAGCCGCAGCTTTTGCTTCGATGGGGTAAAAGGCGTGTTCAGGGTGCGTCTCAATGAAGCTAAGTCGCAGTTCGACACCCAAATTTATTTACTGCACAGCCATGATGTTAAGCAATTACACCCAGTGGTATTGAGGATAAGGCGTCTGCTCGATTTAGATACTGATATGGCGACGATAGCGCAGATCTTTGTTCCGCTTGTTGCCATGGGGGCAAAGCTTGATGCTGGTTTACGCATTCCAGCGACCGCAAGCGTGTTTGAGGCAGCGTGCCGAGCCATATTGGGTCAACAGGTTAGCGTGCAACAAGCCACTAAATTACTCAATACGCTGGTTGAACATTATGGCGAAACCTTTGAGCTTAATGGTCAAGTTTGGCGCTTATTTCCAACACCTGAAGCCGTGGCTACAGCGAGTCTCGATGAATTAAAAATGCCAGGTGCGCGCAGGCTTGCCCTCAATGCCCTTGGCGCTTATGTGCAAGAGCACCCACATTCCACCCCAGATGATTGGCTTGAGGTTAAAGGCATTGGCCCTTGGACTGTGGCCTACGCTAAGATGCGTGGCTTAAGTGAGTCCAATGTGTTTTTAAGTTCAGACTTAGTGATTAAGCATAGAATTCACGGGCTATACGCTAAGGCGGGGGGAATCATTGAAACCCCAAAAGCGTATTTAGCCTTGGCGGCTGACATAGCCAATAAGGTGTCACCTTGGGGCAGTTATCTCACCTTTGGCCTATGGGATGATGAAGATCTAATGACGAGTAAGAAAGAGTCGAGCAAGCATGTGGTTTGCAAAAAAGTCATTAACACTAAACAACCTAGCCAGAAAGTGTCAAACAAAAAGGAAGCGCTCAAATGAAGCCAAAAAATCAGATTGATAACAAGATGCCTGCGCCTGTGATTGAGTTCCTTGTGAGTAGCCCTGTGGGGCAGTTATCCCTAAAGGCCAGCGACCTAGGTTTGACCCATTTGCAAGTAAGCTGTTTGGAGGCGGTAAGTAACACCCTTGAAGTTAAATCAAGCACAGTGTTAGATAGGGATTTAAATGCCCCGATTGAAAAAGCATTGGTTGATCAAGGCAGGGCACACCTTGAGCTCACCCTAGCTCAACTCACAGATTATTTTGCAGGAAAGCGCCAACACTTTGAACTCCCCTTAGCGCCAAAAGGCACTGAGTTTCAGCGGCAAGTGTGGCAGGCTTTAAGTGAGCTTAACTTTGGTCAAGTGTGCAGTTACTCTGATATTGCCAATACTATATCGAGGCCCAAGGCTGTGCGCGCCGTGGGTGCAGCCAATGGCGCCAATCCCATTGCCATTGTCGTCCCTTGTCACAGGGTGATAGGTAAGGGTGGCCAACTAACAGGGTATGCCTATGGTTTGGCAATGAAGCAGTATTTGCTTGATCTGGAAGGGGTTAGTGTAAACTCATAATGGCGTAATCTATCGCTGTTTGAAAATAAGAACAGATTGAGGCGTTGAGGTTCACAGTCTGTTTGGTGGCGAATAATTAGCCAGGTTCGAGGCGAAGGCTAATTAATCTGACTATCAGATTAAAGTACGTTAAAATGCGCCTTGAATTCATTTCTTGAGCGCCTTAAATCAATGACCCAAGCTTTCGCCACGACTTTTGCCGAATTTGGCTTACACAATGCCTTATTGTCACGACTTGTCGAATTAGACTATCAAGTGCCAACCCCTATTCAAGCCCAGACCATAGGTAGCATTTTAGCGGGTAAAGACTTGTTAGCTGGGGCGAATACTGGCTCAGGAAAAACGGCGGCGTTTGCTCTGCCCCTATTGCATGCTTTGCTTTCAAAACCGCTAAAACCTCTTAAAGGTAACGGCGTTCGTGCGTTGGTGTTAGTGCCAACAAGAGAGCTTGCCAAACAAGTCGCCGACAGCTTTAAGTCTTATGCGGTTCACAGTAATGGCGCCATTAAAGTTGTGGCAGCGTTTGGCGGAGTCTCTGTGAATACTCAGATGCTGGCCTTACGTGGCGGCGCTGATATTGTGGTGGCAACGCCAGGTCGTTTGCTCGATTTACTCTCTTCTAATGCACTCAAACTTGCCGATGTCAGTACCTTAGTGCTCGATGAAGCCGACAGAATGCTAAGCCTTGGGTTTACCGATGAAATCGGTCAAATCTTGGGGTTATTGCCCAAAAAGAAACAAACCTTGTTATTCTCGGCCACCTTCCCTGAAGAGGTGCGTCAATTAACCGATGCCTTGCTGAATAGCCCCCTTGAAATCCAATTGCAAAATCCTGAATCAAGCACTTTAGTGCAGCGAGTGATGACGGTAAACCGCGAGAAGAAAACCGCCTTGTTAGCCCATTTGCTCAATGAGCATCAGTGGCGACAGGTGCTGATTTTCGTTGGCGCTAAAAATAGCTGTAATCATCTGGCGCAAAAATTGGCTAAGCGCGGCATTACTGCCGAAGTGTTCCACGGCGATAAGGCCCAAGGCGCTCGAAGTCGTGTGCTTGAAGGGTTTAAAGCCGGCGACATTCAAGTGTTGATCGCAACCGATATCGCAGCTCGTGGGCTAGACATTGAAAAACTGCCGGTGGTAATCAACTTTGATTTACCCAGAAGTCCCGCGGACTACATGCACAGAATTGGCCGCAGCGGCCGTGCCGGTGAAGTGGGCTTAGCGTTAAGTTTATTGTCACATGATGAATACCATCATTTCACCGTGATAGAAAAAAAGAACAAAATCAGGTTGGAGCGCGAGCAAGTGGCGGGATTTGAAGCCGATGAGCAAATGCCTGAAGCCCTATTGGAGCAGGAAAAACCCATGGCAAAGCCCGAAGGCACAGGTAAGAAAAAACGCAAGGTCTTGCCGCAAGCCAATGTGGATATTTGGGGCAATAAAGCTGACTAGTTTAGCCCGTTCAGCGTTAGTGTTTAGCTCAATGAGTTGTGATGCTAGATGACTAAGGTCACGATAAAAGTTCAATGCCAGAGTAGTAGATAAGATGAAAGATGTTTTTTGGTTAGTTGAAGGTAAGCTTGCTGGTCGCAGTGGCCCTAATAAAACCCCTTGGGATTTACAAGAGCTAGCCGCCAATGGTATTAAAGTCATTGTTTCTCTTAATGATGCCAATCAATGTGATGAGAGTGCAATGGCAGAGGTTGGGATCCTTCATAGGGTGTTTACCTTGCCCGATAGCATTCCGCCCACCCTTGATGATTTAGCCATTTGCACTGAAATATTGCCAAAAATTTTAGCTTTTATTGCTCAATGTGAAGCGGATAACTTGCCTGTGCTTATTCATTGCCGCTCAGGTAAAGACAGAACGGGTCTTATGATGGCCTATTACTTAATGAAAAATGGCGCTGCGCCTTTGCATGCTGTGAGTCAAGTGCGTAATGTGCGAGAGATAGCTTTTAGTGCAGACGGCTGGGATCAATTTGTATTTGATGTGTTATACGCATTGCAAGACTAATGGCCGTTAATGGCTCATAATTATTTAAGTTCTTTTTTGTGGTGGTCGCTTTGCGACTTTGATTTAGGGTTAACGATTTGCCTTTGTCGCTCTAGGCTGTTCTTTTAAATTGAAATCTAGTCGATGTTATTGATAAGCTGGCAATATATAGGCCATTGATTTTATGCTAAATGCGAATGGTCTCATTTTATTAGCCAGCTATATAGGCGTGAAGTCATACGCGAGTGTGGTAGTTTTTATCTTGTGTTAACACGAAGGATGAGGGTATGAAAAGTAAAGCAAGTCAATCTCAAGGTTTGTTACTTTTTCGGCTGAATTATACTCAACTGTTTGCCTTAGGCACCTTAAAAATTCGTGAATTAGTGCCTTATTTGCCCTTGACCAAAATCCCAAACTCTCACCCTAATATTCTCGGCGCAGCGACTGTGCGCGGCGGGACTATCCCCGTTGTTGATATGGCAGCGGCCATAGGTTTTAAGCCTATAGCAGAGGAAGATAAAGCCAAAAGCTACATCATAGTGACCGATTGTCAGCGGATGTTAATTGGCTTTATGGTGCGGGAAATTGATAAGATCATGGAGTGTAATTGGCGTGATATTGAGGCGCCTTCGGGTAACTTAGGTGCCAATGCGTTTTTAACTGGGGTCACGCGTTATGAAAATCAACTGGTGCAGTTAATGGATGTTGAGCTGTTACTGTCAAAAATCTTCCCAGATGATCCCACCACTCAACGGGCGATACTCACAGATGTGCAGCGTGAGAAGTTAAAGCCATTGCAAATTTTACTGGTGGATGACTCTAAAGTTGCCCGCAAGCAATTGTCCGATGTGCTCGACTCGCTCAATATAGGCTATCGTGTGACTGAGAACGGTCAAGATGCGCTGGATATCATGGTAGAAGCGGCGGCAGATAGAAAGCCCATTGATTTATTGGTCAGCGATATCGAGATGCCAGGGCTTGATGGTTATGAACTGGCGTTTGAGGTACGGGATAACCCGCTGCTGAATCATGCCTACATTATTTTGCACTCTTCACTTTCCAGTGAAATCAGTGTCGGACAAGCCAAACAGGTTGGCGCGAATGAAGCATTAACTAAATTTGATGCCCATGAATTGATAGGTGCCATGCTTAGAGGCGCTAATGCGTTAAGCCAATCGTAATTTTATTTAGGTATTTTCTTAGTATTTTATTCAAGATATTTTATCTTAGTATGGTGCGCAGTTTAGTCACCCAAAGAGGCTTAGCACCGCCACAACACCACTTTATTTTGCGAAAGAAGATGAGTTTATGACAAGCAGATCCCCATTTGAGTCTTTTGTATGGCAGTCAGAGATATTTAATTGCCAGAGCAATGATATCGACGCTTTTTACGCTCAGCTAGCCGAAGAGGTTAACCGTCTTGGGCTCAAGAAAAACACCTTAGGTAGCGTTGACAGCTTTGCTATCAATCTCTATCAATCTGCAAGCCAGAGATCAGATTTACCTTCATTGCTCATTAGCTCTGGATTTCATGGTGAAGAAGCCGCCGGTCCTTGGGGCATGTTGCATTTTTTACGTGGCTTGCAGCCGGCATTATTTGAGCGGGTAAACCTGAGCCTTTTGCCTTTGGTGAATCCAACCGGTTTTAAAGCAGGGCATAGGTTCAATCGTTTTGGCGAAAATCCCAATCGAGGCTTCACTCTGGAAAATGGCAAGCCTACCCCCAACGAACACACATCCCTTGAGGGTAAACTGTTACTTGAGCATGCTCAGCTACTATGCGCCGCCAGTCGGGATGGCATTTTAACCTGCCACGAGGATGTGCTTATGAATGAAACTTATGTCTACTCTTTCGAGCCGACTCAAACACCGGGACGTTTCAGCCTGGGGCTCAGAGACGCATTAGGTCAGTATTTTAAACTGGCGAAAGATGGGTTTATCGATGAGTGTCCGGTAACAGATGGGGTGATTTTTAATCATTTCGATACCTCCTTCGAGGCTTTCCTTGTTCGAAGCGGCGCTAAATTAGCTGCCTGCAGTGAAACGCCTGGGCAGGAGGATTTCGACCGACGAGTGCAGGCAAACAGTGCCGCTATGGGACAATTTATCGCCCACTGCGCGCCGATCCTTTAGCATAAACAAGTTAACGCTTGGTTTTGGCCGAGTTCCGATTGATATCCTCAAAAGTATCGGTTAGCTTACTTTGGTGATATTCCATCTTGATAATATTGATTGGCAATACCCTGACAGGATTTTGCCTATTTCACTTGTTAGCAAAACAATAACAATAAGTAAGGTTTCTTATGAGTTCTAATCCATCACTTTTTAGCCGTATTATTCATGGCAGCTTAGTATTACAAATCATTGTTGGTATAGCGTTAGCGGTTATTTTAGCCAGTGTGTCAGCGTCTGCGGCTAGTCAAGTCGCTTTTCTTGGGGATTTCTTTGTTGGCGCCCTTAAGGCGATAGCACCCATTTTAGTGTTTGTCTTGGTGGCATCCTCCATAGCCAATCAAAAAAAGAACAGTCACACCAATATGCGGCCGATTATTAGCCTTTATTTGATTGGTACCTTTGCCGCCGCATTAACGGCAGTGCTTTTGAGTTTTTCCTTCCCCACCACCTTAGTGTTGGTGACAGGAATTGAAGGTTCGAACCCACCTCAAGGTATTGCTGAAGTCTTAAATACCTTGTTATTTAAGTTGGTGGATAATCCCGTTAATGCGTTAATGACTGGTAATTACATTGGCATTTTAGCCTGGGGTATTGGTTTAGGTATCGCGCTGCACCACGGCACTGATGCAACCAAAGCCGTGCTTAATGACATTAGTCATGGGGTGTCGCAAATGGTGCGCTTTGTTATTCGATTAGCACCTCTTGGTATTTTTGGTTTAGTGGCAGGCACTGTAGCAGCGACAGGTTTTGATGCCTTAGCAGGTTACGCTCAGCTACTGATGGTGTTAGTGGGGGCCATGTTAATTATGGCCTTGGTGGTGAATCCGTTAATTGTTTACTTAAAAATTAAACGTAACCCCTATCCTTTGGTGCTTAAATGCCTAAGAGGTAGCGGGGTAACCGCATTCTTTACCCGTTCCAGTGCGGCGAATATTCCGGTGAATATGGCTTTGTGTGAAGAGCTTAAACTTCACGAAGATACGTATTCTGTTTCTATCCCCTTAGGGGCCACCGTTAACATGGGTGGCGCTGCGATTACCATCACAGTGCTAACGTTAGCGGCGGCGCATACCTTGGGCGTGCAAGTGGACTTTGTCACAGCATTATTACTGAGCGTGATGGCGTCCGTTGCAGCCTGCGGCGCCTCGGGTGTTGCGGGTGGCTCGTTATTGCTTATTCCACTTGCTTGTAGTCTATTTGGTATTTCTAATGATATCGCCATGCAGGTTGTGGCAGTGGGCTTTATTATTGGCGTAGTGCAGGACTCAGCTGAAACCGCCCTTAATAGCTCCACCGATGTGCTCTTTACTGCAGCAGCCTGTGAAGCCGCAGAAGCTAAAGCAAATAGTTAGCACCAAACTCTAACACGTATGTGAATGCCCAAAGGCAGACACAAAAAGCCCATGATGTTTGCATCATGGGCTTTTTCTTTTTAAGCAGCTAAATATAGCCAAGGTGATGGGTATTAAAACGGATGCTGGCTAAAAAACTGTATTTCAATCTGCTTGAAAGGGTGAAGTAGGGTCAAAGATTGCGCATGCAGATTCAGTCTGTGACTGGCGGCTATAACAGTTTCGTCACCGTAAAACTCATCCCCAATAATGGTGTGCCCTAGGGCCTTCATGTGCACCCTAAGTTGGTGAGTGCGACCCGTGTGTGGTTTTAATTCTACTAGGCTTGTGCTCGCTCTGTGCTCCAATAAGCGGTAATAAGTGAGCGCTGGCTTACCTGACTCTATGACTTGCTGAAAAGGCGGTGTCATTGGATCCGGCCCGAGAGGAAAATTGACCTTGCCATCTTGGTGTTCGAAACATCCGCTGACTTCGGCAATATAAACCTTTTTGGCTTGCCTATTTTGAAACTGAGTCTTGAGATTGGATTCGGCTTTTTTATTGCGAGCAAAGATCATAATGCCTGAGGTATCGCAATCGAGCCGATGAATGAGAATCGTCTCAGGATACAGGCGCTGTAAACGTGTGATGGCGGTATCATAGGTCTCAGGTGCGCGGCCTGGGTTTGACAGTAATCCCGACGGTTTGTTGATGACTATGATGTCTCTATCAAGATAGCGTATGTCAAGCCATGGAATACTCGGTGGCTGGTAATTAAAGACTTGCATCACTGGGCTGTGGTTCATTGTGCTCTCTATCATGGGCATGATGTTACTTGAAGAGGGTATCTATGTGGCAGTGTCACAGGCTTTTGTTGATACCTTAAGGGCGCTAATGATAACAAGATTTAACGGCCAACGAAAAGCGGACACCATTATTACTCAGCTTATGACAATTTATCGCAACTGTTTTATAGGAACTGATTTCAATTCTGCTCAGTGTAGTGCTAGTTGTCAGCATTGCCTACAGGCTTGCCCACCAAAGCCTAAGACGTAGCCCCCATTGTGAGCTGGCGCCTGAGGTAACGAAGACAATCTTATTTTGCTCATCTAAGATATAAAACGCCGGCACTGCCTGAACGCCCCAAATCTCACTTATGCTGCCATTATCATCATTGATAACATCGAACTGGTAGTCTTCTTGAGTCATAAATTGATTGATCTGCAAATCGGTACCTGAAGCCAAGGCAATGGCGATAGTGGGGTAATCCTGCGCTATGGCGGTAACTTCGGGGGACGTGAAGCGGCACACTGGGCACCAAGAACCAAAAAAGTACACAAGCTTCGCCTTGGGCTCATTGGCATAGCTTGAAAATGCCATGCTGCCTTGAGTTGTCAACATATTGAGGCTAGGCGCTATATCTTTAAGCATGTGACGTTGCTGATAGCTTGCAATGGCAAACCCTATGATCAGCAATAGGCTTAAGTCTCGAAATAAATGAAGCCAAAAACGGCGCTGCTTAACTTGTGCACATGCCGTTAAGATACGCTGTCGCCAATTGGGCGGTATAACGGCTTCTGCCGCTGTTGGGGGAATTGAGCTTATGGTCGGGCTATCTGCTCGAGATGAGCCAGGTTTAGATGAGCTGGGTTCGGCCAATGGATTTCTTCTTATGCTGGAATGAACTAACTTCATCTCTTATACGCTGGCCACCAATGTACTCAGCGGCAAAAGACTAGGGTTCAATTGGGTAACTTGCTCTATGGTACTCTGTTTCATTGCATCAGAGTAAAGTAAACTGCGATTGGAATAAAGCTAACCCATAGGATTTAAGACGCCAGCGTTGAGTGTTAAGCGTCGCTATTCATCATGATTTTGTCACCACTGACCCGATACATAACCCTTTGCGAAAGCCATATTGTCGACGATCCTGCTCAACATCAGGCGATAACGGCATTAGAAGCGCTTTATCAGCTATGGTTCTGCCCTGAAGCTGATACTAACGCCAAAAAGTCTGACTCTACTATTTCCTCTAGCAAGATAGGCAGGGTGAAAGGGGTATACCTTTGGGGCGATGTGGGCCGGGGTAAAACCTTGCTGATGGATATATTTTATCAAGCGGTCAGTGAGAGGCAAGCTGACCAAGTGCTCAGGCTGCATTTTCATCGTTTTATGGCTATGGTGCATAAGAAACTTAATCAGACATCTGGCAAGGGGGACCCTCTGCTTTATATCGCTCGGGAGTTAGCGGCAGAATTTAGGCTCATTTGCTTCGATGAATTTTTTGTGGCTGACATTGGTGATGCCATCTTGCTTGGACGGCTATTTGATGCACTGTTTAATTCGGGTGTGGTACTGGTGGCAACCTCTAACATTCCCATCCATGAGCTGTATAAGAATGGCCTGCAGCGGGATAGGTTTCTGCCTGCAATCGCCCTGTTGCAAACCTTTAACCATGAGATTCACCTCAGTGGGCAAGTGGATCACAGGCTTTCAATTTATAACCCAAGCGCTATCAGCGATGAGGGCCTAGCAGGACTTACGTATTTACCATCACAGCAAACCCCTCAGGTAATGTTTGAACACTTATGTGCTCAGCGCTATTCGAGGTTTTCGCCGCAGTTAGCGCCACAGACAAACACGAGAGTGCGTATTTGTCAGCGAGATATTCCTGTTAAGGGTCTGTGTGGCTCCATCGCTTGGTTTGAATTCTCAGCCCTGTGCCAAGGGCCACGCTCGGCCTTAGATTACATAGAGATTGCCGAACGCTTTAGCCATGTACTGGTGAGTTCTGTGCCCCGTCTTGGCGGCGCCGTGCGAGGCTGGATAAGAGCTCGCGGCACCGAAGATGGGGCCCTAGCAACCACCACAGGAGAAAGACAATTAGCCTATGCAGTAGAGGATGACCCCGCGCGGCGTTTTATTAGTTTGGTGGATGAATTGTACGATCAAAAAGTGACGTTAGTGCTTAACAGCCAATGTGCACTGGATGAACTTTATCAAGAAGGTGCACTTAAATTTGAGTTTCGCCGCACTTATAGCCGTTTGGTAGAAATGCAGCGATTCAGTGAGCGAACTGATGTCCAGCATGCTAGCTATTCATAGGTGTGACTCGGTTACAAACTGACTAAGTGCTGCGTAGGTTGTTAACGCCAACCCCATTTAATTAACGCAGATGTTTTGCATGTAACATAGTTTTTACATCGCAAGGCGGGATATTTTTTGTCACCCCATTGGCTAAATCGTCAGTCCCTGTATGTTATGCAAAGATGAAATTAATTCATACTGAGCATTACCACACTAACAACACATAATATTTGTGGTCAGGAGATTGAAATGCAAGATAAATGGAAGTCAGCAACGGTTGCGATTCATGGTGGTCATCAAAGAGAAGCGTTTGGGGCGCTGGTGACACCTTTATACCAAAGTGCCACCTTTGCGTTTGAAACCGCAGAGCAGGGCGGAGCGAGGTTTGCTGGGGACGAACCTGGCTATATTTATACTCGTCTTGGCAACCCAACCACGGCTGAACTCGAACGAAAGATGGCGCTGCTAGAAGGCGCCGATGATGCGGCTGCAACGGCATCTGGCATGGCGGCCGTGTCTGCTGCGCTATTGACTCATCTGGAGCAAGGGGACCATTTAATTGCCTCTAAAGCCGTGTACGGTTGCACCTATGCGTTGATAACCACCCAGCTTTCCCGCTATGGTATCAGCACAAGTTTGGTGGATTTTAGTGATATGCAAGCGGTTGAAGCCGCTATAAAACCTAACACTCGGGTACTTTTTTGTGAAACGCCGGTGAATCCCCATCTACAAGTGTTTGATTTAGACGCCATGGCGAAAGTGGCTAAAAAACATGGGCTGATTAGCATAGTGGATAACACCTTTATGACGCCACTGCTGCAAAAGCCATTGGCTATGGGCATAGACATGGTGATCCACAGCGCGACCAAATATTTAAACGGCCATGGTGATGTGATTGCCGGCATAGTGTGCGGCAACAGCGAGCATATGCATAAATTGAGGTACGAGATTTTAAAAGACTTTGGCGGCGTTATGTCTCCCCATGATGCTTGGCTTATTCTGCGAGGGCTTAAGACTTTAGATGTGCGCTTAGCAAGGCATTGTGATAATGCCGAAATATTGGCTAACTACTTGGTTGAGCACAAGGCCTTTTCCCAGGTGTTCTACCCAGGGTTAAGTACCCATCAAGGTCATGCGTTTATTGGCAAGCAAATGAAGCGTGCTGGTGGCGTGATAGCGTTTGAGCTTAAGGGTGATAAGCAAGATGCAATTAACTTTGTCAATCGTTTAAAGCTATTTACCATAGCGGTAAGTTTAGGTGATGCTGAGTCATTAATTCAACATCCTGCCTCCATGACTCACTCGCCTTATACCTTAGAGGCCAGAATGGAAGCTGGGATCACTGATAATTTATTGCGAATTTCAGTGGGCCTTGAAGATGTGCAAGATTTAATTGCTGATATCGAGCAAGCGTTAGCGTAACTCAACTCGGGTAAATAGACGAAAAAACGCCAGCATATGCTGGCGTTTTTATTGGGGTTAATCTGTTGGTGACTAAGGCCAGCCTAAGCAATTTCCAACGGATTATTGAATGTTTTCAGCGTCGTCAAATTCACCTTGGAACAAGACTGAAGATAAATAACGCTCAGCGGCTGATGGCAATATAACCACGATAGTTTTACCTTCAAATTCAGGTAAAGCCGCAATGCGATTAGCTGCAACAACGGCGGCACCTGAAGAAATGCCGACTAAGATGCCTTCTTCTTTCATTAAACGTCTTGCCATTTCAATGGCGTCTTCATTACTGACAGCTTCGACTCTGTCAACTAATGACAAATCTAAGTTACCCGGGATAAAGCCTGCGCCTATGCCTTGGATTTTATGAGGACCCGGTTGCAAAGGCAGACCCGCTAAGGCCTGGGCGATGACAGGGGAGTCTACTGGCTCTACCGCAACCGAAGTAATGGCTTTACCTTGAGTGTTTTTAATATAACGGCTCACCCCGGTTAAGGTGCCACCCGTACCGACACCTGCGACAAATACATCGATTTGACCATCAGTATCATTCCAGATCTCTGGCCCTGTGGTGTTCTCATGAATTTCTGGGTTTGAAGGATTCTCAAACTGCTGCAAAATCAGGTACTTTTCAGGTGCCGATTGACGAATTTCTTCGGCTTTATCGATAGCCCCTTTCATGCCTTTAGCGCCTTCAGTGAGCACTAGATTTGCGCCTAAGGCTTTAAGCAATTTACGGCGCTCAAGGCTCATGGAATTAGGCATGGTTAAGGTCAGTTTGTAACCGCGAGCGGCAGCAACATAAGCTAAGGCGATACCGGTATTGCCTGACGTTGGCTCAATGAGTTCGATATCTTTATTGAGCAAGCCTTTCTTTTCTGCATCCCAAATCATGTTGGCGCCGATGCGGCATTTAATACTGAAGCTTGGGTTACGTGATTCAACTTTAGCCAATACATTGCCATTGCTGACCTTGTTGAGTCTAACTAAAGGCGTATTGCCCATAGTGTAGGAATTATCTTCGAAAATCTTGCTCATGATACTTATGCTCCTTTGAGTTCATGTATTGATCATAATCAGCTTTGTGTGTTTGAGAAGTGATTCTTTGTTCTGCTTTATGCTTTTTAGTTATGAATGAAACAATTTATATGCCAATAATATCCACTCTTGTGCTTCAAAATGAACGCATAACCTAAGCCTAATGCCTGTTTGGGGCTTATTTTTAAGAGGTAAAGTACAGCTTATTAGTCCCTTTGCTGCTTGTTTGGTCTGACCATCGCAAAAAAAGAAATTAGTAGTAAAGTAATTCAAGTAGATAGTACTAGAATAAGCAACAACAATTTACGGCCAATATTAATAATACGCCCATTGCATGATAGTTCTTTTTTGAGTGTTTATGGATTGGCCGCTCATTCAATTGGTCGGATAAGAGTATGATGAAAAAGGTAGTTATTTCTGGGTCGGGCTTATTTACCCCACCCTATAGCGTCTCCAATCAGGAACTGGTTAGCAGCTACAATGCGTATGTGGACCAATTCAATTTAGCCCATCAAACTGAAATAAAAGAAGAAAAAATTGCGCCATTAGCTCATTCATCCAGTGAGTTTATTGAAAAGGCTTCAGGTATTCAGAACCGTTATGTCATGGTTAAAGAAGGGATATTAGATCCCAATGTCATGATGCCCTTGATTGCCGATGCGCCATCAGATGCCCTGTCAATGCAGGCGTCCATGGGGATTGAAGCGGCGAAGCAAGCATTGGTGGAGGCAAATCTGTGCGGTGAAGATATTGATCTAGTCATAGTGGCCTGCGCCTACACTCAAAGAGCCTACCCTGCGATTTCGATTGAAATTCAACAGGCGCTCGGCACTCAAGGTTTCGCCTATGACATGCTGGTGGCCTGTTCGTCGGCGACCTTCGCCATAGTCAATGCCCTCAATGCCATTCGCGGCGGCACAGCAAGACGTGTGCTGGTGATAAACCCTGAGCTGACCTCGCCGCAGATTAACTTTAAAGACAGGGACAGCCATTTTATTTTTGGTGATGTAGCGACAGCGGTAGTGGTAGAGGATGCGCAATTATGCAAAACAGATAATGCGTTTAGTATTCTATCCAGCCGCTGCGTAACAAACTACTCCAACAATATTCGCAGTAATTTTGGTTTCGTCAACCGCTGCGATCCCGCCAATGCTCAAAACGCGGATAAGTTATTTCATCAACAGGGCCGTAAAGTATTCAAAGAATTGTTGCCTATGATCTACCAGCATTTAGACGAACAATTTAATGATGAGCAGATTAAGCCTGATGAATTTAAACGCCTCTGGTTACACCAAGCTAACATCAATATGAATATGTTTGTGGTGAAAAAATTATTGGGTGATGATGTTGACCCCATTAAAGCACCAATTGTACTCAATGAATACGCCAATACGGCCTCGGCAGGTTCTGTCATTGCATTCCACAAATACAAACAAGATTTTGTCCGTGGTGATTTAGGCCTGCTATGCTCATTTGGTGCGGGTTACTCAATCGGCAGTATCGTATTAGAGAAAAACTAGTTCTTACAAGAAGAGGTGAGTGGATTGCGAATTCTGATCGTTGAAGACAGTACTACGGTATCTAAAATTTTACAGCATTACATTGTTCAAGAAATAGGCTGTGAAGTCGATACCGCCGCCGATCTCACCTCTGCCATTGCCTTACTCGATAAGCATAGCTATTTCGTGGTGGTTGCCGACCTTGTGCTGCCGGATGCACAGCATGGTGAGATAGTTAAATTGGTTCGTTCTGCCTACCAGACACCTTGCATAGCGCTGACAGGGCAGTTTAATGAAGAGCTTCGTACTGAGTTACTCACCATGGGGATCGTCGACTACATCCTTAAAGAAAACCGCTACAGTTATCAGTATGTTGCCAAGTTAATCGCTAGGCTTTATCGAAATAAAGACGTTAAAGTCTTGATAGCCGAGCAGTCGGTTATTAGTCGCAAATTTGTTAAGTTGTTATTAGAGCAGCACTTGTTTCAAGTCATCGAAGTCGAAGATGGTGCCGAGGCATTGACTGTACTTGCCGAGCAGAAAGACATTCGCTTACTTATCACAGATTATGATATGCCAAACCTCAATGGCGCCGATTTGGTGATTAAGTTAAGGGAAGAATATGAGCGGGAAGATCTTGCCATTATCGGTTTGGCAAGTGATGCTAGCCTGTCGGCACGCTTCATTAAAAATGGCGCCAACGACTTTTTGCAAAAGCCCTTTGTACATGAAGAATTTCATTGCCGCATCAATAACACCTTAGATGCCCAGGACATGATGAAAATGTTATGGGAAAAGGCCAATCGAGATTTTCTCACTAAGGTCTTTACCCGCAGGTATTTTTTTAGCCATTATCAGGATGAACATGAAGAGCAAGGGTGTTTCAGTTTAGCCTTGCTGGATATCGACTTTTTCAAAAAAGTGAACGACACCCACGGACATGATGTGGGTGATGAAGTGCTAATGGTGTTTGCCAGTCGATTAACCGAAGCTTTTGGGCATAAATTCACTGTGGCCCGTTTTGGCGGTGAGGAATTTGTGGTTGCATTTAAAGGGCTAGATATTGAAAAAACCATCACATTAATGGAGGCGTTTCGGCAGCACAATGAGCAAAAGAGCGTTAAGACATCGGCCGGTGAATTAATCGTTACCTTTAGTTGCGGTTTAGCCGCCTTTGGCGATGAGTTGATTGATGATGTGTTAATCAGGGCTGATGAGGCCTTGTATGAAGCCAAGCAGCAAGGCCGAAATAGGATTGTGATGCATTAAGCTGGTTAATCAAAACGACAAGCTTACTCAAAAACAAAAATGCCAAGTTGATCACTTGGCATTTTTATTGAGTTTATCATGTTATTAAACTTTAACACTCTTCAACTCGGGTTAACTAGTCTCTGGCGATGGTCGGGTGTTTATAGGCATCTCTATACCTGTCTACCCATAAGGCAGTTGCACCGCAAATTGCCACTGGCATCACGATAAAGTTCACGATAGGGATCATGGCGAACAGGGTCACGGCGGCGCCAAAACTGTAACTTGTGCCCTTGGTCTGGTTGAGGGCAAACTTCATGTCCTCAAAAGGCACTTTATGGTTATCGAAGGGGAAATCACAATACTGCACTGCCATCATCCAGGCTGTGAATAAAAACCACAGCACAGGTGCCACAGTCTGACCTACCACAGGCACCCAAAATAAGATTAAAAAGCCAATGGCGCGGGGTAAATAATACTTAAGTTTTTGCCATTCACGGCCAAAAATTCTAGGCAAATCTTTCACCAAATCGAGGGTGCCACCTGAGTTTAATGCTTTACCCGTGAGGTGCTGCTCGACTTTTTCAGCCAAAAGGCCATTAAAAGGTGCCGCTAGCCAGTTCATTACCGAGCTAAACACAAATGACATGATAACCAAGAGGCTGAGCACCGCTAAGGGCCAAAGAAAAAACTTAAGCCAAGTTAAGTAGTCTGGTAGTTGGCCATTGACCCAGTCAAATAACAGCGCCAATTCGCCGACGGCAACATACATTACAGTCGCAAATAACAGTAAGTTAATCATCAGGGGGATAAACACGAAGCTTCGCAAACCCGGTTGTTTAATTAAAGCAAAACCATCCATAAAGTAGTTAAAGCCACTCTTATTCGGTTTTTTTACATCGCTGGACATTAAGGCTCTCCTTTAAAGTCTTTTCAGAATTGTGCTTACCTCAAGTTAATAAAACAAGGGGATATCGCTATTTTACTGATAAAAATCGTTACAAGGTGCGACCTAATTGCTAAAGTGAGCGCCGTTCACACTTGTCTTGAGCCCAGGAAATGACCCTTTAGCAATATGAGATTAAAACAGATAAAACTTGCTGGATTTAAATCCTTTGTCGATGTGACCAAAATTCCCTTCGAGCAGCAACTCTCAGCGATTATTGGTCCGAATGGTTGCGGTAAATCCAACATCATAGACGCGGTGCGCTGGGTGCTTGGGGAAAGCTCGGCCAAGAATCTTCGCGGCGATTCGATGACAGACGTTATCTTCAATGGCTCGAGTGTGCGCAGGCCAGTCTCTGTGGCTGGGGTTGAACTGGTGTTTGACAACAGCCTAGGGCGACTCGCTGGTCAGTATGCCAGTTATCAGGAAATTTCGGTTAAGCGTCAGGTGAGCCGTGATGGCGACAGCTTTTACTTTCTCAATGGACAAAAGTGTCGCCGCAAAGACATTACCGACTTGTTTATGGGCACAGGCCTTGGGCCACGCAGTTATGCCATCATAGAACAGGGCACAATTTCACGCTTAATAGAATCTCGGCCGCAAGATTTGCGGGTATTTATCGAAGAAGCTGCGGGTATTTCTCGTTATAAAGAACGCCGTAAAGAGACAGAGAATCGCATTCGCCATACCCGAGATAATTTAGAACGCTTAAATGATATTCGACTCGAACTTGGCAGCCAACTTGATAAATTGGCTGAACAGGCTAAGTCGGCGCTCGCTTATCGCGAGTTCAAACAACAAGAACGTCAGCTACAGGCACAGTTGTTGGTGGTGCGTTATCAAGAGTTAGCACTTAACACTGAGAAAATAGATAAAGAAATTCAGCTGCTTGAACTTGAACTTGCCGAAATTAATGCGGCGGCACAAGCGGCATCCCTGAGCCTACTGCAATGGCAAACTCAGTTAGCCGAGCTTAACGAACAAGAGCAGCAGCAAGTCGAGCATTTTTATCAGAGTAGGACTGATATCGCCAAATGCGAGCAGGCCCTACATCATTGGCAAACTCAACATAGTCAGTGGCAACAGCAAAAACAGGCATTAACCACCCAGCTTGCGCAAACCGCTCAAGATAACGTTCAAGGTGAAAACGAACTGCAAAGGCTAGAAGCCGATCACGTTCAGCAACACACTGTGTGGGAGGCGAGTCAGTACGCCTTAGAAATACTCGATGAACAAATAAACCAACTGGAGGAGTCCAGTGACGCGCTTAATGAAAACTTAAGCCGCTGTCAGGAAACGTTAGCCAACGCAAAAATGGCTCATGCAGTAGAGAATGCCAAGCGTGAGCACACTCAGAAGAACTTGTTGCACGCTGAGCATAAACTCACTGAGCTTGCTAATGAACTTGAAACCCTACAAGCCATAGATAACAGTGATGCTCGCCTGCAACTAAGCCAAGCCTTGAGTGATAACGCCAAAGCCTTGTCACAGCAGACTTTGCTTAGCGCTGAGCATGAACATTCAATGCAGGCCCAAGAGCAGGCACTCAATGACAAACTCGCTCATCATCAACAGCTGACAACCACACTGACCTCAGCCAAGGCCCGCCATCAAGTCATAGAGGAATGGCTCGCCGGTGAGCAAGAAAGTGATGGTAGCCAGTTATTGTGGCAGCATATAAAAGTGACCCCAGGTTGGGAGCTTGCGGTTGAATTGGCATTGCAACCAGTGTTGCAGGCGAACGTATTGCAAGGTGAGTCCAAGGCAGGGTTTATTCATTCAGCTGAATATGAGTCTAACCATCAAGCTTTTTCAGCGGCGGTAAACTTAACCCCGTGGACTGAGCGACTGATTTGGGTGGAAGATTTAGCTTATGCCAAGGCACACCTTAATGAACTTAAACCGCAGCAATGCTTTGTCAGTCGTGATGGGTATTTATTGGGCCATGGCTTCTTACTGCAAGCTCAAAGTCAGAAACAATCTAATTTGCTCCTGACTCAAGAGCTTAATCAGCTCTCATCCCAGATAAGTAGACTAGCTTCAGAGGTTGAGCTTAGCGAACAGCAAGTGCTGGACGCGAGAAACAATCTTGCAGAGGTAAAGTTGCTGGCACTCGAGTGTCAACGGCAAGGGCATGCGCTTGCGCTAAAGAAACAAGCCTTATCCTCTGAGATGGCAAAATTGTTACATCAAGATGACGCCAAAGAGACAAATCTGGCAAAGATAGCGTCATCCCAAGCCCAGCTTGAACAACAGCGTGAGGATAGCCAAGTGCAGCTATTGGCATTGATGACGCTATTGGACAGTCAAGATGATGAGTTACAAGGATTATCAAAAAAACAACAAGAGCTTAATCAAGAGTGGCTGTCAGTGAGTGCCCAGTTAAGGCAAGCTAAAGCGCAGCGCATTGAGCAAGATAACATCAAGCGTCAGCATGAGCATGCCCGTCAAACCTTGAGCACTCAAGTGGCGCTGCAGCAACAAACACTGCAACAAATTGCACTTAAGCGGCAGGAGTTGAACCACAGCTTGGCTCAGCTTGAGCAAGCCAGTCGCCAACAGCAAAGCAGTCAAGAGCAAGACCAACAAGCGCTGCTTGAACAGAATCTTGCGACCTTACTCCAGACTCAGGCGCAGCAGCAGGGGCTGCTCAATGATACGCGTGCTAAACAAGCACAAGTGCAAATCGAGCTAGATAATGTACTATTAACGCAAAAACAACAGCTTGGTATCATAGAAGGCTTGACTCAAAAGATAGGCGCGTTAAAGTTACGTCGTGAGGGTTTTAAAGGTCAAGCGGATGGCCAACAGCAATTGCTCGATGAGCATAAAGTGGATGTGTCTGCTGTCGCGCGTCAACTCAAGCCAGATGTGAAGACGCAGCAGTTAAGTAATGAGCTAGATAAGTTGCGGGCAGAGATCCTAAAGTTGGGTGCCATTAACCTTGCCGCTATCGAAGAATATGAAGTACAAGAGCAGCGTAAGGCCTATTTGGATGCTCAAGATGAGGATCTCAATAAAGGGTTAATGATCCTCGAAGATGCCATTCGTAAGATTGACAAGGAAACCCGCAGCCGCTTCAAGGCCACGTTTGAGGCCGTGAATAAAGATTTAGGCTTGTTATTTCCTAAAGTGTTTGGCGGTGGTCAGGCATATTTAGCGTTAACAGAAGATGACTTACTGGAAACTGGCGTTACCATTATGGCGCAGCCACCAGGAAAGAAGAACAGCAGCATTCATTTATTAAGCGGTGGAGAAAAAGCCTTAACCGCATTATCATTGGTGTTCGCCATCTTTAGGCTGAATCCGGCACCTTTTTGCATGCTAGATGAAGTCGATGCGCCACTTGATGATGCCAACGTAGAACGTTTTTGCCGTTTATTACAAGAAATGTCCCAAAGCGTGCAGTTTATATACATTAGCCATAATAAAATAACCATGGAAATGGCAGATCAATTAATTGGCGTTACTATGCATGAACCCGGCGTTTCACGTATAGTTGCTGTGGATATAGAACAAGCGGTCGCCATGGCGGACGCGCTATAAATAGGAATACAGGTAACCAATGGAAGATTTACAACTTGTTTTGTTTGTATTGGGTGCTATCGCCATTATTGCGGTATTGGTACATGGTTTTTGGTCCATTCGTAAACAACAACCTAAACCGATAAAAGAAAGAACTCGGGCGCAAAATATTAGCGAAGCCCAGCGCCGTGATAGCCAAGGTTTCGATGCCGATGGTATAGGCGCGGTGCGTGTGCGTAAGCCTGGAACCGAAGACTTGCCTAGCAGTCGTAATCATACCAGTGTCCCTGTGATGACATTGCAAAAAGCCTCAGCCACTGATGCGGGCGTCGCTTCATCCCATGGTTATAGTCCGGAGCGTACGACAGCTGAGCGGGCAGAACCTGTAAGGGCAGAGCGAGCGGCAACCAATGCTACCGTTGCGGGTTCCATGAATACTCAACCAGTAACGCCGCAGCCTGCAAGCTATGGCGTTCAAGGGGTAACAGCAGAAGTAAAGCAATCGGTTGAGCCTCAGACGATAACGCCTTCGCAGCACGTTCACATAGAGTCACCTAAGTATGGGGCAACAACTCAAGCTAGCCCTCAGCCAGCGAGCCCCGTGCAGAGTCAAGCGCCAAGAGAACCTGAGCCGCTTGGGGAACCACAAGATGTACTCGTACTTCACGTGGTGGCCCATGAAGGGCAAGAAATACAAGGTGCTGAATTATTGCCTTGTTTGCTATCACTCAACTTTAAATTTGGTGATATGAATATTTTCCATCGCCATAGCGACAATGCCGGTAACGGTAAGGTGTTGTTCTCTTTGGCGAATATGATGAAACCTGGGGTGTTTGATCCCGACAATATGGAACAGTTCTGCACTCAAGGTATCGTGATGTTTATGACCTTACCTTGCCATGGCGAGGCGCAGCATAACTTCTCCATCATGCTTAATTCTGCCGAGCAGTTAGCCGATGATTTGGGTGCCATAGTGCTCGATGAGCAGCGAAAAGTGTGGACTGAGCACAATAAACAAGATTATTTACGCCGTATTAAAGCCATAGTTTAACGTTATTATTGAATAATAAGGCCGCTTAAGCGGCCTTATTTGTTTGTTAGGATCAAGTATGTCAGCCATTCAACTTCAAATCGCCAATCTTGTTAACGAGCTTAACCAACATAATATCAAGTATTACGTTGATGATGCCCCAAGCGTTACCGATGCCTACTATGACAAGCTTATGCAGCAATTGTTGGCCTTAGAGGCCGAGCACCCTGAGCTCATCCAAAGCGATTCTCCAAGTCGGCGAGTTGGCGGTCATGCATTAGACAAGTTCTCACAAGTAACTCATCTAAAACCTATGCTCAGTCTAGACAATGCGTTTGAGCAGGCCGACTTTGAAGCCTTCAATAAGCGCATCACAGATAAGGTCGGCACTGTCGATTATGTTTGTGAGCCTAAACTTGATGGCTTAGCCGTATCTATCACCTATCGCAATGGTCAGTTTGAGCGAGCGGCAACCCGAGGTGACGGTACTGTGGGTGAGGATATCACTGAGAATGTGCGCACCATTAAATCGATTCCTATGGGACTTCGCGGCGACGGTTACCCTGAATTGGTGGAAGTGCGCGGTGAAGTGTTTATGCCAAAAGCGGCCTTCGATGCCCTTAATGCTCGTCAGCAGGCAAAAGGGGATAAAACTTTCGTTAATCCTCGCAACGCCGCCGCAGGCAGTTTGAGGCAGCTCGATTCTAAAATTACCGCATCGAGAGCCTTAGGCTTTTATGCCTATGCCCTTGGGGTGGTAGAGGGTGAAGTCCAGCCTATGGAGCCAAGTCACTTTGGTCAGCTAGCACAGCTTAAACGTTGGGGCTTGCCCGTCAGTCAAGAGGTGAAGCTCTGTGATAGTTTAGAGAAAGTGTATGCTTATTATGATGACATACTCAATCGCCGCGGCCAGTTAAGTTATGAAATCGATGGGGTCGTGATTAAAGTCAATGCTATCCCTAAGCAGCTTAGCTTAGGCTTTGTGGCCAAAGCGCCGCGCTGGGCCATCGCCTATAAGTTTCCCGCCCAAGAAGAGATGACGCTACTGGAATCGGTTGATTTTCAAGTGGGCCGCACTGGCGCCGTCACCCCAGTGGCAAGGCTTCAAGCAGTATTTGTCGGCGGGGTAACTGTGTCTAACGCCACGTTACACAATGCCGATGAGATAGCCCGTCTAGGCGTAAAAATAGGCGATACTGTGATCATTCGCCGTGCTGGTGATGTTATCCCGCAAATCGTTGCCATAGTGCCAGAAAAACGTCCGCAAGATGCACAAAATATCGTCTTTCCAACACACTGCCCCGTTTGTCAAAGCTTGGTTGAGCGTCTGGAAGGTGAAGCCGTGGCTCGCTGCAGCGGCGGCCTATTTTGTGAAGCGCAGCGAAAAGAGGCCATCAAGCATTTTGCTTCTCGTAAGGCGCTTAATATTGATGGCATGGGCGATAAAATTGTCGAGCAGCTTATCGATAAGGAGCTTGTCCAATCTCCCGCTGATCTATTCGGCCTAACGGCCTCTATGATGACCATGTTAGAGCGCATGGCGATGAAGTCGGCGACCAAACTCGTTGCAGCCATCGATGCCGCCAAAACCACCACCTTAGCGCGCTTCATATACAGTTTGGGTATTCGAGAGGTAGGCGAAGCCACAGCAGCTAATCTTGCCAATCATTTTAAAAGCTTAGCCGCAGTGCGTGAGGCAGGGGTGGAGCAGCTACTGGAGGTGGCAGATGTGGGAGAGATTGTCGCCAAGCATATTCGCCATTTCTTCGACCAAGCACATAACTTGGAGGTGGTTGATAAATTGCTCGCCGCCGGCATAAATTGGCCTGAAATTACTGCGGTTGCCGAGGATGAATTACGCTTGAAAGGTCAGACCTGGGTGCTCACTGGCACCTTAACTCAGCTTAATCGCAACGAGGCAAAAGCCCAGCTACAAGCTCTTGGAGCAAAAGTGGCTGGCAGTATATCCAAAAATACCGATTGTTTGGTGGCAGGAGAAGCAGCGGGCTCTAAGCTTGCCAAAGCCCAAGAGCTTGGGGTTAAAGTGATTGATGAAACCGAGTTGTTGGTTTTTCTTGGGCTCGCAGGTTAAGCCCAGTTGAATTTAGCTGGTGCTGTATTTTAGACAGGTTATTTGACAGTGAAACGGAGTGGCTTTGAACTTTAGCAATATTACCTGGCTCGATGATAAAGGTCATATAAAACCGCCGATATTCTTGTATTTGATGCTGGTTTTTTTGGCAAGAGGTTGGTGTGTATTTATCGCCTCTCTGACTCAATTTAGCGATCAAGCAGGCTTAGTGAAGCTGTTTTATCCCGAGAAAAGCGATTTCATCTTAGCGCTTGTTTCAGGTGTCGGCGCCGTGATGATTTATGGCTTAATCATTGCCGAACGTAAACGTTCACCTGCATGGCTTCAGCCTATTTTTAGGCGTCTTATTGGCATCTTGTGGCTCTTATTGGTGCTCGATGCCATTATTTTAGGTCAGAGATTAGCCCATGATTATTTTATCTTTAAAATAAGTTACGCCTTAGATGGGCTGATTTTATTCTGGTCAGCCTTGTATTTAGCCAATTCAAAACGTTTGATGCATTATGTGAAAGACTGGCATCCTGATGAGGAAATGGCTGAAACAAAGACAAGCAGTGAGTCGTCGCAAGATATTGACCGCGAACCTAGCGTAGCTAGCTTAAGATCTAAGCCTACCGCTAGGGCAGTAACATCTGTGCTTATGCAGCCAAAAATTAACCAAGCTGATAGCAATAAAAATGAATAAACTCTTTGGATTACGTCGGTTATTCACTAAGTCAATAATACTTTTGCGTTAATAGTGAGTAAATTGGGGCGTAAATTGAGCAAAAATTCGCTTATACTCACTTTTTTATAATAATAATCTATAGTTACTGTTACCTTTAACTCAGAATAAATTTTTATCGTCGACTTAAGAGGAGGGACTGTGTGGCCAAAGCTGAATTAATGCAACTCCCTGCCTCACAGATGGTGATAGGGTTAACGGTTAAGTTGCCCCTTGGTTGGACTCAACATCCATTCTTTATCAATCGCATTAAACTCACCAGTCAGGCACAGATAGAACTTATCCGAGGTTTAGAATTGACCTTTGTTTATGTGCTTTCCGGCCATGAACTCTTGCCTGAAGTTATTGAAGAAGTCGAAGATAAACAAGCGGATCCTATGCAAGTTAAGGCTAAGCCAAAGAAGGTCTTGGACTCAAAGGCTGCGGTCATTAAGGCGATGCGAGTCGGACAGCAGCGTTTCTTAAGCAATATCAACGAGAGTCGAAGTGTGTTTGCCCAATTTGCCATTGAACCTGATAAGGCATACCGTGAGGCTGCCACTATGGTCGAAGGTTTTGTGGATCATCTACAAGAAACTGACACGCCGTACTTGGCGTTAGTGGGCAGTGGCGAAATGGACGTGAGTGTGACACAACATGGAATTTCTGTGGCTGTGTTGTCGTTAATGATAGGGCATGCTTTAGAATTACCTAAGAGCGATCTTAGGGATTTGGCCTTAGGTAGCCTGTTTCATGATTTCGGTAAACTTAAGATCCCTGATAACATACGTCGTAAACGGAGTGAGTTGACAGAACCTGAGCAAAATTATCTCAAAATGCACCCCAATTTGGGTTTCGATTTGCTCAATGCCTGTAATTTATACCCTAAGAGCGTGCTCAATATCGTCCTGCATCACCATGAATATATCGATGGCAGCGGTTATCCGGACCACCTCACCGAGAAAGACATTCCGCTATTAACCCAAATAGTGTCTTTAGCCAATGACTATGAAGGTTTGTTAGAGCAGTTTACCTTTTCCCCCCAGTTAGCCTTAGGTACTTTATTTAAATCCCATGCAAAAAAGCATGCTCAAAATTTGATAGCAGCCTTAGTGAAAGTCCTTGGTATTTATCCTCCAGGCACCTTAGTCAGCCTATCTGATGGCAGCATAGGCAAGGTCATGATGACTACTCGAGAAGTTAAGCAGCCCCATGTGTGGTCTTGTAATTTAGGCGGCGGGGAAGCTAATTTAAGATTCTTGCTAGAGGAAGATGTTACCGTCAGCTCAGTGTTAAGATTAGAAGAGCTGACCGAGGGCGCCTTAAAAACCTTGCAAGCAGATAGCCCCATCAGCTTTTATTTCAGTGCCTTGCCAGACAATTAATAAGCTATTTCAGTATCAAATTATGATCCACTTCGTCATCATATTGTATGGCTCATGCTAATTATTTAGTGCTTAGCGCACAAACTAGATTCAAGGTTAGGCTAGTCACTAGCCCGCAAAGGATGTCATCACATAATGAAACAGATAGGTATTATCGGCTGTGGTTGGTTTGGTTTACCGTTAGCTCAAGCCCTTAAGCAGTTAGGGCATAAGGTTATCGGGACTAAACGCAGTATTGAGGGCTGTGAGCAGTTAGCCTCATTGGGAATAACAGCTTGTCCATTAGATCTCAATGATGACATTTTCTATAATGAGGCTTTTGCTAATAACACTTTCGCTAATAACATAAATGAGTTACTGGAATGCCAAGTCTTAGTGATTAACATTCCCCCAGGGCTTAGGAAAAAAGCAGGCAAGGCAGAGAGCCGCTATCTTGAACAGTTGAGTAACTTAGTGCATTTTATTGGCCCCCGCGGTTATCAAAAACTGGTATTTATCAGCACAACCGGCGTCTATCCTGCGGGGGATGACGCTGAGCTGCCACTGAGTGAAGCGGATGCTAAAGCTCACAATGACGCCAGTGAGATTTTACTTAACGCCGAAGCCTTATTTGCGCCAATGGATAACAGTTGTATCCTCAGGTTTGCAGGTTTGGTGGGACCTAATCGGCATCCTGGACGTTTTTTTGCCGGGAAAACAGGGATAAGTGGCGCCAATGTTGCGGTTAACTTAGTGCACCTTGATGATTGTATTGGCGCTGTGATTAAGGTTATCAATGCTGATAAGACGGCGCCCGTCTATAATATTGTCGCCCCAGAGCATCCCAGTAGAGGCGAGTTTTACCCCTTGGCAACGACACATCTTGGCTTGGTTGCACCAGTTTTTAATCAAGAAGTTATGCCAACAAAAGTGATATCAGGTGCGCTTATTTGTCAGCAGCTTGGCTTTATTTATCAATACCCAGATCCGTTGAAAATGCTGTATGCCTGCTAAGCTCACTTAGGGTATAATTCGATGCAGAAATGAGCCGGCTCGGTTTAGATAAGTGACCCTAAGGGCAAAAGCGTGAATAATATTCAAGAATTTCCACTGCTAAGCGGTGATGAGTTTGTAGAGCTGTATAAAGTACTTAAAGTACAAGGTCTAGTTAATGGCGGCGGCGAAGCCAAGCATGCGATTACCGAAGGTCAAGTCAAGGTCAATGGTGAAGTGGATACCCGCAAACGTAAGAAGTGTGTTGTGGGTGATATCATTGAATTTAATAATGAATCGATTAAAGTCGTTGCGACTAAGTAAGGATTAAACATGCAATTTCCAGATGACGACAATGGTGAAATGCTTAAAGCTATGGCCGAAGCAGGTATCGATCTTAGCAAAGCATTGGAAGTGGATTTCTTCCTAGTGTTTGACGAGCAGCGCGATGCAGAGTCGGCGCTGGAAGCCCTAAGTCAATCAGACTTAGAAGGTGAGTTAGAGCTAGTTTTTGATGACGAAATTGCTAAGTGGGAACTGATTGTCGCTATCAATATGGTGCCAGCTTATGATGCGCTAGTGGCGAAAGAGACTGAGCTTAATACCTTTGCTGCAGAGTTTGACGGCATGACGGATGGTTGGGGTGTGATGCAACACCAAGAAGGCGATGATGAATTTGCCGATGATGACCATGTGCATGGTCCCGATTGCAAACACTAATCGTACACTTGCCATAACACTCATAAAGCCGGCGATAAGCTGGCTTTATATTCAGTTTGTATTACTCTTATTTTCATTCAACAAAGATTACAGCTTAAGCATGTTTTAGTTCGAGATTTACTTTTTTTGCACAAGGATGGCAAAACTCATGGCACACTTCTTCATCATAACCGCAAATCTCATCTGGGGCGGTTTACCTATTTATTTCTATTTTTTCACCGATACATCGCCGCTATTTATGCTCGCCATGCAGATAGTGTTTACTTGGCTGGTCTTGCAGCTAGTGTTCAGTGGCGACCCCAAAGTCAAACCAAACAACCAAGGGCAAGCACAGCCCAAAGCCCAACTCGGTCTTAAGAGCTGGCTTACCTATATACCGTCGACCTGTTTTATTGGTGCTAACTGGGGCGTTTATGCGTTAACTGTGCAAAGTGGTCATGCGTTAGAAGCCAGTTACGCTTATTTAATTACGCCTATCCTGTTTGCCATAGTGGATTATTTATTGCCTGCCAATCGCCGCAACATGACATTGCTAGTCTTGATGCTTGCAGCCCTTGGACTTATTGCCGTGGATGCGGTCATAGAGCAAGTGCTGCCTATCGCGGGGATTTTTATTGGCGCTTGTTTTACTGCTTATATTCTTTGGCATCGAAGCCAATCGCTAGAGCCTATCACGGCGCTGAAACGTGAAACTACCCTGTTATTACCTTTTGCCCTGTTGATCTTGTTTATTGTGCTAGAGCCTAATGCCCATTGGGAGGCATTAAGTCAATTGCAATTGTGGCTACTGCCTTTAATCGGTATCTTAACGTGCTTGCCATTAGGTCTGTTTATACTGGGCAGTAAGCAAGTGTCTTTTAGTCAGATTTCCCTGTATCAATTTATCTCGCCGCTCGTGGGTACCTTAGTGGCAGTAGAATTGTTTCAAGAAAGCTTTAGTCTTTCAAAAATGCTGGTTTATGGAGGGCTTATCGGTATTTTGTGTTTGAACTTGCACCTTACCCGTCGCCAATTGGCAGCCCAAAGCACATTGGCTAAAAAGGTATTAGACAATAAAGGAGAGTTGATGAGTCACTCTGCCAAGGTTGATGGTTTGAGCTTGAAGTAATATCTTCCCTAAGCGCTTTGAGTTTTAAGTAAAAACAGGGTCTAATATCAGGCTTAATCAGCTTAATATAAGTCAAAGCATGTTTGAATTAACAGTGGAAATGGCGGCAGTGCTGTTTAGCGTCGCCATCTTAGCGGGATTTATCGACTCTATCGCCGGTGGCGGTGGTTTATTGACCATTCCGGCGCTCTTGTGGGCAGGGCTCCCCCCCGCAGCAGCCCTTGGTACCAATAAGCTGCAATCCTGTGGCGGCAGTTTCTTCGCCAGTTGGTACTTTATTCGTAAAGGTATGGTGGATGTCCGCAAGATAAAGTTATCCCTCGCATGTGCATTTGTTGGCGCGTCATTGGGCACTATTGGCGTGCAGATGATAGATGCCAGTGTACTGGAGACCTTGTTGCCTTTTCTTATTCTTGCTATCGGTGGCTATTTCCTATTTTCTAAGAAAATCTCAGAAAATGACCGTCACCAAGTCATCACCCCCACAGTGTTTGCTTTCACCGCCGCTCTCGGAATAGGTTTTTATGACGGTTTTTTTGGCCCAGGTACGGGGAGTTTCTTGGCGTTAGCTTTTGTATCACTGGCAGGTTTTGGCTTAGCTAAGGCTACCGCCCATGCCAAATTACTGAATTTTGCCACCAATGTGGCATCGCTGATTTTCTTCGCCATTGGTGGCCAGGTTGTGTTAGTCCTAGGCCTTATCATGTTAGTGGGGCAAGCCATAGGTGCAACTTTAGGGTCCCGTTTGGTGGTGACTAAGGGGGTGAGTATTATCAAGCCCTTGGTGGTATTTATGTCCTTGGTGATGAGTATTAAGTTGCTCTTTAGCCAGTATTTTTAATCAGTTTTTTTGATCATAATTTTTAGTAATTAATATAAGAGCAAGCGATATGCGCATTATCCATACATCTGACTGGCACCTTGGGCAAAACTTTTATGGCAAGAGCCGGGCAAGGGAACACAGGGCCTTTATGGACTGGCTGCTGGAGCAAATTGCACTGCACCAAGTAGATGCGCTTATTATTGCCGGTGATGTGTTCGATACCGGTACGCCGCCAAGTTATGCTCGCGCCCTTTATAATCAATTCATAGTGCAGATGCAGCAAAGTGAGTGTCAGCTGATTATTTTGGGTGGCAATCACGACTCTGTCTCCACTTTAAGTGAATCTAAAGAGTTATTAGCTTGCCTCAATGCTCGGGTAATACCAGGGGCTTTTGATAACATCAGCGAGCATGTGTTTGAACTTAACAATCGCAAAGGGGAGGTGGGCGCTATCATTTGTGCGCTGCCTTATTTGCGTCCAAGGGACATGATGCTCAGCCAGGCAGGCCAATCAGCAACGGACAAACAGCAACAGTTAGCTAATGCCATTGCCGCGCTTTATCAAGATAGTTTTGCCATTGCCCAAAGCATTCAGGCAAAGCAACAAGCGCCAGTGCCTATCATTGCCACAGGTCATTTAACCACGGTCGGGGCATCAACTTCAGAGTCGGTACGAGAAATCTATATCGGCAGTCTCGATGCCTTCAATGCCAACCTTTTTCCTGCTGCGGATTATATTGCCCTTGGGCATATTCACAGGCCACAGAAAATCGCTAAAACAGAGCATATACGCTACAGCGGCTCGCCGATCCCGTTGAGTTTTGATGAACTCAATGGTGACAAAAGCGTATTTTTAGTTGAGTTTGATGGCATATCCCCAACCGTCACTGGACTCGTCGTGCCAAAGTTTCAGCCCCTTGCCGTAATAAAGGGCGATTTAGCGCATATAGAGACGCAAATTAATCGACTCGCAGCAGATGAAGCCATTGAAGAGAGTGGCAATCAGTTAAACCACAACACTTGGTTAAGTGTGGAGGTGAGTGAGCAAGATTATTTGTCTGACTTACAGACTCGTATAGGCGAGCTTATTGACGGCAAACCATTGGAAGTGTTGCAGTTAAAAAGGGCTCGAACGGCAAGGAGCGCGCAGATTGAGCGAGTTGATAACGAAATTCTCGCCGAATTATCTGTGACTGAAGTCTTTGAGCGGCGTCTCGCACAAGAGGAGTGGTCAAGCGATGACCAGCTGAAAAAGCGTGGCCGAATTCAAGCTCAGTTTCAGCAAGTATTAGCCAGCGTCGAAGAGTCGCTAATTCAAGGCGTGGAGGACAAAGAATGAAAATCCTTAGCCTGCGCTTTAAAAACATTAACTCCCTTAAAGATGAGTGGAAAATTGATTTTACCCTGTCGCCATTCAAAGAAAATGGCTTGTTTGCCATCACGGGCCCCACGGGCAGCGGTAAAACCACCATTTTAGATGCCATCTGTTTAGCCTTGTATCACAGAACGCCAAGACTGAGTGTGATTTCTAAATCCACCAATGAGCTGATGACCCGTGGTACAGGTAGCGCCTTAGCCGAAGTGGAGTTTGAAGTAAAAGGCAAGGCTTATCGCGCCTTTTGGAGTCAGCGCCGTTCTCGAGATCTTGCCGATGGCAACCTGCAAGATGCACAGGTTGAGCTTGCTGAACTCGAGTCTGGGGTGATTCTTGCCAGTCAAATCAAACAAAAAACAGAGTTGGTCGAGTCTATTACCGGGCTTGATTTTGCGCGATTCACCCGCTCTATGCTGTTATCTCAAGGGGATTTTGCTGCCTTTTTAAATGCCAGTGCCAACGAGCGAGCCGAGCTACTCGAAGAATTGACCGGCACTGAGATCTACAGCTTAATCTCGGAGCGGGTGCATCTTGAGTTTGGCGAACAAAAACATCGTCTTAACCTGCTAAAAGTGCAATTGGATAGCGTTAAGTTGTTAAGTGCAGAAGAGCGTGAAGCAAAGCTTGCTAGCGCTTTGGCGTTAAAAGAGACTCTGGCACAGAAACAGCAGCAGTTACTAGCCTTAGTTGATTGCCTTACATGGTGTGATGCCATGCAGGCACAAACGCAGCTGGTAGAGCAAAGCGAGCAGGGGCTTCAGGCTGCAGAAGAGGCCATTAGGGATGAAAAAAATCAGTTACAACGCCTAGCAGACAGTGAACCTGCGCAGGGATTAGCGCCATTGTTTGAGAGAAAACAGCAACTCAGCCAGCAGCATCAAGCCCTTGATAAACAGGTCGCGGAGCTTGGGCAGCAATTAGTGAGCGCACAGCAAACCCTAAAAGAGCTGAGTGAGCAGCAAAGCGCGGCGGCTACAGCACTTATTGTTGAAAAACAGGCGCAGCAAGCCCTCCATCATTTAATAGACACCCAGGTTCAGCCCTTAGAGCAAAAGCTGGCCCAGAGCCGATTTAAATTAACTCAGTGCCAACAAGCCCTTGATAAATCTCGCACCACTGAGGATGAATTAAATCATGAGCTATCGGCGGTTCAAGCTCGCAAGCAGGATTTAACCCTTGAAATTAAAGAGCTTTCAACATTGCTTAGTCAATATCCCCAAGGGCAAGCCCTCGGTGAGCAGTTAAGCGGTTGGAAGACGCAAGTCGCGCAGTTAATTGAACTTGAACAGCAGCGCGGTGAGCTTGATATTCAGCAAAGGCAGTTGCAGCAATCCTCTACGCTGTGCAAACAAAACCTTGAGACTAACCAGCAGCAATTAACGCAAGCCCAGCAGGTACAAATTAATGCCAGTCATTTGCTGGCAGCAACGACAGCGCAGATAAATGAATTGCTCAGTGGCCGTGAGATACATCAGCTGCAACAAGAGTATCAGCAGTGTCTCGATAGCCAGCATGGGCGCAGTGAGCTGGCAAAAACATTCGAGCAATATCGCAAGTTGTACGCCACTTGGCTTGAGTTAACCCAAAAAGCGGCTGATGACGCTTTGCAAACGATTGAGTTAACCAGCGAGCTTGCTAAGGTGCGCCTGCAATGGCGTGATAAAAATCAGCAAGTGAAAGATGTCACAGGGCTTTTGTCTCAGGAGAAACACATTAGCTCTCTCGACGCTGAGCGGGCTAAATTGCAACCCGGCGAGCCTTGCGCCCTGTGTGGCTCAATTGAGCACCCTTTAGTGAGTGAATATCAAGGCATCAATGTTTCTGACACTGAGCAGCGTCAGCAAAAGCTACTACAAGAATTAGAGCAATTAAAACTTGCAGGTGAGGGGCTTAATTTAGCGCTATCTAAGCTTGAGCTGTCTTGGGAGCACACACAGCAGCAATTAACTCACTGCATCAGCGAGCAACAAGAGTTACGTAATCATTGGCACGCTTTATTCGCACAACTTGGGCTTTCTCTAAATGAGTTTGCCCTGCCAGCACCGTGGCGTAGAGCAAGTGATGGTGATAAAGCAAGCATCAATCCTGGAGTCAATGAAGCTGCCTATTTAGAGGCTCTTGAGAGTCAATTACGATCTTTTATTGTTAAGGCAACTGAGGAACAACACAAGCTCAGTGAGTGCATAACTCAGCTTTCAGGTATGCAGAACCAAGAGGCGACTGAGCTTAAAGCGTTGCAGCAAGCAGAGGCTCAGGCTCAAAGGCTAGTCTCAGCGCGAGACGTACTCAGCGCGGAGCAGTGCAATATCACTCAGGGCATTGAGGAGCAAATTCGCCGAATTAACAGGCTTGAAGAGCAGCAACAGATGCTGATCCAAAACCTAAACACTGAATGTGGCCAATTTGGCGTTACTTTACCAGCACGGGAGAGCAGCGCTTCTGAATATCAACACTGGTTAAATGAGCTCAGTGCTAATTTACAACAGTGGCGCTTGGCGCAGCAGCAATTAATCCTAAAACAGCAACAGTTAGAGGTTTTACAGCAAAGTAGCAGCAGTATTTCCCAGCAGCTTAATAAGAACCGCACTCAAATTGAGACTGATAAGCAGCAGTTGATGACCATAGAAGCTGAACTTAAGGCGCTGAATGCCGAGCGGTTTGACTGCTTTGGTGACAAAGATATAGAGCATGAAAAAGACCAAGCAGAAATTAACAAACAGCAAGCCGAAAACGTAAATGCAGCACTTGTCAGCAAGCAGCTGGAAGCCAGTACGCTAGAAAACACCATCAAGACGCGTTTAGATAGCTTGAATGAACAGCTCACTCACCTTGTGACAAGCTTAACTGAGCATCAACAACATTGGCAAAATGCCTTAGATGCTAGCCCGTTTAGTGATGAAGCAAGCTTTAGCGCCGCTTGTTTAAGTCAGGCGGACAGGCAAGCTCTGCAGACGCTGAAAAATGAGCTTGATACTCGCTTGCATCAACAGCAAGCTCTGGCGCAACAAGCCAAGCTTGGGCTGGAAAAGTTACAACAACGAGGGCTGGCGGCAGAGTATCAGCTGTCATTGGCGCCAGCTCTTCGTATAGAGCATGGCGAGCTTGAGCAATTGCAGCAGCAATTGACACAGGAGTTGTGGCAGATAGAACGCGTTTTAACAGAGGATAGCGAGCAACAAGCGGCGCAAGGCTCCTTGGTGAGTCAGCTTGAGGCTGCGAAACAGTCCTATGATGATATGGCGTATTTGCATGCCCTTATTGGCTCGCAAAAGGGCGATAAATTCCGTAAGTTCGCCCAAGGGCTCACACTCGATCACCTTGTGGCACTGGCTAACCGACAGCTTGGGCGTTTGCATGGGCGCTATTTATTAGAGCGCAAAGGCAGTGATGCCTTGGAATTACAAGTGATTGATACCTGGCAAGGGGATGCGCTAAGGGATACCCGTACGCTTTCAGGGGGAGAGAGCTTTTTGGTGAGTTTAGCCTTGGCCTTAGCGTTATCAGATCTGGTCAGTCATAAAACCAGTATTGACTCACTCTTTTTAGATGAAGGCTTTGGTACCTTAGACAGTGAAACCTTAGACATGGCCCTCGATGCCTTAGATAACTTGAATGCCTCAGGTAAGATGATTGGGGTGATAAGCCATATCGAAGCCATGAAGGAACGCATTGATGTACAGATAAAAGTAAATAAAATGAATGGCCTAGGTATTAGTCGATTACAGAGTCAATACCAATATCAAGCAGTTTTAGAATGATGTGAATCAAAAAAGTAACAAAATATGTGCTAGCGCAGACTAGATTAAGATAAATTTAGTTTGTGTTAGTGATTTTTTTTGATATAAATGAGCAGGAAATTTTTTCAAGTAGTGCAAATGTACTAAGCATATCATCAATAAAAATAATAATAGGTGGATTAGACATTGCTAACAGAGAGACTTATGGCGTTAAACTTGCCAAGAGCAAGTTTGCAAAACTTGCCAAATTTTCACAAAAAAGTATTGATGGCCAGCGTTTTTTTTATGGGTGCAGCCCTATTATGGCCATCTGAACAAAGCTTCTCCCCAGAACGTATTCCCGTCGCCTTAGACATTGAATCCCTATTACCGGATCTGAGCACTGGGCCTGTCACTAAAGTTGCAGCTAAACGTCAACCTTTGTTCGAACATGTCATAGAAACTGGCGATACCTTAAGTAAATTGTTTGAGCAAGCGGGCATAGATCAGAAGACCATGTATAAGGTGTTGGAGGCGGATTACAGCGTCTTGGCGTTCGATACCTTATTGCCGGGCAACCGTATTCAGTTTTGGCAGGATAAAAACGGCGATCTGACTAAACTAGAATTGTATTTTAATCCTGCCCATCAAGTGGTATTCACGCGTTTCGATGATGGCAGTTTTAATGCCGAAGAAGTGATCCGCGAAGGGGTATGGCAAAACCGTGTGGTTGGCGGTGAGATCAATGGCTCATTCTATGTGTCGGCTAAACGCGCGGGTTTAAGCGCTACTGATATCCAAAAAGTTGAATCTTTACTGAAAAATAAACTGAACTTCTCTCGTGATTTACGCGCAGGCGATACTTTCTCAATACTGATGAACGATCAATTTGTCCAAGGTGAAGCCACGGGCAGTAGCCGTTTAGAAGGCATAGAAATTGTTAATGGTCGTCGCAATATTACCGCTTTTCAGCATATCGATGGCAACTATTATGATGAAGAAGGTTCTGGCTTAGCCAAGGCATTCCAACGAATTCCACTGAATAAAAAAGTACGCCTAACATCACGTTTCAACCCTAAGCGTAAAAATCCTGTGACCGGCAGAGTTTCACCTCACAATGGTACCGACTTTGCTACCCCCATTGGCACTAGCGTCGTGGCGCCAGGGGATGGCGTGGTAACCTTAGTCACTAAGCACAGGTATGCGGGCAACTACATAGTGATAGAGCATGACAACAAGGTGCGTACTCGTTATTTGCATCTATCAAAGTTCTTAGTAAGAAAAGGCCAGCGAGTCACTCGTGGTCAAGTGATTGCATTGTCTGGCAATACAGGACGTTCAACCGGCCCACACCTTCATTATGAATTTCATGTCAATGGCCGCCCGGTCGATGTAATGAAAGTGGATATACCAGAAGCATCGACCTTACCGAACAAGTCTTTAGAGCAATTTAGAGCCTTGGTTAAGAGCCGCAAGATGATGATGCAGCTGGGATAGCTCGCAAGCAAACTGGTTTGAGTCAGTAACTGGTTTTAGTAATAAATATATCCCTTAGAGGCCTATGCTTCTAAGGGATTTTTTATATCATTAATCTTTACAAAGTATTTAACTGATAATCATTCTCATTGTTATTCTGGCCCATTATAATGCCGGCTTCTTTTCGTTGTTATACCACTGCAGTTGACTGCGCTAATCGCTCTGTCTGTGCTTTCGGAGCAGAAGACCGTTAGTCGAAATGCTGATGCTGTCTTGCAGTGGTGTCAAATAAGGACCTGCAACATGAGTCACCCAGATCTACTCTCCCGTCAAAATCACAATGTAAGCCCCAGTACCCTCGGCCTTACATTAGCCTGTATTCTTGGCAGTTTTCCCTGCCAAGTGTTAGCCGGTAATGTGCTTGGCGTCCCTAAAGTCACCGGAATTGAAGTCATTGAAGTCAGCGGTATTCAACATCGCCGCCCGATGGCAATTGTCACCCCAGGGGAAGCGCTTATTACAATGGAGCAGCTGGAGGAAATGCAGGCTTCGAGCTTTGCAGAAGTTATCGATGATATGGCAGGTGCACATATTGATGGTGGTACTCGTAGTGGCGGTGAGCGGATAAATATTTGGGGCTTTGGCGAGACAGAGGACTTAAATGTCTATGTGGATAATGCGCCAGTGGGCTTTGAGCAATATCGCTACGGTTCATTCTTTATTGACCCTGATTTACTCAAGCAAGTGGAAGTGATTAAAGGTGCCCATGATGTACGCTCGGGTAACGGGGGTTTTGGTGGCGCGATTTACGCTGTCACTAAGTCTGCGAGTGATTTTCTTAAACACGATCAAAGCTTTGGTTCTAGAGTCAAAGCCAGTTATGCCAGCAACAATGAAACAAAAGGTTATACCGCAACTAGCTATGCAACATTTAGCCCTGAGTTATCGGCTTTACTGCATATTACAGGAAAAGAAGCTGATGACACTGAGCTTGCTACTGGCGAGGCTTATGCATATTCAGGTTTCGAGCAGCAAAATTATCTCGGGAAACTGGATTTCGAGCAGGGCGACCATCAACTAGCATTGAGCTTTACTCGCTACCTTGATGAAGGCCGTAAGCCTTGGGCGAATCGCCGTGGTGCCATGCCGACTATTTCAGATTACAACATTAAGAAATACGGCTCTTACGAGCAAGCCTTATACGCCACCACATCTGATAATACATACAGAGAAAACACGTGGTCAGCCAATTATCGCTATTCCCCCAGTAACCCGCTGATCGATACTCAAGTAGCCATTTCTCATTCGAGCAATGACCGTCACTGGATCCGACCTGATATTGCATGGGAAAAAATGTTTGTTTCAGTGGGCAGTTTTGGCCATGAATCTTGGCTGGAATATAAACGTGACTTTGTCGATATCAATAACCTTAGTCGTTTTGGCAATCACGAGCTAATCACAGGGCTACAGTACCGCAGTCTAGATCGAAACTCCTTAGTGTTTAATAAAAGTTATCAGAAAAAGGCAGAGAAAAACTTTGGCTTATACACGCCTTATTATCAGCCAAGTGGCCGCCAAGATACTTATGCTGCGTATATTCAAGATAGGATCAGTCTCACCGATGAGCTGACCATCAAACCTTCACTGAGGTACGATTATATCTACAGCGTGGGCCGAGAAAACTTAGCATCAGATTATAACGATCTCGCCGCCGGTCATGATTACAGTGCAACTGACCACAGTGGCTGGTCACCTCGATTTGGACTTGAATATCGGTTATCGACAAACCACCAACTTAGTTTTGATTATGCCTACAGTTTAATGGCGCCAGTAGTGGATGAAATCTATGCTGTCCAATACGCCAAGGCCAGTATCACAGCAACCAGCCCAGAGGTAGAGCTTGAACGGCTACATGCTTATAAACTGGGATTAACATCATCATTTAGTGACCTTTTCGCCGCCCAAGATCGACTGGCGACCCAAGTTACCCTATTTGCTAATCACGGCGAAAATGATATTGCTCAGCGACGAGGAGAAAATTCAGATAAATCACTGCCATTGCAGTCAAATTATACCAATCTGGATGGATATAAAATGCACGGTGTGGACATTGAGGCCCAGTATCGTGTTGCACGTTTCTTTAGCGATCTGGCCGCATCTTGGCAAGCAGGTACTCATAATGGCAGCCTGAGAGACAGCCAAGGGGATGATGAGTATTTAGCCAATATTGCTCCGCTTGATATCAAATTACGCCTAGGTTATTACCTGACTGACGAATTGTCATTGGCTTGGCAAGGGGCTTGGTACGATGCGCAAGATAAGGTGCCTAGCGAGGACTTATTTAATAGTGAATTACCCAGTGATAACTACTTCTTGCAGCACGCTACGCTTGCGTATGAACCGCAAGGCTCTTTGAGTGGATTGACACTGAGATTGATGCTTAAAAACATCACAAATGTACAAGTGACGCCTTTCTTGTCTGATGGCATTCCTGCTGCAGGTCGCGATGTGCGCTTAAGCGCGGCCTATAGCTTTTAAAAACCGCCAAGTGTGAAGCACGTGCGCGTTATCATAATCATGGCATTATTATTCCGAGCTGAGGTTAGATTCGTTTTAATCATTAACTGATTTTAGTAATAAATACACCCCTTAGAGGCCTATGCTTCTAAGGTTTTTTTTATGTTATTTCATCAGGATGCCTTAATACTGATGGTATTACATTTTGTTACTAGACCTTTTTGTTAATGTTAGCTTCTTGTTGTAACCTGCGGATTGGGATTGAAAACATCTTATTGATTTCCCGCTTAATTTGGATAGGGATTTACCACTGATAATATTAAGGACTAAGCATGTTGAAGAAAACACTCAAATGGATTGGTGCAGGCACGTTGGGGCTAGCGACTGTTACCGCGGGATTTGCCGCTCATGAATGGTATGCGGATAAACCGTTTATGTTTAGGGCCTTTTTAGACAGAGAAATGGTTAAAGTCGCTTTTAGCGATCCTGAAACCCTCACTTCACTGGGTTTTTTAGAGTCGGTAGGCATAACGGGCCATAATGCCCATCTTGATGATGAAGCGCCTGAGCGAACCGAAGAGATGTTTGCTCATTTAAAGCAGATCCGTGAAGGCCTTGAACAGTACAGTGATGCAAGCCTATCCCAAGAGCAATTGATGACTAAAAATGTCGCCATGTATCTGCTGAATATGGCTGAGAAGGCCGAGGTGTTCCAATATCATACGTATCCTGCCAATCAGCTTTTTGGTATTCAAAATCAATTCCCAAGTTTCATGGAATCATCCCACCAGGTACACAGCGTCGAGGATGCACAGAATTATCTTTCACGTTTAGGGGAGCTTGAGCGTAAATTTAGCCAGCAATTAATTGGCCTTAAACTGCGGGAAGAGAAAGGCATTATTCCGCCGTTATTTGTAATTGAACGTGTGCTCGATGAGATGCGCGCCTTTGTGGCCACCCCGCCACTTGAAAATATTCTCTATGCTTCATTGGATAAAAAACTCAATGAGTCAGAAGATATAACCCAAGAACAGCGCCAAAGCTTATTGTCCCAAACTGAAATTGCTATCAATGAGCAAATATACCCAGCCTATGGCCTGTTGATTGATTATTTTGATGGCCTTAAAACTAAGGCGGGAAATGATGATGGTTACTGGCGCCTACCTCAAGGCGCAGAGGCTTATAAGTTTGCTTTAAAATTCTTTACCACCACAGATTACAGCCCAGAATACATACATAATTTAGGTTTACAGGAGGTGGAGAGAATTCAAGCTGAAATGCTAACTATTTTTAAACAGCAGGGAGTTAACATTGACTCTGGCTACTTGGCTGCTATGGACGCTTTCTCGGCAAAGCCTGAATATTATTATGAGGATTCAGATGCAGGGCGCGCGCAAATTCTTATTGATTATCAAACTATTTTAGATGAAATCGATAAAGGTCTAACAAGTGCTTTCAATATACGTCCAGAAGCGGGCATGGAAGTGGTGCGTATTCCTGAGTTTAAAGAAAAAACCTCACCGGGTGCTTATTATCAGCCACCAGCCCTTGATGGCAGTCGTCCAGGGCGTTTTTTTGCCAATCTTTACGATGTGAAAACTACACCAAAATTTGGCATGCGCACCTTGGCTTATCATGAAGGGATCCCAGGGCACCACTTTCAAGTGACCATCGCCATGGAGCTTGAGGGCATGCCACTCATTCGCCGCTTCGCGCCATTTACTGCGTACAGTGAAGGTTGGGCACTCTATGCCGAACGGGTAGCGTTTGAGCAAGGTTTTCAGTCAAAACCTGAAGATAATATTGGCAGGCTTAGCGCAGAACTCTTTCGTGCGGTGCGGTTAGTGGTTGATACAGGTATACATCACAAACGCTGGACTCGAGCCGAAGCTATAGACTATATGGCGAGCCACACAGGTATGGCAGAGCGGGATGTGGTGGCAGAAATTGAGCGTTATATTGTTATGCCTGGTCAAGCCACGGCTTATAAAGTGGGCATGATAAAAATTCTTGAGCTACGTCAAAAAGCCATGGATAAACTGGGGGATAAGTTTGATATTCGTGAGTTTCATGATGCTGTGCTTAAAAATGGTGCCATGCCGCTAGATTTGCTCGAACAAGTCATCGACAGCTACATTGCCAATACAAGCACTGAAGCTGCAGGTTCAGCTGTGGCCTTAAAAGAGACCAGCAATCTGTAATACTAATATGGTGGGCATAAGTTTGCTGGCAGTTATTGCCAGCAAACAATTGACTTATGATTTAGTAATACTCTGATTTTATTTGGAATATAAAAATTATGTTGAGAAAAAGCCTTATCCTGGTATTAACTGGTGCTTTGACTGGATTGTTCTCGTCAATTAGTCAGGGGGCTGAAACACTCAGTGTTGCAACAGATGCGATAGCCGCCGACTTTTACCCCGCAACCCAAGCTGGTCCTCAATATGGCGTGTTAGTGCTAGGGGGGGCAGAAGGGGGCAAGCCTGAGAGTCTCGCGAAGGCGATTGCCCATGAGGGCCACCCTGTGCTTTCGTTAGCCTATTTTAATGACAAGGGCTTGCCGCAAGAGCTAGAACAAATCCCCCTTGAGTATTTTGCCAAGGCCAAAGTCTGGCTACTCAATCAAGCCAATGTACGTCAAGATGGGCTTATCTTAGTGGGTTGGTCAAAGGGGGCCGAGTTATCCCTGTTATTGGCATCACAAGATCCACTATTTTCTAAAGTTGTCGCCATTGCGCCGAGCTCTGTAATATGGGCAGGCTTTTTAAAGGACTGGACTAAGACGCCTAGTTCGAGCTGGACCCAAGGGGGCAAAGCGTTAGATTTTGTGCCTTTTAGGCCCACAGGCGAAGTCAAAGGGCTATTGGATTTATATAGCCAATCATTACAAAACGCGAAGGCGGGTCAAGGACGTATTCCGGTTGAAAACATAAAAGGGGACGTTGTCTTGTTGACTGGCTCAAACGATGAAATATGGCCTTCCAATCTGATGGCAAAAGCGCTTTGCCAGCGAATGGATACCGCAGGCACTCAAGGTTCATGTACGCATATTAATTTTGAAGGCTTAGATCATTTACTGGGAGAGAAATTTCTCGACAGCAATGATGCTATGCATAAACAATTCATGGGTTTTTTAGAAGCAGAATAATAGCGACTTGAGCTATAGTGGATTAGGCTAAAGTAGTTTAGGTTAAAGTGGCAGTGAGTTCAGTTCGCACAAGGATGGTCCGATGCGTAATATGCTGCCTTGATCATACCAATCACCGACTACCAGACGTTGCCTGTTATTGGCAAGCTGATGAATCGCAGGTCTATGGGTGTGGCCGTGGATCATTCGGGTTGAGTGAGTTTGCTCAAGCAGTGCATCGACGGCTTGTGGCTCAACGTCCATGATTTCAGTGCTCTTATACTGATTATCTTTTTTGCTCTTGTTGCGAATGTTTTGCGCAATCTTTAAGCGTTGGGATTGAGGCAGTTGAGTGTATAACCAGCGAACCAGCTTGATGGAGCGAAAACGGCGAAACTTTTGGTAGGCTTCATCTAAGGTGCACAGACTATCACCGTGTAAAATCACAGTTTGAATGCCATAAAGTGTTGTGCAATGAACATCCGCTAAGGGCGTCATGCCTGCCCGTTGGCAAAAGTCCTTGCCCACCAGAAAGTCACGGTTACCTTGGGTGAAATACACTGGCATGCGCTGGGATACTTGCTGCAGTGCGCGCGCTATCTCTAAACTGAAAGGCTCTGCAATATCATCGCCCATCCAGACTTCAAATAAATCACCAAGGACGTACAGCGCCTCGACATTATCTAAGCCATGACTGAGAAAAGCTAAAAAAGCTTGGCTGATATCGGGGCGATCGGCACTTAAATGCAGATCGCCCACAAAGACAGTGTGCTGTTCTATCCTGGTTGCAATAGCCTGAGTCATCACTGTCTGCGCCAAAGATTTATGCCTTAACGCTGACGCTATTGATAACGATAGCTTCTAATGGCACATCTTGGTGCATACCGCGGTTACCCGTGGCAACGCCTTTGATTTGTTCTACAATTTCAATGCCTTCAACCACTTCGCCGAATACGCAATATCCCCAGCCTTGGCTGTTCTCAGCTTTAAAATCTAAGAAAGTGTTATCGCCGACATTGATGAAGAACTGGGCTGTCGCTGAATGTGGATCAGAAGTTCTGGCCATGGCAACAGTGCCTTTACGGTTAGATAAACCGTTATTGGCTTCGTTTTTAATTGCAGCACCTGGAGTCTTTTGGGTCATATCTTCAGTGAAACCGCCACCTTGGATCATGAAACCATCGATAACGCGGTGAAAAATAGTGCCATCGAAGAAACCCTCTTCAACGTATTTCATGAAGTTAGCAGCTGTGATAGGGGCTTTTTCGTCGTTAAGTTGTAGCGTAATGTCGCCAGCACTAGTGTGTAAAGTGATCATGGATAATAACCTAAATAATAACCGAGAGTGATTTCTGTGGCGCGATTCTAACTTATCTTAACTGTGGCTTAAAGTGCGGTGTTCAAAACGGCGTACATCATGCTAGACTCAGCAAAAAGTTTGCCTTTAAATTTTAGCGTAAAGAGAACTATCAATGTTGAAGATTTACAATAGCATGAGCCGCGAGAAACAAGAGTTTAAACCTATTACCCCTGGTAAAATTGGCATGTATGTTTGTGGCATAACTATTTACGATTTATGCCATATTGGCCATGGTCGTACTTTTGTATCTTTTGACATGATCGTACGTTATCTACGTTACCTAGGTTACGAAGTAAATTTTCAGCGTAATATTACCGATGTGGATGACAAGATCATCAAACGCGCCGCTGAAAATAATGAATCTTGTGATGCGTTGACTGAGCGTTTAACCGCTGAAATGCATAAAGATTTTGATGCGCTTAACATGGTCAGGCCTGATTTTGAGCCGAAAGCGACCTTGCATATGCCTGAAATCATTGAGATGGTGCAGCGGTTACTAGACCGTGGCCATGCTTATGTTGCTCCCGATGGTGACGTGTTATTCAGTGTGGCGTCCTATAAAGAGTATGGGCGTTTATCTGGGCAGAATATTGACCAACTTCAAGCGGGTGCACGCGTTGAAATTGATCATAACAAACAAAACCCGATGGATTTTGTGCTGTGGAAAATGTCAAAGCCTGGCGAGCCAACCTGGGAGTCACCTTGGGGAGCGGGTCGTCCAGGATGGCACATTGAATGTTCAGCGATGAACGGTAAGCACTTAGGTACCCATTTTGACATTCATGGCGGCGGCTCAGACTTACAGTTTCCCCATCATGAGAATGAAATCGCTCAATCTTGCTGTGCCCATGACACCCCTTATGTGAACTATTGGATGCACACAGGCATGGTGATGGTTGACCGTGAAAAAATGTCTAAGTCGTTAGGTAACTTTTTCACCATTAGGGACGTACTTAAGCATTATGATGCGCAAACCGTGCGTTACTTCTTGCTATCTGGACATTATCGCAGCCAGCTTAACTACTCTGAAGACAACCTTAAGCAGGCGCGTTCAGCACTAGAGCGTTTATACACAGCGTTCAAAGATTTGGATTTAACTGTAACCGCAGCGCCTGCCGATGAGTATGTGACTAAGTTCAAATCTGCCATGAATGATGACTTTAATACCCCAGAAGCCTATTCAGTGTTGTTTGATATGGTGCGTGAAATTAACCGCTTAAAAACCACGGACATGGGTGCCGCATCGGCCCTTGGGGTGAGCATGAAGCAGCTTGCTGATGTACTTGGGATTGTCAGTGTAGATATTGAGACCTTCTTTAAAGGCAGTGGCAGCGATGATGAAGTGGCTGAGATTGAAGCGCTGATTGTCGAGCGTAACCGTGCCCGTACTGAAAAGGACTGGGCTGCGGCCGATGTGGCGCGCGATCGTCTAAATCAGCTAGGTGTGGTGCTTGAAGACGGTGAAAATGGGACTACTTGGAAAAAGAAGTAGGCTAGAAAAAAGTCAATTAAAAAACTCGCGTTGGGCGATAATTAAGCCCTGATAAAAATGCCTGCACATTTGCAGGCATTTTTGTATTTATTTATTTTTGTTTTTCATACTGAATAACTTTTATATGGAATAATTTTGCTAAAACCAAAGGTTAGTTCACGTCGTGATAAGTTTCAGCGGCATACAAGGTGTTTTCAAGTAAACAGGCAATCGTCATTGGACCGACACCGCCAGGGACTGGCGTAATAAAGCCTGCGTGTTGTGACGCTGCATCAAATTCCACATCACCCACTAAGCTGCCATTTTCGAGGCGGTTAATGCCCACATCAATCACGATAGCGCCAGGTTTTATCCACTCACCGAGAATAAACCCAGGTTTACCAACGGCGACAACCAATAAATCTGCTTGGCGAACCTTTTGCTCGAGATTTTTGGTGAATCTGTGACAAGTGGTGGTGGTGCAACCCGCTAACAACAATTCCAAGGTCATAGGGCGGCCAACAATGTTCGAGGCGCCTACTATCGTGGCATCTAAGCCGTAGGTATCTACACCCGTGGACTTGATTAAGGTCATAATACCAAGTGGGGTACAAGGACGCAGCACGGGAATGCGCTGGGCTAATCGGCCGACATTATAAGGATGAAATCCATCGACATCTTTATCGGGGCGGATGCGCTCAATAACTTTTGAATCATCGATATGTTCAGGTAAAGGCAGCTGGACGAGAATGCCGTCGATGCTTGGGTCTTGGTTGCATTTATCAATAAGGGCGAGTAAATCGGCTTCACTGGTATTGATGTCTAAATCGAACGAACGTGATTCAAAACCCACTTCCTCGCAGGCACGGCGTTTGCTGCCAACATAAATTTTAGAGGCAGCGTCCAGTCCAACTAAGATGACCGCAAGGCCTGGCGCACGCTTACCCGCTTCAATGCGTGCGGCGACTTTTTGTTTTAATGTTGAGCGAATAGTTTGGGCTATCGCTTTGCCATCAATGAGTTGTGCTGTCATGGCTTAGGATCCTATCAGGGTAGAGAAAGCTGGGTAGAGTAAAGCACGTGGCGCTAATTAAGACATCTAGTGTCGGCGGCATCGTTGCGTGACTCTAATTTGGGCATAGGGGAAATCGGTCGTCATTCTAACAGGGGGGACTTGGGCTGTCATGGTGGATAGTGCGAATATTATATTCACGCTAGGGTGATAATCGCACTAACTCAACCTAAGCTGCTGCATTAGTAGTCAGATAGACTAAATCAATAAAAAAAGCATTGACGCTAACGGGGTGACTCGTTAAGATGCGCTCCGTTCTCGAGCTTCAAGTGCTTCTGCGATGTTGAAGTTTTAAGAAAGATTTATTGTAAAGATTTCCGGTGATTAGCGTAGTTTGGTAGCGCATCACGGCCCTTTGAAAGGGTGGAGCAGAGGGGTGCCCTCGACAGGCTCCAAATAATAAAGAAGATTTGCGGTGATTAGCGCAGTTTGGTAGCGCATCACGGCCCTTTGAAAGGGTGGAGCAGAGGGTTGCCCTCGGTAGTCTCAAAATACTAAGCAAAATTTTCGGTGATTAGCGCAGCCCGGTAGCGCATCTGCTTTGGGAGCAGAGGGTCAGAGGTTCGAATCCTCTATCACCGACCACATTTAACATTACTGCTTGTAAATTCGGTGGTAGATGTGCAAGATTTAACGTCATTAGTTAGTGTGTAATGACGGAACAAGTTTCTACTTGTTCAATGCTTGACAGGATTTGTTAAAATTTGTTCTATGCGCCCGTAGCTCAGTTGGATAGAGCACCCGCCTTCTAAGCGGGTGGTCGCAGGTTCGAATCCTGCCGGGCGTACCATTTTCAGTGGTGATTGTAGCTCAGTTGGTAGAGTCCCGGATTGTGATTCCGGTTGTCGTGGGTTCGAGCCCCATCAGTCACCCCATTATTTCATCGTGTAGCGCATTTATCGCACGATTATTAAAAAAAGCGACCTTAGGTCGCTTTTTTTATAGCCAAAATGGCCATTTTCAGGCTCGACTCTATAGAAAACGCTGGCTATAATGGCGCGTCTTGATAAGTATCAACTAAAGAACAACTCGCGCCGCTGCAAAGTTTTGGCAGTACTTAAATGTGCGTTAGTCACAATTAATCATCAAGAAACGAATAATCAATAGTTGAATTTTCGACTATTTAAAGGATGTTTAGACATATTTCGAGGTAATACAATGCAAGTTTCTGTTGAAACAACTGAAGGCCTAGGTCGTCGCCTAACTATTTCTGTTCCTGCTGAACAAATTGAAAAAATGGTAAAAGACGGTATCACACGTGAAGCTAAGCGCGCGCGTCTTCCTGGTTTCCGTCCAGGCAAGGTACCGTTAAGCGAAATTAACAAGCGTTATGGCCAAGCTATCCGTCAAGATGTGATGGGTGAAGTGATGCAACGCAACTTTATCGAAGCTATCATTGCTGAGAAATTAAACCCAGCTGGCGCACCAACCTTTATGCCTGGCAAGTCTGTGGGTGAAAGCTTTGAGTTTGTTGCTACCTTCGAAATCTATCCAGAAATTACCTTAACGGGTCTTGACACTATCGCCGTTGAACAGCCTAAAGCTGAAGTTAACGATGCCGATTTAGATGCAATGATTGAAACACTTCGTAAGCAGCATGCAACCTTTGCCGTTGTTGAGCGCGCAAGTGCTGCAGGCGACAAAGTGAAAATGAATTTTGTTGGTTCAATCGATGGTGAAGAGTTTGACGGTGGCAAGGCTGATGATTTCGAACTTGAAATCGGCAGTAACCGTATGATCCCAGGTTTTGAAACTGGTGTTACTGGCCATAAAGCCGGTGAAACCTTCGATATCGAAGTTAGCTTCCCTGAAGATTACCACGCTGAAAACTTAAAAGGTAAAGCGGCTAAATTCGCTATTACCCTCACTGAAGTTCAAGCGGCGCAATTACCAGAAGTTAACGATGAGTTCGCGACTTTGTTCGGTATCACTTCAGGCGGCGTAGACGCATTGAAAGCTGAAATCCGTAAGAACATGACCCGTGAACTTGAGCAAGCGCTTAAAGCTAACGTGAAAGAGCAAGTGATCAATGGTTTACTCGCGGCAAATGACGTGACTATTCCTAGCGCATTAATCGACGGTGAAGTTGAAGTGTTGCGTAAGCAAGCAATGCAACGTTTTGGTGGCCAGACTAAGAACATGCCTGAGCTTCCTGCTGAACTATTCACTGAACAAGCTGAGCGTCGCGTTAAAATCGGTCTATTATTAGGCGAAGTGATCAAGACTAGCGAATTAAAAGCTGAAGACTCCCGCGTTCAAGCGCTAATCGCGTCTATGGCTTCTGCTTATGAAGATCCAGCTGAAGTAGTTGCTTACTACAATAGCAATAAAGAAATGATGCAGAACATGCGTAACGTAGCCCTTGAAGAGCAAGCCGTTGAAGCGCTGCTAAAATCTGCTAAAGTCACGACTAAAGAAGTGGCTTTTGAAGAATTTATGAACAAGGCTAGTGGCCGCGCGTAAGCTTAGCTTGACTTGAACTGCGGTTCGCCATTTATAATGGCTCGTATGAGGTTCCTCATGCGGGCCATTTTTTATTTTAGGGAAGTGAATAATGCATAAAGCGCCAGAATCTGTACTCAATGCTCTTGTACCTATGGTTGTTGAACAAACCGCTAAGGGTGAACGTTCATATGATATTTATTCTCGCCTGTTAAAAGAACGGGTGATATTTTTAGTTGGCCAAGTTGAAGAGCACATGGCTAACCTTATCGTGGCCCAGTTACTGTTCCTCGAATCAGAAAGCCCAGATAAAGATATCTATCTATACATTAACTCGCCAGGTGGCTCTGTCACTGCGGGTATGGCCATTTATGACACCATGCAATTTATCAAGCCTAACGTCAGTACTGTGTGTATTGGACAAGCGGCAAGCATGGGCGCATTTTTGTTAGCTGGCGGTGCTAAGGGCAAGCGTCATTGTTTGCCTAACTCACGAGTGATGATCCATCAGCCATTAGGTGGCTTCCAAGGTCAGGCATCGGATATCGCCATTCATGCTCAAGAAATCCTGGGTATCAAGAACAAATTAAACCAAATGTTGGCCGAGCATACGGGTCAACCGCTGGAAGTTATCGAGCGTGATACTGACAGAGACAACTTCATGAGTGCAACGCAAGCAATGGATTACGGTTTAGTTGATTCGCTTTTAACTAGTCGTAGCTGATTTTTAGCCGACATTAGGCTATTGTGAAACTAGAGATAGCCTGTGTGGCTAGCAAGAATTCTGACTACAGGCAGTGTGTAGGCTGCAAATAGAGGTAGGGTAATGGGCGATAACAAAAATAACGGTGACAGCGGTAAATTGCTGTACTGCTCTTTTTGCGGAAAAAGCCAGCATGAGGTAAGAAAACTCATTGCGGGTCCTTCTGTATATGTGTGTGATGAATGTGTCGAGTTGTGTAACGACATCATTCGCGAGGAGATCAAAGAGATCTCACCTAAGCGTGATCATGATAAATTGCCTACGCCCCATGAGCTGCGTAATCATTTAGATGAGTATGTCATAGGGCAAGACAAGGCAAAAAAAGTCCTCGCGGTGGCTGTGTATAACCATTACAAACGTTTGCGTAATGGCACCACCAAAGAAGGCGTTGAACTTGGCAAGAGTAATATCTTGTTAATCGGCCCAACCGGTAGCGGTAAAACCTTACTGGCAGAAACCTTAGCCCGTTCACTGAACGTGCCATTTGCCATGGCAGATGCCACCACCTTAACCGAAGCGGGTTATGTGGGTGAAGATGTTGAAAACATCATTCAAAAGCTATTGCAAAAGTGCGATTACGATGTAGAAAAAGCTCAGCGCGGTATCGTCTATATCGATGAAATCGATAAAATCAGCCGTAAGTCTGACAATCCATCCATTACTCGTGATGTGTCGGGTGAAGGCGTGCAGCAAGCTTTACTTAAGCTGATTGAAGGTACTGTAGCTTCTGTGCCTCCACAAGGTGGTCGTAAGCATCCTCAGCAAGAGTTTTTACAGGTTGATACCTCTAAAATCTTATTTATCTGTGGCGGTGCATTCGCAGGTCTTGAGAAAGTGATAGAACAGCGGGCGCACACAGGTACTGGCATAGGTTTTGGCGCAGAAGTGAAGGGCGAGCAAGATAAAGCCACAATTTCACAAATCTTAGGTCAAGTAGAACCTGAAGATTTAGTGAAATACGGTCTTATCCCTGAGTTTATTGGTCGTCTACCTGTTGTGGCTACCTTAACTGAATTGGATGAATCAGCTTTGATACAGATTTTGTCTCAACCAAAGAATGCCTTAACTAAGCAGTATGGCGCCTTATTTGAGATGGAAAATGTCGAGCTTGAATTCCGCGAAGATGCCCTTAAAGCTATCGCGAAAAAAGCCATGAGCCGTAAAACCGGTGCCCGTGGTCTGCGTTCAATCGTAGAAGGTATTTTACTTGATACCATGTACGATTTGCCGACAGTCAAAGGTGTGGTGAAAGCCGTTATCGATGAGTCAGTGGTTAAAGGCGAGTCAGATCCCATTCTTATTTATGAGAATAACGACACTAAAGCGGCTTCAGGCGAACAATAATTGTTCTATTAGCTAATAAACTGATAAATAAGGAGTCCATTGGGCTCCTTTTTTTATTTTAGCTATTGAAACTGACGCTTGCGCCCCAATATACTCATAATTAATCCATTTCTTAAAAACGGAAACTAGCTATGACCGAAGAGCGTGAAGCGCATATCGAACTCCCCGTGCTGCCACTGCGAGATGTGGTGGTCTATCCCCATATGGTTATTCCGTTGTTTGTCGGCCGAGAAAAATCTATTCGTTGCCTTGAATCGGCCATGGAGCAAGACAAGCAAATTTTATTGGTCGCCCAGCGCGATGCCGATTTAGACGAACCAGGTAAAGACGACATCTTCGACATAGGCACAGTGGCCTCTATCTTGCAGTTGCTTAAACTGCCCGATGGCACAGTGAAAGTCTTGGTTGAAGGCGGTCAGAGAGCCAAAGTCTTAAAGTACACCCAAGAAGACAGTTTCTTCGTTGCCACTGCCCAGTATTTAGAATCAGAAGATCTTATCGAGAAAGAAGAAGAGGTCTTAGTTCGCAGTGCAATAAGTCAGTTTGAGGGTTACATCAAGCTGAACAAAAAAATCCCTCCGGAAGTATTAACCTCGCTTTCAGGAATAGATGAAGCTGCACGCCTTGCCGATACCATGGCGGCCCATATGCCGCTTAAGCTTGAAGACAAGCAAGCCGTACTTGAAATGATCAATGTCGGTGAACGTCTTGAATACTTGATGGCGATGATGGAAGCGGAAATTGACCTATTACAGGTTGAAAAACGCATTCGTACTCGGGTCAAAAAGCAAATGGAGAAGAGTCAGCGTGAGTACTATTTGAATGAGCAAATGAAAGCCATTCAAAAAGAACTGGGCGACATAGATGAAAGTCATGATGAATTTGATGTTTTAGGCAAAAAAATTGAAGAAGCTGGCATGCCAGCAGATGCCAAAGACAAGGCCAATGCCGAACTCAATAAACTTAAGATGATGTCGCCAATGTCGGCAGAAGCCACAGTGGTGCGCAGTTATGTTGACTGGATGACGTCAGTGCCTTGGAAAAAGCGCTCTAAAATTAAGCGCGATTTAGCCAAGGCCCAAGTGGTGCTGGATACCGACCACCACGGTCTTGAAAAAGTAAAAGACCGGATTTTAGAGTACTTGGCGGTGCAGAGCCGGGTGCGTAAACTCAAAGGGCCAATCTTGTGTTTAGTCGGACCACCGGGTGTGGGTAAAACCTCATTAGGTCAGTCTATTGCCAAAGCGACCGGCCGTGAATATGTGCGGGTTGCGCTAGGCGGCGTGCGTGATGAGGCTGAAATTCGTGGCCATAGACGGACTTATATTGGCTCTATGCCTGGTAAAATCATCCAGAAGATGGCCAAGGTTGGGGTGAAAAACCCACTGTTTTTGCTCGATGAAATCGATAAGATGAGCTCAGACATGCGCGGCGATCCGGCATCGGCACTGCTTGAGGTGTTAGATCCTGAGCAAAATGGCACCTTTAACGATCATTACCTCGAAGTCGATTATGACTTATCGGATGTAATGTTTGTGGCTACCTCAAACTCTATGGATATTCCAGGGCCCTTATTGGACCGCATGGAAGTCATTCGTCTTTCTGGTTATACCGAAGATGAAAAATTAAATATTGCCAAAAAGCACTTACTTGAGAAACAAATTGAGCGTAACGGCTTGAAAGCCAAGGAAGTGCATATCGATGATAGCGCGATTTTGGGTATTATTCGTTATTACACTCGTGAAGCCGGTGTGCGTTCTCTTGAACGTGAGCTTTCAAAAATTTGCCGCAAAGTCGTTAAACAGATTTTATTGGATAAAAGCGTTAAATCTGTGGTCATTAATCAAGACAACCTGAAAACCTTCTTAGGGGTGCAGCGTTTTGATTACGGCAAAGCCGAGTCTAAGAACCAGATAGGTCAAGTGACAGCTCTCGCCTGGACCCAAGTGGGCGGGGATTTACTCACTATAGAAGCGACGTCAGTGGCGGGTAAAGGTAAGCTGGCTTATACCGGTTCCTTAGGCGATGTGATGCAAGAGTCTATTCAAGCGGCCATGACGGTGGTGCGTGCTCGTGCAGAACAATTGGGTATCAATAACGATTTCTATGAAAAACGTGATATCCATGTGCATGTACCTGAAGGGGCGACGCCAAAAGACGGGCCTTCAGCGGGCGCGGCTATGTGTACCGCTTTAGTGTCTAGCCTTACTGGGAATCCAGTGCGCAGCGATGTTGCCATGACAGGGGAAATCACCCTACGTGGTGAGGTGTTGCCCATTGGCGGCCTAAAAGAAAAATTGCTTGCAGCCCATCGTGGCGGCATTAAGCATGTGCTAATTCCTAAGGAAAATGAGCGTGACTTGGAAGAAATTCCAGCTAATGTTATCGCTGATTTGCAAATTCATCCGGTTCGCTGGATTGATGAAGTGCTTAAATTAGCACTAGAAAAGCCGGTTGAAGGCTTTGAAGTGGTTAAAAAGTAGCTTGAAAATAGCAAAATTTGCTAGCAGGGCAAAAAAAATGAAAAAAGGGGCTTAACAAACGCTAGACCTGTGGTAGCCTAGGTCTGTGGAGAGTCAGAGACTCCAAGCCCTTGGGGTAGCTGACTTTGAGCTGTATCCAGTTTCATTTTTTTGGTTTTCATAATAGGTTTGAAATAACAACAAACTTATAACAATAAAGCCTCCGCAGACCGCTCCACTATGGATTAGGTTGCGGCGCGACAATAACATTCAAGGGGATGACATGAACAAATCTGAACTAATCGAGAAAATCGCATCTGGTGCTGATATCTCTAAAGCGGCAGCTGGCCGTGCACTAGATTCTTTTATCGCTGCAGTGACCGAAGGTCTAAAAGACGGTGATAAAATTTCTCTAGTTGGTTTTGGTACATTCGAAGTACGTCAACGTGCTGAGCGTACTGGCCGTAACCCACAAACGGGTAAAGAAATCAAAATTGCTGCGGCAAATATTCCAGCATTTAAAGCTGGCAAGTCTTTAAAAGACGCAGTTAATTAATTATTAATATTGCGGCCTTTGTAAGGCATCCGCTCATGTTGCAGCTAGGCTGTACCTAAGCGGGCATAAATACCCTGTATTACACTGGGTATTTGGGGCTTGAGTCTAACCACTAAGCTCTACATATTACAAAAAAGGCGCATCCATTCTGTGATGCGCCTTTTTAATTTTTAATCGCAACAAGCGAGAATTCAGATGTTAGAGAAAATTCGCGAAGGTTCACAAGGCGTTGTAGCCAAAGGCATTTTAGTGCTTGTGATATTCTCCTTTGCTTTTGCTGGTGTCAGCAGTTATTTGGGAACTTCAACGGATTTGCCCGTCGCCATAGTTAATGGTGATGAAGTATCTACCAGTGAATTAGAACAAGCATTCCAAAACGAGCGCAGCCGTATCGAGCAGCAATTAGGTGACATGTTTGAAACCTTAGCCGCTGATGATACTTATATGGCTGGGATTAAGCAGAGCGTGTTAGAAAAATTGGTTGGTGACAAGCTCATCGATCAAGCCGCCTTTGCGTTAGGCCTGCGCGTGTCGGATGAACAAATTAAACAAGCCATCGTCTCTGAGCCTGCGTTTCAGACTGACGGTGTATTTGACAATAGCCGTTATCAAGCGGTATTGCGTCAATTAGGCTATCAAGCGGTGAGCTTTAAAAACATGATGCGGGTTGATATGACTCGTCGTCAGTTATTGTCTGCGTTAGTGGGCAGTGAGTTTGCACTCGATGGCGAAGCTAAGCAGCTGGCTGAAGTACAAGGTCAGACCCGTGATATTCGTTACTTAACCGTTGAGTCAAACCAGTTTTTAGCTGATAACTCTGTCACAGATGAAGAAGCGCAAGCTTATTATGATGCCAATCAATCTCAGTATTTAAGCCCTGAGAAAGTGAGCCTTGAATATCTTGAGCTGAATGTGGCTGAACTTGCCAAAGACATAACAACTTCACCTGAAGAAGTAAAAGCCTATTACGACGAGCATCAAAAACAGTATCAGACGGCTGAAAAGCGCCTTGCGGCACATATTCTGATCAATAAATCCGATGACGATGCAGCCGATGAAGCTAAAGCGGCGGCTATTCTGGCTAAGTTAACCGCAGGGGAGAGTTTTGAAGCCCTAGCTAAGACTGACTCAGAAGATAAGTTTAGCGGTGAACAAGGCGGGAAACTTGATTGGTTTGAGCCTGGCGTGATGGCCCCAGCCTTCGATGAGGCATTATTCTCACTAGAGAAAGGTGCTCATTCAGGTTTAGTGAGTACAGAATTTGGTTATCACATCATTAAGCTTTTAGATGTGCAAGCAGGGCAGTTAGCTCCTTTTGCTGATGTTGAAGCTAAGATTGTTGCTCAAATTCAAGAGAAAAAAGCCTTAGACAAGTTCTACGGTTTACAAACCAAGCTTGCCGATACCAGTTATGAAATCCCAGATACCTTAGTGGACGCGGCGAAGGCCATTGGTGCTAGCATCAAGACCACTGAGTTATTCGATCGTAACGCTGTGCCTGCGGAATTTAATCAGGCTGATTTTATTAAAGCGGCATTTTCCGATCAAGTATTGGCTAGCGGCATGAACAGTGATGTTATCGAAATCGCCCCGAATCACATACTTGTGGTGCGTATGAAAGAGCATCAAGCTGCCGGAACTTTGAGTTTTTCAAGTGTAAAAGACAGCATTATCGCACGTTTACAACAAGATAAAGCTAAAGAAGCAGCCCTTAACAAAGCTGTGGAGTACATGGCTCAACTTAAAGACAGCACTTTCGATGCTTCAAGCTTAAGTTTAACCACTCAGGCTAAGCTTGGCCGTTATAGCCAAGATGTCGACAGCGGCATAGCGGCGAAAGCGTTCCAGATGCCGGTACCTGCAAAGGATGCTGTTAGCATAGATACCGCTGAGCTAGCTTCTGGTTATGCCATCATACTGTTGGATAAGGTTAACCCAGCCGAAGGCATTAACGACAATGTATTAAGTGCGATGAAACAGAGATTAACGCCTCAGTACAGCGAAGCTGACTATCGTGGTTTAATCGCCTCGTTAAAAGCCAAAGCCGATATAGAATACCCAGTGGCTGAATAAATCTAGCCCTGATATAAAAATAAGATAAAAGTGAAAAGACCAAGGCCTGCCTTGGTCTTTTTGTTTATGTTTTTGTTTACGGTGCAGCGCAAGGAAGAGTCTATGTTTAACCTGCAAAGCTATTTTGAGCAAAGCTTCGATACTCTCGATATAGCAGAGCAAGGACTCGATGGGGTTGAGTTCGAGCAATGCGTGTTTTATCGCTGTAACTTCAGTAAAGTGAACTTTTCGCGCTGTAAGTTTATCGAATGCCGCTTTGTTGAATGTAATTTAAGTCTAGCCCGCCTTGGTTTTAGCGTATTTGATAGTGCAGAATTTGATGAATGTAAACTGCTCGGTATCGATTGGACTCAGGTTCAGTGGCCGCAGTTCAGCAGTGGTATTCCTGTTTCATTTAATCAGTGTATTTTAGATTCAGGCTCCTTTATGGGCCAACAGCTCAAGCTGATGAAGATGCACCATTGCCGCGCTCATGATGTTGATTTCAGGGAGGCCAATCTCAGCCAAGCAGAAATGCACGGCAGTAGCTTTAGCCATAGCCTGTTTCATAGAACCAACTTAACCAAGGCTAATTTTACCGATGCCACAGGCTTTCACATTGACCTTAACAACAACCTCATCAAGGGCGCGATATTTAGCCGCTTCGAGGCACTGACTTTACTAGAAAGTTTAGGCATAGAGTTGGTTGATTAAGCTTGATTGGTTAATTAGCCTGATTGGTTAGGAAAGGATGAACATGATGGAAGATTATCAACAAAAGTTTGAGCGGGTGCTAAGCCATATTGATGAGCATTTGTCCAAGCCCTTGGCCGTTGATACTTTGATTGCAATCGCAGGCTTACCTCAAACTCAGGGTCAAGGGCATTTCCTGCGCTTGTTTAGCGCCATGTATGGTATTGAACTTATCGATTACATCAACCTACTTAGAGACTTACAATCTGTGTTTGAGTTGGCTTACCGGCCAAATATATCCATGGCTGATATAGCATCAAATGCCAGCTTTCAATGCCCTAAGGCCTTCTCTGAGGACTTTAACGCAAGAAACGGCATGACACCTGAAGCCTTCAGGTTGAAACCCGAGTGGAACGCATGGTTTGAAAAGCAAGCGGCATTAGACACTATGCGTACGCCGAACTTAGCCTCTAACGATATTCACCACAAAGTGACTTTAGTGGACTTAGCTAGCATCGAACTTGCTGTGGTTGAACATAGTGGGCCGGTATCAAATTTACACGGCAGTTTGCAGGCTTTTATCGGTTGGCGACGAGCAATGCATACGCCGCCCCTTGTCAGTCGCAGCTTTAATCTTGTTTATCATGACGTTAAACATGTGCCAGCTTCTGAGTATCGATTGGATATTGGCGCCGAAATCGGCCGGCCATTAACGGCGCAGGATGTGGGTATGGTAAGTAAACAGTTGCCCAAAGGGCGCTACGCATTACTTGCTCACACAGGCAATGAGGCAAGCCTAGGGGAGGCGATAAACGACTTATACGGGCAATGGCTGGTGAACAGCGGCGAGCCGTTAGCCGACTTCCCCTTAGTGCTTGAACGAGTCACGCAGTTCCCCGATGTGGCCCAACATAAAGCCGTCACCCATATTTATCTTGGGCTTAAAACATAATGCATAACGGTGAAGCATCGCTGCTTCAGTTTTTCATTAGGACATTCAAACTATTTTTCCCTGCAGCATCAAAATAGCATGGCGTCGTCATTGCTTCTAAATCAGTATGTTATGCGAGTATTGATTAAGTTCTGACACGTTTATATCCCAAAGCTTGCTTGTTGTGATTCGTATTAAGGTGTACTCGGCCATTGGGCTAAGGTCCCGAGTGACGCCGACTGTTTTTCTGTAAAAGTAAGTCCCCATGGGCTCGGGCGCAGCATCCCTGATGCCTAATTCAATAGAGCAACTCGAGCCATTTAGTCCAACACCCTTTCTTTAGCATCAGAGTTGCCATTTAGATCTGCAATCAGCATATTGATACTTTGTGCATAGAATCTAATGATGGTACCCATTATTAAATTTTGAATGTTGTCTTTTAAGTCAAATAGTTACACTATTACTGAAAAGGTGAATTATGACGCTTCACCACGAGAAAGGCGAGACGACCGTCCATCCCATTGACGGGATGTTCGAGCCCTCATTGACGAGTTGACGGCGTGTCGAAGAGCCAATGCCATGGTAAGCCTGTATGGCAGAGTTTTAGTGACAGCTTTATGCCCCAAAGAGTGTTTTGAAAAAGCTCAAGTGGTTATCTCGGCAATTGGACTAACGCCCCATACTTGGGCTTAAATTTCATTCCAACTTCACTAAAAATGTAGGTAAAAGATGATAATTAGTTTGGCTAAAACAGAAAAAGAAATATCTGACTGCTTTAATCTTATTTCTCAATTACGACAGCACTTAACCTTAGCCGACTTTATCCATAAAGTTAAAAAAATGTCAGAGTCGACAGGTTATGAATTAGTCTACTTAAATGATGATGGTATAAAAGCTGTAGCGGGAATTCGAATGTCTGAGTGGTTACATTCAGGACGCTATCTTGAAATTGAAGAGCTAATAACTGATCAAAGCGCTCGTTCTAAAGGCTATGGTGGGACATTGTTCGATTGGATTTTTTGTTATGCTAAAGACAATAGCTGTAAGCAAGTGAAGCTTGTATCTGGGGTCTCAAGAGAGAATGCCCATAGGTTTTATTTGAATAAAGGTATGGTTTTCGAAGCTAAATATTTTTCATTAAATATAGACTAATAAGCACGGCAAATTAGATGGATAAAAATATTGTTGCGCCGCGCTTAGTCAGCGGCTAGTGGGGGCACGATTGCGCGTCAGATTTGGGTGGCTGGGTTTCTGCTCATACGGGTCATTAGCGGATCCCTTTTTAAATAACGGTTTAATTGTCTAAACAGCTTGATATAAAAAAGCCGCATCTGATGCGGCTTTCATGTTTTATGTCACAGCTATATCGCTGTGCTAGCTTTATCGAACTAGGGCTCGTTAAAGCTCGATCACGTCGAAGCTGACATTGGGGTTCACGTCGGCGTCATAATCTATGCCTTCGATGCCAAAGCCAAATAGTTTAAGAAATTCAGCCTTGTACTCCATGTAATCGGCAAGCTCGCTTAAGTTCTCTGTGGTCACTTGTGGCCATAGGTCGCGGCAATGCTGCTGTATATCTTCACGCAGTTCCCAGTCATCGAGTCGCAAACGCTGCTTATCGTCTGTGGCAGGGGCGGCGCCATCGGTGCGGTATAAACGCTCACTGAACATGCGATAAATTTGATCCATGCAGCCTTCATGCAGGCCTTCTTGACGCATCTTTTTGAATACCATAGCGATATAAAGCGGCATCACAGGGATGGCTGAACTTGCTTGAGTCACGACACTCTTAAGCACGGCAACGTTGGCTGAGCCACCTTTAACCGCAAGCTTATCGTTTAATGCGTGAGCGGCGCGGTCAAGGTCCATTTTGGCTTTGCCTAAGGCGCCATGCCAGTAAATCGGCCAAGTGAGCTCTGTGCCGATATAGCTGTAAGCCACGGTTTTGCAGTTGTCACTTAATACGCCAGCATCGCTTAAGGCGTTGATCCACAATTCCCAGTCTTCACCGCCCATCACAGTCACAGTATCGGCAATTTCTTGTTCTGTGGCAGGTTCTACGCTGGTTTGGATTATGCAATCCTTGTTGGTGTCTACCGCAGTGGCGGTATAGGTTTCACCAATAGGCTTGAGCGATGAGCGAATAAGCTCGCCAGAATCCGGTAATTTACGCACAGGTGAGGCCAATGAATAGACCACCATGTCCACTTGACCTAAGTCTTCCTTGATAAGCTCGATGGCCTTTTTCTTAGCTTCATGACTAAAGGCATCGCAATTGATGCTCTTAGAATACAGGCCTTCAGCCTTAGCGAATTTGTCAAAGGCGGCAGTGTTGTACCAGCCTGCGGTGCCAGGCTTCGTCTCTGAGCTTGGTTTTTCGAAGAATACGCCTAAGGTGGCCGCATCTGAGCCAAAGGCTGCAGCGATGCGTGATGACAGGCCATAACCGCTAGAAGACCCCACAACTAACACACGCTTTGGGCCATTAGCTATCTTGCCTTTGGCTTTGGTTAGCTCGATTTGTTCTTTAACGTTGGCCTCACAGCCGACTGGGTGAGTGGTGGTACAAATAAAGCCACGAATTTTTGGTTTAATAATCATATTTCAGTATCTTCCTTTAATATTGGCTCTAGGATAAATAGTTCATCGCCTAAATGGCACTGATTTTTATCAAAATGCGCTGTTAAACCCAGTGGTTGGATCAGTTTAACGTTTTTGCATAAACTGACTCTGTTCTTGAATAAGCCTCTGGGTGTACTCGTGTTGAGGTGAATTAAACAAGTCTTCTGTGGTGGCATGCTCCACCATTTGTCCTTGGTGAAGCACCATGATTTTATCGCTCACATGGCGGACAATATTCAAATTGTGGGACACGAAAATGTAAGACAGTCCCATTTCTTTCTGTAATTTAAGCAATAAGTTAATAATTTGAGAGCGGACAGATAAGTCCAGCGCCGTTAAGGCTTCGTCGGCGATGATGATCTTGGGGTTTAACATTAAGGCCCGTGCCACAGCGACCCGCTGCTTTTGACCATCAGAGAGCATATTGGGATAGAAATCGGCGTGCTCGGGCAGTAATCCCACCTTGCGCAAGGTCTCGATAACTTGTTGTTTACGCTCAATGGCCGTTAAGTTGGAGCTAAAGCGTAATGGCTCATTTAATAATTCACCTATGGTGAGTTTGGGGTTGAGCGACGTATTAGGATCTTGGAAAATCATCCGAATTAGTCGACAGCGCTGCTTTACATTGCGTGACTCTAGGGCTTCACCTTCGAAGAATATCTCTCCTGTGCTGCGCTGCTCAGCGCCCACTAAAATGCGGGCTAAGGTGCTTTTCCCTGAGCCGACTTCACCGACTATGGCCAAGGTTTGCCCGCGCTCTAATTCGAACGACACTGGGGCTAGGGCTTGGTAATACTGCGCTCTGAAGCGCTTATAGCCCGTCAGGTATTGTTTACTGAGTGCAGTCACGTTAAGCAATGGCGTCGTCATCGGTATCCTGCTCATTTAGATAGGGGAAATGACACGCAAAGTAGCGGTCTTTTTGATGCTCAAGAGCGGGTTGCTTAACGCAATTTCGCTGAGCCTCAGGGCATCGTGGCCCTAAGCGGCAGCCCGCTGGCATATTGTGCAAGGAAGGCGATGAGCCCTGCAGTGTCGGTAAATAGGATTTATGTCGCATTTTACCTGTGTAATCGGGCAGGTTTTTCAGGAGCGCTTTAGTATAAGGATGAAACGGATGGGCTATCATCTCATCTGTGGGTCCTGACTCCATGACCTGACCGCCATAGAGCACAGTTAAGTGATCGCACCATTGCACTAAGGTTTCCAGCTCATGGCTGATGAGCAAAATTGACACATTTTGCAGTTGATTGAGCTGGGATAATAATCTGAAAATTTGTGCCTGAGCATTAAGCTCAACCGAGTTGGTCGGTTCATCGGCGATCAATAATTTAGGTCGATTGGCGATCGCCATGGCAATCATGACTTTCTGACACTCTCCTTCGGACAGCTCCCACGGATAGCAGGACATCAAAGATTTTGGATTCTTAATGCCCACCTTATGCAGCCATTTAAGTGCGTTAAGGTAAGTGTCTTTGCCTCGGCGCCAAAAAGCCACGGCTTTATTAGGCGTCATGGATTCAATCAGCTGACTGCCAATGGTTTTCACCGGATCTAAACTGCCAGAAGGGTCTTGGAAAATCATCGCAATATCACTGCCCATCAAGCAGCGACGCTGTTTGGGGCTCATGTCGAGTAAGTTTTTTCCATCTAACATTAATCTGTCGGCTATCACTGTCCACTGGGGACCAAGGGCGCCTAAGATGGCTTTGGCGAGCAAACTGCGCCCTGAGCCAGACTCCCCCACTAGGCCATGAATTTCGCCGGCATTCAGGGTCAAGCTCACTTTCTCTAGCACCTTCACTTTCGTGTTATTGGTGTTGAGTTCTATGGTGAGGTTGCGTATGTCGAGTAATGGCATAGGTTAGTTTCTTATAGCAGCGAGGGCTGAGCGCAGACCGTCACCCACCAGATTAATCGACAGTACGCTAAATAAAATCGCCGCGCCAGGGATGGTGACAGTCCAAGGGGCGATGAGCAAATTATCTAAGGCTTGCAGTACCATGGAACCCCACTCAGCGCTGGGTGCTTGCGCGCCTAAATTTAAAAAGCCCAGTGCGGCGATATCAAGGATTGCCGCTGAAATGGCCAGCGTGGTTTGCACTATGACCACATCCCACACATTGGGCATGATAACAAACCAGAAGATTTGCCAATTGTTGGCGCCATCGAGACGGGCCGCAGTCACATATTCTTTTTGCAGCTCTTCATGAACCGCTTGATGGATGGCGCGAATAAATTGCGGCGTCATGGCAATGCCGACGGCCCAAAATACGTTAAATAGCCCAGGCCCGATAATGGCCACCACCAAAATGGCCATTAGCAAGGAAGGAATTGACATCAAGGCATCCAGTAAATGCCCCAAAATACTCGATTTTATGCCTTTCATCATGCCGGAGATGGCGCCGATCAGAAATCCAGCCCCTAAGGCCGCAGTCACGATAAGTAACGACATGCCAAAGGTGAGTCTCACTCCGTGCAGAATGCGGCTAAAAATATCTCTGCCCAAGTCATCTGTGCCAAAAAAGTGCTCTACATGACCGTCTATATCCCAAGAGGGTGGCATTAATATCGTATGAGCCTGCTGGGCTTCAGGGGCGAAGGGCGCAAGAAACGGTCCAAAGCCAATGAGCAGCAACAGAAATAACACTACCCACAGCGAAATAAGGGAAGCAGGATTTGCGGAAAACGCTTGCCAGACTCGCAATGACGGCGAGGCAATATTATCCTCTTGGTAAATTTTAATGCGCGGCATACAGCTCCTTTTTACTCATAGGATTAATGGCTGTATAGATTAAATCTATGATAATACTTAAAAATATAATGAGCAGCGACACAGATAAGATACCGCCCTGAATGACAGTGTAGTCTCGTTGATAAATGCCTGAAACTAACCAAGCCCCAACACCAGGCCAGGCGAAAATCACTTCTACCACAATGGCGTAGCTTGCAAATGAACCTAGCATAAGCCCAAAGCTCTTGAGTACAGGGATAAAGGCATTAGGTAGGGCATGGCGTAAGAGAATTTTCGTGCTGCTAAGTCCCCGCGCTTCAGCGGCCTGAATATAGGTTTGCGTCATCACATCTTGCAGCGCCTGACGTGTGATGCGTATGACAGTGGTAAAGGGCAGCACAGCCAAAGTGACGCCAGGCAGAATGATGTGCAATAAGGCATCTTCGAAGGCGGCCATGGCAAAGACTGAGTCGGATAACAAGGTATCGATAAGCATTAAGCCTGTTACCGGTTCAATTTCATAGAGCAAGTTAATTTGTCCGGCTATGGGTAGCCAGCCTAAATTCACCCCAAACCACAAGGACAAGGTTAAGCCTAACCAGAATACGGGCACTGAATAGCCGGTGAGTGTTAGTGCCAAGATGCTGGTTTCAATTAGTTTGTTTTTGGTTAGGGCCGCAATCACCCCAAGGGGCACCCCAAAAAATAGCGCTAAGGCGCCTGCAAACAGAGACAACTCGAGGGAGGCGGGCAGCACGCTCATCAGCTCATCGGCCACGCTTTGCTGTGAGTTACTGGAAATGCCTAAATTTCCAGAGAGGCGCTCCCGCAAATAGGCGGTAAATTGACTAAATAGGTTGTTATCGAGCTGATAGATTTGGGTTAATTGCTCGTGCTGCTGGGGCGTTGGAAATTCAATGCCGCTCAGTGAATAACTTTTTTCCACCGGAAACAAACTGGTAGCAATAAACAGCACGGCCATCATGACTAAGGAGGTGGCAAAGAACAGCACCATGCGTCTAATTAGATAACGCCACATCAGCCTTGCTCCTTAGTTTGTGCTTGTTCTATGGCAGAGCGCTCTTTAGGCGGATTCTCAATGGCAGGGCTCTTCATGGGGGCGCTTTTTATGGGTGAATACTCAAGATCAATGTGTTGAGCTGGCTCAATGGGCGCCGTTAACTGGGGGGGTGCTAGCATCATAGCAGCGAATGAAATACCGCCATAGGGCGCGTTATGGGTAGAGATAAGCGAACTCTTACGCAGCACCACTTTTGGCCCATGGGCCAAGTTTACCATGGGTACTTGTGCGGCAATGATGGCTTCGGCGGCTTGATACAGGGCTTTTCGCTCACCTTTATCTGTGGTGGCCTGCGCTTTGGCCAGCAACTCATCGAAGGCGGGGAGGCACCAGCGTGAGCGGTTATTGTTAGAGTTAAACGCTGCGCAGCTTAATAAGGGAGAGAAAAAATTATCAGGGTCGCTATTGTCAGCATTCCAGCCGATGAGCACAGAGTCATAATCTGCCAGCGCCAGTTTTTGAGTAAAGACACTCCAATCGAAACTGATAATATTGACTTTCACTCCAATGGCCGCCAAGTCAGCCTGAATAAGCTCGGCGGTTTTCAGTGCATTGGGGTTATATACCCGGGCAACGGGCATGGCCCATATATCGATTTGCAATCGGCTTACCCCAGCTTCTTTTAACAGGGCGCGGGCCTTGCCTGGATTGTATTCATTAGGGATAACGCTTGGGGTATAAGCCCAAGAGGCGGGAGGCAAGACGCCGGTGGCAGCCACGGCGGTATCGTGGTACACCACCCGCAGAATATTGTCTTTGTCCACGGCATGGGCCAGCGCTTGGCGCACTCTCACATCATTGAAGGGGGCTTTTTGAGTGTTAAATGCCCAAAATGCCACATTTAGCCCAGCCTGAGTATCAATAACTAAGTTGGGGTGCTGCTTGACCACGGCAAGTTCAGTGGCTTTTGGCAGTGCTGATACGCTGCAATCTCCGGTGATGAGTTTAGCAAGGCGCACCGAGCTTCTAGGAGTGATATCAAACACCAGCATTTCAATTTTGGGAGGCTCGCCCCAAAAGTCAGGGTGTTTCTTGTAGCGAATATACTCGTTCTTAACATATTCATCGAGTCTGAAGGGCCCTGTGCCTATGGCAAAGAAATCAAGTTTTTCCGCTTGGTTTTGAGCTAATAGCTGCTGGCCATACTCTGCGGATAAGATCACCGCAAAGTCGGTTGCTAAATTAGAAATAAAGGTGGCATCGGGGCGTGTTAGGTGAAAAACCACTTCAAAGTCATTCACTTTCTCAATGCTATCCACTAACTCGGCAAAGCTAATACTCTGAAAGAAGGGATAACCCGTGCGAGTGAGGTAGTGGTAAGGATGCGCAAGGTCGATGATGCGATTGAAGGAAAAGAGTACATCATCGGCATTGAAATATCGGCTTGGCGTAAAAAGTTCGGATTGATGAAAATGTACGTCACGGCGTAAATGAAAGCGATAGGTAAGGCCATCTTCAGACACTTGCCACTGGGTCGCAAGGCTTGGCACTATGCTCGCGCTGGTGACATCATAATCCACTAAACGGTTATAAATTTGATTCGAGGTGGCATCGACTGTGGTGCCTGAAGTAATAAGCTGCGGGTTAAAGGTTTCAGGGTTCCCTTCACTGCAATACACCAGCCCCGAAGGGAGCTGAGCTTTACCGCAAGCACTAAGGAGCAGGCTACAGGCGCACACTAAGGTGAGTTGCCATTGACGCATCATGTTTAGCCCCAAAATATTATCATTATTGTGTCCACCAAAGGCTAGCTGCGCCCACTTGAGTAAGCATAAGCCTAAATGCCTATTTTAACAGTGGAAAGCAAGTGGGGGCAATGTGCATCTTTTATCATCAAGATTATGCCTTATCCAATAAATTGTATTTCTTTAAGATCCCCCTGAGTTGATGGTAGCTAAGGCCCAGCAGATCGGCGGTTTTCTTCTGGTTAAATTGGCTCTCGCTAAGGGCTTGATTAATTAAATCAACCTCAAACTGCTCTGTATGTTCCTTAAAGCTAATGGGGAAGTTTAACGCTGCCTCTCGAAATAATGGCATCTCCAAGGTAGGCTCGGAAGTTTGGCTGTTTGTTTCAGCAGTGATAGCGTGAGCTGAATTGGGCGTTGTACTTAACGCTTGGGGTTGAACCTGTTGACGACTTAAGGTTTTTACTCTGTTAGTGGGGCGATAGGGAGAAGCGAAGGGATCGACAATGATTTCATCTATGGCCTCTTCTTGGCCGCTACGATAGACGCTGCGTTCAACCGCATTTTTAAGCTCACGAATATTACCCGGCCAGGTGTGCATCATCAATTGTTCGACGGCGATGGGGCTAAAGCCTGGGAAAAAATCTAAGCCTAATTGTCTGGCCATACTGACCGCAAAGTGCTCTGCCAGAGGCATGATATCTTCGGTGCGACAACGCAGTGGCGGCAGGGTTATCACATCGAATGCCAGTCTATCGAGCAAATCGGCACGAAACTCACCTTGTTCAGCTAGTGTGGGTAAATCTTCGTTAGCCGCACAAATTAATCGAACATCGGTTTGCACTGTTTTACTGCCACCCACACGCTCGAACTCACCGTATTCAATCACTCTAAGCAGCTTCTCTTGAATAAGCCCTGAAGTGTTTGCCAGCTCATCTAAGAAGAGAGTGCCGCCATCGGCGCGCTCGAAACGGCCTTCGTGCTTACCCTTAGCCCCAGTAAATGCCCCTGAGTCATGGCCAAAGAGTTCACTTTCTAATAAGTTTTCACTCAAAGATGAACAATTGAGTTTAATAAAAGCTTGATCCCAGCGGGGGGATAAGTAGTGTAGGCGCTCGGCGATAAGCTCTTTACCAGTACCCCGCTCGCCTATGATCAACACAGGCTTGGAAAGGGGCGCTATCTTAGAAACGTGCTCTAATACTTCTAACAGCGCATTGGATTGACCGATAAGGTTATCTTGTTGGTATGAATTTGCCACGATATTGGTTAGTCTTTTACGCTAATTATTGGTGAAAATCATAATAGTTGCCTGAGGTTTAAAAAGAAAGAAAAACTTAAATTTAATCTAACTATATGAAAAATATCATTTATCAAAAGTTGGCACGCTATGTGTATTATGAACTTCGACATTAACGTTCAATTGAGGAACAAATTATGGGAATTTTCTCTCGCTTTGCAGACATAGTTAACTCCAACATCAGTGCTTTATTGGATAAAGCTGAAGACCCTGAAAAAATGGTGCGCCTTATCATCCAAGAGATGGAGGACACCTTAGTTGAAGTCCGTTCAACCTCTGCCAAGGTTTTAGCAGAAAAGAAAGAGCTATTAAGACGCGTTGCCCGTGTGCAGGAACAAGTACAAGATTGGCAAGATAAAGCAGAACTCGCCCTATCAAAAGACAGGGAAGATTTAGCTAAAGCAGCCTTGATTGAAAAGCAAAAAACAGGCACCTTACTGAGTACTTTGGAGCTTGAGTTACAAGTTGTTGAAGAGCACATAACGCGCTTGAAAGATGAAGTTGCTCAACTGCAAGAAAAACTGAATGATGCAAGAGCACGTCAAAAGACCATTATCATGCGTAAGCAGACTGCAACCTCACGTTTAGAAGTGAAAAAACAGTTAGATTCAAGCAAGATAGATGACGCTATGATGAAGTTTGAGCAGTATGAACGCCGCGTAGAAGGCATTGAAGCGCAAGTTGAATCTTATGATATGGGTAAGAAAAACAGCTTAGCGGATGAATTTGCCGCCTTAGCAGCAGAAGACTCAGTCAGTGACGAATTAGCAGCATTAAAGGCCAAGGTAAAAGCTAAGGCTCAGCCGAAAACAAAAGCCTAATTACTCGAGGTAGGTTATGGACATGGATATATTAATTGCACCAATTATTCTCTTTTTGGTCATTGTTGCTCCCATTTGGCTGGTACTTCATTACCGCAGCAAGCGGCAGGTGAGCCAAGGGCTCACCGAAGAAGAGTTCAGTCAGCTCAATGATCTCATAGGAAAAGCCGAGAAAATGGGCAGTCGCATTGAGACTCTGGAGGCAATATTAGATTCTCAATCACCAGAATGGAGGGCAAAGCATGAACACCTCTAATGGCCGTACTTTATACCGTAACGCCAAGGCGGGTAAAATTGCTGGGGTCTGTGCGGGTATCGCGGAATACTTTAATTTCGAGACTTGGTTGGTAAGAGTATTAGCGGTATCGATATTTTTATTGGGCGGCACAGGGTTTGTATTTGTTATCTATATTGCCCTTTGGATGATCTTAGATGAAAAGCCTAAAAGCTTAGATGATAAGTTCGATCATAAAGATATCGAAGTGAAGAAGAAAGTCTGGCAAGCAGGTGAGCCTGCAAAACAAGCGCTCTTCGATGTTAATCGCCAGTTTACTAAGCTTGAAATACGCTTGCAGCAACTTGAGCGTCACGTCACTTCAGATAATTTCGATCTGAAAAGGCAAATAGACAATCTGTAGCATCATCCAAAGGGCGGTTTACCGCCCTTGTTGCTATGATAAATAAGCCGTAATAGTGCACACCCACACAGAATAGGTACAGCACCTCGACATAACCGCTCTACTGAGTATATAAATAGACTCAGTCAATCTAGCCGCACAATTTAGCTTTAGAATAAGGAAGCCAACGACTTGGGATTGATAGAACGCTCATTGAATAAGCTTAATCAAGCAACCCAATCCTTAGTGCTTCGCAGCACTGACAGGCATGTACGTTTGGCGGTGACTGGCCTGAGCGGCGCTGGGAAAACGGCGTTTATCACAGGCCTAGTGAATCAATTACTCCACTGTGATGCTAAAACGAGCCCTTCACCTTTGCCCTTATGGCAAGTTGCCAGAGAAGGGCGTTTGATAGGCGTTAAGCGTGCCATGCAGCCGGATTTGGCTGTGGCAAGCTTTGATTATCAAGGCGCTATGGATGCTTTAACCTCAAGCCCTGTGAGCTGGCCTGCCTCCACTCGGCAAATCACCGAGCTTAGATTGGCAATCAAGTACCGCCCTGAGAAAGGCCTAGTTGCCAAATTAACCGATACCGCGACCTTGTATGTAGATATCATAGATTACCCTGGTGAATGGTTACTGGATTTACCTATGCTGAGGATGGACTTTGCCACTTGGTGTTTATCTCAAAAAGCCACAGCCGCGCGTTTTAAGACCTCGCCCCTTTATGATGCATTTTCCCAGCAACTTAAGTCATTATCGCTGGACAAGATTGCCGATGAGCAGCAACTAAAACAGCTCGCCGCCAGTTATCAGGCGCTATTAGTCGACCTTGTACGGGTTCAAGGCTATTACTTAGCCCAGCCTGGCCGCATGTTGTTACCCGGTGAATTCGAATCAACCCCTCTACTGGCTTTCTTCCCTTTGCTTGAACTGGATGAGGCGGATCATAAACGCTTAGAAAGTAGCGCCGATAATAGTCACTATCAGGTGCTTAAGGCTCGTTATCGGGAATACGTGGCGAAAGTCGTGAAGCCCTTTTATCGGGACTATTTTTCGAGTTTTGATCGCCAATTAGTGCTGGTGGATTGTTTAAACGCACTCAATCATGGGCACGGTCAATTTAATGATATGAGCCATGCACTTAATCAAATCATGGAGAGCTTTCATTTCGGTCAGTCGAGCCTTATCAAGCGTTTGTTTGCGCCCCGTATTGATAAGTTATTATTTGCCGCCAGCCAAGTTGACCGTGTTACCCGAGATCAGCAAGGTCATGTGTTGCAGTTATTAACTGAAATGCTTAGACAAAGCCAACATTTTGCCAGTTTTGAAGGCTGTGATGTCGAAACCATGGCCATCAGCGCCATCAAGGTGACTGAACATGGCATGGTCAACACGCCTGAAGGTAGCCAAGAAGTGATTAAAGGCAGAAACTCGCAAGGCAAAATGATGACAGTCTTTCCCGGCGAAGTGCCTAATCATTTGCCCAATGCGGATTTTTGGCGTGAGCAAGGCTTTGATTTCTTGTCTTTCCAACCTAAAGATAGCTCCGGCAGTCACCGGCATGGCAGTGGGCCGCAATTTGAACATATTCGCCTCGATCATTTACTGCAATTCTTGCTTGCCGATAAGTTAACCTAGGGCCTGTTGATCTTTGCCGGTTGAATTTTGTTCGAGATAAAACCGTTTTAATCGCGGCGAGTGGATTGCAGCCTAGTAATCTAAGCAAAATTCTCTTAACAAAGAGTAAAACAGTTTTAGCCGAACCCTTTGGGCAGCGTTTGTTGGTCATTTCTACTGCGTTATCGGTTTTTTATGTAGAATAACTACACCGCAAAGCCTCTGCCTTGTATCATTGGCCAACAATTCGCTGCAAAAACAACCTTGAAAGTTCAACAGGCCCTACTATGTTAGATAAACCTTCGAATAATAAATTAAAACAGCAGCGAGTCTTCGATGAGCAAACTTCTGATGAGACTAAAGATGCTCAAGCTGAGTTGACTTCCAGCGAACGAAACTTACCTGGGTCTAGTCAGATGAAATCTTACCGAGTTAAAGGCAGCCAAGCCTTCGATAGCAAAGATTTTCGCTCCAGTCATGACGCCAGCACAGCAACAGAAGTTGACGAAAAGGCGTTAATAGCGGGTGTGGGGGAGCTGAGGGATGAACCGGTCACTAAGCTTAAGTCTCGCAGTAAATTTACTTGGCCAGTGAAAATCTTGCTATTGGCATTGACCAGCTTCGTTGTTATGGAAACTGGCCTTGGACTCTGGCAAGCCTTCGAGCAAAGCCCTTGGTTATTTGGGTTTTATGCCACAGTCTTAGTCGTTGTTATCATGGTGGCAAGCCTAGGTGTTATCAGTGAATGGCGTAAACTGGGACAACTTAGGCAAGTGGTTAGCAGCCAAGAAACCGGTAAGCGCTTAGCCCAAAGCATGCAAATTGGTGAGGCGGACAAATTTATTCAACCACTCTTGAGTCGATACCCGCAGGACACTGCTAGCCGTGGATACTTATCCCACATAAACCCAGAACATAATGATGCTGAAAAGCTCATGTTGTTTGATACCTTAGTCTTGAGTCAAAGGGATAGTGAAGCCAAAAAGTTGGTCAGTCGTTATGCGGGCGAAGCGGCGTTGCTCTTGGCGGCAAGTCCGCTGGCGGCCTTGGATATGGCGATTATTTTATGGCGTAATCAAAAAATGATCACCGAAATTGCCCGAATTTATGCCATTGAATTAGGTTATTGGAGCCGGATTAAGTTATTGCGCAGCATAGTGGCTAACATCATTTATGCGGGCAGTGCAGAGTTGATTACTGATTTAGGCACTCAAGTGTTATCCCTTGAAATGGCAGGTAAGTTATCCGCACGGGTTGCCCAAGGTCTTGGTGGCGGGCTATTAACTGCACGTTTAGGTTATCAAGCCATGAGTCTTTGTCGGCCCTTAGTGTTTAATCAAGGGAATAAACCTAAATTGAGTCAGCTGCATCAGAGTCTGTTAAGTCAATTAAAAGACGTAAGTCTTTCAAGTTTTTCCCAGCAAGTGCCAAGCAAAAATGCTCGTGATAATCTTCAAGGGGTAAAACGAGAGAGTAAGTGAAACGAGCAAGAGCCAATTTTAGCTGACCTATTGAACTTAAGTTAATTTGGTACTCTGAGAGTTTTTTACTAAGGTTAATGTCTAACCAAGGTACGTTTAACTTAGCGTGCAAGTTAGTTAACATTCAGCCAAGGAACAGGAGACAGGCTGGATCTTCACTGGACACAAGGAGATACATTATGACCTTCTTATCAAGAATGACAGCCAAAGTACGTCAGTTGATGACACTGCTCAGCACGCTACTACTGGCTTTATTACTGCTGAACCCGCTTCATGCCACAGAACCTGAAATGAAAACACCTAAAGCTAACCCCGAAAAAGTGAAACTTGATCATGACAAGGCGGTTAAAGCAGAAATTCAAAAGGCTAAAAACAGTGCATCACCGGATGCGATGGACAGTTATAGAGTTAATATAAATCGAGCCGATCTTGATGAATTACAGCAGCTAAAAGGAATTGGTTTAGCGAAGGCGAAAGCGATTATCGAATACCGTGAACATAACGGTAAAATTGATAGTTTAGATGAACTCACTCAAGTATCGGGTATTGGTGAGAAATTTATCGAACAAAATGCAGATAAAGTCAGTTTTTAATTGCGGTACTAAAACGGTACTAAAACGGTACTAAAACGGTACTAAAGTGATACTAAGCGGCACTAAACCGTGTTGAAAATAATAATCTTTACATTAAAAATAAAAATAGGGAGCCTTGGCTCCCTATTTTTTGTCCTAAAACTAGCACTCAACACTCAGGTAAACGCGATATCCCTTGATAAATGTTATTGGGCGTTTAACTGAGCACCATTGGTATTCACTGAATCTTCACCCATGAGGAATAAGTAAGTTGGCATTATGTCTTCAGCCGCTTTAAGGCTCATAGGATCTTCACCTGGGTAGGCTTTAGCACGCATTTCGGTGCGAGTTGCACCTGGATTTATGCTGTTCACTCTGATGCTGGTGCCATCACACTCATGGGCAAGCACTTGCATCATGCCTTCGGTGGCAAATTTAGAAAACGCATAGGGTCCCCAGTAGGCCTTTCCTTGGCGGCCAACACCGCTTGAGGTAAAGATGATAGAGCCACTGGGGGCTTTACGCATGATAGGTAACAAGGCTTTGGTTAGTAACACTTGAGCCGTAACATTCACCTTCATGATATCTTCAAGTGAAGTTAAATCGATATGTTCAAAAGGCCCTAAGGCCCCTAGCTGACTGGCATTGTGCAATAAGCCATCTAAATGACCAAATTGCTCGGCTATGGTGTCTGCCATGTCTTTGTAATGTTGCTCAGTGGCACCTTTTAGATCCAGTGGCACTATGGCTGGAGTAGGGTAGCCAGCATTGACAATAATGTCGTAGACATTTTCAAGTTTTTTGACTGTCTTGCCGAGCAAAATGACGGTCGCGCCAAATTTTGCAAATTCTATTGCAGCGGCTTTACCTATGCCATCGCCAGCACCTGTCACTAAGATCGTTTTGTTAATGAGTAAATCTTTTCCAGCTCGATAATCCAACATGATTGAATACTTCCTCTGGGCGCCAAAGCCCGCCAAATCAAGAGTCGCACTTAAAGTAAACGATTGTTTTAAACAATTGACTGATAATTGTTAACTAGCCAGCCACTTTGAGGTAACAAATTTGTAGCTAACTCAATAATTTTACGTTAACTTGAGACGAGTTAAGGACAGAAATAAGTCCTTATGGTCATATGTTTGGACTATTGTGACCATTTTTTTGGGGAAAACAAATTATTACAACAAGATTTGGGGAAAAAAGATGAAAAGACTCATTTTGGGTGTTGCAATTGCATCTGCTCTTGGACTCACAGGCTGTGGCGAAGATAGCACAAACGAATTAATTGAAAAGGCAGTGCCGTTAATCCCAGTTTCGTACATTGATTTCGATCCGGGCAACACTGACCCGGCGAAACGAATATTACCATTACCTAATGATCTGCTCTTCAGCGGCACCAGTGATGGCACCATCAATATGCCAAATAATGTAGAAGCGGGTGGCGACTATGTTAATCCTAAGATTGCGTTGGGTGCTCTGGATGGCTGGTCTACCACATCACCTATCTCTATTGATATTAAATTAGCTAAAGATCATGATGGTACAGAGCTAACACTGGATGAAGCTTCCGTGGCCCAAGCGGGTGCGGTACGTTTATTTGAAGCCACAGTGGGTGGTGTGTTGTCTGGCGATCCTGAATGTAAAGCAGCAACGTCAGTGTCTGCCTGTAAAGTGGGTGCAGAGCTTGAATACGGGGTTGATTTTATTTCTGTGGGTTCAGGCAGCAAAATCGCTATTATTCCACTTAAGCCATTAAAGGCTAAACAATCCTATATTTACGCCACCACTAAGCTTATTCAAGATTCTAAGAATCGCGCCATCGAAGCGTCAGCCACTTACAACTTGTTGAAGCTGGATATGGAAACCAATTTCTTAGCAACACCCAGTCAACGTTTACTGCAAACTTTAGTGAACAGTTATGAAAAGGGCATGGCCGCCGAGCATGGTGTTGATGCCAGTGAAATTACTTACTCAGGGCTGTTTACGACGCAATCGGTTGCCGATGTGTATGAGACAACTAAGTTATTAATGGCGTCCAGCGCGCCTTATAAGCCTTCTTTCGTGCAGACGCCGACCCCTATGGGGATAACCGTTGCCCAAGCGCGTGGGATGACGCCCTCCACTGACAGAAGCTATGTGATGGCTAATATGGCGGACTTGTATACCGCCACCATTCGTGTGCCTATCTATGGTAATTGCTCTTCAGCATCCTGTGTGCTAGATAATAATTCAGTTGAAGAAAAACGAAAGCGCTTAAATAATAGCCGCTGGTCAGCTCAAGGTGATAGCCCGCTTTCAGTGTTATTGGCAGTGCAAACAGGAACCATGAGCACGGCACATTTTGCTACTCAAGCCATAGCCCAAGGTGTCGACCCGGCTGCGGCGCAAACTAACCCAGCCCTACTTGTCGGTAAAACGTTCACCTTAAATGACGGTACTGCTGCGGATAAGACCAAGCATTTAACCAAATTTAACCCTATACCTGCAATCAAGGGTTATGAAAATATTAAGCTGCAAATTACCCTGCCAAACGGCCCTAAATTAGCGGCCTTTTTAGCGGGAGAAGGTAAAACCTTCGTGCCGCCCACCAATGGTTGGCCTACAACCATGGCTTTACATGGTCTAGGCGGCGGCAAAGAAATGGCATTGTCTTATGCCGGAACGTATGCGGCAGCGGGTATTGCCACTATCGCTATGGATATGCCACTGCACGGTGAGCGTTCGTTTGACGCTAATAGTGATGGTATCTATGAAGTTACTGCAACGCTAGAGGATTACGGCAAAGTTGTCGGTAAACCTGATGCCTTTAACAAAGGCACTATCTTAGATTTTATCAATATTGCTAGCTCATTGATGGTGCGTGATAACTTCCGTCAGGCAACCCTTGATCACTTAAGCTTGCGGCTATTACTTACCGGGATGGCACAACAACTTGCAGCCGCGAGTCAGCCACAAGTGTTTGATGTGTCTAAAATCAGTGTTCAAGGCTTAAGTCTTGGCGGCATAGTCGGTTCAACCTTATCAACTTACGCCAGTACGGGGCTTAAAGATCCTACAACAGGTGCTGATTTAGGCAATCCATTTGCGGTAAATGCCGCGTCTTTAGTGGCGCCAACTGGCGGCTTAGCGGGTTCATTTGCAGGTTCAGCAAGCTTTGCGCCAGTGTTATTTACTAACGTGACTAAGGATCCGACCTTTATTGCACTAGTGGCTGAGAAAAACATAGAAGGTTATCTCGAAGGTACACCTGAGTATACAGCCCTTGTGCAAGCCGTGTACGCAGGCTTTATCCCAGGCTTTGCCTTAGCGATTCAAACAGCAGTCGACTCAGTTGACCCAGTTAACCATGGCGCTAAGTTAGCGGCATTAGGTTTACCGGTTCATTTGATTGAAGTGGTCGGTGATGGCGCGGACAATAAGCCTGATCAAACCCTACCTAATTCAGTTGCAGGTTTCCCGCTATCAGGCACTGAGCCTTTTATCCGCTCATTAGATCTAGGCTGTGTTGCTTCAACAACTCAGGGTTCAGGTGCGGTGCGTTTCGCTAAAGGGCATCACAGCTCAATAGTGGACCCCAAAGAAAGCTCTGCCACAGATGGCATGGCGTTTGAGGCTACCAAAGAAATGCAGAAGCAGGTAGCAGGTTTTGCTCAGTCAGCAGGCATGGGAGCACCAACCATAGTTGTGACAGATACTAAGGTTATTGCTGCCTGTGGTCGCTAATTAATTCCAGTTACATAGTGATACAAAACCCAGCGAGAGCTGGGTTTTTTATTCCTGTAAATGCCTGCTAGAATGGCGGGCAATTTCGCCCTGTGCTTGTTTTGGAGTTAATTTTGGAATTTTTATACGAATACGGTTTGTTTTTAGCTAAGGCTGTGACGATTTTATTGTCTGTACTGGCGGTAATTACCATGGTGCTGATGAGCGCGATTAAGCAAAAATCAGATAAAGGCGAGTTGAGCTTAACCCATGTTTCTGAAGAACTGACGGCGCTTAAGCACGATCTTAAGCAAGAGTTGCTGACTAAAAAGCAGTTTAAGGCCTACGAAAAGCAACTAAAAGCTGATGAAAAAGCGAAAGAGAAGCAAGATGAAGTCAAACAAGCAACAGTGTTTGTTATTGATTTTAAAGGCAGTATCGATGCCAATGAAGTCAGCTCGCTTCGAGAAGAAATTACCGCGATTTTGACCATAGCCGAAGCGGATGATGAGGTTATCGTCAATGTAGAAAGTGGTGGCGGCATGGTGCACGGCTATGGTTTAGCCGCCAGTCAGCTGGACCGTCTGCGTCAAGCCAATATCAAGTTTAGTGTGTGTATCGATAAAGTCGCTGCCAGCGGCGGTTATATGATGGCCTGTGTTGCGAATAAAATTTACGCCGCGCCCTTTGCTATTGTGGGCTCCATTGGCGTGGTCGCACAATTGCCCAATTTTCACCGTTTGCTGCAAAAGCATGATATCGATTATGAGCAACATACCGCCGGTGACTTTAAGCGTACTTTGACCTTATTCGGTCAAAATACCCAAGAAGGTAGGGACAAGTTCCAGCAAGAGCTTGAAGAAACCCACGTGCTATTCAAATCTTTTGTGGGTCAATATCGGCCCGAGATGGATATCGCTAAAGTTGCCACGGGGGAGCATTGGTATGGCCAGCAAGCGATAGAATTAGGTTTAATTGATGCTATCAGCACCAGTGATGATGTGCTGCTGAATTTGGCAAAAGAGCACAGGGTGATTAAGGTTAAATACCAAATCAAGAAAAAACTCAGCGATAAACTCGCCCATGGGGTGTCATTATCTGTCAGCTCAATCGTTAATCGCTTAATGGAAATTAATCGTCCGAGCTAAAATTGGCAATATAAGTTTGGCAATAAATGACGATGCGATAAAAAGCGGCTAATTAGCCGCTTTTTAGCTTTATTGGCGCAAATGATTAGTTGTTTGGGGAAACTCACTATTTGAGTATATAATGCGGGCTTGATTTTCCCTGTGATGACGACTTAATTTTAATGTTTAATTTTTTTGCTGCGGCCCCCAAGGGCTTCGAATATAGCTTAGCCAATGAACTCACCGAGTTTGGCGCTACCGATGTGAAAGAGAGTGTGGCGGGCGTTTACTTCTCATCCTCTCTTGAACTTGCCTACCGCATTACGCTGTGGACACGCCTTGCGAGCCGTATCGTTGTTGTCATCTATAAAGGTCCCTGTGAATCTCCTGAGCAGTTATACAACGCTGCCTATTGCATTGACTGGCCGTCGCATTTCTCCAATAAGAAAACCTTCAGTATCGATTTTCATGGTACTGGCGGCTTCATTAATAATACTCAGTTTGGCGCCTTGAAGATAAAAGATGCTGTCGTTGACCGTTTTCGTGATGATGGCGATGCCCGTCCGAACGTTGAGCGTGTCGATGCTGAGTTTAGAGTCGATGCCCACTATCGCAATGGTCAATTGACTATATCGGTAAACTTCTCCGGCCCGTCTCTACATCAGCGTGGCTACCGTTCCACCACAGGTGAAGCACCGCTTAAAGAGAATTTAGCGGCGAATATGTTGGTCCGAAGTGGCTGGCAGGCTGAACAAGTGGATTTACTCGATCCATTTTGCGGTAGCGGCACAGTATTAATTGAAGCGGCGCTAATGGCTTGCGATATCGCCCCAGGGCTTAAACGTCAACGCTTTGGTTTTGAAAGCTGGCGCCAGCACAATGCCACTATGTGGAATAAGGTGTTAGAAGAGGCTCACGCCCGCGCCAGTTTAGGCCGCACTCGTTGTAAGGTTAAATTCTATGGCTCAGACATCGACCCTCGTATGGTGAGCCTTGCTAAACGTAACGCCGAGAACGCAGGCGTCGATGAGTTGATTGAATTTAGCGAGATGGATGCGTTAAACGTCAAAGTGCCGTGCGAAACAGGCTTTATGATTTCAAACCCACCTTATGGTGAGCGTCTAGGTAACATTACCGAACTATTGCAACTTTACTATCAGTTTGGTGACAAATTAAAGCAAGATTTTGGCGGCTGGAAAGTCGCCATGTTATGCAGTGACGTTGAGCTAATTTCATCATTAAAGCTTAAAGCCGACAAGCAGATGAAGATGTTTAACGGCGCGCTTGAATGTGCCTTTAATCTTTATACCTTGCATGCCAACAGCACCCGCCGTGATGCCCCCGTATTGCCAGAAGGTGTGGATGACATCGCCGATATTGCGCCAGCATTTGCTAACCGCATTAAGAAAAACGTTAAGACATTAGGTAAGTGGGCCAAGAAAGAAGGCATCGACAGCTACCGTTTATATGATGCTGACTTACCTGAATACAATGTTGCCATCGATAAGTACGTGGATTACGTGGTAATTCAAGAATACAGTGCGCCAGCGACAATTCCTGAAGCGGTTACCAAGCGCCGTTTAAGCGATGTACTGTTAGCCCTGCCTAATGCCTTAGGTATACACCCAGATAAAATCACCCTAAAGACCCGTGAGCGTCAAAAGGGCACTAATCAATACCAGAAGCTTGCTGAGAAAAAACTTGAAATTATCACCCAAGAATACGGCGCTAAATTTAAGCTTAACCTCACAGGTTACTTAGACACTGGGCTGTTTTTAGATCACAGGGTGACACGAAAGCTGGTTGGCGAAAAAGCCAAAGGCCGTAAGGTACTTAACTTATTCTCTTATACTGGCTCTGCATCTGTACATGCAGCCCTTGGTGGCGCCAAAAGCGTGACCACGGTCGATATGTCAAATACCTATATCAGCTGGGCGAAAGAAAACTTTGAGCTTAACGGTATTAATCTTAAAAACCATGAGTTTGTGCAAGCCGATTGTTTGCAGTGGGTTGATGATTGCCGCGAGCAATTTGACCTTATTTTTATTGATCCACCGACCTTCTCCAATTCAAAACGCATGGAAGACAGCTGGGATGTACAGCGTGACCATGTGGCGTTATTAGGCAAACTTATCAAGCTATTAAGCCCTAAAGGTGAGCTGATATTTTCTAATAACAAACGTAAGTTTAAGATGGATATTGAGGCATTAACTGCCTTGGGCGCGACGGTAAACAATATTGACGAACTCTGTTTGCCACTGGATTATAAACGCAATCCCCATATCCATAACGTGTGGTTGTTGACCCATGGCAAGTGATCCAGCCCTCGAGTACACCCTCTATCACACAGATGGCTGCCATCTGTGTGAACTGGCAAAAGCGCTCGTTGAAGCGGCAGGGGTTGATTTTAATCACATAGATATTTGTGAACAGCCAGCGTTAGCCGAGCGTTATGGGATAAGTATTCCTGTGTTTGCTCAAGGTGAACGCGAGCTTTTTTGGCCTTTTGATGCCGCGCAATTACACGATTTTTTAGGAGTTTAGCTTGAGTCTGGTTCGTATTAATAATGGCTCTTTAGCCTATGGTTACACCCCGTTACTGCAAAATGCCGATTTCACCATAGAAGCGGGTGAACGTGTGTGTATTGTTGGCCGCAATGGTGCGGGTAAGTCGAGCTTATTGAAAGTTTTGTCAAAAGACGTGTTGCTCGATGACGGTGAATTTAATATCGCAGGCGATGTTACTGTTGCCCGTTTACAGCAAGACCCTCCTAAGGCGGAAACCGGTTCTGTTTATTCCTACATTGCAGCGGGTCTGCAGGAGATAGGTGAAGCGTTAGAGCAATATCATCAATTGTCTCATGATGTGGCAGAAGCCTCCCCTGAGCAGATGGAGCGTATGCTCAATAAAATGCAGCAATTGCAAGAAGTGCTGGATCATAATAATGGTTGGTTATTGGACTCACGCATTCAGCAAAACTGTGAATTATTAGGTCTAGATCCAGATAAGCCTCTGAGTGAACTGTCTGGCGGTTGGCAACGTAAAGTGGCCTTGGCTCGCGCACTTGTGAGTGAACCACACTTATTGCTGCTCGATGAGCCCACCAACCATTTAGACATAGATACCATTGAATGGTTAGAGCAATTCTTACTGAGCTACAAAGGCGCTATCGTGTTTATCAGTCACGATAGGGGCTTTATTTCCCGTATGGCGACCCGCATTGTCGATTTAGATCGCGGCGTGGTGACCTCATGGCCGGGCAATTATCAGATGTACCTTGAAGGCAAAGCCGAGTGGATCCGTGTTGAAGCGGAAAAAAATGCCCATTTTGATAAAAAGCTCGCCGAAGAAGAAGTGTGGATCCGCCAAGGCGTCAAAGCCCGTCGTACCCGCAATGAAGGCCGAGTTCGTGCGTTAAAAGCCCTGCGGGTTGAGCGTAGCGAACGATTGAATCGCATGGGCAATGCCAAAATGGCGGTCAGTGACACTGAGCGTTCAGGTAAGCTAGTGTTCGATGTGAATATGCTCAACTACAACCTGCCTGACAAAAACTTGGTGAAAAACTTCAGCACTACCGTAGTGCGTGGTGACCGTATCGCGTTAATCGGACCCAATGGCTGCGGTAAGTCCACCTTGATAAAACTCTTGATTGAAAAGCTTCAGCCTCAGTCTGGAGAAATCAAAGTCGGCACTAAGCTTGAAGTGGCGTATTTCGATCAATATCGTGAAGCGTTAGATCCTGAAAAAACCGTTGAAGAAAACGTGGGTGAAGGCAAGAGTACAGTCACAGTTAATGGCCAAGATAGGCATATCTTAAGTTACTTACAAGATTTCTTATTCTCACCTATGCGTGCTCGCACCCCAGTAAAAGCCTTGTCAGGTGGCGAGAAGAACCGCCTATTACTGGCGCGCTTATTACTGCGTCCTGCTAACTTAATTATTCTCGATGAACCGACAAACGATCTTGATATTGAGACGTTAGAGTTGTTAGAGTCCTTGCTGACTGACTTTGAAGGCACCTTACTTATTGTCAGCCATGACAGGGCCTTTATCGATAATACTGTGACCAGTAGCTGGTGGTTTGCCGGTAATGGCCACTGGAATGAATATGTGGGTGGTTATGAAGATGCGGTGTCTCAGGGCGCTAAATTTTATTCTGAGGAACCTGTAGGGCAAAGCGTTGTCGAAACACAGGCAAAACCTGTGCAGATAAAAGCAGAGCCTGCACCAGTTAAAGTCTCAGCGAAGAAACTGTCGTATAAGATGCAGCGTGAATTAGATGAATTGCCTAAGCAACTTGAAGCGTTAGAACAAGATATTGAAGCGCTTCAGGCTCAAATCGGAAATGCTAATTTTTACAGTCAGAGCCAAGATAACATTGAGCCAGTGCTGCAAGCCTTGGCCGCAAAAGAACAACAATTAGAAGTCAGCTTCGAGCGATGGGAAGAGCTGGAATCGCTGAAGTAATTTATTTTAAAAACAGGAATTTTTTAATGACGTTAAAGTTTGATAAAGCCCTTTCTATCGTGGCATTAAGCGTTTTAGGCGCATTAAGTGGTGCACAAGCTGCACCTGTATATGAAATTGTTAATATTGAGAATTTTGATCTCAAAGGTACCCTAACTGATACCCGTAACGGTTATGCCATGGCGGTGAATGCCAATAACGAATTAGTCGGTATTGCCAAGGGCACCAAGAAGCTGACGGTTGAAGATATTCAAGGTGGTATTGTCGATGTGGAAGACGGCATAGCGCCGGAAGCAAAAATTGAATACTCAATTTTCAAGCCTGTCGTTGCCAATAATTTCACCTTTACAGCAGAAGAAAATGATGCCGTTTCACCTTGGAACCTGCATTTTTTAAGCATCAATGGTTCAGTTGAGCCAAGTCAGCAAGATGCTACTTCGATTAATTCAGTCGATAGTTTTTTTTACGACATCAATGATGCCGGCGTTAAAGTGGGTTCTTATAGTGGAGTAGAGAAAAAACAAACTTATGTTGGTGATCTGACTAACCAAGATTTTTGGTATTATCGTGACTTTGAATTACGCGCAGTGGCAGTGAATAATGACGCACAAGTGCCATTATTACCTCCTTATACGACGTATGTTCGTCCGGCTAACGCAGCTGACAATGTCGTTGAGACAAGTGTTGAGTTAGGCGGGATTTCTGTCGCTGCTGCAATCAATCCAAACAATCTTATTGTGGGTTATGCCAGTACAGCACTTGCCAGTTTCAGTGCAGATAGAATTAATGCCTGTATTGACGCCGCGCTAGCCACTGGAGCTGTTAATCCTACACCTATCAATATTTGTGTGCAGTCAAATCAATACCCAGTGAATAATACTCGTAATGTGCAGTATCAAACTCGTGCCTATGTATGGCAGTTGGACGATGCTAATAATGTCACTGGTACTGAATTGCCTTTAGGGTTAACGCCACCAGAAGGCTCGACCTTAGTGTACACAGCACAAGGTCTTGGAGTGAATACGGCTGGAACAGTTGCTGGGCGTTCACATGTGTTCCGTAATGGCAATCAAGATTCACTCTATGCAGATGCGGCCTACTGGACTAAAGACAGCAATGGCACATACCAATATTCTTGGGTCAAAATGGCCAATGAGGTCTTTAACTCTATCGCCTATGATATCAATGACAATGGCTTGCTTGTGGGCAGCTATAGCCAATATATTCAAGGCTATCCCCGTAATAAATTCTTCTATTTTGACACTAAAAATCCAGATGCGGGTATCGTTACTCCTGATGATTTAAAAGTGGGTTTGTCGGATTTAAGCAGTAAGCCCAAAGATATTAACAATAAAGGTCAAGTTGTTGGTCATATTGAAACTACCTTCGATAAAGATAAACCAAGACCTAAAGCTGGCTTTTTGTTTGACATTGCAACAAAAGAGTTTTCTAACCTTAATAGTTTACTGACTTGTGATTCTCAAGGGTACACAAAAGATGCTAATGATACTTGGGTACGTAATAAGGTCAACATCACAGATGGTTCTGGTGGTGCGCTAAGTTATGAAACTGATATTCAAGTGGTAGAAGCTAATAGTATTAATGAAGACGGCACCATAGTCGGTACTGCTTTTGTGCGTAAACCACAATACCAAATAGACAGTACGGGTAACGTAATATTAGGTACTAACGGTCAACCATTGTTTGCTTTGGATGGTAATGGCAATCCAGTGACAGCATATTTACCACGTATGGTGGTGCTAAAGCCAACGACCAGTGGTGTCGTTTGTGATCTAACTAAAACTGAGATCGAAAACAATTATGAGCGTAAGGGCGCGGCCAGTTTCGCTTGGTTATTCGCATTACCTTTACTTTGGTTACGTCGTCGTAGCCAGAAATAGTCTCAACTGTTGATGTTTAAAAAATCGAGGAATTATTCCTCGATTTTTTTTAACTACTGTATCAATACCTTAATAATTATCTGTCAATCTAGGGTGTTTTTTTGATTGATCTTGGTTAAAAAAAGTTCTATTTCTATAACTGACGCTTTTGCTTCTTGGTTTAAAGAAAAGAGGACGCTTGCATGAAAAGACAAAAACGAGATCGTTTAGATAGGGCTTTTTCGAAAGGATTCCAGGCTGGTGTAGGAGGACGCTCAAAGGAATTATGTCCCTACGCAAATTTGGACTCTAAGTCGCAATGGTTAGGCGGCTGGCGAGAAGGGGTTGATGGACGAATGACAGGTTTATTTAATCGATGACGCGTGCCGTCACCTCAATCAGGCTTAATGTTTAATGCAGTAAACAGTAGTTATCTTATTTATATTCATCCAATGAACGAGAAGCAGATTGAATTAAGGCTCTAATGTTACATTCAGTCTAATAGCGTACAAAAAATGCCCTCAATGATGAGGGCATTATTTTTGAGTTATCATTCAGTGATAAACGAATCGAGCAGATTAAAACGTAGAGGTGTCACTGAAAATACCGACTTTAAGATCCGTTGCACTGTATATTTCACGGCCATCGACTTCCATGGTGGCATCGGCAATGCCCATGACGAGCTTACGGTGAATTTTGCGTTTGATATTAAGCTTGTAAGTCACTTTTTTAGCATCAGGCAATACTTGACCAGTAAATTTAACTTCACCCACACCTAGTGCACGTCCTTTGCCTTGTGCGCCTTCCCAGCCAAGATAGAAACCGACAAGTTGCCACATGGCATCTAAGCCTAAGCAGCCAGGCATTACTGGATCGCCTTTAAAGTGACAATCGAAGAACCACAGCGTAGGGTTAATATCGAGTTCAGCGATAATTTCACCCTTACCAAAAGCCCCGCCGTCTTCATTGATGCGGACAATGCGATCGACCATTAACATGTTATCGATAGGTAATTTAGGTGAATTAGCGCCTAAAAGCTCGCCTTGGCCGCAGGCAATAAGTTGTTCTTTGGTGAAACTGTTCGCTTTTTCCATTTAAATCATAACCACTAATAGCATTCTAAGTGACCACAAGATAGCGAACAGGTGTACGCTAAACAACTCCGATCACTGTGAAAGTCTGAGTTTCAACATTAATTTAGTCCAAAACCCGATTGAGATCTCATCGTGTCCGGCCATTTTATCTAGCCTTTGCTGAACCAAGCCATAGAGAGATTCGGCAGGGAAGTCATTATCTTCATCGGCAACACCTGCATAGACCTGCATTAACAATTCAACGGCTTCATCCATATGGCTGATGCCATAAATGTGGAATTGCCCCTTTTGCACCGCATTAATCACTTCGGGGGCGAGATTGAGTTGTAATATATTGGTCTTGGGGATGATGACCCCTTGCTCGCCCGTTAAGCCTCGACGTTGGCATAACGCAAAGAAGCCTTCGATTTTTTCATTGACACCGCCAATGGCTTGTACATTGCCAAATTGATCTAAGGCGCCTGTTACGGCTAAAGATTGAATAATAGGTTGCTCGGCGATGGCCGACATTAAGCAGCAATATTCGGCGAGCGAAGCGCTATCGCCATCAATTTCTTGATAAGACTGCTCGAACACTATGCTGGCATTAAGATGAAGCGGGGCGTCGCGACCAAAAATTCGGTATAGGCACGCAGAAAGGATCATCATACCTTTAGTGTGAATGTTGCCGCCAAGCTCTGACTTTCTTTCTATGTCAGCGACTTCACCGTCACCATAATGCACTGTGGTGGTGATCCTAGCAGGCTCTCCATAACTGTAATCACCACTATCAATAACAGTGAGAGCGTTAATCTGACCCACCATCGCACCTGTGGTGGGGAGATGGATAAAATTATCATCGAAACTTTGCGCCGAGAAAAACTCGGAGCTGTCATGGCGAAACTTAAGCTGAGTTAATGCCCTAGCCACACATTGAGCTGTGAGCCCTTTGGTGAGCTCAGAAGTCGTACTGGGTCGATAGGCCTTGGCCTGAGCCATAAGTTGAGACAGTTGCAGCATGGACAGGCTCAGACGCTGTTGATGCTCTGTCAGGCGGGCACTATACCAAAACAGGGGTAATAAACTCGATGCCTCTAAGGTGACTGCTTGATTTTGGGCAAGGGCCATCAAATATTGGCAATATTGGCTTTCGGTGTATTTAGTGAGATCCAGCTCATTACTGAGCTCAGCAAGCAAAGGAAAGTGCTCCATAAATTGCCTGTCTTCGCCTCTGAGTTGGCTATAGAAATGCCCTGAACCTATCAATACTATTTTACAATTCAGCGGAACGGGGGCGATGTCATGAGCAATACGATACTGCTTTTCTCTAAGGATTTGCATAAGCAGTTCCCAGAGGCCCTCACGTTTCCACAATGATTCAGCGCAGATAAATACATAATGATGTTTGCCTAAGGCACCCACCTTATATTGGCTATTTTTATCCGTCTTAAGCATTTTACCTAACAGATCGACACGGCGAATAGGCCCAGATAAATAGCAGGCCGAGGTGTCTTGGCTTGCCATTATGCCCACTTGTTCATGGGGAAGGGCGCTTTGCCAACGAAATTGCACTTCAGTGGGGTAATCAGTCGCTTTAGAGGCCACAAGATACTGAGTGATAGGCTCAGGCTTTTGTGTCATCAAGGCATCTATCAATAAGCTGCGGTCAACGCCAATGAAATCGGCCACAAATAAATGTTGGTTTGCAACCTTAGTCATTAACTTGAAGGCATTCACGGCTCGCTCTTGGCCTAATAAAATTGCACTAAGTGCCACACTTGTATTAAGGGTGCTGGGCAAGGAATATTGTGGCGCCAACTTAGCCGCAGCAAGTGCGGTTGGGAGAATAAGCTGAGTCGTTTCTGAAGTCGTTGAGAGTAAGGTTGAATTCATAGTGGCATTTATCTGAAATAATTAGCGCTATTTTAGCATAAACCTTGGCTATGTCGCTTATTTGATACTGTTTTTGCTAAGCAGTCTTCAAGGTGGTTAATAAAGAAAATTTTCAGAGGCGAATCACTAATTTTATTAAAAAGGCGCAATACTGGCTATAAGAGCAGATAAATGCATCGTTTTGGCTGTTTGCTGAGCACTTGTGCATTAATTTTAAAATTACGGTTTACAACGCATCCGGTTACTTATATTATTTGCGCCGTTCGGAGGGATGGCAGAGTGGTCGAATGCACCGGTCTTGAAAACCGGCAAGGGTTTATAGCCCTTCTAGGGTTCAAATCCCTATCCCTCCGCCACATTCAACGAAAAAGCCTTATCAGAAATGATAAGGCTTTTTTGTTGGGCGAACTGCTTGAAGAAAGAGTGGATTTGAACCCAAGGGTTCCTTTTTATGAAGAGCTAAGCTATCCCTCCCGCACATCAAAAGCTAAATGAAAAGAAAAATCTGAGCATAAATGCAGGGCTTTTTTGTTGGGCGAAGGAAGGGGGTTTGAACCCAAGGGTTCCTCTTACTTTTTGTTATCAAGTGCTTATAAGTTTATTGCCAATGAATCTGAGGATTTAATCAAGGTCTTGGAACGGCATGCTAAAACTTAAACAAAAGGTTAACTTTTGCGAGTTAACCTTTCAAATGTCTTGCAAGGTAAAAGCCGACCCAACAGATCAGGGCCGACTAATTAGACTATCAGTTTTGGGTATTTGCACAAATCTCGTAATACCATAAGTCAGAGTAGGGATGGGACACTTGTGCACCTATAGTGAAGACATTGCCTTCCGCATCAGTGATAGAGTTAGTGCCAATCGGTGCGTCACCTTTGGACTCTCCATTCCACATGAATCTATTGGTACCGTAGCTGGTGTTGTGATAAACAAAGGTTTGTCCTGTAAAGCCTGGATCATTACGACCCTGATTGTCTCCAGAAAAAGCGCATTGTGGTGCAATTTTTACATTGTCTGGCGTAAAGCTGAAATTGCTAAACGAAGCATAATAACTCGATGACTTTGTTGTGCCCCAAGTTAAGAGTTCAAACACATCGCCAGCATTCACTTTTATTCCTCGAGCAGAACCTGAAGCACTGCCTGCTGTAGAGAGATTGTAGTTAACGCCATTAATCACGTATCGGATGACATCGCCATATTGACCAGCGGAATTGACTGTCATGTTCCAATCAAAGTTAATGGTTCCATTTGCAGCAATAGTGTTCGAAGCCGTTACACCTCCTCCGCCGTAATTCACCGAGGCGGTCAATGCCGATTCAGACATGTTCGACGTCGCTACCCCTGAAATGTTCCAATTAACCGGTGCGAAATCGTCTTTGAATCCATATGTAGTACCTTCACTGTAAGCACCACATTTATAGTGATAGCGCATTGTGTTACCGCTTGGCCTTTCAAGCCTCAGGTAACTGAGTATTTCATTGTTTGGACAGCTGACATAATGCCTATCGAGATAGACAGCATTACCTCCTCCGTCCTCATTGGCTGGTGTGAAATAGTCATTGAGATTACTGAGGGCTTTATCACTACACTTATATCGATATTGCACTGTGGTGGCAGAGGTTCTCTCCAAATGCATGAATTGCATGCCTTTCCCTTCACAATTGAGAGTGTGGCGATCTAAGAAGATGACATTGCCCGCGCCATCATCATTCGCAGGTGTATACGCATCAGTGCTGCCAGCATTACTGAGTTGAGTACAGCTATACTCAAAAGCAATTTGAGTTGAGGTGGGTCTCAAAAGATGAAGTGAACTGAGGCCATTATTGCCACAATCGACATGATGCCTATCAAAGAAAACAAAGTTGCCTTGCCCATCATCATTGGCGGGCGTGGCCTGTTGATAAGTTGCAGCGTTGGCGAGCGGTATTGAAGACGCGAGTAACAAGAGTGCAGTAGATGTAAAAGCTCCAAGCTTTTTTTCTAAACGTAATTCCATGTCATTTCTCCAAATTAATGTTCCGTTACAAACATTAGCAGAGGCTTAAATTAATTTTATTACGTCTTATTACACCTCGTCACAATGGCACATTATGTTATTGTTTTATAATGGCTGAGCTGATTTTTGAAATTTTTTTGATAGTGGCAAACCCGATAAACGTTAGGCAGATTAACAAGACTTGCCAGCGGCTATTTAGCTAATCGCGCCAATTCGCTCAAAACGTACTCCACTGGGGATCCAGGCGGGGATCCAGCTATCAGCGCCATGTTGGTATTCAAAGCTCACCCAAATAGCCACGGCTTTACCCACTAGATTTTCTTCAGGGACAAATCCCCAAAAACGGCTGTCTGTGCTGTCATCTCTGTTGTCGCCCATGGCGAAATACATGCCTTGAGGGACTAAAAACTCGCCGGTGTTAAGACCAGGTTGCCTAAAGTAGTGCGAACTGGCTTCAGGCCTAGCTGGGTTGATTAACACATGGTGTTGAATATCACCGAGCTGCTCCCTTAAGCGAATTAACGGCACTCCTGATTTGCTAAATTCGCCGCGATTAACTTGCACCCTATCTATGACCATGGCTTCAGGGCAGTTTTCTTTATTATTACAAGCAGGCGTTATCACTAACTCTTTATTGTTGTAGATAACCTTATCACCAGGAAGTCCTATGACCCGCTTTATGTAGTCCATTTTAGGATCTTCAGGATACTTAAAGACGATGGCGTCGCCACGCTGAGGTTTGCCGGTTTCAACTAACTGAGTACGCCATACAGGATCTTTTAATCCGTAGCTGAATTTTTCCACCAAAATAAAATCATCCACCAGTAAGGTCGGCATCATAGAGCCAGATGGAATTTGGAATGGCTCATAAAGAAACGAGCGTAACACCAGTACAAAAGCAAAAACGGGGAACACCCCGTGAGCCATTTCAACCAAGATTGGCTCACGAGTCAGTTTATTGATGGCATCATGGGTTAAGGGCACATTCTTAGCTTGCAATAACGTCAATGCCGCGCGGCGTTTAGGCGCAAAAATTTGGGCATCGATTAACCAAATGATGCCTGTGATAGAGGTGATGATAACTAAAATAATAGAAAAATAGGCAGCCATTGCAGGTGATGCTCCAGTGGAATATGGTTCAGATTAACGCCGATGAAAAGTAACGTTTTTTAGAACAAGATAACAGCATTAAACTGTTACCAAATATAGCGAAGCTGTCGTTACTCGAAGTGTTTCCTCGTATTCCTATATATCAGAACACTTAGAAAGTTTGATTAACTTTCTCCTTGTTAATTCGACATTGAATGATTATTATGCCGACCCAGATAAATACAAATAGTCAAACATCGAATCGCAGGGAGATATCTTGAATTATCTAATCGTTATTATCATCAGTATTTTTACTTTTGGTTGTTCTTCGACGCCTTACAAAGTAAGTAAAAAAGTTATTCAAGATAATATTACAAGTATTGCTGTAATAAATTTTTATTCCCCGAATCCCTTGCACTATCGAAGAACTGAGCTAACGAGCATTATCACTCCAAAAGTCGTGAGCACCCTAAAATCAAAAGGTTACAAAGTCATAGGGACTGAAATTACAGAGCCTATATTCGAGCAAGTAAATCAGGACTTGGGGGGGTATACCGACTCAACGTCAGGAGTGTTTGATCAAGAAAAATATAACAAAGTGTTATTGGAAACATATGCCAGAATTCAACGTGATTACGGTGCTAACGGGTTTATTTCACAAGAAATTTCAATTAGAGTGATTAATTTTAATCATAATATTGCAATGTGGGATGGTGTTCGCGAAAACGTTTTGCTTCGGGAACCTAATATAGTAGAGCAGGTGCTGACAAGTATGTTTGTGAATCAGCATGGCACAATTAATGGGTTATCTTACTGTTCTGAACTTGTAGATATAAACAACCAACAGCTTTACATTGATTGTGGTGGGCTCGAGTTAATTACAAAAATAAAGGTTGAATCATTAGATGATGATAACTCGAAACGGCTCGTTCATAATAATGTTAAAAAAGTGCCCAAGACCAAATCAAGTTTCGTAGCTATTCCTGTCCCCGAGACATTGAATGATCACAGAAAAATTACCGACGCTGTAGAGATATCCTTAGATAAATTAGTTGGAGTCAAATGATAAGATTGTTAATACTATTTTTTAGCACATTTATATTTGGATGCAGTATGGATCATGGTATTCCTACTGTTGTTACTAAAAATAATTTAATTTTTAAAAAAACTTACCCTAACATAGTCGTCGTTAATCGTTCGATTAATAATTTAGTAAAACCTTCAGAATTTGAAAGATTAATCACAAGCGAAATAGAACGAAGCTTGAACCATTTAGGCCAAGGGATTACACCGAATCAAATAGCTGAGGCAACAAAAAGTAATCTATTAGGCAGCATGTCGCCGTTATTTGATTCTATATCAGGTCGTCCTATCACCAATAAACTGGAGCTTTACAATAAAAAGTTGCAACAGCTTTACTTAAATGAGCTTAAAATAGATCTAGCTATTATCATAAACTTGATACGCGGTTCTACGTCAGTAAAAAATAATGTCGCCAGTTGGGATAATGTTGAGCAACGCTGTGGTGGTGAGTTCTTGACTTTTTGCCAAGTAGTTAGCACTTACTCCATTAGTGTGCAATATGTTGATTTACGCACGAAGGAAAGTATGACCAAGCAAGTAGGGTTATCTATTACAAACGAAGATGATAAATATAATCATGAATTACTTTCCTATAGAGCGATTTTTGACGAAATAGTCAAGCCTCTGCGGGTTTCGAAAGGTTTATAATCAAACTGTCTTCAATTACAGTTTGATGGCAAAGATACTTCTGTCCATCGGCTGCTGAAATCGCTGAATATGTAAATCAATATATTGAGCCAATTAACACTAGGCGCAGTCGATATTTAGAAGGTTTGAACCCTGACCAACTTGAAAGTTTTATGAGCTCCAAAAACGCTATCCAGCTTTCGGAATGCTAATGTGGTTAATGGTTATGGGGGTAAGCGCCCACAATATGCAGTTATCGGACTTGTATGTATTGATGAATATAAACCGAAATCCATAGAAGCTGTGGGTGATGAGTTTACTTTAAATTCTGATGCTTATAGAAACTTTCTAAGTGAGCTTTGTGTAAAAAGAGTTTGAACTGGTCACTGGGAAGGCTTTTCGATAGCTAAAATCAGGTTGTTAATCTTTTTAAGATTAACAGTGCCAGCCACACTCATGGAAGGTCATTATCTTTTAAGCTAGGCTTAAGACTTGGGCAGACATTAACGAAGGTGAGTGTGGGATTTTCGTTTAAACATTAGACCCATGTATCATTGCAGTAGCCGCGTAGTGCCCTTTGTTGTAAAAGTAGCGTGCGGTGATAAAAATCCATATCAGCCGCAACAGCCAAATCAAATCTGCTCAATGTTTCTGCCGATAACTGGCTTAAAATCATCAATGAATTTGGCAAGTTATTCAAAGATCCAGTAGACACATTGCAAGAATTAACCGCATATTGTGAACACCTTGAAAAGGAAGGCGACATTACTGCAACGCTTGCCTGCACCTAGCTGCGAGCTGACTCGCTGGGACAAAAAACACCGATGAAATAACACCAATCCTTTATTGGATCATTTGTCACACCTGGACTGGAAGACTTTTGTATTTATTGGCCTAAAACACTCTTGATTTGAAAGTAAAACTTGATTTAGAGGTGCAATAATCTCCCCAAGGAGGCACTCTTAGTGTGAAGCTCCATTTTATACAGGTAAACTTGACCCTTTCTATCAATGGTTGGCAGGTTTAATCTCTCACTTAGCCCTTAACACTTCAGATGACAGTAACATTGGTTTTGGTTTGCAATACAACTTTTAGGATAAAATCATGAGTAATATTCAGGCAAAAACGACACCGATCATAATGTTATTGATGGGGCCATTGTTAATGGCGATCACCTTAATTTTCCCTGTGCCATTTGAAGGAATGAATGAACTGGCGTGGTACACCTTAGGTTTGACGTTATGGATGGCAACTTGGTGGGTGTCAGAGGCTGTACCTGTTGAAGTCACCGCCTTTTTGCCTTTAGTTGTAGTGCCTTTGGTTGGGATTGCTTCGATTGAGGCTGTGACTGCACCCTATGCTAATCCATTAATTTTCCTATTTTTAGGTGGCTTCTTAATTTCCATCGCGATGGAGCGTTGGAATTTACACAAGCGTATCGCATTGACGGCAATGACATTAGTGAGTTCGAAACAGAGTCATCAAATTGGCGGTATGATGGCAGTGACTGCTTTTTTATCAATGTGGATGTCCAATACTGCCACTACCGTGATGATGTTACCCATAGGGTTATCTGTGATTGAAATGGTCAAAAGCCATAGTGGGCAAGCAAATCAAGCATTTTCTAAAGCCATGTTATTGTCGATTGCTTTTTCTGCATCCATTGGTGGCTTAGCGACATTAATTGGAACGCCGCCAAACGCCTTGATGGCAGCTTATTTATCTGAGACCTATCAGATAAAAATTGGTTTTGCGCAGTGGATGATAATCGGTGTGCCATTATCCCTGGTGATGCTGGTACTTTGTTGGTTGATTTTGACTAAATTCTCTTTCAATTTAACCAATGACAGTGAAGTAGATACTCGCTCGATGTTTAAGCAAAAGCTTACGGAACTTGGGGGGATGAGTAAAGGAGAAAAGTATGTGTTAGCCTGTTTCGCACTCGCAGCAATGGGGTGGATATTTAGGCCCTTGATAACCAAAGCGACAGGTTTAGCCATTAGTGATACAGGTATTGCCATGTTTGTGGGCTTATTGCTGTTTATTGTGCCCATTGATCGTAACAGTGACACACGTATTTTAGTGTGGAGTGATACTAAAAAACTTCCTTGGGGCGTATTAATGCTTTTCGGTGGTGGATTATCACTAGCTGCCTTAATTAATCAATCAGGATTAGCGGCATATATTGGTAATCTATTAGCAGGTGCGGATAATTTCTCGATTTTAGTGGCTGTTTTATTGGTGACTATTACTATCATTTTCTTAACCGAAGTTACCAGCAATACCGCTACAGCGGCGAGTTTCTTACCATTATTAGGCCCTATCGCTGTAACGTTAACCGATGATCCTTTGACGTTAGTCATCCCTGCGGCATTAGCGGCAAGTTGCGCATTTATGATGCCAGTGGCAACACCACCGAATGCGATTATTTTTGGCTCCGGCCAGTTACGAATTGTTGATATGGCCAAAGCTGGTTTTTGGCTTAACATTGCCGCGGTTGTGTTGATTGTAGCCATGATGATGACCTTCATCCCCAGTGTGTTAGCAAGCGAGTAAAGGTGTTTACATCTATAAGGATAGGACAAGGTATCGATGGGCTCGCTGTTAGCATTTAGCGGTGGGCTAACGCACAGGCACAAAAAAATGATGAAATGACACCTATCCTTATGAGGATTATTTGCCACATCTGGACGGGGAGACTTTTGTATTCATTGGACTCATATAGCACTGATTAGAAAGTAAAACTCGATTTAGAGGTGCAATAATCTCCCCAAGGAGACGCAATTTAGCCTTAAGCCCTATTTGATAAAGTTAAACTTGACTCTTTTTGGCATGGATGGCAGGTTTAATCGATTTAATCATTTAAAAGGGTGTGAGTATGGAACCGTTGAGTGTGGCTAAGCCTAAAGAAGATGGAATGATATGCAGGCTGGTTACCGGAAAAATAGGGTTAGTTGATACATTTTGGGGCGCCTATATGTTAGGTGGGATGCTATTTAATATCACTATTGCTGCGGTGAATGATACCGACGTACTTTTCATTCTTAACATGCTTTATGCCGTTTATATTTTGATTGTGTGCATCGCGGTGTGGAAGGCTGCAAGTCTTTTTCAAGGAAAGATTTACTGGGCTATTCTCGCTAAAATAGTCGCAGCTCTTTCAATAGTTCATGGTTTAATCCTCTTGATAGCTTTGCCGATAGCAATGATGGGGCATTAAAGTTTAGTTCGTTTGAATGTTACTAGTTTTTAATTGGTTAATTATAGACTTTTTAAAAGATTAGATTACGGAAAAGCAATGAAAAAATTTATCTGTTTTATTTTGATGTGTATTGCATCATTTAACTGTTATTCCAGTGTTGAACATGCAGAGTTAGCAATGAATAATGGTGATTATGTGACTGCATTTGAAATCATTGAGTCTTTAGCTGGTGAAAAAAATCATGAACCCATTAATTATTTAGCTAATTTCTATGATGAAGGTCTGGTTGTTGATATGGACCAGCAAAAAGCCGTTATGTTATATAAACAGGCTGCAGAGCTTGGCAATATAAAGGCGCAGTTTAACTTGGGACTTTCTTATTATGGAGGTCAAGGAATTGACATTAATTATGAGTTAGCGTTCGAATGGCTGCTTAAGACGGCAAAGCAAGGATTTGAACCTGCTTATGATGTTGTTGGGTCAATGTATTCAAAAGGACAGGGTGTTGAAAAAAATATAAACGAAACTGTTAAATGGTATCGACTTGCGGCGGAAGGTGGTTCAGGTGCTGTGAGTTACGTCCTCGCATCAATGTACTATTACGGTACTGATATACCTAAAGACTTGGCGCAAGCAGTAAAGTATTTTTCTAATGCCGCGAACTTAAATTATGCTGATGCCCAGTACACCATGGCTTTGTTGTATGCCAGAGGTGAAGGTGTTGATGTAGATACTCAAAAGTCCATGGAATTATTGTTAGCCGCTGCCGAACAAGAACTTGTTGATGCACAATTTTTCCTAGGTGAGATATTTCGTACTGGAGAGTGGGGGGACAAGGACCCTAAAGCTTCATGTCGTTGGCATCAATTGGCTGCAGATCAAGGTAATTTCAATGCACAATTTAGAGTTGGACTTTGCTTCTATACTGGAAAGGGTAAGCCGCTAAATTATGAGGAAGCTGTTAAGTACTTTCAGCTTGCGGCTGAGCAAGGGCAAAATAATGCGCAGTATCTCTTAGGTTTAATGTATACAACAGGTATGGCTGGCTTATCGATAGATTATGTTGAAGCTAGGAAATGGCTTATTTTATCCGCAGAGCAGGGAAATGTTAAAGCTAAAGAAAAATTAGAAAATATGCGATAAACCCTTAACTGATAAATTTAATCAGCTGGCTCAGAGTATGAATAAGCAAGAATGAATATTGAATGAATATTGAACACCCAACACTAATCGCGTAATTTAGTTCCTTCTATTAAACTTAGAAAAATTACGGATAATTTAACGGTGGCACCCATTGTTAAATTTAGAAAGTAGCATTTAAGTCAACTGATAACACCAATGCTAAAAAGGTGAGTCATGAGTGTTTGCGAGACGACCGTCCATCCCAAGGACGGGATGTTCGAGCCCTCATGGATGGCTCTTGATCTCACAAGAAGTCGGCGTGTCGTAGAGACTCTTTATGTAAGACATGGGGCATGGCAAGCCTGTATGCAGAATTTTCAGTGCCTGACTTTGTGAACCCACATGGATGACTCTGGTTTTAATCCAAAGTGCGGCGTGTCGGTGAGATTCTTTATGTAAGAATTGGGCCATGGTAAGCCTTGAACGGTGAAATTAAATTAAACTCCTTGAAGTTAATATTTATAAATATTTTAAATCAACGGTTTGATTTCATGTTGGTTGCGTGGAAGATACAAGGTTAATACCAATTACGATTTAAGCCTTCCCAACGTCATGGTGGCTTTGGGCATCAAAATCACAGTCTGAAATTTGATATTCAATGATCGACTCATCATTGCATTTGCTCGTCGACACGCGTGGATATGTCCCTATAGCTCTCTTCGACGTCCTGTCTCAGAAGGTCGTCTCGCTAATTGCCATTATGAGCCTATTAAATTGAGTGTCACTAATGAGTTTTTAAAAGCTACTCCTCAACTAGATCACACTTCAATGCTAATTGGTATAATTAACCTCAACTCGGGATAAAAAACTGAACTAATCGCCCTCTTTGTGATCAGATCTTTCGACCAAGAAGGAACAAATCACGCAGAGGGCTTATGGATAATTTAGTGGATGTATTTTGTGATGTCGATGATTTTTGTGCTGTATTCATGCCGCAATGGAAAAAACAATGCGTAACAGATGGCACGCGTAAGCGCCAACGTTCAAGCAGAATGGACATGAGTGAAATAATGACGATTATCATACTCTTCCATACATCTCATCATCGTGACTTCAAAAATTACTACACTGGATATCTTGCTCGTTTTTTCAAATCTGATTTCCCCCACTTACTCAGCTATACCCGTTTTCTTGAGCTTATGCCGACAGCTGTCGTGCCACTATGCAGCTATTTCTCCAGCATCAGAAGTCTACCTACGGGGATTGAATTCGTCGATTCGACCAGTGTAAAGGTTTGCCACAATTTGCGAATTCCACGACATAAAACGTTATCTGGCCTTGCTCGCCGCGGAAAAGGGACCATGGGGTGGTTCTACGGGTTCAAGCTTCACCTCATCGTTAACCATAAGGGGGGGATTGTTGCCGCCAAAATTACTCCAGCCAATACCCATGACACTAAGCCTGTTTCAGGCATGGTGGTGAATGCTATGGACAAGCTGTATGCGGATAAAGGCTATATCAGTAAAGCGTTGGCAAGCGAGCTACTTGAGCAAGGCGTAACACTAGTAAACAATGTTCGCAAGAACATGAAAAAGAAGGTTTTATCACTGTGGGATAGGGCAATGCTTTCACGAAGATTTATTATAGAAACGATCAATGATCAGCTTAAGAATATCTCACAAATCGAGCATTCGAGGCATAGAAGTGTGCATGGTTTTATGCTGAATATGATTGGCGGTTTAATTGCCTATCAACTCAAAGAGAGTAAGCCACAACTTAATATCACAGATGTCGATTTCAATGCGATTTCTGTTATGGCTTAAACCGATCTCAGGTTAATTAGCAACTCCTAATTGCCTAAAAACAAAAAAGCCCCGAGTGATGATTCACTCGGGGCTTTGTTTTATGTATGGGAACTATGTGTCTCTTACGCCTATATCAAACTGCTTGAAAGCCTTCGATTTCTTCCTACTGCTCGCTACTTATAAGTTGCGGCTTTCATGGCTTTGATGAAGTCGCTTAAAGTAGATAGCAGCTTGGCTTCATCATCCTTATGGGCTTCGATAATTTTAACCACGGCGGAGCCTGAGATAGCACCTGCGGCGCCGGCTTTGATAGCGGCGGCCACTTGGGCAGGTTCGGCGATACCAAACCCAAGCAGGGGCGGGGGGGCGTGAAATTCGCTCAGCTTTGCCAAGATGGCTTCTATGGGCTCGCCCGCTTTTGATTCTGTGCCTGTGACGCCTGCGCGGGACAGTAAATAGGTGTAGCCTTCGCCTTTACTACTGACAGCGCGTAAGGTGTCGTCATCGGCGTTTGGCGGGGCGATAAAAATCGGGGCTATGCCATGCTTTTTGGCAGACTCAATAAAGGGCGCAGCCTCTTCCACGGGCACATCGGCGATAAGCACTGAATCGACCCCAGCTTCGCTTGCCTTGGCGTAGAAATTATCTATGCCGTTACCAAACACTAAGTTAGCGTATAAGAGCAACCCTATGGGTAAATCTGGGTGGGCGGCGCGAGTTTGGCGGATAAGCTCAAAGCAATCTTTGGTCTTCATGCCGGCCTCTAACGCCCTTAAGTTGGCACCTTGGATCACGGGGCCATCTGCGAGAGGATCTGAGAAGGGAAAGCCGAGCTCTAGGGCATCGGCGCCACTTTCTATCAAGGTATTAATGATTTTTTGTGACAATTCAAAGCTTGGGTCGCCCAAGGTCACAAACGGCACTAGCGCGCCTTGATTTTTGGCATTCAGGGCTGCAAAAGCTTGCTGATATCTGTTGCTCATTTCGTGAGTCATTGCGTTAGTTATTGTGTTAGTCATTGCCGCTCTCCTGTTCTTTGGCCGCTAAAATGTCAGACACAGTGAAGATGTCCTTGTCACCGCGCCCCGATAAATTAACCACGAGAATGGTTTCCTTGGTGGCAGTTTTGGCAAGTTTTACCGCATACGCTAACGCGTGGGCCGACTCCAACGCTGGGATGATGCCTTCACAGCGGGCAAGCTGCTGGAACATGGCTAAGGCTTCATCGTCTGTGGCTGACTCATAGCGGGCGCGGCCGATGGCGTTAAGGTGCGCATGTTGTGGCCCCACTGACGGGAAATCAAGACCTGCTGAGACAGAGTATGACTCTTCAATCTGGCCGTCTCTGTCTTGCATTAAGGGGGCCTTCATGCCGAAGAATATCCCGGTTTTACCATGCTTTAACGGCGCGCCGTGCATTGGGGTGTCTATACCTTTACCAGCGGGTTCCACGCCGATAAGCTCAACACTCGGCTCATCAATGAAATCCGCGAACATGCCGATGGCGTTTGAGCCGCCGCCCACACAGGCGATGACCGCATCGGGCAAACGGCCTTCTTTTTCTAATATTTGCTGCTTGGTTTCTTCACCTATCATGCGCTGAAATTCACGTACTATGGTAGGGAAAGGGTGCGGACCTGCGGCCGTGCCTAATAAATAATGGGCCTTATCATAACTTGCTGACCAGTCGCGCATGGCCTCATTACAGGCATCTTTTAAGGTGGCAGAGCCTGAGGTCACAGGAATAACTTCAGCGCCCATCAGCTTCATGCGAAACACGTTGGGGGATTGACGCTCAACATCTTTTGCGCCCATGTACACTTTACATTTAAGCCCCAACAGCGCGCAGGCAAGGGCGGTGGCAACGCCGTGCTGCCCCGCGCCAGTTTCTGCAATAATCTCTTTCTTACCCATACGCTTAGCGAGCAATGCCTGACCTAACACTTGGTTAGTCTTATGGGCGCCGCCGTGGAGTAAGTCTTCACGCTTTAGGTAAATTTTCACTAGCGGATTAGGGCTTAAGTTACGGGTTAAAGTTAGCGCCGTTGGGCGACCTGCGTAGTTTTTCAGTAAATCGGTAAATTCTGCCTGAAATGCTGGGTCTTGCTGGGCGTCCACAAAAGCGCTTTCCAATTGTTTAAGGGCGGGCACCAGAATTTGCGGTACGTACATGCCGCCATATTCACCAAAATAAGGGTCAAGCTTAAGCTCTGTCATGGGTATTCCTTGTATCAATATTCAAAATTCAATGCGTTAGGTGCCATTGAGACATCTTCGATTAATTTTTTCTGGGTTCACTTTGCTTAAGTACAGCAAAGGCCTTAGCTATCTTGCTGGCGTCTTTGATGCCTGGGCTTAGCTCAAGCCCAGAGTTAAAATCTAAGCCATAAAACCCTTGTTGTTTGGCATGGGCTGTGTTGTCTGCATTAAGTCCACCTGCCAGCATGGCGCGGGATTTTTCATCGGCAGTGAGCGACAATTGCTGCCAATCAAAGGTTTGCCCCGTTCCTCCAAACTGAGCACCGCCAAATTGAGAGTCTCCAAATTGAGCACCGTCAAATTGAGCGCCGCCCATGTTAGTGGCAGGTGCTGTTTTACTGTCGAACAAATAACGGCTGGCGCCAACAGGTCTTGGCCCTAGCTCGCCGCTTTGGCTGTCCACTGCGACGGCTTTCCAGATCTCGCATTCAATATTTTTGGCCTTTAATGTCTGGGCCAATTGAGCGATATCTGAAGCGGTTTCTGCGCCATGCAATTGCAGGGCGAAAAGCTTTAACTCCTTTGCAGCCTCGACCATCTCATTATGGCTTGCGTTAACAAACACCCCGACCATTTTCAGGCTGATGTTTTGCACTTTCATCTGCTTAATCAATTCTTTGGCGTTGGCTAATTCTACATAGCGCTTTGAGCTTGGATGAAAAATTAACCCGCCAAAAACGGCGCCACTTTGGGCTGCAGCGGTTATATCCTCAATGCGAGTGAGGCCGCAAACTTTGTTATTGCCAAAAATAAGCTGGCGACAGGCCAAATCTATGTCTTCTTGAGCCATTATTGAGCTGCCAACCAAGTAGCCATCCACCAAAGGATTTAAACGCTGCACTTGGTCGTGAGTATAAATGCCCGACTCGCTGATGACGACTCTGTCAGCAGGGATTTGAGGCGCAAGGAGCTCTGTAGTGGCCAAATCTGTAGATAAATCCCTAAGATTGCGATTGTTAATCCCGATAATGGTGGCATTAAGGTTAATGGCGCGGGTCATTTCCGCTTGATTACTGACCTCTGTCAAGACATCGAGTTGATACTTTTGCGCCTCAAGAGCCAGGATTTTATATTGCTCATCATCGAGCACCGACAGCATTAATAGCACCGCATCGGCGCCTTGGTGGGCGGCAAGTTTGATTTGGTAGGGGTCAACAAAAAAGTCTTTACATAATATAGGCTGACTGACGCGCGCGCGTACTTTAGGGATGTAATCCATGTCCCCTTGGAAAAATGCCTCGTCGGTTAACACAGAAATCCCCGCCGCATACTTGCCATAAATATCGGCAATGGCTACTACATCAAAGTCTGGGCGAATTAAGCCCTTGGAAGGGCTGGCCTTTTTACATTCAAAAATATACTGGGCATTGGGCTGCTTTAGGGCATCGAATAAGCTTCTATCAGATATTTTTGGCTGCAAGCTGTGTTCAGGGAAACGCTGCTTTAAGGCGGCTATGTGAGCCGCTTTGGTGTCAACTATTCGAGTCAGTACGTTGGACGCTTTGGTGCTTGAGTCAGTATTGATACGGTTTTTTTGTTCAGCATGAGTATTCATCGTTATCCCTGCGCCTCTGTTTGGCTGGCTTCGGCAAGTTGGGTTAATACATCAAAGGCTTTACCGGTTTTAAGTGTGGCTAACGCAAGCTTAGTCCCCGCCTGAACGGAATCACTGATGCCGCTAATATACAGGGCGCAGCCTGCATTTATCGCCACAGCATCACGCTGAGCGGCTTCTCCTTTACCTTGTAAAATAGCCTTTGTGATCAGCGCATTGTCACTGGGCTCGCCGCCTGTGAGTAAATTTAAGTCGGCGCGCTCAACCCCTAATTCTTCTGGGGTTAAATGATAGAAGCGAATGTCGCCATTATTTAGCTCGGCTACTTGGGTATCACCGTGGAGCGCCACCTCATCTAGGCCGCTGCCATAAACCACCATGGCGCGCTTGACCCCAAGGGCGTTAAGCACATTAACGATAGGGGCAAGTAGCTTAGGCGAGTAGACCCCAAGTAACATAAATTCAGGCTTTGCAGGGTTAATGAGTGGCCCTAGGATATTAAAAATCGTGCGGGTTTTTAGTGCTTGGCGCACAGGCACGGCATGGCGTACCCCTTCGTGGTAATGGGGGGCGAACAAAAAGCTTAACCCCAGGGTATCTAAGCAGGCGCTGGCGGCTTTTGGACTCATGGTGAGACCTATGCCGCAGTGGGTCAATAAATCGGATGAGCCAGATTTGCTCGACACCCCTCTATTGCCATGTTTGGCCACTTTTGCCCCAGCAGCTGCCGCAACAAAGGCTGCCGTGGTTGAGATATTTATGGTGTTAAAGCCATCGCCACCCGTGCCGACAATATCCAGCACGCCTGTGCTAATTGAGTCGGCGCTTCTTGGAAAAGGCTTGGCGGCAGAACGTAGGGCATCGGCGGCGCCGGTGATTTCGGCTGTGGTTTCGCCGCGCATCTTAAGGGCCACTAACATGCCTGCCATAGCGACAGGATCCATGTCCCCGGCCACTATGCTGGCAAATAAGGTTTCACTTTGGCTGCGGGTGAGGGCATGGCCTTGATACAAGGTATCCAGAAGTGCTTGACTCGCTTGACTCGCTTGATTGCTGTCAGCTTGAGTCGCGCTTACTTGAGTTAACATGGCTGGCCTCCTTGTGAGCTTTGAGCACTGGTTACTTTAGTTTGAGCCAGTGGCTCATTTGCTTGGGTTAAATAGTCCAGGGTTTGGGTCAGCAATTGGCTGCCCAGAGTCGTGAGTATGGATTCTGGATGAAACTGAAACCCCACCGCTTTGTGCTCAGGGTGCAAGATAGCCATGGGCATTTCGTCGGTTGTGGCGATAACCTGTAAGCAATCGGGCACGTTTGTTGCCACTAGGCTGTGATAGCGCGCCACAGGCAGCGGTGTGGGCAAGTTAGCAAAGATACCTTGGCCGCTATGAAAGGTGGGGCTGGCTTTGCCGTGCACCACAAAAGGGGCGCGCTCTACCTTGCCGCCATAATATTCCACCATGGCTTGATGGCCCAAACAAATGCCCAGCATAGGCACTTTGCCTGCCACCAGACGAATTAGGCTCATCATGCAGCCGGCATCAACGGGTGCACCTGGGCCTGGTGATAATACTAAGGCGGCATTGCCTGCTTCATTTAACAATTTATCGGCGAGGTATTGAGGATTAACATCGTTGCGATATATCACCACTTCAAAGCCTAGGCTTCTAAATTGGTCAACCAAGTTGTAGGTGAACGAATCAAAGTTATCCAACAGGTACAACTTGGTGGCTTGTTTTTGCGTGGTCGCTGATGTTGAAAATGAGCTCGCCGCTGTTAATGTACTCGCTGCTATTAATGTACTCATAGTGCACCTCCCAATTTAATCGCCGAGATAACGGCTTGGGCTTTTTGACGGGTTTCATCGGCTTCGGCTTGAGGGTCTGAATCAAATACCACCCCTGCGCCTGCTTGAATGTGGGCCACGCCATCTTTAACAAAGGCCGATCGAATAACGATGCAGGTATCCATGTCCCCTAGGGCATTTAAGTAACCTACTGCGCCGCCATAACTGCCGCGGCGGGCTTTTTCAGCCTCACGCACCAATTGTGAGGCACGCACTTTTGGTGCGCCCACTAAGGTGCCCATATTCATGCAGGCTTGATAGGCGTGCAAGGCGTCAAGATCTGTCCTTAATTGACCCGTGACTCGGCTCACTAAGTGCATCACGTGGGAATAACGGTCAACCTTAAGCAATTCTGGCACTTTTCGGCTGCCGCTTTGGCTGATGCGGGCGATATCATTGCGGGCTAAATCCACTAACATCAAATGCTCCGACAGCTCTTTTTTATCGAGGCGCAGCTCAAGTTCGATGCGGCTGTCCAAGTCAAAATCGATTTCACCTAAGGCATTTTTACCGCGCTTACGGGTACCCGCTATGGGGTAAACTTCTACTTGGTTGTTACTGGCCTGATATTTAAGGGCAGACTCAGGAGATGCGCCAAATAAGGTGAAATCCGGGCCTCTGAAATAAAACATATAGGGGCTAGGGTTGGTGAGCCTTAATGCACGATACGCGCCCAAGGTATTGGGGCAAGGCAAGCTAAAGCTTCTTGATGGCACCACTTGAAAAATATCGCCGGCCACTATGTGCTCTTTTAAATCCACGACAGTTTTTTTGAATTGTTCATCACTGATATTAACCCGCTCCTGTGCATCTAACGGCTTAAGTGCTGGGGTCATTAGTGGCTGTTGACAGGCTTGGGTCAGCATTGCTGCGCGTTCACTGAGTACCCGCATATAGCTTGAGTTATCAATAGCTTTATCATTATTTTCATCACGACTAGCATCATTATCTGCATCAATGAGATTGGGATTAAAAAGATGGGTGATAAGCTCAGATTGCTCAGTTTGGTGATCCGCAAGGATTAAGGTTTCAGCGAGGTAAAAAAGGTAATCTGGGCAATCGTTACTGGCATTAGGCACTGGGGGCAGTGGCTCTACGGTATCGATTAGATCGTAAGCTAACACCCCGCCTAAAAATAAGTCTTCAAATTCGGGCGCCTTGTCTGTCTTGATGGCATTAACCAATAAGCGCAGTCCATCCAGCGGTGAGGTGGCCTTAAGGCGCGCATCCTCGTCTTGCAGCTCAGCGCTCTTACAAAGCTGTACCACTAAGTGTTGTTCATCTTGTGTTGGCTTGGCATGGCTAAAAAATGCCGCAATGGGTGCAAGCAGGCTAGCACCATTAGGGGTCAGTGCGCTAAAGGTAATTTGGTATGCATCGCAGCGGATCATCATCGCCGCGTGGGTCATGATGATGCTTTTAAGGTTCTGCTTACTGGTGACTTCGGCCGATTCGAGTAACAAGGTATGGGGCAAGTCTTGAGTGATGCTGTGATACAAACTTAAGGGGTCGGCATGGTAAGTCAGGCGCCGTTTTTGAGTGCTGACCTTGGCTATGCTAGCCGTCGATGCCCTCTGGGTTGAAGTTGGTGCTGTCATCGTCTGTTGTTCCCCGTTATCTAGATTTATCATCGCAACTGCCTTTATTTTGCCTATTGAGCCAGCCTTGGGGCAGAAAACAAAAAAGCCCGCAAGGTGCGGGCTTTTTGGATAATTCTTGTGTCAATTAAGCACAACGCATCACACCGCCCGTTAAGTTGGGAAGTGCCACCACCAAGAAATGTGTTGAAATGCGTTTGAGTGTGTCATCGAAAATACTCTAATCAATAAGGCTTAATTGTTTGTCTAACGTTAGTTATCTATCGTAATTTTTCTATTAATTCTTCATAGCGTGAATGTCTCAGCTAGGCCTATAGGAAACCTTAGCTGGGGGGGAAAGTCAATTGAATATTACTCATTTTGGCCCTTTAAGGGCTATTTTTATCTTAAAGACTGAAAAGAGGCCGCTACTTAGGTTGTAAAACTGAAAAAATTACAGGTTAGATATGCTTTTTTGCTCAGTAACGAGTAGAATAAGCCTATGATAACAGAGACTCTCTTGGCCGATCTTCACAGCCACACCACAGCTTCCGATGGCCAGCTCAGCCCCACTGACTTGGTCGCACGCGCCCTAGATAAAGGGGTGCAGATGTTTGCCATTACCGATCACGATACCTTGGCAGGCTTAGATGAAGCGCACCAATTTAATAACAGTCAGGCACAGCCACTTAAACTTATTGACGGGGTAGAGATTTCTACTCGTTGGAACAGTTTTGATATCCATATTGTGGGACTCAATGTGGACAGGGGGAATTCAGTGTTGGCGGATTTTTTAGCCCATCAACGTGAGCTGCGTGAAATCCGCGCCATGGAAATCGGCGAGCGCCTTGCCAAAGCCGGTATTGAAGGCGCCTACGAAGGGGCCAAAGCCTTAGCGGGGGATGCGGCTCTGAGCCGTGGTCACTATGCTCGCTGGATGGCCGAAAACGGCCATGCAGTCGATATGCCCAGTGTATTTAAGCGCTATTTAGCCCGTGGCAAAACAGGTTATGTGCCTAATAATTGGGGTGATATGGCAAGCGCCATCGAGATTATCCATCAAGCGGGTGGGCTTGCTGTGCTGGCTCATCCTAGCGGCTACAAGTTATCGGCAAAGTGGCTTAAGCGCTTAGTGCGCGAATACAAGGAAGCGGGTGGCGATGCCATGGAAGTGGTCCTCGGGCAACAAACCTTAGATGACCGTAATAATCTCATTGCTTTAAGCCATCAAAATCAATTACTCGGCTCTATCGGCAGTGATTTTCACTTCCCTAGCAATTGGATAGAGCTTGGCAAAAATTTATTCCAGCCCCAAGGCGTTGACTGGGTCTGGCAATCACAATCTTGGGTAAACAGAGTATGAGTCAATTTTTTTATATTCATGATGAAAATCCACAGGCAAGGCTTATCAGCCAAGCCGTTGCTATTCTCAAAAAAGGGGGCGTTATCGTCTATCCTACAGATTCAGGCTACGCCTTGGGCTGTATGATAGGGGAAAAAGATGCCATGACCCGCATGGTGCGTATTCGTAAAATTGAGAACGATCATAATTTCTCCTTGATGTGCCGTGATTTATCCGAGCTTGCCAACTTCGCCAAGGTGGATAATCAGGCTTATCGACTGCTCAAAAGCAGCACCCCAGGTCCTTATACCTTTATTTTCAAGGCCACCAAGGAAGTGCCAAAGCGCTTACAGTGTGAAAAGAAGAAGACCATAGGTATTCGGGTGCCGGACAACTTGATTGCCCAAGCGCTCCTCACCGCTTTAGATGCGCCTATGATGTCGACCAGCTTAGTGATGCCTGATGAGTTGTTTGCTGAGTCTGATCCTGAGCACATTCGCGATATTCTTGAGCACCAAGTGGATGCCATTGTTCATGGCGGTTATTTGCCTGAGAAACAAACCACAGTGATAGACATGTCTGAAGACACCATAGACGTGCTTCGCCATGGTGCCGGCGACACTAGCGCATTTGAATAGTCAGCTTGACAGCCTCGGGATAAGTTGTTTAATCACTGCCCAATAGCGTATACTCGCGCGCTTGAGCGTTTTCAGTGGCTGTTTGCGGTTAATTTGAATGGCATTGGCAGGTTAACTTTGACCTCAAGTTGGATGAGTTTTTCTCGAGCGTTGCTTTTCTTGAGAGTGACTTTCACTTGGGAACCGACTTGTTCTTGAAAGAGGCAATACAGGATTGAACCTATGCTAGGCACGCAACAAAGTTTGCCATTAGTGCTAGTGCGTGGCCAAGTGTTAGACACTATGCCAACGGACTTGTTCATTCCGCCGGAGGCTCTTGAAGTCTTTTTAGAGACGTTCGAAGGGCCGCTGGATCTGTTGTTATACCTAATTCGTAAGCAAAAGCTTGAAGTGGTCGACTTAGCCATAGCGCAAATAACCAGCCAATATTTAGCGTATATTGAAGTGCTTACCGAGGCCCGTATCGAGCTTGCCGCCGATTACTTAGTGATGGCGGCGACCTTAGCTGAAATTAAATCTCGTTTGCTATTACCGCAAATGGTGAATAGTGAGGATGAAGAATACGATCCAAGATTGATGCTGCTGCGCCAATTAAAGGCCTATGAAGTCATCAAGCAGGCCGCAGTGGACATCGATGCCTTGCCTCGGCTTGAGCGAGATTTGTTTCAAGCCAGTGCAGCACCCGCGCCCGGGATTATTCCGATGTTAGTGCCGCCAGATGTGAGTTTATTAGACATTGCCAGTGCGTTTGCCCAGGTATTAAAGCGGGTGGATGCCTTTGAAGAGCATCATGTTAAGCGAGAATTACTCTCCACCCGAGAGCGCATGAGCCAGATTTTAGCTTTGCTGCAAGGCCAATTATTCGTGCCCTTCGAGCAATTATTTGATGTGAGTGAAGGCCGTGCTGGTGTGGTGGTCAGCTTTTTGGCCTTAATGGAGTTGGCAAAAGAGTGGCTGGTGGAAATTGTCCAGACCGAGCCCTTGGCGACTATTTATGTTAAAGCCAGTTAGTGGATGACGACATCGATGCAAATAAACACCACACAGTTGAAGCAATTGATAGAGGCAAGCCTGTTTGTATTGGCAAAGCCTATGACAATCAAAGCATTGAAAGAGACTGTCTTGGCGGATTTTGATGTGTCTCGTAAACGTATTCAAGAGGTGATTGATGAGCTGCAACAAGATTATCAAGAACGCGGAGTACAGCTAGTAAAAGTGGCCAGTGGTTATCGGTTTCAAACCCAAGAATTACTTAGCCCTTATTTACAGCCATTATGGCAAGAAAAGGCGCCTAAGTATTCACGGGCAACCCTGGAAACCTTAGCCGTCATCGCCTATCGTCAACCTGTGACGCGAGGCGATATAGAGCAGATCCGCGGTGTGGCTGTGAGTAGCCACATTATAAAGAATTTGGCTGATAGACATTGGATTAAAAGCGTGGGCCATAAAGATGTGCCAGGGCGACCCGCCCTTTACGCCACCACCAATGATTTTTTAGCTTATTTTGGCTTAACTAAACTTGCGGATCTTCCGCAGTTATCCGATGTTGAGTCACTACAGGCCATGTTTGAGAAAGCCCAAACCCACGACAGTGAGCAAGGTGATGATCAAACACAGGCTTTACGGTTTCAATAGCTTTCGTTATCTTTCGTTTTGTGTACATAACTGTCTACACAAAATGGCATCTGATCCAACCGTGGCCGATAAAATAACAAACCCTCGAGACTCAAATGAAAAGTAGCCAACATAGTCATTAAACCAATATAAGAATAGATAATCTTATGAAATTTTATAAAATACTACTGATCAGTTTGGCGAGCTTGCTGTGTTCTACAGTATTAGCTAATGATAAATATTGTTCATTCTCTGGCAAATACTACTGCGCACTTAGGGTAAGCGATCCCGCAACTAACACAGAGTACTGTGTGAAAGGAAGTGGAGATAATTCATTAGTTCAAGATGGCCCCAAGGTAATCATTCCTGGGATCAATACTTTTTTAGGGAATTATGTTGCACCAGGTTCTGGTTTTGTACCTGGAGATTGGTTACCTATTCATTCAAGTCTACCCTGGAAAGATCAACTCCAAGGGGTAAGTATGCGTCACACATTTTCTCGAAAATGGACTAACCCAGCTTACCATCCACCAAGTCTTCCACAAACTGCTTCATATGTGTACGAGTATGATTGCTTACCATGCATTGCGCCTTATTCTTTTGACCCTCAAGTTAAAAACTGCACTAAGTATTGCCCACCGTCAAAGCCATTACTAAACCTTGAAACAGGCCAATGTGAAGGAGAAGGGCCTAAACAGTGTGAGATGACAGCGGGGAATCCAGTTGTCATCTCAACAGGAGAGAAAGTACAGCAAGAATTGCCTGATTTTGTAGGTAATAAACAGTTCCCATTAAACTTTAATAGGAACTATCGCAGCTATAGAGCCCCTGAAGCTAATCCACAATTCAGTATCCAATTTAATCCACTTCCAGCCACATCATTTAGCAATTGGAAACGTTATCTGCAGCCAGTGGGATACACAGGGGTGGCGAGTAAATATAGTCACCTTATTGCGAAACCTTGGCGTGAATATACTGAAGAGGATGGCAGTGTGCGATATCAACCACCTGTAAGTGGCCATAGACAGTGGCGACACAGTTATGATTATCGCATGTATATCACAGGCAATAGGGCCATTTTACATCGCCCTACGGGAACCGACCTTCAATTTACTAAATCAGGGGCAGACTACCTGTCCTCACAGGCAACTGGTAAACGTATTTTGCAAGTGATTAAAGACAATGTACAAACGGGCTGGCTTTATGAGTTTAGCGGTGGGCTAAAAGAGCTATATGATTTGAACGGAAAATTGATTCAACTTCAGAAAACAGAATCGCTTTATCAGACACTTGCATATAACCAAATTGGTCAACTTGTATCGGTAGCTCACAGCTTTGGGGGCAGTATAGTACTTAGCTATAATCAGGATGGCCAGCTAACTAGATTATCATCAGAACTGGATGGGGCTCACGTTAACTATAGCTATGATCCCGTTGGTAATCTTATCAAGGTTGAACGGCAGCTAGAGAGCGTGCCAGGTACTTTTATTACGACAGAAACTCGACAATATCATTTTGAAGACAGCCGTTATCCGTATGCGTTAACGGGTATCACCAATGAACAGGGCAATCGTTATGTTAACTGGGAATATGACAACATGGGCCGAGTTATCGAAAATGTAAAAGGCGATAATCAGCAACTTGTTAGTTTTAATTATAATGGCGAACTCAGTACAACGGTGACAAACCCTTTAGGGAAAAGGACCACCTATAACTTTAGTAACAGCACTGGGGATAAACGTTTTACTTTCATCGAAGGTGAAGCATCGAATAACTGCATGGCTGCAAATAAAAGTTATAGCTATTACACGACTGGAACTTCGAAGGGACTAGTTCACAAGCAAACGAATTGGAAAGGTGTAACAACTTTATTTGCTTATAATCCCAGAGGTTTGGAGATTACACGTTATGACTCCTTTGGCACTCCTGAGCAGAAGTTAACCACCACTGAGTGGCATGCAACTCATCCATGGCCGATAAAAATAACAGCAGGCAATGAAGTGAAAGAATACCGATACGATGAGAGCGGGAATGTCGTTTTACAAAGAAGACAAAATAAATGAAACAGCACTCCAAGTGTCGTCTTGTACCTAAAGGATCTAAAGTGAAATTAATCAATACGTTTTTTTTTATATTTGCAGTGTGTTTTTCAAATAACACCTTGGCAATAAATGATCGTCCCATGGGGTACCCAGAAGGTGCGCACTGGGTTCTGCCTGGCTCGCATTCGACCACGAAGATTATGTGCAAAGGTGAAACCATTGCATGGCAAACACCGTTGAAAGACTATTATGGTGACAAGTCGACCTGCATAGAATTGTTATATGCGAACTTTTATTACAAAGCGCCTGATACTTACGGGCACCCCAACAGTCCTGCTACTTTACATAGTTGCGCTTATATTCATTCACAATATGAAATGGATTATATAGACTGCTCATTTTCTTACTATGGTTGGGTACAAAATTCTATATGGACTGGTGACGGCCAATATCAAGATAAAGGGGGGCGATGGATAAGATTAGCCCGTGGTGGAAATCTCAGAAACGTATCAACAAGGAAGTGTGCACCTGATGAGCATCCTGACTATCAAGAAGAATTTGATTTTGACGGTGATGGTCTTGTTGATCGCTGTTATAATCCCGCAGATAAAAAAGTCTGCACCTTCCCCTACCTTTTTGATATGAAAAGCAGCGAATGTACTGCATACTGTCCGCCCTCCAGCCCCAAGTTAAATCCTTTAACGGGACAATGTGAAAGCGAAGGTCCCAAGCAGTGTGAGATGAAAGCTGGCAATCCTGTAGTTATAGCCACTGGTGAAAAGGTTCAAGTTGAAGAACCGGATTATAAAAATAACAAAGCTTTTCCAATAGTTTTTACCCGTAACTATCGTAGCCTACGTTCTCCCGATGCCAAGCCGAATATTTCAGCACTGTACAACAAAGCCATTCAGCTAGATTTCAATTCATGGACAAAATATATTCAACCGCAAAATTATCAAGGGATCGATAGTCAATATAGTGATTTAACTAGCACAACATGGACTCACAATATTACAGGTTATATTCCACCAAATTCTGGGCACAAACAGTGGCGTCATAGTTATCAGAAAAGAATTTACTGGGCTGGAAATCAAGCAACTTTAATGCAGCCTACAGGAGCAGACTTACAGTTTGTAAAAATGGGGGAACATTACGTTTCCACACAAAGTACTGGCCTTGCCTTAACCCCAGTTAAGAGAGATGGAATACAAACTGGCTGGCAAATTAGATTTCAAAATAAGCCGAATGAAATTTATGATTTGAACGGAAGATTGGTCAAAATCCAGCAGTCTGCAACCTTGTATCAAACGCTAAGTTACGATGGTTCTAACAACTTGAGTCATATTATTCACAGTCTTGGGGGAGGTATTAGCTTGACCTATAATAGTGTCGGGCAATTAACCCAACTCGCGGCGTTTCCTGATGATGTTAAAATTAATTATCTTTATGATAATAAAGGAAATTTACTGTTTACAACGGCCGCGCCCCGACAATATCACTATGAAGATAAGCGTTACCCATATGCGTTAACGGGGATCACCAATGAGCGGGGTAAACGCTATGTCACTTGGAAGTATGACAACAGCGGTCGTGTGGTTGAAAATGTCAAAGCCGATAATCAACAGCGTTTTGTTTTTAGCTATAACGGTGAACTCAGTACAACGGTAACCAATCCATTAGGAAAAAAGACCACTTATCATTTCAGTACTGACACCGGTGATAAACGCTACACCCGCATAGTCGGTGAGGCATCCAACAACTGTGTCGCAACAAATCAAACCTACAGCTACTACGCCACCACAGATAAACAGGGACTAGTCCATCAACAAACCGACTGGAACGGGAATATCACCGAGTTTGACTACAACAGTCGCGGTTTAGTGACCAAAGAAATCAGAGGTGTTGGCACGGATGAGGCTGTAATTATCACCACAGAATGGCATCCGTTCCAACCATGGCCCATAAAAATAACAGCAGGCAATGAAGTGACTGAATACCGATACGATGAGAGCGGTAATGTCGTTTCGCAAACACATAGCGCTAAATAGCTGTGGTCGTTGAACAGAACTGCAGTAATAAATGTATTAAATTGACAACAAAATTGAACACTTCAAGTAGTGACAAGGATGAATGATGAAAGCAAATAAAAGCTTAATAAGTTGCGTGATATTAAGTCTATTGTCCAGCATGGTGTTAGCACAAACGGTCCAATATACTTATAATGATTTGGGATTAGTGCAAACTATTGATGGCCCTAGAATTGATGTCAGTGACGTAACACGGTTTGATTATAATTCCAATGGCCAGCTCAGTCGTATCACCAATGCTTTAGGCCATAAAGTGGAGTACCAAAACTACGATGCTTTTGGCTACCCACAAAAGATCATCAATGCTAACGGCGGTCAAGTTACACTGACCTATGATCGCCTCGGCAATATACTGACTAATACTGTGCATACTCGCTTAGGTGCTAATAAAACGACTTACACATATATAGTGGGTACTTCGTTAGTGCAATCCATTAAAAACTCAGCAAATTTTACTCTTACCTATAGCTATAATAACGCAAACCAATTAACTTCAATTAATGGAAGTAATAGAGAACGCATAGAATTTGAGCTCGATGCCGCTGGCAATATCCTTTCTAGCAAAATAAAAAATACTGCAACAAACACGTTAATGTATGAACATACTAGGCAATATGATGAGCTGAGTCGAATAATCAAAGATGTGGGTGCTGCAAACCAAACAACTCAAATCGCCTATGATGCAGAAGGAAACCCGCTGAGTTTAACCGATGCTAAGCTCAATCCAACCGAGCAAACTTTTGATGCCCTCAATCGGGTAAAGCAGCTGAAAGATGCCAAGTTAGGCCAAACCCAATATTCCTATAACGGTAAAGATCAAATTACCAGTGTCACTGATGCCCGCGGTAACACCACAAGCTATGAGTACGATGGACTTGGGCAGCTGCTTAAAACCACTAGCCCAGATACTGGCATCACTCAGTTTGTTTACGATGAAGCAGGAAATCTGACTCAAAAGACTGACAACAAAGGCAATATCGTCACTTATACCTTCGATGCCCTTAACCGTTTATTGTCAGCTGAGTTTGCCGCTGCGCCAGAGTTAAATGTGAACTATAGCTATGATTCGACAGACGATGACAATCATGGACTCGGGTTATTGACGCTAATGACAGACAGCAGCGGCACGACGGCGTATCGCTATAATCAGCAAGGCCAAGTCATCAGCGAAACCCGCAACATCCTGGGCGCAGATTACATCACAAGCTACCAATATGATGTCAACAGCGCCTTAAAACAGATGATCTACCCTAGTGGCAGAAGCTTAAGCTATCAATATGATAACCAGCAAAGGCTAATTGCGATTACTACCCAATCCGCAATTAGCTCTCAGGCGCAGCCCTTAATCAATAATCTCAGTTACAAGCCTTTTGGGCCAATCGCTTCACTTCGTTATGGTAATAACCTAACGAACACTTACAACTATGATCTTGATTATCAGCTTATTGATATCAATAGTGGCATCCAACAATTGAGTTATGCTTATGATGCCAACGGCAATATTGAAACCATCAACAATACCCTGTTTAGTCGCCAGAGCCAGCAATTTAATTACGATGAGCTTAACAGGCTAACTCAAGCTAGTGGCGATTATGGTAGCTTGAACTATGCCTATGATGCTGTACATAACCGCACGGCAAAGCATGCCCTGCAAGTCGGCCAAGCACCTGCCGAGGTTAGCATAGACAGTTACACTTATGCCGCCGACAGTAATCAGCTTCAACAAGTCAGCAAGTCGGCCCCCGGCATCACAACGCAGCGTGACTTTAGTTATGATGCCAATGGGCAAATAATCACAGATATAGATGATACGCGAGCATTAACACTGAATTACAACGCTCAAAATCGACTCGACACACTGACTAATAACGCCTTACCTGTGGCGCAATACAGCTATAACGCCTTAGGGCAGCGAGTACAGAAAAATGTCAACGGCAAAGTCACTCACTTTCATTACGACCTCAATGGGCAGCTTATTGCAGAAACCCTCGCCGACGGTACTTTACTGCGTGAGTACTTCTTTGCTGGCAGACAACAGATAGCGACAGCGATAACAAACGACAACCAAGGTTCCACCACAACCTATGTCTACTATGTCCACACCGACCACTTAGGCACGCCAACGGCGCTGACAGACTCGACAGGCACCGTACAGTGGCAAGCTCACTACACGCCATTTGGGCAAACCATAGTGGACATAGACAAGATCAAGCAAGCGATACGTTTTCCGGGTCAATATTATGATGAAGAATCTGGGTTACATTACAACTACTTTAGGGATTACGATCCCGAATTGGGTAGATACATTCAGTCAGACCCGATTGGTTTAGCGGGTGGGATTAATACCTATGGGTATGCATACCAGAATCCTGTCATGAATACTGATCCAACAGGGTTGTGGGTTCCACAAGCAATTGGTGCACTAGTAAATATGGGCTATGAAGGGTATACCCAATACCAATCTGGTAATTTTAATATGGGAAGGCTCTTTGTTGCAGGGGCTACAGGGGCATTAGGTGGTTTTGGTTCCAGTGCTATCAAAGCTATCGGGTTTGGTTCATTAGCTGGTGCTACTAATTCTGCATATCAAGAAATTGATAGTGTTAACATGGGATGTAAAGATGATATTGACTCTTCAAAAATACTTCGTAGCGCATATTTAGGTGGAATAGGTGGAGGTATTGGATACGGCATAGGACATGTAGGTAAAAACATTTATAAAGCACCGAATACTGCTATTTTTGATCCAGCCATTAAAGTGAGTGTAAATTATGGAACTTATGGAAGTGCCGCTGGTGCTGCATTAGGAGGTATAATTGGAAATCAATAACATTGTAGATTTGACTATTTATTTTACTTTCACGCTACTTGTGTTGGTTGCAGGTTTACCAATGGGGTTAATAAATACCATTGGTGGCATTAATTTACTTAGGAAGTATGGTTTCAAAGATGTTCCAAAGAATATGCTGGGAAGAGCTTATGGTAAGAAACCTATAGAAATCTTATTTGTAGGTGTTTTTATTTTAACAGGATCATTTTGGTACTTGTTTATTGATAATGGGGGCAACTTGTTTAACTTTTGGTCAGAATTAATGAAACTAATAAATTAACATAGACAGGATCTTTAGCGGTAACTCTATTTTTAGGTAGAAAAAAGACCTTATTTGTGATCTGATAATTGTCGCCAAGCACACTACCATGACCAATAAATGAGCCTGTAAATAATTTTGTGTAACTCACTTTCATTACGACCTCAATGGGCAGCTTATTGCAGAAACCCTCGCCGATGGTACATTACTGCGTGAGTACTTCTTTGCTGGCAGACAACAGATAGCGACTGCGATAATAAGCGATAATCAATCCAGTAAGACAACCGATGTTTACTATGTCCACACCGACCACTTAGGCACGCCAACGGCGCTCAGCGATACTGCTGGCACCGTACAGTGGCAAGTTCACTACACGCCATTTGGGCAAACCATAGTGGACATAGACAAGATCAAGCAAGCGATACGTTTTCCGAGACAATATTATGATGAAGAATCTGGGTTACATTACAACTACTTTAGGGATTACGATCCCGAATTGGGTAGATACATTCAGTCAGACCCGATTGGTTTAGCGGGTGGGATTAATACCTATGGGTATGTTGGTGGGAATCCAATAAGCTATGTTGACCCTTACGGACTGAACAGAGGGCGAACCAGAGCACAACAAGGTAACTTTTTTCAACCTATCATTAATGGTCAGGTCCAAGGGTTAATCAATCAAATCAGGCAGTTTGACTCGAACTTTAGTTACCGTACGGCTCGCCCTTCTAGAGGACCTAATTCAGCTTATGGTCGCAATGATGTGGCATACCTTCAAAACTTATTGCGAAACTCAAGAGAAAGTTCTCAATGTTCAATTAATGGTAATTACAACCCAACGGGACAAAGTGGTTCGCCATTAAATATTGTTTCAGAGTATGGACCTTTCAGCATCAGCGGCACTCCATTCTCGACTCATGCACTCTCTAGAATGCAAGGTAGAGGCATCCCTCCATCAGCAGTATTGAACGCTATTCAAAATGGAACATCTCGACCGGGCAACAGACCCAATACAACTGTACACAATTATGGAAATGTAACAGTCATTACCAACAGCACCACAGGAAATGTGATAAGTGTTATTCCTTATTAAGGTGAAGCTATGAATAGAAAAGAAGAAGCAACAATATTGAAAGTTCAGCTTCAGATTGGCTTGGTCAGTGTCGACCAAGCTGTGAAGTGGATTGATGAGCAGTTACTATATTGTGATGTTGATAATTCAGATTTTGAAGCGTTAGCATCAGCAGCATCAACCAGCAAGCATGATGAAATGGTAGATGCATTGGCTAACCTTGGCTCCAAGTACGATAATGATATTGCGCTTGGCTTGGTGGTCGGTTTGATTGCCAAAGCAAACAGCAGCGTACAAGATTTCATTAAAGTTGCACATAGTATTGAGCATCTTGAAATGATTGGCGTAACAACACTTGCTGATAAAGGTGCGTATTTCAAATGTAGTATCGAGGACATTGAAGCTGGTGTTTATGGTGATGTTGATTCGTTACGTGCAGAATTGATTGAATACCTTGAAGGTAAACGGGCAATGCTTGATAGGCTGGACAGCGATTAAGAAAAGCTGCTTGTGGTCGTTTGAACTGTTGTTCAATTGTTACCCACCGATCTCCGATCGGTGGGACAATCTTAAAAGACCCTATAACAGATTCTGTGTAACCCCGAATTTATATATAATCTGAAATCCGATCTTCAAATTCGATAATAAAGCGATACGTTTTCCGGGACAATATTATGATGAAGAATCTGGGTTACATTACAACTACTTTAGGGATTACGATCCCGAATTTGGAAGGTATATTCAGTCAGACCCCATTGGTTTAGCGGGGGGGATTAATACAAGGCCAGATCGTGAACGTTATTTGAGCGATTTAAGAAGAATATTGACCTGATCACGTGCTTGTGATCTTATACTCCTTTTTCAGGAGTCAGCTCATGTATATCGAATCATTCAAGCAGCATTTTAGTGCCATTGACGACCATCGCCAAAGTGCAAAAGTTACCTATCCCCTGTTCGATGTACTGTTCGGTTCGCTGTGCGCTGTTATTGCGAGTTCCAATGGCTGGTTCGAGATCCGAGAATACATTCTTGGTCACCATTCTTGGTTCAAAAAACAAAAAATGTTCATCGATGGGATCCCTGCTGACGATACCATTGCCAGGATAGTTTCTATGATTGATCCTGATAGCTTTAATGCCTGTTTTCTTGCATGGATGAAGTCAGTTCACCAGCTGACTAATGGAGAAGTCATTGCGATTGATGGAAAGACGCTACGTGGTTCATATAATCGTGATGATCGAAGCAGCACTATCCACATGATAAGTGCCTATGCTTCAGCGAATAAGCTGGTACTGGGTCAATTAAAAGCAGAGCAAAAAAGTAATGAAATCACAGCCATTCCAACCCTATTAAAAATGCTAGACCTGCGCGGAGCGCTAGTGACAATCGATGCTATGGGCTGTCAAACGGCTATTGCTACAACGATTATCGACAAAGGTGGTGACTACCTACTGGCGGTAAAAAACAATCAAGGCAACTTAGCTAAAGCGGTAAATAAAGCCTTTAGTCCGCATCGTTCAGCTGGCTTAAGTGATGACCATGTCAATATAGAAAAAAGCCATGATCGTATTGAAAACCGAACCTGCTATGTGCTGAGTTCTGCTGCACTTGACGGTGATTTTACACATTGGGAAGCACTCAAATCCATCGTTATGGTTGAAAGCTTTAGGGCTGTTAAAGGTAAGACGGCGAGCCTTGAATATCGTTACTATATCAGTTCGAAAGTGTTATCAGCAGAGCAAGCCTTAAGTGCGACTCGCGAACATTGGGGGATCGAGTCAATGCACTGGGTCTTGGATGTCAGCATGAACGAAGATGAATGCCAGATCTACAAAAATAACGGCGCTGAAAATCTCGCTTACTTAAGGCACATGTCGCTAAACATGCTGCAAAAAGAACCGACAAAGCTCAGTATTGTTGGTAAACGAAAGCGTTGTTTAATGAATCCAGCATTTCTGGAGAAGGTGTTAATCGCTGGATTATGCGCACCGACTAAATAATGAACACTCATGCGGTTGCCCTGGGGATTAATACCTATGGGTATGTTGGTGGAAATCCAATCATGAATACGGACAGGTACGGTCTTGCCAACGATAATTCACCATACACTGGCTTACCTCCTCACATTGCCGAAGCATTCAGAAAACTCGAAAGACAACGAGTACTTAATCAACGTCAATGGATAGGTGGTGCATATGATTTCTTTGGAAACTATCGCGACATGCGAGATGCAAATACCATTGGTGCTGATAAGTACTTTCACTGTAAAGCAAATTGTGAAGCCACAAAGCGAGGAAAAGGTGGAGAGTCTGCTGCTTGCACTATTAGCGACTCAAGAGAATGGTTTGACCAACATATTAAAGGTGACCCAGCATCAGCAGCAGACCAAGCGGCAAATATTTTTGGTAGAAGTAATGCCTCAAGTCCACAATCATGTAGCCTAGTATGCTCTGCATTCAGACCAAATGGATTACCACAAGGGTACTAATTTTATGAATAAACGTAAAATAATAATATCTACAATCATATCCATACTTGTCGTATTGGCTGCATTTTGGCTTGTAGATTTTCTTACTGTAGACTCCTGCCTAGACCAAGGCGGAAAGTGGGATTACAATCAAGATATGTGCATCCGAAAGTAATACCTGATGTACGAAGTATTAAAAAAAGATCAAATTACCAGTGTCACTGATGCCCGCGGTAACACCACAAGCTATGAGTACGATGGACTTGGGCAGCTGCTTAAAACCACTAGCCCAGATACTGGCATCACTCAGTTTGTTTACGATGAAGCAGGAAATCTGACTCAAAAGACTGACAACAAAGGCAATATCGTCACTTATACCTTCGATGCCCTTAACCGTTTATTGTCAGCTGAGTTTGCCGCTGCGCCAGAGTTAAATGTGAACTATAGCTATGATTCGACAGACGATGACAATCATGGACTCGGGTTATTGACGCTAATGACAGACAGCAGCGGCACGACGGCGTATCGCTATAATCAGCAAGGCCAAGTCATCAGCGAAACCCGCAACATCCTGGGCGCAGATTACATCACAAGCTACCAATATGATGTCAACAGCGCCTTAAAACAGATGATCTACCCTAGTGGCAGAAGCTTAAGCTATCAATATGATAACCAGCAAAGGCTAATTGCGATTACTACCCAATCCGCAATTAGCTCTCAGGCGCAGCCCTTAATCAATAATCTCAGTTACAAGCCTTTTGGGCCAATCGCTTCACTTCGTTATGGTAATAACCTAACGAACACTTACAACTATGATCTTGATTATCAGCTTATTGATATCAATAGTGGCATCCAACAATTGAGTTATGCTTATGATGCCAACGGCAATATTGAAACCATCAACAATACCCTGTTTAGTCGCCAGAGCCAGCAATTTAATTACGATGAGCTTAACAGGCTAACTCAAGCTAGTGGCGATTATGGTAGCTTGAACTATGCCTATGATGCTGTACATAACCGCACGGCAAAGCATGCCCTGCAAGTCGGCCAAGCACCTGCCGAGGTTAGCATAGACAGTTACACTTATGCCGCCGACAGTAATCAGCTTCAACAAGTCAGCAAGTCGGCCCCCGGCATCACAACGCAGCGTGACTTTAGTTATGATGCCAATGGGCAAATAATCACAGATATAGATGATACGCGAGCATTAACACTGAATTACAACGCTCAAAATCGACTCGACACACTGACTAATAACGCCTTACCTGTGGCGCAATACAGCTATAACGCCTTAGGGCAGCGAGTACAGAAAAATGTCAACGGCAAAGTCACTCACTTTCATTACGACCTCAATGGGCAGCTTATTGCAGAAACCCTCGCCGACGGTACTTTACTGCGTGAGTACTTCTTTGCTGGCAGACAACAGATAGCGACAGCGATAACAAACGACAACCAAGGTTCCACCACAACCTATGTCTACTATGTCCACACCGACCACTTAGGCACGCCAACGGCGCTGACAGACTCGACAGGCACCGTACAGTGGCAAGCTCACTACACGCCATTTGGGCAAACCATAGTGGACATAGACAAGATCAAGCAAGCGATACGTTTTCCGGGTCAATATTATGATGAAGAATCTGGGTTACATTACAACTACTTTAGGGATTACGATCCCGAATTGGGTAGATACATTCAGTCAGACCCGATTGGTTTAGCGGGTGGGATTAATACCTATGGGTATGTTGGTGGGAATCCAATAAATGCGATTGACCCTCTTGGATTAGATACTGTATTTATATGGAAACCGGGTAATTACACTGATAGCTCAGGAAATACCTATTCAAGTGCATACGGTCATGCGTCAATCATGAGTGACTATGGAACATATGTTAGTCATCACCCTGACAAATCTGGTGTAAACCCTTTTAACTCTTTGTTTAGAAATTATATGCGGGACAAAGCTCTTTATGGCAGGGATGCGGACTTTATCATTTATGTAGATAACCCAAACAAATTAGCTTCGGATAAGTTTGCGAAAGATTATTTGTCCTCTGAAGACTATTGGGGAGTTTTCGGAAATTGCACTGATGCAGCTCGTTCAACATTAAATGCTGGTGACTCAGTTATTCCCAACTTGAATATTGGCTTTGATAATGCAGTATCGTACCCCGCAGAGCTAGAAAGGGCTTTAAGAGGGGCATATTGGCTGAATAGAAGAATTATTAGGGATGTTAACCCTTTTAATCCATAAAATATAAGGTAAGTATCTATGAAAAGCAGTTTCTTAAAAATTAGCCTTATTTACCTTGCGGTATATATTTCGATTTTGGTCATGCCGGGAGTAGTGGTATACCCTATTGATTGGGTGGCCGAATTGATTACAGGGATACATTATGTTGATGGTTGGACTCATGGGTTAATGGTATACACAGCTCTAGCGTTTCTCATGCCTGTCATTTATATCATCGTATTAGTAACTTATTGGATTAAGAAATCCAAACAATCAAAAGAAAACGATGATCAAAAAGTAGATAGCAACTGCTAATCTATTTTTGAATTCAAAGCCTCGCTAGCCGGGGCTTTTTGTTGTGAAAAATCAAAGTTATTAGCATTAGAATGCATGTTGATTTACTTGCGTTTTCTAAACTGATAATTTTGATTGAAAGATGTACTAAGGACATTGTTGATAGGTTAAGGCAACACTAAATTTAATAGGCAAATTATGATAGTTTGAGAGACGACCTTCTGAGACAGGACGTCGAAGAGAGCTATAGGGATATATTTACGCGTGTCGACGAGCAAACTTCATGATGAGCCGAACATTAAGACAGTCTTGACTCTCTGGGAGCGTCCATATAAGCCTTTTATCGTAATTGGTATTTTATCCAAGAAGATAAGTCGGGCTGTACATACATAAAATTTTAGTGGCATAGGGATTTTTGCCTATAGGAAACATTACGAGTATAATCTGGACACTTTTCAAATTGTGTACATGACTGTGTACATTTTCAAAAAGAATATTGAAGCGAGACTCTTTAAGGTCTTGTTTTTTAATAGAATCCTTTAAAGAGTTGAACTAATGAGTGAAAAATTGCAGAAAGTCTTGGCCCGTGCAGGCCATGGCTCCCGTCGTGAGATGGAGGCATGGATTGCTGCAGGCCGAGTTAGTGTAGACGGTGAAATTGCAACCTTAGGTGATCGCGTTGAAGTTGACGCTAAAATTCGCATCGATGGTCGCACAACTTCCATTAAAACCGCGGATGATATGATCTGTCGTGTTTTGGCTTACCACAAGCCAGAAGGCGAGATCTGTAGCCGTAAAGATCCAGAAGGTCGTCCAACGGTATTTGAGCGTCTACCTAAAATTCGCGATTCTCGCTGGGTTGCAGTAGGCCGTTTGGACATTAACACCTCAGGCTTGTTGTTATTCACCTCTGATGGCGATCTTGCCAACCGTTTGATGCACCCATCCAACGAAGTTGAGCGTGAATATGCGGTGCGTACCTTTGGTCAAGTGACTGATGCCAACGTGCAGTCATTGCGCACAGGCGTGATGCTTGAAGATGGCCCAGCGCAGTTTGATACCATCAAGCCTGCGGGCGGTGAGGGGATTAACTCTTGGTGGCATGTGACCCTTAAAGAAGGCCGTAACCGCGAGGTTCGACGTCTGTGGGAATCTCAAGAAATCCAAGTGAGTCGTCTTATCCGAGTGCGCTATGGCATGGTTGAATTACCTAAGACATTGCCTCGTGGTGGCTGGATTGAGCTGCCATTAGATCAAGTTAACTACTTACGTCAGTTAGCGGGTCTAGAAGCGGAAACTCGCAGTATGCTAGGTTCTGATAAGCACAGTGTTGCTCGCTCTAAAGTGAAGAGTTCAAAAATTCGCCGTGCAGTGCAAAAGCATAAAGTGATTTCTAGCCGAGCTAAGCCAAGCCGTCAGCGGGACTAATATTCGTCTGTAATGCTTGTTAACAGGGCTTATCCGGCGCTGTTAAGCACATTTATTTAAGGTCACTCAAATGAGTGGCCTTTTTTATGGGTATAATTTGTAGACTTTTTGTTATTTAGTTTTTATTCTGTTCAGCTACTTGATAAAAGGAACTTATTGAGTCTTGAGTCACTGAGTGAACTCACCTTAAGTTGCAGGCAAAGTTTGCTTGCCTAAGGATGATTCAATTGGCAAATTTATGTTCCGCCCTACAATAAAAACAAATAACGGGAAGTCGAATGTCAGCCGTAAAAAGTCAATTGCAATATAAACTTATCTACCCTTTACTCGCCTTGTATCTTATTGGTTTCGGCTATTTAAGCCTGCTTCCTGCCCAAGTGGATAAATTTCAAATGTTCATTTTACTTGGCCTGATGGCTGCGGGGCAGTTGATCTTAGGTTTTTATCTTTTTGAGCGTTTTGTCGGGGCTCGCTTGAAGCGGCTGGTGCAGTATTTAGCCTTAGTGGTGAGCACAGAAGCTGCGCCTGAAAAACCACTACGAGATAAATACCCAGATGAACTTGGCACGATAATCAATCAATTAAGTGACTTTATCGATGGTCTTAAACAGATTTTGGATGAAGTTCGCCAAGATGCCAGCCGCTTTAAACTGGGGGCGACGGTATTAACCACCCAAATGTCTCAGGCCGAATCGTCGGTGATAAAAAGTAATCAAGCCAATGAGTCTATTACTTTTTCGCTACAGGAAATCTCCATGACGGCGGATCAATTATCGGCTAATGCCGGCGAGCTTAAGTCCACGTCACATAAAGTGAATGAATTGCTGCAAGCGGGCACGGCTGATGCACAAGAAAATCAAAGAGGAATGGCGGTATTTGCCAGTGGCATAGAGCAAATGGCGACATCTTTGGATTTACTTAATACCGACAGCCAGCAGATAGGCAATGTGCTGGCGGTGATTAAAGGTATCGCCGAGCAGACCAATCTATTGGCGCTTAACGCGGCTATTGAAGCCGCCCGTGCCGGTGAGCAAGGTCGAGGCTTTGCAGTGGTTGCCGATGAGGTCAGGGCACTGGCTTCCCGTACACAAGACTCTACCGTTGAAATTCAGCGTATTGTAGAGCAGTTACAGCATAAGACTGGCAATGCAGTGACTGGGATCAGTGACAGTCTGCGTATTAGTCAGCAAAGCTTGCAGCAGTGTGAGCGTGTGAGTCAGGCATTTAGCGAGATTGGCGCCACGTTTTCTCAGCTTGAGCAACTGGCTGGCAATATCACTGGCAGTATTCAAGAGCAGCAAACTGCCACCCGCAGCATCAATAGCCAAGCGATGGCAATCGATGGTTTAAGTCAAGAGGTGAGTGTTAACCTTAAGGCCATTGCCGAGAAAGCCGCCGAACAGAAACATACTTCATCGAATTTGGATTCAGTGCTGGCAAGGGTCTGCGTGTAGCGGATTGCCGCGTGTCTTAAGACACGAGCCTGTAGTGCCACAAAGTAAAAAGCCAAAGACAGTGTCTTTGGCTTTTTATTTATCTATCCATCATGTTATCGGCATCTATCAGCTGTTGATGTTCACACTAACGTGCGTCTCAGGCGCTGGCTAATGCTAATAACTGGGGCAAAAATTCGTTATCTAAAGCGGCAATTTCTTGCTGCTCTGCTAAGACGCCCTGCAAGATCTCAAGTCCAGTTAAGGGGTTGGCAAGCACGACCCTAAATACTGTGGTGTGCTGCCTGTTATAGCGGGCTGGCTGTATGCGAGTTCGTGACACGAAAGACTTGCCCTGTTCACGCTGATGCTTTTGAATAAATTGAGTCAAACCATCTAAGCATTCATTGAATTGGGCTAACGCATGCCAATCTTGGCGTTGACAGGCATCACTCATGGCTAATTGCACTGTACTGGGCACGTAGCGGTAGGTGAGAATGCACAGCTCAGGCTCAGTGATTAGTTCAAAGTCAGGGGATTTTTTAATGAGCTCACTGAAATAACGGGCTTTTTCTAGGCTGTTATTGATGAGGATTTCATACCCTTCAAGACCGATTATCTGCAAGCAAGCATGCACTATCATGGCCATGCCAGGGCGGGAGCCTTCTAAGGTTTGACTGCCTAAATCTTTTGAACCCACCCGTAAAATGTACTCAGCATGGTGGACTATGGCATTGGCAAGTTCAGGGTCTTTAAACAACACCATACCGGCCCCCATGGGCACATACATTTGTTTGTGGGCATCTATGGTGACAGAATCTGCAAGCTCTATGCCCTTAAGCAAGTGTCGATACTTTTTAGACAATAAACTCGCGCCGCCCCAAGCCGCATCCACATGAAAGTGACAATCAAGCTCCTGAGCTAAGGCGGCAAGCTCGGTGAGTGGGTCGATATTGCCGGTTTCTGTGGTACCCGCCACACCCACTACGGCCATGACTTTGATATTCTTGCTGGCAAGCGCTTTTGCAGCGAGGCGCATGGCCTCAACATCCACTTTGTTGTCTGCGGTTGTGGCTATGCTGATAATGTTATCGCGGCCAATGCCTAGTAGATCTACGGCCTTGCCAAGGGAATAATGACCTCGCTCTGAGACCAAAATGGCAATATCATCAAAGCCATAATGACGCAGGGCTTTTAGCATGCCTTCACGATTGACACCGTTAAAATTACCATCGGCTTTAAGCAAGCGGTTTCGCGCTATCCACAGCGCCGTGATGTTGGCGACTGTGCCGCCGGAGCAAAAGGCGCCGAGAGAATGATTGGCACTGTGCATCCACTGTTGATAAAAATCGCCATCTTGACTGAAAACAAGGTGGTGCATCATACCTAACACTTGGCGTTCTAAGGGGGTAAAGGCTTTGGAAGTTTCAATTTTTACCAAATTCTGATTGAGACCGACCATCATTTTTGACAAGGGCAGCACAAAATAGGGCAGCGCTGATGTCATATGGCCAATAAAACTTGGCGCCGCAGTATGGACCGAGTGAGCCACCAAGTTCTGCATAATTTCATCGGTATAGTCAGAGACAAAGCGAGGTGCTGTAGGGATTTGAAACGCTTGAAAATCGGTTTCTATTTCACTTAATGGTTTTTCTAACGCCGCTATGCTGTTACCAAGGAAGCCAGCAAGATCTTCAGATAACTTTTGTTCTATGATGCTTAACGTAGACTCGGCGTCTTCAGGGACGGTAAAAATACGTAACATGCTGTCTTCTGACGCTTGGGCCTTACGGGGAGTTATCGAGGTCATTAACTGTGCCATCATGATGAAAGAATTGCCGAAAATAGACAGCTTAGTGTCAATGGTATGCTTATGGCAATAATAAGGTTGCTAACTTTACTGCAAGCTAGATTTTGCATCAAGTGTTAATGGTAGTGCGGAGCCGTTCGGGGGCATATTGCTGTGAAAATGAGGGCAAGTTCCTTTTGCCCCTAAAATCACAAGCAAATTCACATTGTTAATGTAATGTTAATGCTTGGTGTTGGCAAGGTAAATCATCAATTGAGGCGAAATAATCCTCATAAGGTGCGGATTTGTGCATAGTTGAATAACGATTAAGCAGTTGAGTCATCCATTGCTAGGCTTTGAAGATAAAGGCTTGAACTAAGCAGCCCCTTGGGGGATAATCGCCCCGTTCTTAAGTAATAGCGTTTTACAAAGATAGACTAAGCGCAAGATATCAAAATATCTTTACTAAGAAATCTATGGTGACCCTAGGGTCCCCCCGCAATGATAACTTGTGAACTCGGCCAGGCCCGGAAGGGAGCAACCGCAGCAAGCGACTCGTGTGCCGGGGTGTCGGCTCTAGGGGAGCCTCCAAACTCCCCCCCAGTAGTAAATGTTCCAGCACTAGCTCAGCACTAGCACCATCAATACTTTACTCTTGCCTGTAAATCACTCGTTTTCGAATCAATCTGTGCTTTCACTGCTTTCGTTTTTTAGTTGTGTTTGTTCTACAGCTTGTCTTTGTTGCACTGCTTGTTCTTCTTGAACTCGCCTTAATGCATTGGCTTTTAAGAAGGTTCTTGCCCGTTCTAATGAATCTTGAATTTCTCGTTTCATGGTTTGCAGTTCACTGAAATCTTCGAAGAAATAGGTATCCACTAAGTGCCTAACATAGCGTACTGGGAGTTGATTGAGAGTGACACAGCAGAGATCGGCCAAATACTCTTCAGATAATTCATCCATCAAACCTTCATCTCTTAACATTTCCATTAATAGCACTTCATAATAATTTCGAATTTCTAGTTGCATCTTGTGCTCCAAAGACAAAGGTTTTAGTAAATGTAATCAATGAACGTAATTATCGCAACGTCAGCAGTGAAACAGCCTCAGGCTTCAGGTTAGTGATAGCTTGAGATACCCTTTGAGCTAAAGTGTGGAAAGACGATGGCGTTAATGTTCGTTTGATTGTCAGGATATTATCGAAATTAATACTAGTCGAATTTTTTCACAATCGCTTAAAAAAGAATGGTTTTGAGGCGGTTCCCTACTCAAGTCTGAGTAGGGAACACCAAGAATAGTGAGATTTAAAACTTAAGTACAGTTACAGCTGCTTGATTGCCCAGCCCATAAATTCTCTACGGGTTTTATCATCGGCTTGCAGCCACCAATACTGCAGCATTTTTTGTGCGTGTTGTTCTGGGGACGACTCAGGCACTGAAGCCGTTGGTTGAGCTTCGCTGGCTTTGACTGAGGAGGTGAGCTCTGCAGCGGCTTTAGGCGCAGTGGCAAGGCGTGTTTTTGTCTCTGGCGGCGCTATTGCAGCAAGATTTTGAGTCGAGCTTGCAATGACAGGTTCAGATTTATTAGCAAAAAGCTCGCCAAAAAAAGAGCGCTCCTCAATTTGAGTTTGAATCATTGAGAATTCAACCGGCTGTTTATCTTGACGTGTGATGCTGATTTTGGGGGCTTTAGCATACATTTTTGGATTATTAGCCGGGCTTTTTATGGGCACTAATTCATACTGCTGCCCCTCATCCACCATCAAGGTGATGATCATGGGGGCCGATTTGACAAAGCTTTGGCTGTCGCTGTAGTCATCTTCGATGATGTCATGGTAGCGAAGGGCGATTTTGTGACTGCCAGGGGTCAAAGCTAAATCTTTTTGATGGGTAAATTTATTTGTTGCTATGCTTTTACCGTCCAATGCCAAATATTCAAAGGACATAGGAATCGTTAAATTGGCCGCGAACACTGCCGATGACGTGGCTAAGATCAGCAAAGCACTGGCGGTTTGAAAAAGTTTCATTCTTGCTCCTTAACGTTTATGACTGTAGTTAGGTCGTTCTAAAAACTGGATCCTATCTTCGATATAGCTAATGGCTTGTCGGCATTTACCTAAGCGCTTGTGCATAGAAAGGATGTCATTTTGTGACTGAATTTTTTCATTTGGATGACAAGAAGGCAGATTAAGTTCCATTTGAGCAATTTTTTGCTCAATCTTTGTTGCCCAATTTAAGTGCTTATTTAGCTCGGCGTACATTTCATGGCTATTGTGCATCACATTGCCTGCAATCCAGCCAAAACCACTGCTGGCATGGGTCGACTGTTGTCGTTTAGCAAAAAAAGCGCGCTTACTGCTTTTTTGTTGCTGAGCCGTTTTGATATTGATATTTGTGGTGTTCAAGGCGCGCTTAACTGCGGTAAATCTGTCTTGAATACGCTCGCAGCTGAGGGTAATTAGCTGGGTATCGAGTTTAAGGGACAGCTGTTTTTCTAATTGATTAATACTTTTCTGCAATTGTTCGATACAAGGCGCCAATTTAGCGCCTTGTTGAATAAACAGCTGATTGTTAAAGCGCTCTACATCTTGCAGCATCTTGCCTTGGCTCACAGGGATATTGGCATCGTGCTGCAGGACTTCTTGCTCGAGCTGAGCAAGTTTATCCCTTAAATTCGCAATCACTTGGGTGTTGTTCATTGCCATGCCGTCCATGTAAGGTTTGCGCCCATGGCGAGTACCATAATAATAAACAAGGGTTTAATAAATGGCACCCCGAAGCGAATGGCTGAATGGGCGCCAATGTAAGCGCCTACCATCATGCAAATGCCTATCCAAAGGCCGAGCAACCAATGCACCTGACCTAACGCGGCAAACAATATTAGTGCGGTCGCATTACTGATGGACGTCATGGCTCGCGCTAGACCACAGCTATTGAGCAAAGGTAACTTGTGCAGTTTGATAGAGGATAAGGTCCAAAAAGCGCCAATGCCTGGGCCTGCGAAACCGTCATATGCCCCTAAGCCTAAACCTTGCGTCCACTGTTTTGCCGCTGAGCTTGGCATTTTAGGTGCCTGTTGACTTGCATCCATGACTTTAGGGCTGACTAAAGTGTAAAGGGCGATGCCTATGATAAGTATGGGCAAGATTTTCTCAAGCCATTGGGAGTCAACAAGAAATACTGCTAGCGTGCCAATGATGGCACCGATGAATGTCGCCCCAAGACTGTGATACCAGAATGAGGGTACAAACAGCTGCTGCTTATAATAGGTGAGGCTAGCGGTAAATGATCCAAAGCATGCGGCCAGTTTATTAGTGCCAAGGGCAATATGGGGCGGCATGCCTATGGTCAATAACGCGGGGATAGATAACAGTCCACCACCGCCAACCACGGCATCAATAAACCCTGCAAACAGGCCGACTAATGCCAACATGGCCCAATGGCTAGGTTCTAATAACAATTCCACGTCTATTTTACTCTATTATTCAATGACACGGCGAAAAGGAGGTAGCGCATCTATCAGTGATTGACCATATCGTTTGGTCACTAGGCGTCTATCTAAGATAGTGACTCGGCCATAGTCTTGCTCTTTGCGCAGTAATCTACCACAACTTTGGATCAATTTTCTTGAAGCATCCGGTATGGTGAGCTGCATGAAAGGATTACCGCCTTTAATTTTAATGTATTCGGCATGAGCTTGCTCCACCGGAGAGGTGGGCACGGCAAAGGGCAGTTTAGTGATGATCAAATTGGTTAAGTAGTCGCCTGGCAAGTCTAACCCTTCTGAGAAACTGCCGGTACCGAAAATAATACTGGGCAGGTTTTGATCGCAGCGGGCTTTATGTTGCTCGAGTATCTGCTGTCTTGGGGCGGTGCCTTGAATGAATAACTCATCCTTGGCGAGTTTTTTCTCGACGATTTCGGCCACTTTCTCCATCTGCCAATAAGAGGCAAACAACACTAAACTTGCCATCTCGCCTTCAATTAGCGCAAGAATTTGTTCGGCTAACTCTTGGGTGTAGTCATCATCCGTGGGCTCGTTGCGCATCTTAGGGATAAATAAAGTGGCGTTGTTTTCATAATCAAAGGGGGATTGCAAAGCCAAAAAACGGCTCCCATCATTGATACTTAAGCCCACTTGGTGGGCAAAATGGTTAAAATTATTCAATGCCCTTAAGGTTGCGCTGCAAAGTACCACACCGGCGGCTTTTTGCCACAACATGGACTCAAGCATAAAACCGACTTCGATGGGGGAGGCGCAAAATAAGTAATCTTGCTGCTTGCCTGTGATGAGCTCGGCCCATCTGGCCATGGGGGCGCCTTTGCTGCTGTCTTCTTTCGCCATCATCTTCCACAGCTTTTGCAGATTTTCTAAACGTTGCAAAATGAAACCCGTTTCTGACAACAAGGCTTCGGCTTGATGTTTGGGCACTTCCCCATCTTTAATGGCCTCACTGAGCACAGATTGGATTTTAGTGAATTGCTTTAGCCCTTGATTGGCCGCAATGGCTAAGTTTTCTGCTTGAATAAGTAAGGCTTGGGGTAATTTACCGTGCTCGAAACGCATTCTTACTTCAGGATTGGCAAATTGTTGCGGCTGAGTATCACAAAAATGCGCCACTTGATTGAGCAAAGCAATGAGCTCTGAAATATGATCCAGCATGGCTTGTACTGGCGCAATGATATGCGTGGTTTTGAGCTGGTTTTGCAGCTTGCTACAGGTCTTTGACGCTTTATCTAACCAATCGCTGGCGCCTCTTAAGGTAGCCTGTGCGCTGGAAAAGTCCCTTGCGACTATGGGTAAATGGTGGGCCTCATCGATGACATAAAACATGTCTTCGGGATCTGGCAAGATAACGCCGCCGCCTAACTCTAAGTCCGCAAACAATAGGCTGTGGTTGACGATAAGTACGTCCCAGGTTTCTACATCTTCCCGCGCCTTATGAAAAGGGCAGTTATGATGGCTTGCCACTTGGCGATGGCAGCTGTGTTTATCACAGCAAACTTGCTGCCATAAAAAGTCTGGGATAGGGGTTTTAAGGGTATCGAGCTCACCATTCCAGCGCTTCTTATGATAATCCTCGTGTAACTGGCCTAAAGCTTCCACTTGGCTTTTATCTGGCTTGGTTTGCCACATGGCCATTTGCGCGCCGTCTTGATTGCCTAGCATGGCCTCGAGTTTGGCCAAGCACACATAGCGTTGGCGACCCTTGACTAAGCCAAATTTAAAATCGATAGCTGAATTGGCTAAAAAGAACGGCAAGTCTTTATGAAGCAGCTGCTCTTGCAGTGCGACTGTGGCGGTGGCGATACAGACTTTCTTCTTGTTACCTACAGCCAGCGGTATGCTGCCAAGCAGATAAGATAACGACTTACCAATACCCGTACCGGCTTCAACCACTATAATGCGCCTGTCTTTATCATACTCACCGGCTAAGGTTTTAGAGATCTCGGCCACCATGAAGTTTTGCTCGCGTCGTGAGCGAAATTGAGGCATAGCCGTGGCTATGCCTTTATAAATGGTGCGGATCTGGGTCTTTATCTTATCCGATAGCATGCTTAAGTATTAATTCTTTATTAACTGACTTATGCTGTACATAATAACAGTGAATTGGCCGCCTAAGAACAATATAAGCACAATAAAGATTAAGACCTTGAGTTTTACCTTATCCACATGGCATACAAGAGCTGGCTCCATGGGCGTTTGCAGGTGAATAGTTTATTAACTGCCCACAGTAAATTGCCTATGCGAACGATTAGTGACAATTTCTGAAATATGAGCACTAAATCATCAATAAGGCACTAATTCATCAAAAAGAGCATTAACTCATCAATAAGAACACTATGTCATCTCAAGCACTCTCTAGCGTGAAAGGCCGTATTCTCACTCGCCATACCTTGTATCGTGAGGGGCGAACTGTGCTGCAGTATTTTATTAAGACGCAGCAAGGCCCTGCGCTTATTGAATTAGATAACGCCGAAGTGATTTGTTTTTGCCGGCAAACGGATCTACAAACATTAGAACAATTGTTAGCGGGGCAGCTCTATGGCCAGTATCGGTTAGCTAATATTAAGCTTAAAAGCTTTCATCATGAGCCACTTGCTTGCATTTACTTAAACACAGTCAAGCAGCTTAGGCTGGTTATTCGTATCGCACAGGATAGAGGCATACCGCTATTTGAAAGCGATATTAAAACTGAGCAGCGCTTTTTAATTGAACGTTTCATTGCATTAGACGCAGAGTTCTTAGGATATTGGCTAGATGGCAATGAAAATTCGAGCCTAGAGCAAAAATACGCAGAAGATATTTCAGGAGTGCCATTCTTGAAGACTCATAGGGTGAATGAACTGCCACAACTTGCATTAACGCGAGCGCGTAAGGCCGACGTTGACGTAACGCTATCTATGATTTCACTGGATTTTGAATGTGCCATGTCAGGGGAGCTGTATTCCGTTGGTCTTTATGGTGACAAAAATGGTGATGACAACGGGGCACCTTACCAAAAAGTGATTATGATAGGTGAGGCCCAAGCGGATGCTAATCCATGGATAGAGTGGGTCAATGATGAGCGTGCACTTATTTTGAGGCTCATTACTTGGTTTGCTGAGTACGATCCCGATGTGATCATCGGCTGGGCCGTGGTGACCTTCGATTTAGCGCTGTTATATCGGCGCTGCTTAGCGCTTGGCATTACCCCCGCCTTTGGTCGTCATGGTCAAGCTTTAAGTTGGAAGGTTGCCGATAAATTTAGGCCCGAGACCTTGTCGCTACCAGGAAGAGTGGTGCTGGATGGCATAGATTGGCTAAAAGCGGCTTTCTATCAGTTTGAACGTTATTCTCTAGAGTTTGTCTCCCAAGCGCTACTTAAAGAAGGTAAAGCGATAGATCATGTGGAGAACCGAGCAGGGGAGATAACCGATTTATTTCAAAACAATAAACAGGCATTGGCCCAATACAATATTACCGATTGCCGCTTAGTGTGGGATATTTTCGCCAAAACAGAGCTGTTAGCGTTTGCACTAGAGCGTGCTAAGTTAACAGGGCTTGAATTTGGCCGAGTCGGCGCCTCCATTGCCGCCTTTAATCATCTTTATTTACCTCATCTTCATCGTCACGGCTTTGTGGCGCCAAGCATTGCATCGAGTCAAGGTATTGAAAGCCCCGGCGGCTATGTGATGGATTCAGTACCAGGATTTTATAAAGATGTATTAGTACTGGATTTTAAAAGTCTTTACCCTTCGATTATTCGCACCTTTTTGATTGACCCTAAGGGGCTTGTTACTGGGATGCAGGAACGCCCAGAGCAAACCGTCCCCGGTTTTTTAGGGGCAAGCTTTAGCCGAGAGTCACCTATACTGCCGACATTAATTGCGTCCTTAGCGGCGCAGCGAGAGTTAGCAAAACTTGATAAGAATAACCCGTTATCCCATGCCATTAAAATCATCATGAATTCACTCTATGGGGTATTAGGATCGAAGGGCTGTGTATTTCACGACGCAAAACTTGCAAGCTCCATTACCATGCGCGGCCATGAAATAATGAAGCAAACACGGCGCTGGATAGAAGACTTGGGTTATCAAGTCATCTATGGTGACACAGATTCAACCTTTGTCTGGCTAGGTGAAAACCATGACATTAATAACATTAACGAATTTGGACTAAATATTGCCAGGCAAATCACCCAACAATGGCAACAAAAGTGCGCTGAGGAATTTAACATTGAAAGCTTCTTAGAGCTTGAGTTTGAAACCCATTACAGCCAATTTGTGATGCCAACCTTAAGAGGATCAGAGGAGGGCAGTAAAAAGCGTTACGTTGGTGCTAAAGTGAATGAGCAAGGTGAAATGAGCTTAGTATTTAAAGGTATGGAACAAGTAAGAAGTGACTGGAGCCCAATTGCCCGTCGTATTCAATACCTTCTTTATGAAAAATTATTTACAGGCGAAGACCCGGTCAATTTTATTGAACAAGAGCTCGATGCTTTAAAACAAGGGCTGCGAAATTCTGAGTTAGTATTTAGGAAACGCCTTAAACGTAACATCGAAGATTACACCGCTAAATCGTCTCCTCATGTTAAAGCGGCAGCATTACGATGTGCGGCGACGGGTGATGAGTCATTTGGCCGTAAAGGAGCCAATGTCGAATACGTGATGACTAAACAAGGTGCACGCGTCATACAAAGTGCAAAGCTTGATTATGATTATGACTATTATATAGAAAAACAAATTCAACCCATCGCAGAGCCCATCTTAGGTTTATTAAACCGCAGTTTTATTGAATTCACATCCAATCAACTACCGTTACTTTAGTGAGAAGGTTATTGTTCATGATTATTTACACTTATAGGCATATAAATTGAAAAGTTTATACAAAGATAACCTCGCGGCTCATTTTGTCATCATTATTTAACATAAAGATGCAGGTTACAGTGAAGAGTGGTGTTTTTTTGCTCTTTCGCAAATGGGTTGTGTCAAAAAAATAGCCTTGTTTGTTGAAAATGTGTTTAAAGTGTGTTTTTATTGCGTGAGATTGATGTTTGGCTTGAGCGGTTGCTTAGGCCATTATCGAACCAACCGAAAAAAGTTGGAATTATAATAAAGACTTAAATGTCCAGGGAGTTAAACAATGAACAAGAATTTACTCGCTAAATCAGTGCGCTTTGCATTGATCAGTGGTGCAACTGCTGCTGCTTTTACTGCTCCAACCGTTTTTGCTGCTGATGAAGGCGCAAAAGTTGAGCGTATTGAAGTGACAGGTTCACGCATTAAGCAAACCGATATCGAAGGTGCAAACCCAGTTACAGTCATCGATCGTGATGATATGATTAAAATGGGTATCACAGATGTTGGTAGCTTAATTCAACGTTTACCGGCAATGTCGGGTTCACCTATCGGTACTACGACCAACAACGGTGGTAATGGTTCTGTACAAGTTAACTTACGTGGCTTGGGTTCTGTCCGTACTTTAGTACTGGTCAATGGCCGTCGTACTGTTGATGGTGGTGATTTCCAGACTATTCCATCATCTATGATTAAGCGCGTTGAAATATTAAAAGATGGCGCTTCAGCAGTCTATGGTGCTGATGCTGTTTCTGGTGTTGTTAACATTATTACACGTAATGATTTTGAAGGCGTAGAAGTTACTGCACAGACTAAAGATTCGTTTGAGACTGATTCAGGTAAAGAAAACACAGTGTCTTTTGTTGCTGGTAAGAATTTTGATGGCGGTAACGTTGTTGCAGGTTTTGATTACAGTGATCAAGAGAAAATTTTACAAAGTGACACTCCTTGGTTCTTTATGCAAAACACCTATTACATCACAGATGCTGATGCAGTAGATTGTGCTTTCTGTGAAGGCAACTATTACGATGATATGGGCTTCCAAGTTGGTAAGACTGTCTCAGGCTTCGGTTCATCTCGTGTTCCAAATGGTAACTTCTATTTTAATAAAGATAGTGCTACTCGTTCAAAAGGCTCTTACACAAAATTAGATGGAGTAGCTGGAACTGATCCATCACACTTCAAACAATATAACGGTAGCTGGTCTGATCCTGCCAACGATTCTTATAACTATGCGCCAGTAAACTTTTTACAAACACCTTATAAGAAGTGGAATGCGTTCATTGAAACTCAGTATGAGATCAATGATTCTCTAGAATACTTCAATGAGCTACGTGTTAACTACCGTGAATCTTCACAAAAGTTAGCGCCAATGCCGTTTGATACCAATAATGATCCTGGTTACTCAGTCGCATTAAGAAATGCTGATGGTACTCCAGCGCTGAACAAAGAAACTGGCCTTCAAACTTATGCAAATGGCGTGTCAAAAGATAACGTGTATAACCCATTTGGTGAAGATCTTACTCGAGTTTCACGTCGTGTTGTTGAAGATAACCGTACATTCGAACAAGATGTATTACAATTCCAATTTGTTAACGGCCTAAAAGGTGAGATTAATGATAATTGGACATGGGATGCAAGCTACAACATGGGTTACAGAACCCGTACAGATACCGATAAAGGTCAATGGTTCGGTCCTAACGTAGCGAATGCTTTAGGTGCTTCATTTAAAGATTCTCAGGGTAATATGGTATGTGGTACTCCTGATAAGCCAATTGCAGGTTGTGTTCCTTTAAACTTGTTTGGCGGACCAGGTACTATTACTCAAGATATGCTTGATTATATCGGTGCGGATTTAGTCGATACAAGTCGTAGCCGTCAAGATGTGTTCACGGCTGCCGTCGCTGGTGATCTTTTTGAACTGGATGCCGGTACTGTAGGTGCCGCTATTGGTTATGAATATCGTCGTGAAGAATTCGTAAACACGCCTGATTCAGCTAAACAAAAAGATGAAGCTACCGGTAATACTGGTGCCGGAGTCTCTGGTGCATACCAGGTTAACTCTTTGTTCACTGAAATAAACATGCCATTACTTTCTGGTGTGACAGGTGCTGAGTTACTAGAGCTTAAAATGGGTGCTCGCTACGATAACTTTAGTTCATTCGGTGGCAATACTACGTTCCAGTCTGGAATTAAGTGGATGCCGATCGATGGTTTATTAGTCCGTGGTACTTACGGTGAAGTGTTCAGAGCTCCGTCAATTAATGAATTGTACGCCGGTATTGCTGATAGTTTCCCAACGACTCAAGATCCATGTAATACAGGTAAAATTGGTGGCTTAAGTGCCGCTGGTCAGGCAATTTGTGCCGCTCAAGGTGTTCCTACTGGCGGCGCTATTCAAGCTGACTCTCAGTTAAGAGCAAGAGTTGGTGGCGAACAAGACCTTAAGCCTGAAACAGGTGATACGGTTACTCTAGGTGTATCTTATTCACCTGAGTTTGTTGACGGTTTGAATGTCACAGTGGATTACTGGAAAATTCAGCTTGAAGACGTAATCGATTCTTTATCAGCAGCCAATGCTCTAGATTTATGTTACACAGCTTTGAATGCAACTGAGTGTAATAACATTACGCGTAAGTCAAATGGTTCTATAGAAGCGGTTTATACTATTAATCGTAACTTAGCTGAGCGTACAGCAGCTGGTATTGACACTGAAGTTAGCTATAAAATGTCAACTGAAATTGGTGATTTCAGTGCCTTCCTAGGCTGGACACACCTATTAGAAAGAGAAGACATTGATTATCTAGGTGCTGAACCACGTGATATGGTAGGCACTTATGATTTCAGCTTACAAGAAACATTCGCGGAAGATAAAATCAACTTCAGCTTAGATTATTACTGGAATGATCTTTCTGTAAGCTATTCTGCTGAATACATCGGTGATACTACTGCAGCGACAACGTTCTGGGAAGCTCAAGGTTATAAGCAAAAAATCGATGCTCAGCTTTATCATGATCTTGCTTTTGCATATAGCTTCGATACAGGAACTCGCGTTTCGTTAGGTCTAACTAACATTACAAACGAAGAGCCTGTTTATATCGATAATGGTGCCAATGCGAGTACAGATCCAACAACATATCGCTTGTTCGGCAGTTCTTACGTATTGCGTTTAACTCAAAAGTTCTAAATACGACATAACGCCATACTGCAGAATACTTAATGTTGTATGGTGTTAATGAGTTAAAAATTAAAATCGCTAGTGAAGCAATTCACTAGCGATTTTTTATGAATTTTAAATTAATGACACTCATAATGCCGATTAGATTAATTTATTGGTTAATATCGCCCATTGAGGGTAAAAAGCGACGGGATCATATAACCGAGAAGACAGGTACAGTACCATTCATATGATCAGCGTATACGCTTCAGACAACGGTCAGTTAAAAACAGAAAATAAAAGCAGTGAGATAACAGCTATTCCTGAGCTGATTAAGATGCTTGATATGCGAGGGCATTAGTCACCCTAGATGTGATGACTTGCCAGACCAAGATCGTCAAAGCCTCATAGAAAAGATCATGTTGACCAAGCTCTATGGCATACAGAAAAACACCACGGGATAGAGTTACGAACTTGTCACATGCTTAGTGCTGAGTTGTTAGCGGGCAACTTTTTTGGGCCGGACAGGGCTTAAACCGATCTCAGATTACATAAGAAAAGCTTAAAACGTTATCGAGTTACTAAGACTGAGTAAGTTGTTCATTATCTTCAAATGAATTTGGTCATGAATAAATTTTGACTTATATGCTAAAGCTATAGGGTTGCTTTTATGAAATAGCATTTCACATTAGTTTTTCAGGATATTTCTGTTCAAGTAAAAGTATAATTATTCGTCTAAAAAGAGATACTAAAATTGATGATAATAATTTCTACTCTGGCTGTAGTAACAAGTACGCATATTTCAGTGGTTCCCGATGTTTGAAATGTTGACACAGGTCAACATTTTGTGGAATGATGCCAGCGGGTCTGTGCCTCTTTAGGCGCAGAAAAGGGAAGAAAACAAACAATCACAAGATAAAGACATGCCAGACGATGTCATTGACGTTTCATATTCTATGGATATCAATGTTTTGTATTGGTTAAGCTTTTTAATTCACATCAAATTGGTTGGGAACTATGTCCAAGGTAAGCAATAGAACTAAAATCGCTACTGCACTGGTTGGCGCGCTGGCATTAGCTGGCAGCAACTTAGTAGTTGCAGATCCTCTTACCGACGTGCAAAAGGCTGATAGCAGAATTCATGCTGAAGCAGCGGCGTCGCAGCAGAAAGTTGACAAATACTATGATCAAGCGCAAGACATGCAGTTTGAATACGGCAGTGTTGCTGATGAGCGTGAGTCACTAAAATCTTATAATGATTACGTTGCAGGTTTGGTCGCTGACCAAGAAAATTCAATGCAACTAATCCAAGGTGACATCAACGGCGTTGATAAACTTCGTCAAGGCGTAGTGCCTTTAATGTTTAAGATGGTCGATGCGTTGGAGCAGTTTGTTAAATTGGATTTACCGTTTAACACCCAAGTGCGTACAGAACGCGTTGAGAATCTTAAAACAGTACTAAACACAGCTGAAGTGACATTGGCTGAAAAATACCGCCTGATCTTAGATGCCTACAGCATCGAGCGTGAATACGGTAACTTCGTTGCTGTTGAGACGGGTAAACTTGCATTAAATGGCAAGGAAGTCTTAGTTGATTTTTTCCATTTAGGCCGCATCGCATTATACGCGCAAAGCTTAGATCAAAAAACAGCTTGGATGTTTGATGCTGAATCTCAAACATGGAATGAGTTAGAAGATAGCTATTTACGTGATCTAACTAAAGGTATTCGTATTGCACGTAAGCAAGGCGCTCTAGATCTGTTCGCATTACCAATTCCAGCTGCGGAGACTGCACAATAATGAAGAAGTTAATTACTACAGCTGTGCTAGCTGCCAGTTTCTCTCTATCAGCCATGGTTTCAGCTGCTGATGCGCCAAAGAGCATTGATCAACTGCTTAAGCAGGTTCAAGTCGATCGCGCTAACGATAGTAAAACCAACGCTAAGCGTGAGAGGGAATTTCAAAATGAGCGCGGTGACAAAGCGGCATTATTAAAGCGTGAGAAAAATGCTTTAGCTGCAGAAAGACAACGCGGTAAAGATTTAAACCAAGCCTTCTTGGACAACGAGCGTAAATTAGCTCAGTTAGAAGAAGACTTAAAAACAGCTCAGGGTGACTTGGGTGAGATGTTTGGTGTTGTTAAAGGTGAAGCCGGTGATTTCGCAGGTAAACTAGCCGCTTCAAATACCAGTGCTCAGTTCCCCGGCCGTGATGCGTTCATCGCCGAACTGGGTGCACGTAAGCAATTACCGAAAATAGAAGAATTAGAGAAATTCTGGGAAGCTCAACTGTTCGAAATGGTTGAATCTGCGAAAGTGGTTAAATTCCAAGGTTCTGTAACTGACATCGACGGTAATGTTGTTGAAACGACTATTCACCGTGTCGGCCCGTTTAACTTAACAGCAAATGGTAAGTATGTTGTGTACAAACCTGAGTTGAATTTAGTTCAACAGCTATCACAACAACCTGATGGCTACCAAGTAAGTGCTGTGGGTTCATGGGAAGACATCTCTACTGGTGTAGCTCCATTCTATGTTGACCCTGCGCGTGGTGTGTTACTGAACATATTCACTAACAAGGCTAGCATCGAAGACCGTATCGAAGCCGGTGGACCAATTGGTTATATCATTATTGCCTTGTTGGCTCTAGGCGCATTAATTGCGTTAGAACGTCTTGTGACTTTGACCATCATTGGTGGCAAGGTGAACAGCCAACGTAAGAACATCGATAATCCAGGTAACAACGCCTTAGGCCGTATTCTTAAAGTTTATCAAAACAACAAAGATGTTGATGTTGAAACATTAGAGTTGAAACTTGATGAAGCTATCCTAAAAGAAACGCCTGCGCTAGAAGCTCGTATTTCTATCATTAAGGTATTAGCAGCTATCGCACCTATGATGGGTCTTCTTGGTACTGTGACCGGTATGATTGCGACATTCCAATCCATTCAGTTATTTGGTACTGGCGATCCTAAGTTGATGGCAGGTGGTATTTCTATGGCGCTTGTTACTACGGTACAGGGTCTAATCGCTGCTCTTCCATTAATGTTATTGCATGCTATTGTTGTTGCTCGTAGTAAATCAATCGTCCAAGTTCTCGAAGAGCAAAGTGCTGGTATTATTGCCGAGCATGCTGAGAAGAGGGCTAACTAATGATGCTAATCCTGATGGATATTTGGGATTCCGTCAGGGGCTTCATGGCCTCCGGAGGCGATGTCCTCTGGTTGGTTGCGGCAGTACTATTCCTTATGTGGGTGTTAATGCTCGAGCGTTATTGGTATCTCAATTGGATATCACCAACGCAACATAAAGCAATAGTCTCAGCGTGGGAGTCGAGAGAGGAAACAACCTCTTGGCACGCACACCGCATCCGTGAAGCTTGGGTGTCCCAGGCTAAGCAAGATTTAACTGCACGTATGTTGTTAGTCAAAACTTTAGTTGCTATATGTCCAATGATAGGTTTGTTGGGTACAGTAACGGGTATGATTTCAGTATTTGACGTGATGGCAGTTCAAGGGACGAGTAATGCTCGTTTGATGGCGGCTGGTATTTCAATGGCAACCATGCCGACAATGGCTGGAATGGTTGCGGCATTATCGGGTGTGTTCTTTAGCACCCGCCTTGATGCAAAAATGAAAATCAGTTTAGAAAAGCTTAAAGACAGCATGCCTCACCACTAGAGAGAGATTGAACATGGCACGTAAGAAGCACTCCAGTATGGATGAGGAAGCGCAAATTGATATGACCCCGATGTTAGACATCGTGTTTATCATGCTGATCTTCTTCATTGTAACGACATCATTTGTTAAGCCATCAGGCTTAGACTACAACAAGCCTAAAGCGTCACAGGCTACGTCTAAACCTTCGGCTAATATTTTCATCGGCGTCAGTAAAACTGGTGTCATTATGATGGAAAATCGTCAAGTTGATATTGAGCGTGTGACAGCAAACGTTGAACGTATGTTAGCTGAATCACCTGAAGCTGCGGTACTTATCCAGGCAGACAAAGAAGCGCAACATGGCTTAGTTGTTAAAGTGCTTGATGAAGTGAAAGCGGCGGGTATCGATAAAATTTCTGTATCGGCGGGGAACGATTAATATGCTAAGAGCACTAGTATCAATCTTAATTGGTGCTGCTGTGACTTTTGGTCTGTTCGCTTTTATGGCGTTCTTAGTAGGCGGCGGTGCGACTCGCAACGCCGACTCTACAGAGACCCCTGTTATCGAAATTACTATGGATAAACAGGATTCGAAAGCACAGAAGAAACCAAGGGTGACACCTAAGCCACCCCCACCGCCTGAGCAGCCACCAAAGCCGGATACCACTCCGCCTGAAACATCATCCAGTATAGACACTAACATGTCTTTCAATATGGGTGGTTTACAGTCTGGTGGTGTTAGCACTGGCTTTAAACTGGGTAATATGATGACTCGAGACGGCGATGCTACACCTATCGTGCGTATCGAACCTCAGTACCCGATTGCAGCCGCTCGTGATGGCAAAGAAGGTTGGGTGCAGTTGAGCTTTACGATTAACGAGTTAGGTGGTGTTGATGATGTGTCTGTCATTAAAGCCGATCCTAAACGTGTGTTTGACCGTGATGCTATTCGCGCCTTAAGAAAGTGGAAGTACAAGCCAAAAATTGTCGATGGTAAAGCCATTCGTCAGCCAGGCATGACTGTACAGCTTGATTTCAGTCTTAATAAAGACGGAGGTAGATAATGCGCAAAGTTAACCAAATTGCTAGCGTACTAATACTCTCTCTTTGTGGTGGCGCATTTGTGTCATCCAGCGCGTTTGCTGCTGCAAATTGTGAAATTGATAAACGTCAGTCTAAAGCCGTCGGCGAAAGTGTCGGTAAAAAGGTGCAGAAGTCTTTTGAGGCTTACACTAATGGTGAACTGGATAACGCCATAGGCCTTTTGCTTGAAGTCAATCCTAAAGGCGGTTTTGACAAAGCCTATGTCGATCGTATGCTTGGCAACTTTTATGCCGAAAAAGGTCAGATGAAAACTGCAGTTAAGTACCTTAAAACTGCTGTAGAAGCTGATATTTTAGGTGGTGTAGACCACGCAGGTACCATGCGTCTTTATGCTGATTTATTACTTCAAGAGAAGCAGTTTAAAGAATCTATTCCTTACTACTATAAGTGGATGGAATTTACCTGTAAGTCAGATGCACAGACTTATCGTCGTATCGGTATTGCCTATAGCGAGCTTAAGGATTGGAACAAGGTGCTGCAGGTTGCAGATAAAGGATTATCTTTATCTACTGAGCCTGATAAAAGCCTTTACCAAATGAAATTAACTGCATACTTCAATCAAAAGAAGTATAAAGATGCAGTTAAGGTTCTTGAGGTTATGGTGCCCTTGTTCCAAGACGATAAACGCCTTTGGGTTCAGCTAGCTCAGTTTTATCTGATGACAGAAGACTATGATAAAGCCTTAGCGACCTATGACTTATCTTATAAGAATGGTTTCCTTGAGACTGACAGTAACATTACGCGGTTATCGCAGTTATTGGCGCAAAAAGGATCACCTTATAAAGCAGCAGTCATTTATGAGAAGCATATGAAATCAGGTTTAATTAAAGAATCTGAAAAAACACTTTCGACTCTGGCCGGTTTTTTCCAGAATGCGAAAGAGTTTAAACAAGCTGCTCATTATTATGGTAAAGCTGCTGTTTTAGGCCGCGATGGTGAATTATACTTAAAGCAAGGTCGTTTATTATCTTTAGATGAGAATTACTCTGCAGCCATTCCAGCACTTAAAAAGGCATTGGATGCGGGTCTTAAGCACCCTGGTGAAGCGCAATTTGAATTGGCATTGGCTTATTTGAGTCAAAAGAAATACAAAGCTGCATACCAGAGAGCCGTTCTTGCTGCTAAAGACAAGAAAACTGAACGTAGTGCCAACAGCTATATTGCTTATATAAAAGAGAAAGCTCGGATATATAACATATCTTTGTGATCTTGATATAAGCGTTTATGTCGAAATAACAAAGCCCCTGAAAAGGGGCTTTTTTGTTTTACGGGTTCAGATAGATTGAATAATCTGATAGTAAAGCTCTCATACTATATCTAGCTTAATGGAGCTGGAGTAAGGCGTGCCGTGTGTCTTGGCTGTTTTCTAATTCCATTGATAATTGTTCAACATTTTTGAACAGGGTTTCTATTTTTTTATCCTGAGTTGGGGTGCATATCCCTGCAGCTAACTTGTAATTTATGGTGAAATTATGGTCTCTACCATGCTTAATCATAAACTCATCGATTTGTTTAGCTATTCTCTCTAGCACAACTTGGGTTCCTTCACTGTCTACATTAAACAAACCTAAGGCAAAATGAGTCGTGTCTATCCTTGCCAAGAGATCAGTTGTCCTTAATAATGCTTGTTGTATTTGATGAGTAAACAATTCGAGTAAATGATCTTGTTTTATAGTTTCATGTATATGTGGGCACAAAAATAACAATGCCAATGTTTGATTATCTCTTTGGTGACGATGCCATTCTCGATTAAATACCTCCATAAAATAAGTTTGATTGTAAACACCTGTCTCAGGATCTCTAAAACCTGAGTTACGAAATGAATAGATCATAGCGATACTCCCATTAGCGTTCAGATCTAAGTATAGAAACGATTTTGCAAAGGAAGAAAATAATAATGAAAAAAGCCGTAATTGCTTTGACTATTGCCAGCTTGTTTAACGTCCAGGCCTGCTCAAAAGCCCCTGAAAACAATCCGACTTTGGCGGCCGAATCGTCTCAAGCGCAAGCTGAAATATCAAGCTCTGCTCAGTACCAAGCCTTAGCTGATAGCTTCTTTAAAGACTATTTAGCACTCGAGCCAATCTACGCCACTTTTGTGGGGGTTAATGACCACAACAGTGAATTCGGCGGCGATTTAACTGAGGCATACCTTAAGGCGCGTCACGAGCTGAATACGCGCTATCTGGCTAAGGCTATGGACATAGATGTGGCAACACTGCCCGATGATCTGAAACTAAGTCATGATATGTTTGTGTACGACAGAAAAATTGAATTAGTGAATGAAACCTTTCCTGAGCGTTTTATTCCTATAAATCAGTTCTACAGTAACCTTATCACTATGATCCAGTTGGGGAGTGGCGAAAGTGCACAACCATTTGCCACAGTTGAAGATTATCAAAATTGGTTGTCGCGCCTCGAAGGGTTTGTTGAGTGGATAGCATTGGCTCAGCAGCGGATGAATGAAGCCATCGCCAGTAAGGTGGTGTTGCCGAAAGTACTGGTCGATAGGATCATTCCACAGCTTGATTCGCAATTGGTTAATGATGCAAAACAAAGCCTATATTATGCACCAATCAATCAACTGCCTGTTGAATTTACCGCAGAAGACAAAGCCAAATTAACTGCCGATTTTCAGGCCATGATCAACGGCAAGTTATTGCCGGCTTTGACTGGGCTGCGTGATTATTTCAAGACCACCTATTCTGCCAATGCGCGTGCCAGCGATGGTTGGTGGGGACTGCCTAACGGAAAAGCTTGGTATCAGCATTTAGCCAACAAACACACCACGACGACTATGCCAGTGGAAGAAATCCATCAGATGGGCCTTAGTGAAGTGGCACGAATTTTAACTGAAATGGATAAAGTACGTGAACAAGTCGGCTTTAAAGGCGATTTAGCCGCATTCTTCAACGAATTATCTTCTAACGACAAATTCTTTTTTAGTGACAGACAAGACCTAGTTGACGGTTATATGGGGCTTAAAGACAAAATTAATGCCGTTTTGCCGGCGTATTTTAATGTCATGCCAAAAGCGGATTATGTGGTCAAGCCAGTTGAAGATTTTCGTGAGAAATCGGCCGCGGGCGCCTCTTATGAATCACCAGCTGTAGATGGCTCGCGCCCTGGGGTGTTTTATATCAACACTTACAATTTAAAGGCACAACCTAAATGGGGCATGACGACACTGTCATTGCATGAAGCCGCGCCAGGGCACCATTTTCAAATAGCTATCAAGCAAGAGTTGGAATCTGTACCTGAATTCCAACGTTTTCAAGGTTACACGGCATTTGAGGAAGGCTGGGCACTTTATGCCGAGTACTTAGGCATGGAAATGGGGCTGTTTAGCGATCCTTATCAGTACTTTGGTAAGCTTTCTGACGAAATGCTTCGTGCCATGCGTTTAGTAGTGGACACGGGTCTTCATGCTAAGGGGTGGAGCCGTGAGCAAGCAATTCAATATATGAAAGACAATTCCCCAATGGCTGAAACTGACATAGTGGCAGAAGTCGAGCGTTATATGGCAATCCCCGGTCAGGCGCTTTCTTACAAGGTAGGTCAGCTCACCATACTAAAATTAAGAGCTGAAGCCGAAGCTAAGCTTGGCGAAAAATTTGATATTAAAGCTTTTCACGACCAAATTTTGACTAGCGGTTCATTGCCCATGGCTGTTATGGAGCAGAAAGTCGGTCGGTGGGTGAAAGCCGAATTAGCTAAGTAAGCTCAATAGTATAAGTACACTGGTCGTAGTGGCCATATAAAAATATTTTTTATCAGTAATATTGTTAGGAGTAAAACATGGTTCAAGCAACGGCGCGTCATCTTTTAGTGAGCACTCAGGTTGAGTGTGAAGACTTAAAGCAACAAATTATTGCGGGTGCAGATTTTGCACAAATTGCTCGTGAGCATTCATCTTGTCCATCGGCTGCCGAGGGCGGTAACTTGGGCTCATTCGGTCCTGGCATGATGGTGCAAGAATTTGATGCGGTTGTCTTTAGTGCTCCACTAAACGAAGTGCAAGGCCCTGTAAAAACTCAATTTGGCTACCACTTATTAGAAGTGACTCAAAGAGGCTAATACAGCTAAGGCGAATATAAAATGGCAGCCTTGGCTGCCATTTTTTATTCACTAAGGAGTGAAGATGATAGCGCTTTATTCAGAACGGTTAAGATTAAGAAGCCTAACCTCATCGGATTGGGCGAATTTCCTTGCCATTAACCAAGATAGCGAAATCAACATTTTTGTACGCCAGGTGGAATCAAGTGAGGAAATAAGAACTAAGTTTGAACAAAGACTCTTGCCTTGGGTATTTGAGTCTGGGGCTTGGTTAACCTTAGTGATTGAAGAACTGAGTACTGGTGAATTTGTTGGCTTCAGCGGTTTTCATTGTGTTGATTTGATGCTTAAACGCGCTGAAGTGGGTTATTTATTGTCGTCAAAGTATCAAGGTAAAGGCTACGCCACTGAAGCGCTGCAGTGTGTTATAGACTGGGGAGCGCTTGCCTTTGATATACACAAGTATATTGGATTTTGTGATGTCAGAAATACTGGCTCTGCCAACGTGATGATTAAGTGCGGTTTTAAGCAAGAAGGTCTATTAAGAGAGAATAGCAAAATCGGTGAGTCATGGTCAGATGATTTTTTTTTGGGTTATTGGTTAAAGAGAGAGTTTAGCATTTGCTTATCAGAATAGTCATGAGAACCCTCGAGTCCTGTGAAGGCTGTTAAACAGACAGACTTTAGTTCGACTTTCGACTGTAAAAAGTGGCTTTAGCTCTATATTATCTGCGGTATTTATCACATAATAGGAAACACAATTGAAAACTATTATCGTTACCAGTTGATAATTTGATCTAGCCAGTATTCATAGAATTTAAGTTAAGCTAGAATCACACCGTTTTTTTACACACTGCATGCAAGGTAACAGCTTGATGAAACTCAGTGAACTTAGCCCAGGCGATCAAGCTATCATAGCTCAGATTGGTCAGTTAATCCTGCCACAAACCGTGAAACGTAAATTATTGTCTATGGGGATCACGCCCAACACTAAATTTTCTATGGTACGCCGTGCCCCTATGGGCACAGGTGTAGAACTAGATTTACGTGGCACTAAACTGTGTATGCGCCAAGAATTAGCAGATATTATCGAGGTAGTAGTAACTCATGACTAAGCAATTTCATTGCGTTACTGTTGGTAACCCTAATGCAGGAAAATCGACACTGTTTAATGCCCTTACAGGCTCGAACCAACAAGTAGGTAATTGGGCTGGCGTCACTGTTGAGAAGAAAACAGGGACCTTTACATTAGACGATACCCAAGTTTTTTTGACTGACTTGCCTGGCATTTACGACTTGCTCCCTGCGGGTAACAATTGCGACTGTTCTTTAGATGAGCAGATTGCTCAGCAGTTTCTTGCCAATGATCGTATCGATGGCATTATAAATCTTGTCGATGCGACCAATATTGAACGCCACCTTTATCTTACCATTCAGCTGCGAGAGCTTGGCCTGCCTATGGTGCTGGTGCTGAATAAAATTGATGCCGCGAATAAACTCGGCATTGAAATTGATATCGCAGCGATGGAGACCGTTCTTGGCTGCCCTGTGATAGCTGTGTGTTCTCGTGAGCAAGAAGATGTCCGCTTAGTACAGGCTCAAGTATCTCACTTATTAACAGCGACCGTAGCTGTAAAACCACTCATGCTTAATTATGCATCGAGCATAGAAGCTGCCATCAGCCAACTTCAGGTTCATGATAATAGCTTAAATCGTGGCCGCGCTTTAGCCCTACTTGCCAGTGGTCAGGATAGCTGTCGTCCGGTGAGCATTGATGAGAAAAATGGTGATTCGAATACACTCAATCGTAGCCAAGATCAGTGTGGTACTAAGACGAGTGCTCATGATAGTGACTTGGAAATCTCGCTGGCCACCACACGTTTTGATTTTGTTGAGACGGTTTTTGAGCAAGCGGTAAAACGTGGCACAGTACTTAGGTTGAGCGATAAACTCGATAACCTTGCTCTGCATCCCATTTTGGGCATTCCAGTATTCCTATTTATCATGTATTTGATGTTTATGTTCAGCATCAATGTGGGCAGTGCCTTTATTGATTTCTTCGATATCAGCGCGGGCGCTATTTTTGTCGATCACTTCGGTGCACTGCTTAGCAGCATGGGCTCTCCCGATTGGCTAGTGACGATTCTAGCTGGCGGCCTCGGGCAAGGAGTACAAACTGTTGCGACCTTTATTCCTGTCATTGCGGCCTTATTCTTAGCTTTGTCTGTGTTAGAGGCTTCAGGTTACCTTTCAAGAGCGGCGTTTGTTGTGGATGGTTTGATGCGCCGCATCGGACTTCCTGGTAAAGCGTTCGTTCCCATGATAGTCGGATTTGGCTGCTCCGTACCTGCGATTATGGCTACACGCACCTTAGGCAGTGAGCGTGAGCGGATTGTCACAGGTATGATGGCGCCTTTCATGTCTTGTGGTGCCCGCTTACCTGTGTACGCCTTGTTTGCTGCCGCATTCTTTCCTGAATCGGGTCAAAACCTTGTATTTTTGCTGTATATCATAGGTATTTTCGCCGCTATTGGTACAGGTTTGCTGCTGCGTAGTACGGTATTACCTGGCACCAGCAGCGCCGTCGTAATGGAGCTACCCAGCTATGAACTTCCTAAGATAAAGGCTGTATTGGCTCGCACGGCGAAGCGGACTAAGAGTTTTATTTTAGGTGCAGGTAAGACGATTGTGCTAGTAGTGACTTTCCTTAATTTCATCAATGCAATAGGTCTTGATGGCAGCTTCGGTCATGAAGACAGCCAAGCCTCATTATTGAGTGTGGCAAGTCAAAAGGTGACGCCTTTATTTGCCCCCATGGGGATTGAGCAAGATAATTGGCCTGCAACCGTTGGGATCATCACAGGTATTTTTGCTAAAGAAGCCGTGGTTGGTACCTTAAACAGTTTATACAGCCCAGTGGGCGGCCAAGATACAGAGTTGACTCCATTGGGAGAAAGCTTTGCAGAAGCGCTAGCGACTATTCCTGTGAACTTATTTGGTATCGCCCCTGATGACCCTTTATCCATGTCAGTGGGTAACGTAGAAAGCATTGATCTTGCAGCTGAAGAGCAGGGCGTTGATAAGTCCACCTTTAGCGCGCTACAAGCAGGATTTAGCGGTCAGCTTGCAGCATTCTCATATCTACTGTTTATCTTGCTCTATACCCCTTGTGTGGCGGCTATGGGTGCATTGGTGAATGAGTTTGGTGTTAAGTGGGCTAGGTTTGCGGCATTATGGACCTTTGCACTGGCATACGGCACAGCAACAGTGGTGTATCAAGGTGCAACCTTTACTGAACATCCAATGCAGTCTTCGGCGTGGATAGGCTTCTTTATGCTGGCGTTACTGGTGTTTTATTTCTGGCTTAAACGTCAAGGCAAAAAAGCACAACAGATTATTCCGGGTATTAGAATCGTCACAGAGTAGGTTTATCGGCCCATAGAATCTAATAAACCCAGCATTTGCTGGGTTTATTTTTGTGATTTCTGTAACTTTTCAAGCTGATCAGTTGTAACTCTAGTTGATCTGTAGGATCATCTGTATCTTAAAAATTTTGCCATCTTAAGCTAAGAGGAATTCCATGAGCCATATGGACAGCGAAGTACGTCCAAGTAACTTCATTCGTAATATCATAGACGAAGACCTAGAAAGTGGTAAGCACACTCAAGTCCAGACTCGTTTTCCGCCAGAGCCTAATGGTTATTTGCATATAGGCCATGCTAAGTCTATTTGTTTGAACTTCGGCATTGCTAAAGATTATCAAGGTCAATGTAATTTACGTTTTGATGATACTAACCCTGAGAAAGAAGACATAGATTATGTGAATTCTATCCAGCAGGATGTGTCTTGGCTTGGTTTCCAATGGAGTGGTGATGTTCGTTACTCATCAAACTATTTCGATCAACTGCACGCCTATGCGGTGGAGTTGATTGAAAAAGGCCTAGCTTACGTGTGTTTCTTAAACGGCGAACAGACCCGTGAATATCGTGGCACGCTTAAAGAGCCGGGCAAGAATAGTCCTTACCGTGACACTCCGGCCGCTGAAAACTTAGCCTTATTTGAAAAAATGCGTAAGGGCGAGTTTAAAGAAGGTGAGTGCGCCCTGCGCGCTAAAATCGATATGGCATCACCTTTTATGTGCATGCGCGATCCGATTATTTATCGTATTCGCTTTGCTCACCATCATCAAACTGGTGATAAGTGGTGTATTTATCCTATGTACGACTTTACTCATTGTATTTCTGATGCAATTGAAAACATCACTCATTCAATCTGCACCTTGGAATTCCAAGACAACCGCAGACTCTACGATTGGGTATTAGACAATTTAAACGACTTCCAAGCACCTAACCGTACCCGCCAGTACGAGTTTTCTCGTTTAAATCTTGAATATACCTTGATGTCTAAGCGTAAACTTAACGATTTAGTCACACGTAAGTTAGTGACAGGTTGGGACGATCCACGTATGCCAACCATCGCAGGCCTTCGCCGCCGTGGTTATACCGCGGCCTCGATCCGTGAATTTTGTTTGCGCATAGGCGTGACCAAGCAAGATAACTTAGTCGAAGTGGGTATGTTAGATGCCTGTATTCGTGAAGAATTAAATGAATATGCGCCGCGTGCTATGGCTGTACTCAGACCGATTAAGGTCATCATTGAGAACTACCCCAACGCGACGCCTGAAATCATTAACGCTGCTGTACATCCAAATAAAGAAGACATGGGTACTCGTCAATTAGCCTTTGGCCGTGAACTCTTTATTGATGCAGAAGACTTTAAAGAAGAAGCCAATAAGCAGTTTAAACGTTTAGTCATGGGCAAAGAAGTACGTCTTCGTAATGCTTATGTGATTAAAGCCGAACGTTGTGATAAAGATGAGCAAGGCAATGTGACCACCATCTACTGTACGTATGATGCCGACACCTTGGGCAAAAATCCTGCAGATGGTCGTAAAGTGAAAGGCGTTATCCATTGGGTTGAAGCCAGCACAGCTGTTGCGGCAGAGTTTCGTTTGTATGACAGGTTATTTACTGAGACAAATCCAGCCGTGTTTGAGACTGTGGATGAAGTGCTTAATCCTAACTCATTAGTGGTGCTTCATGGGGTTGCTGAAGCTAACCTTAAGCATGCTAAAGCTGAACAAGCCTATCAGTTCGAACGGGAAGGTTACTTCTGCGCCGACAGTAAGGATTCAAGTTCGGATCGTTTAGTGTTTAACTTGACTGTGCCGCTACGGGATTCTTTCGCGTAGAGAGACTGTCAGTGTAAAAAGAAAAGGCGCCCTAGGCGCCTTTTTTGTTGAGATTTTTTTAACGTCTAGTTTCTTACTTGGGCCAGATAATTGTTTTATTGCAGCATAGGACCAAAGCCTAGGCTCCATAGGATCACACTCGAGCCCATCAAGGCAACAAGCAGAACAAGGCCTGCGGTAACCACAGAACTTGCGTAAATAAAGCCCTTCTCTTCTGGAATATTCATGATGATTGGCACCCCTGCATAGAGCAGATACACAGAGTAAGAAACGCCAACTAAACCAATAAGCATGATAAACCAGAGCACCGGATATAAAGCGGCAAACCCAACCATAAACAGCGGTGTCGCCGTGTAGGCTGCGAGCTCAAGTGCTTGTGTGTAAGTGGGGTTAGCATCGAAAGTATGGGCCATCCAGTAAGCAAGGTAAGCTAAGGCAAACACGCCGCCTAAGAGGCCAAAATACATGCCGACTGACATGAACATGGCACTTTGACTGGTCAGAAATAATAGTTCACCGACACCAGGATTCCAACCTATGTATACCGTGGCGATATAAGCGCATATTGCGGGAATAAGTGCGATAAGCAGTACATGGCTTAAGCTACTTTTAACCGCTTCGTGATTTTTTTCAATTGTATGCCACTCTTCTTTTGGATGAGTGTAGAGTCCCATTAAGTGATTCAATATCATTATAATTATCCTTTTTTAGCGTGAAACACTAAGCTCGACAATTGCTGTATAGAAATTTACAGCTTGTAAATCAATCACCCAATTTGGCCCTACGCATACTTAACTGTCTAAGTAATCACCTCATCCCAATTTGAAGTGTATCCAATTCAGGGGATTGTTATAGTTTATATATTGAACAAAAAAATAACTTCGTCAAGTACTAATAAATGAGATGTTGCTTTTATGTGAGTAAATAGGCTTAAGAAGGGCCTGTTTTTGAGGTTGTTTTTGTCTGACTTTCAGTTTATTTTGCCCAAAACCGCTTATTTGTTATATTTTTGCCTACAGAACTTACTGTTCTGAAAGTTTTGTGTAACTTGGCTGGGGTCTCAACCTTAAGCTTGTTATAATCGCCGCGAGTTAACCGATTGAACATTTTTTGGAGTATGTCAGTTCCGCAGAGAACAAAGTAAAGACAGCTCCTGTGCCCTACATAACACTGACTATGGAGTTAATATGGAAGTTCATGAATACGAAAGCGCTTATTACCAAGTGAAAGATGATGTGTTAGCGTCTTTACCAGCAAATGAAGAATAAGCAGAGTGAACGAGCATTAGCTCAATAAAATAAAAAAGCAGCTTAATTAAGCTGCTTTTTTATTAGTGTAATTTAGGCTTATTCCTAACCTTGCGTTTTGCCTTTTTCCGGCAAAATATCCACGATAATCCACGATTTACCGCGTTTATGCAGTCTAATGGTCCTGTCGTCAATCCAATGTTTCCCGCCTTTTAGTCCGACCATTTTTATGATTACAGTAACGTCATCGGTAAATTTTCGAAAAAAGTCGATATCTATTTCATCGATGGACATGGTGACGTCCGTCATCGACAGGCCTAATACATGACGTTGCACAGAGGCCGCAATATAATAATGTTCTAGTAATTCTTGCAGATCGGCATCTACGTATTGTTTGGCTTTTTGCACGTCACGGTCAACGTAAATGGCGGTGAAAAAACCCAGTGAGACGGCTTCTGGGGAGAGTTGAACCTCTTCGACTTGCTCGCAAGCTTGCAGCAAAAAAAACAATATGATGATAATTCTGTACATAGATATGTTCTTATTTAAATGAGCAGATTGGGATTGGGTTCCGTTCAACCTCAAGGTTTTTTTGCAGTTGTTACGGGCTAAATTGACCTAAGCCAATGGTGTCACTGTGTTAGTATCCAGATTTCCACAGGCTATAGCAAGTTATGCCCACGAAATACGAGCTCTTTTGCATATAATGTTTGCACTTAAGTATTAAATCGATCATTTGTAGATTGACTTAAGATACAATTAATGACATACATGGATGAAGGCAAGGTAGACACCTTAAGCCTTGGCTCTGAATGGCTAATGTTATCCACAGAATCTGTGGACAAGTGTGTTGAATACTAATAACAACTTATCTAAGTTGATGTTATCTCTTTGATTTATTTTTTGGTTAATTTTTACCACCCCAAGTTTCCGCACAATTTATCTACCCATTTTTAATCAGTAAACTGTATTCCTTGTCCTAATAGAAGCATCATCTCAGCATTTAAAAAAAGCACTGCAATGCAGTGCTTTTTGATGTCATCAGAAATATTTTTAAAGTGTATTTTTCCGGTAAAAATGAGCAACTCTAGGGCTATGTTTAGGTTAATTTTTAGATAATGGCTTGACGTCCAAGACTAATTTAGCTTCATTTTGCGCCGCTTGAATGGCTGTTAAGGCGATAGTGTAGACAATGTCATCCACTAATGCGCCCCGTGATAAGTCATTCACAGGTTTTCGCATGCCCTGAAGCATAGGGCCTATGCTAATTAAATCTGCACTACGTTGCACCGCTTTATAGGTGGTATTGCCTGTATTCAAGTCTGGGAATACAAATACCGTGGCTTTACCTGCTACGGGGCTGTCTGGTGCTTTAGACCGCGCCACATTTGGCATCACGGCGGCATCATATTGCAGTGGGCCATCGATAATTAAATCTGGGCGTTTCTCTTTTGCAATCCGGGTGGCTTCACGGACTTTATCCACATCTGAGCCTGTGCCTGAATTACCCGTTGAATAACTTATCATGGCAACTCTAGGCTCAATACCGAAGGCTTTGGCGGATTCTGCCGATTGTATGGCGATATCGGCAAGTTGCTCGGCATTGGGATCGGGATTAATGGCACAATCACCGTAAACCAAAACTTGATCTGGCATCAACATAAAGAAGATGGAAGACACTAAGCTCGAACCTGGCGCCGTTTTAATTAACTGCAGTGGTGGGCGAATAGTGTTTGCAGTGGTATTGATGGCGCCAGAGACGATACCGTCAACTTCATCTTGCGCTAGCATCATGGTGCCGAGCACCATATTGTCTTCTAATTGCTCCTTGGCGACCACCTCAGTTAGCCCTTTGCCTTTACGCAGTTGCAGCATAGGTGCCACGTAGTTATCTCGAACGTTTATGGGATCGATTATCTCTATCCCATCACCTAAGATTAAATCCTGCAATGAGGCTAAACGCTCAATTTCTTCTTTGTTACCCAAGAGCACACATTTGGCAATGCCGCGTTCGGCGCAAATAGAGGCGGCCTTGATGGTTCTAGGTTCTTCACCTTCAGGCAGTACTATGGTCTTTTTCGCGGCTCTGGCAAGTTCTGTCAGCTTGTAGCGGAAGGCTGGCGGTGACAGTCTGTGCTCACGAGGCGAATCTTGGGTGACACTTTCTATCCAATTTTGATCTATGTGGCTGGCGACAAACTCCTGCACTTTCTCGATGCGAACGGCGTCATCCACTGGGACTTCATGATCAAAACGCTGAATGTTTAATGAAGTTTGCCAAGTGTTGGTATCGATAAGAAACACTGGCAGGCCAGTTTCAAAGGCTTGCTCGCATAACTTCATGATTTCGGGCTCGGGCTGATAGCCTCCAGTGAGCAATAAAGCACCGACTTTGACACCATTCATAGCTGCAAGGCAGGCAGACACTATCACATCGGAGCGATCCCCAGAGGTCACCAGTAAGGAGTTGGTTTTAATGTGAGTCACCATATTGGGGATACTTCGGGCACAGAAGGTGACTTTACGCATACGGCGTGTGTCCATTTCACCGGCATTGATGATGCGGGCATTTAAATGCTTAGCCAGATCTGAGGCCCGTGGCGACACCAGATCTAGGTTGTATGGCACGCTACCTAAAATACGCAGTGGGCTCTTACCTGGTAGCTGAAACATACCGGCTGTATCGGAATGCTTCACTCCTTGATGATCAAAGACTTCTGATAAATCGGGTCTGGCACGGCCTTCTTCATCTACTGGCGCCCCTATCTTGTTGATGATGGCGCCAATTAAGCGCTTATTCTTATTACCCCCCCATGAGTTATAGGCAATCTCCAAGCGATTCATTAGGCCGTTGGCCGTATCATTGCCTGGGGTTGCGATAAACACCACATCGGCATCCAGGGCTTTGGCAATTTCATAGTTAATATCATCAGAAAAAGGGTGTGAGCGCGTCGGCACTAGCCCTTCAATGACTATGATTTCCGTGTTACTGGCACACTCTGCGGCCCTTGCAATAATTTGCTCCATCAATACATCGGTTTGCTCGGCGCGAATTAAATTTTCAGCATGATGCATGGAGAAAGGTTCAAGGGGATTCACCGAGGGGGATTGGCTCAAAATGGTGGTTGAGCGTTCGGGACCTTTATCGCCAGTGCGTATTTGGGCTATGGGCTTAAAGAACTGTACCTTAACCCCTTTACGTTCCAAGGCGCGAACCATACCTAAGCTTAAGGAGGTTAAACCCACTCCTGTGCCTGTTGGGATCAGCATAATATTACGTGACATGAAAACCTCTATTGCTTAATTTTGACTGTTAAAATTGACCGTTTGCGTCAATGGATCACAGATGATGTTTACCAGCCAAATATTTATGCCGTGACTAATTTCATGGCATCTTCTGCGATAACCCATTCTTCATTGGTGGGGATCACTATGGCCAAAGGACTGCCCGTTTTACTGATTATGCCTTGCTTGCCAAAACGGGCGGCTTTGTTTAATTCACTATCGACGCTGAAATTAAAAATACCCAATAAATTAAGCACTTTTTCACGAATAAGATCTGAATTCTCACCAATCCCACCGGTAAAAATCACCGCATCTAAACGGCCCAATGGCACAGTATAAGCGGCAATGTACTTGGCTAAACGGTAGCAGAAGATTTCCAGCGCTAAGGTGGCGCCTTTGTGGCCATCTTGATAGCCTTGTTCAATACCGCGGCAATCGTTGGTGAGCTCTGAAATCCCCAACAAGCCACTTTGTTTATTGAGCAAGTTATTGACTTCATCTAAGGTGTAGCCAAGTTGTTTAACAAGATGATAGATGATAGATGGGTCAAGATCGCCGCAGCGAGTGCCCATGACTAAACCCTCAAGTGGGGTTAAGCCCATAGACGTGTCTACGCTCTTGCCGCCTTTGATGGCAGTGACTGAGGCGCCATTGCCTAAGTGGGCGCAGATAACATTGGTGTCACTAATGTCTTTACCCATTATTTTGGCGGCTTCACGGCTAACGTATAAGTGACTGGTGCCATGCATGCCATAACGGCGAATACCATGCTCGCGATAAAGCTTGTATGGCAGGGCGTACACATAGGCTTTTTCTGGCATGCTTTGATGAAATGCGGTATCGAACACGGCCACTTGAGGCAGTGTCGGGAAGGAGGCCATGGCGGCGCGAATACCAATCAAGTGAGCAGGGTTATGCAGCGGCGCCAGTGACGCGCAATCTTCGATGCCTTGGATAACGTCATCATTGATAATAACCGAGCGGGTAAATTTCTCACCGCCATGGACGATACGATGACCGATGGCATGGATTTTTGCTGCAAGCTCAGGCTGAGCCGCGAGGATTTTATTAACGATAAACTCCACCGCTTCTCTGTGTGCAGTAAAGGCGCCGAGTCTTGCCTCTGATTTTTCACCGTTAAACTTCCATTTAATCCGCGAGTCTTCTAAGCCAAAACACTCAGCAAGGCCTGAGATATGGTCGTCACCAGTTAGGGCATCGATGACAGCAAATTTTAATGATGAGCTGCCGCAATTAAGCACGAGTACTAATTTATCTGACATATTTACGCCTTCTGAAATAGATAGTTTAAAATTGAAAATCATTGATTAATTTATAAAAGAATTCTTATTCATTGCTCCACAAACCTGTCCTTGTCCCTCTTGCCTTAGCTTGAGCATTTGGGGCTATTCCTAGAGCTATGCTATTGTAATGCTATGGTTCGCAACTAGGGTGACCTTGATTGAGTCTTTCTTCCCTTAAGCTGTTAGGCGATGGTCGCCGTTACATGAAAACTTGGCCCCTGGTCAAACAATTGGGGTTTTACTTCCCCGAATACCGTGTGGTAAAAGCCACACAATTAGCACTGAACATCTTGCCGTTACTTGCTGTTTTAATTGCATGTTCCCAAGTCTACCTTCTTGGTTGGGATTTCCTGCCTCAAGCCATCGCTATGCTACTGTTTATCATTAGTTTACCTATTCAGGGTTTACTCTGGCTAGGTTGGCGTGCTCGTCATCCACTGCCATTAAGCTTATTCGATTGGGGCAATCAACTGAGTGATAAACTCATCGCCATGGGCATTGCCTGTAAACCCTTGGGCGCTAAAGCCTGTTATCTGGACATGGCTCAAATCCTGAAATTGGCGTTTGAACGCTTAGATAGTCATTACTGGGAACAATTATAAATCAGCTTATGCTTAACTGAGGCTAAATTTACCTAAGTCATGACTTGATACTGACTAATAACTGGCATTAATTCCTCGCGCGTTAAAGACACCGCAGATCCTTTCCATGGTCTCCTTACTTGGCGGACTGACATGGGATAAGCTGTAGCTTTCCCCAAATGCTTGCCATTTATGGGCACCTAGCTGGTGGTAAGGCAGTAACTCTACTTTTTCAACATTCGTCATGGGCTTGATAAAGTCAGCCAATGCGATGGCTGAGGCTTCATCGGCGGTAAAACCATCGATAACCACGTAGCGGATCCAGGTTTTTTGGCCGCGTTTAGCTAAATATTGAGCAAACTCTAAGGTGCGCTGGTTACTTACCTTAGTTAGCGCTATGTGTTTATCATCAAACATTTGCTTGATATCCAGCAGCACTAAGTCTGTGTTATCCAGCAATTCGTCGATGATTGGGATGTATTTACGCACAAAACCATTGGTGTCTAAGCAAGTATGGATGTGATTGTCTTTACAGGCTTTAAATAATTCAGCCACAAATTCAGCTTGCAGTATGGCTTCGCCGCCGCTTGCGGTAACACCGCCGTTACTGGCGTCTAAAAATGGCTTGTAGTCGATGATTTTGGCCATAAGTTCAGCCACGGAGACTCGGGTTCCACCGTCCAGATCCCAGCTGTCGCGATTGTGACAATATTGGCAGCGCATCAGGCAACCTTGCATAAAGGCAATAAAGCGTATGCCTGGCCCATCGACTGTGCCAAAGGACTCGGTTGAATGTATTCGACCTAATGTCATATTGAAGGTGTTCCCACAGATTAAAACAAAGCGCTGCACTCAATGAAAAGCCGCACTTAATGAAAAGTGCAGCTCATTTTAACAGTTTCTACAAGCCTTGGGTGAAGGTTCGAGTGACTACATCTTGTTGCTGCTCTGTGGTTAATGAATTAAACCTCACCGCATAGCCAGACACGCGAATGGTAAGCTGAGGGTACTTGTCAGGATGAGCAATAGCATCGACTAGCATTTCTCGGTTCATCACATTGACGTTTAAGTGTTGCCCACCTTCACGACTGGGGCCACTGCTAAAGTAGCCATCCATCAAGGCGGCTAAGTTGACACTGCGGCCAGCATCATCTTTTCCTAAGGCATTGGGTACGATTGAGAAGGTATAAGAAATACCATCTTGAGCGTGAGCAAAAGGCAGTTTTGCAACCGATGTTAGTGAGGCAATGGCTCCATTCTCATCTCGGCCATGCATAGGGTTCGCCCCTGGGGCAAAAGGCGCGCCTGAGCGGCGACCATCTGGCGTATTGCCGGTTTTTTTACCATAAACGACGTTTGAGGTGATGGTTAAAATTGACTGGGTTGGTATGGCATTGCGATACATTTTCTTATCACGAATTTTCGCCATAAAACGTTCAACTAAGTCACACGCTATGTCATCGACTCTGGCATCGTTATTACCAAATTTTGGATAATCCCCTTGAATATCAAAATCGATGGCGATGCCGTTCTCATCACGAATGGGCTTCACTTGGGCATATTTTATAGCCGATAAGGAGTCAGCTGCGATGGACAAACCTGCGATACCGCATGCCATGGTGCGGCGCACATCCCTGTCGTGAAGTGCCATTAATGCCGCTTCATAAGCGTATTTATCGTGCATGTAGTGGATTGAGTTCAGTGCTGTGACATATTGAGTGGCTAACCACTCCATTAAGTTGTCTAAGCGGGTCATCACATCATCGAAATCGAGCACATCTGTTGAGATAGGTGCCGTTTTTGGCGCCACTTGAATGTTAAGTTTTTCATCCACGCCGCCGTTAATGGCATATAGCATGGTCTTGGCTAAGTTTGCTCGCGCGCCGAAAAATTGCATATGTTTACCCACTATCATAGGGCTTACACAGCAGGCGATAGCATAATCATCTGAGTCGAAATCAGGACGCATGAGATCATCGTTTTCATATTGAATTGAGCTAGTGTCAATCGACACCTTAGCGCAATAGTTTTTGAAAGCCTGTGGCAGTTTTTTCGACCAAAGTACGGTGATGTTTGGCTCAGGGCTTGGGCCCATGTTGTACAAGCTATGCAGGAAACGAAAGCTTGATTTGGTCACAAGGGTTCGGCCATCAAGTCCCATGCCGCCGATTGATTCGGTTGCCCAAATTGGATCGCCAGAGAATAGCTCATCGTATTCAGGGGTGCGTAAGAAGCGCACCATACGCAGTTTCATCACGAAATGATCAAGCATTTCTTGAGCTTGTTGCTCTGTAATGATGCCGTTTTTAAGATCGCGCTCGATGAAAATATCGAGGAAACTTGAGGTGCGCCCTAATGACATGGCAGCACCATTTTGGCTCTTAACCGCAGCTAAATAACCGAAATAGGTCCACTGAATGGCCTGTTGCGCGGTTACCGCTGGCACTGAAATATCGAAACCGTAAGTGCTTGCCATCTGCTTCATTTGTGCAAGCGCACGGTACTGCTCAGAGATTTCTTCCCTTAATTGAATCACTGCAGATAAGTCTTCACCTGCTTCAAACTGTGCTTGTAAGGAGGTGAATTGGCCGAGCTTGTCTTGCATCAAGTAGTCGATACCGTAAAGCGCGATACGGCGGTAATCACCAATAATACGACCACGGCCATAAGCATCGGGTAGACCGGTTAATACCCCGGATTTCCGACAGGCCATGATTTCAGGGGTGTAGACATCGAATACTCCCTGATTGTGGGTTTTGCGAAGTTCGGAATAGATATAGTTGATATCAGTATTGAGCTCACGGCCATAGGCTTTGCATGAGCTTTCAACCATGCGAATGCCGCCATTAGGTAGCATGGCACGTTTAAGTGGCGCTTCGGTTTGCAAGCCGACTATGGTCTCTAAATCTTGATTAATGTAGCCCGCAGCATGGGAGGTAATGGTGGATACCTTATCGGTATCAAAATCCACCGGAGCATGGGTTGAATTTTCAAGCTTAATGCCTTCCATGACCTGGTCCCATAACTGGGTGGTGGCCTCGGTAGCATCGGCTAAAAATTCATCATTGCCTTCATAGGGAGTGTAGTTTTGCTGTATGAAGTCGCGGACATTGACTTGAGTCTTCCAATTGCCGGCACTAAAACCTTCCCATGCCTTGGCGAATACTGTGGTGTTGTCTGTCATCTGCTAACCCTCTGGTTGATTTACAGCGGATGCCTAGTCATTTCAATGGACTGAAACTGAACATGAGGCAAACCGTAAAGTTTTAGAATACTGTTGCCTAGGGCGTGTCACTAGGCAGGTGAGTGCGGCTACTCTTAAAGTTAATCTTTATTGGTAAGACCAATTAACCATGAAAAAATATTAGCATAACTAGAGAAGGCTGACACGAGGAAACGTTTAGCGATAGCCGACTAAACCTTGAAACTGTTAACTGGCTAGCAAAATGGTGAAAAAGCGTAAATAAAGCAGCGTAAAAACACAGTGTAAACGAGGAAAAATTTGCGCTAAATAAAAAAGCAGCGAAACCCAAAAAGTTTCACTGCTTTTCCAAAGTAATATTGATTTATAGCAACGCTGGAATACCTTCTATCATGCCAACCGCCAGCATGGCTGCAAGGCAAGTGATAAAAGCAAGTCCAGGGAACACTATGCGATCGGCAAAAGAAAGGCTTTTAGGTCTTTCCTTATCGCCGATTAAGCCATTGTTATCCAAAAGCATAGTCAAAGCCCAAGCGAGCACGGGGTTGGCAACGAAGGCGGCAAATATACAAATACCGGCGGCTTGGCTGCTGGTGGTGTCTTTCACCATTTGCAGCCCAGCTTCAAGTAATGGCAGAAATACCCCAACCAGGAGCGCGATTGACATGACAGGGCGCCACACTGTGACATCCATAGGGTAGCCTATGATGGCAACGATAATGCATAAGCCACCTAAGAGTATGGCGCCCGCGGGGATAGGGCGCTTAGCGATGGCTGCTGGGATCATATAGGTCCCCCAGGAAGAGGTAACATTACCGCCGCCAACAGCGGTGCCGACGATTTGTCTGATTGAACAAGTCGTCATAGTATCATCAACATCCATCAGCACTTTCTCAGCCCCTTTGGGGTAGTTAAGCTCTTGGAAAATACGGTGCCCCAAGAAGTCCGGTGACCACATGGCCACGGCTAAAATGGCAAAGGGCAGAGAGGCAATAAAGTGGGCGGCATTGGGTAAGCCTAGCATCCAACCTTGCTCGGTTGAGCCCCACCAATAGACAGGATTGAGATTTGGGATCCCTGGCGCCGTGGTGAATTGCAAATCAAGCCCGGCGCCAAGCGCAAATGCTAATGCGATAGCTGTGACAGAGCAAAGTGGGATAGCAAGCCAGCGTTTACCGTATTTGGCCAGCGCCGCATAGAGAATGACATTCACTAGCAAGATGGCAAAGGCCACGTACCCTAAGGAGTAATCTAGGCTGTGTTTAGTTTGCAAACCACCGGCCCAATCAAACAAAGAGCTTATTTGACTCTTGGCCCCCATAAAGCCCAGAAAGACCAATAAACCGCCGGCGACCCCACTGCTGGTGAGATTAACAAGTTTAGATCCCCCTTTAAAATAGCTAAGGATAAGCCCGAATATACCTATTAATATGGCCAGTGCTAATGGATGAGCCCCCGCAAGGGCTATGGTGCCAATAAGCGGGATCATAGGGCCATGGTTGCCACCTAAGTTAGCCCTAGGGTTAATAAAGCCTGAGCTAATAATGCAAAACAGCAGTGCTGGAATGAGCATTTCCACTCGGACAATTTGAATGGCGAATTCGGCGCCTAAGTTAACATGTTGCCATTTCTCGCTAAGGCCCGCCGCCCATGCGGCCATCACGGCCGAGTACATCACAGTGATCCCTATGGTGCCAGCAATAGCGGGGACTAGATCTTCCCACTCGAAGCGAAAATCACGCCCAGGAAGGTTTATGCCCCAGCGCCGTGGTTGCATGATTTTTAGCTCGTGCTCTAAATAATCCTTGCGGCTGACAAACTCACGGGCGGGTCGATGAAGTTCATTGTAACTTGGGGTTGCAGTCACATTTTCTGAATTACTGATGGTATCTGACATTGTTTCTCATTCTCCGAGAAGAAGATGTAATGCCATCATTATGATAATGATGGTGTTTTCCATTAATCAAACCTCGACCATCCTGGTACTTGTTGTTTTAGGGACTATTCATTAGTTTGCATAGGCGAATAGGAGCCTTGGTGGCTAAACATTGCCCTGCGCTTATTGGTAAGACCAATTTACCTGAGAATGTTAGCATAGTGATGTGAGTGACTCATAAAGGGGAACGCTAAAAATGCGGCAAAGATCGCTAAATTGAACGCGAGTTAACAGCTTTGCTGTTACAACCTAGACGATTGCATGAATTGCTGGTGGATTTAAGCTTGATCTAATGATTGAAGGGAAGGTGTTGTTGCAATAAGAGAAGCCAAAGGATATGTCATTAAGGCATAAAAAAAACAGCCCTATAAAAGGGCTGTTTGTGGGAGAACATTACATAAAAAAATATTAGAATTTCTGTGTGTAAGTCGCGGTAAATGTACGGCCATAAAGGTTATACAGTGATGAATCATATTCTAAGTCAGAATCAAGCACAGGATCTTGATTAGTTAAGTTACGAATACCTAAGCCAAATTTACCATCCCAAGATGTATGGTAGCCATAGCTAACATCGAAGGTCGTTTGTGACGATAAATTGCCAACTTGTGAGAAGTCAGTTGGGTTCGTTTTTTCACTTTGGCCGTCAATATACTGAGTTAACAATGACGCTGAGTGATCGCCATAGCTCCAGTCTAACACCCAAGTAAAGCGTATTTCTGGCTTGCCGTTACGACCAATCTTGTCGTTTACAGGACCGTCAAAATATTCTTCATCGTCATATGACAGCACATACGTTAAGTCATAGCTGGTGCCAAACTCACCAATTGCAGTTTCAAATCCACTGTAGGTGATGTTGAAATCTATACCTGTCGTATCGAAACCTGTGCCATTGGCCTTAGGTGTAGTAGCCGATAATAGTTTGCCGTTAGGGTTATTATTAACACGTTTAATTTCACCACGGCTTAAGTTGCCGTAACCGACTTTTTGCTCTTCTTTTAATAAAGAGTCTAAAGACACGAAGGTGATGACGTTATCGATACTTAGGTTGTAATACTCAACCTTAGTGCTTAGGTTATCTGTGATATCCCAAATAACACCTAAGTTATAAAAATCTGATGTTTCAGGCTCTAACTCTGAGTTAGCTTGGCGTGTAACGTCATACTGCTTTGCTTTACAGTCAGCAACTGCAGTACCCAACACATCACAGTATGAGTAATCAGTTGCCATATCAGCACTCAGAGCATCGGCTGCTAGCAAGTCAGACAGTGATGGAGCGCGAAAGCCTTGTCCCCAAGAGGCACGAACAACAACATCTTCAAGAGCTTGATATCTGATGGCTACCTTTGGCGTAGTAGCAGAACCGAAGTCAGAGTATTTGTCATAACGGTAAGCAAAGTTAAGTTCTACATCTTCGCTTACTGGCACGATAGATTCAGCAAATACCGCATACACATCGCGATCGCCTTGTGAGCCATTGCCAGAGGAGCCAATAACGTCACCGGCTGCAGTTTGCGCGTCAACCTTGGCGTCATACTTATACTGTGAAGCTTCGGTGCCTAAGTACCAAGATACAGCACCAGCTGGAAGCTCTAAATATTCGAAGTTTAAGCCTGCGTTGATACTCTGGAACTTCATAATATCTTGTTTAAGTGTGTTGTGAGCTATGTCTGCAATAACTGATTGTGAGTTACCCTCTGGTCCAAAGTTGAATATACCGTCCTTTACATATTGTTCAACCGTTGGACGGTGCACATAACCAGTACCTGAGTTAGTGTTTTCAGCAAGGTTGTAGTGATAGGTCACATCCCAGCCAAAATCATCGTGAGAACCGACGAGTGCTAGCTGAATATCAGTGCTGTAATCAGTCGTGTTTCCGTCACGAGTGCCGACATCGGTGAAACGGTAGTATGCCTTGCCCGCATTTGGGTTTTTAGAGACGCCGGTTAAGTTACCTGCAGCATCAAAGTTTTGAATGTCTAGTTGATTTGCTGCCACATTAAACCAGCCTGCTGCCGGCGCGTAGCGACCAAAGGTCTCATTACGTGAGAATAGGCCTTGACCTTGGAATACCACTTCATCTGACAATTCATATTCAGAGTTTACGTAGCCCGCTGTATAGGTGCGAGAAGCATGATCGGCGGCTTCTGAAGTGTAGTCATAGCCACATACACGGTCTCCACCCCCAGCATCATACACATGACCAGCGCCAACCATCTTAGGGTTATTACAAGCCGCCATAGGGCTAAATTGGCCCGTTTTTCCGTCTAAGAAATTACGGGCATATTTTGAAACACCAGTAGCATCATCAAACTTAGGCGCTAAAACATTAGATGAACTCGTGAACCAACGATCGCGCTGGTAAATGATTTCACGGTTTAAATGCTCGAACGAGAAGGTCATGCTGCCTTTATCACCAGTCAAACCGCCAACGATGTGAGTCTTCCACTCTTCACCACCACCTTGCACCGGGTCGGTCGCAGTAGTAGACACTTCAACACCATCAAAGTTTTTCTTAGTGATGATGTTAACCACACCTGCTACCGCATCAGAGCCATAAACGGCAGATGCACCATCGGTAAGTACTTCGATGCGCTCGATAGCAGCAGTAGGGATAGTGTTTAAGTTAACCGCGGTACCACCAAGTGTCGGTGAACCTGGCATACGCTTACCGTTTAATAAGACTAAAGTACGATCAGAACCTGCGCCACGTAAGTTAATTGTTGCTTGTGACTGCTGGGCACTGCCAGAGTTTTCAGAGGTCGAACCGAAGGTGTTTAGGTTGCTGCGACGCAGTACGTCCGCCATGCTGAGCTCACCGGTTTTTTCGATAGCCGATGCATCGATAGTGGTGACTGGAGATGAACCTTCCATATCGGTACGCTTGATACGTGAACCTGTCACTTCGATACGTTCTACTTTAGCTTGGTCATCGGCAGCTGTGGCGACAGAGGCTGATAATGCCGCAGTTGCAGCACCACCAATTAGCGCAAAGCGAACCGCTTTGGCTAATATTGAATTAGTTTGCATTTCATAACTCCCAGAAAAATCTATATATTGTTATACGGTAATATCATTATGATTTTTACGTCATAGAATTACTCGGACAGGGATATAACCACAGGGGTAGAATGAAAGGCAATAAGGTGGCAGTTAGTTGATTTAAAACATGATTTAACATAAATGTACTACTTGCGTATCATGTAATAAACAATCTTACTATGTAAGGTGCTTGATTGTTTGCGATTTGTTTCGTTTGTTGATGTTTATATTTGTAACGGTAGAATGATTGTGTTTTTATTCACGTTGATAACCAATAAATACATGAAATTTGTTGATTTAGTGTTTCTAAAAAAAAGGTGATTATTTTTCACTTTAGGTCTGACTGTCGAGAAATCGAGCTATGTTCTTCCTATACCCGCAGAATCAACACCATATACCGTCTCGGGGCTTAACGTTTATTGAGAGCTTAAGAGAGATGTTACTTACCCTAATTTCACTTTAATTTGGCTGTATGACTCTATGATAGCATTCAGTGCTGCTTGGCTGTGGCTTTGCAAAGTCACAGAGCCCGTACACATTTGTTGGGTAAATTCATGTCCCCTGCCATCTAAAGCTGCACTATGGCGCAGCATGTTGCGGTAATGGGTTAAGGTGCGGTTAAGGTATGCTTGGGATATGTTGATGTCTTGTTGCCAAAGTTTGTCACCTTGGGCCGAAAGCTCAGTGCTTGACTGACTTGACACATAAATCAGCTCATAGAAACGCCGATTTTCAACAATCAGTTGCTCATCCACTAAGCCCAAATTTAATGCTTTTAATCCTTGTCTTAGCTCAAATTGATGATGCACAGGGCAAAGCAGAAAATCTAACGCTTGCTGTGGGTATGCCAAGCGTATCGCTTGAACCAGTTTGAGGGTCAAGGCGCCGCCAACACCGGCAATAATAATCAACTGACGACTGTTATCTGTGATGATTGGCAGTTGGCTTACATCCATGCAGTGAACTTGCCAGCTAATGCCGTGGTCTGAGTCAGGCTCTTTATTGCGGGAGGCTTGCTTGCTCTGAGGAAAAAAGCGCTGTAGTTTATCCTCGACTTCCTGCATTAGGCTGGGAATAATGTCGACAAAATGCACGCTTGTTTGCAAAGAAGCATGGGTTTGTAAAGGTGCATAGGTTTGCGACGGGGGAGCCGCCTCAGTGGCCAGTGAAAGTGTCTGTAGCTCAGTCAACAAGGCCGCCCCTAATAGACCGTGATCGCAGCAGCAATCCCAAATATGTCGATAAGGATGCTGGATCATGCGTTGCAAACTGGTAAGTCTGTGGCTAAGTTTCAATGTTTCATACCTGTAAAGAGCCCTAAAAAAGTCCTAAACCAAGTTTTAAATCAAGTCGTTAACGCTGGTTTGTAACGTATCTACTCAAGATTAAGGAAAACCTATGCTGGCATCAATCATAGCGCGATTATTTCGCTTCAAGACTGCCTTGATACTCTTTTCTTTTGCCGCTTTATGCTGGCTGGCCGTTAATTTTATCGGTAGCACAGTCGATAGCCAAGGAATATTACATGAGCCATTCTTTTTAGTGCCCATAGGTTGGCTGTTTATCTTTGCAGGCTTGTTCGCTGCATTAGGTGCTAGCCTAAGAAAATTGATGACAGGCTAGAATAAAAAACATTAACAACAGACACGAATAATAAATAACAAATAACAAATAACAATTAATGAAATAAGGATTTTTAGTGAATAAGTCACCCTTGCGCCGTTTTGCGCCTAGTTTAATGGCCTCTTTGGCACTGAGTTCCGCTTTAGTTTTCGCCCATACGGATAAGGCTGAGTTTTTAGATTTCAGCAATCTCACCCAATATCGTCAAGATGTTAAAACCTTAGCGAGCGATGCTTTCGAAGGCCGTGCACCTTTGTCAAAAGGGGAGACCTTGACCTTAGATTTCTTGGTGAACGCCTTTAAAGAGATGGGGCTGGCACCAGGTTTTGGCGACAGTTATTTACAAGCCGTACCTATGGCCAAGATAACGGCTAAACAAGATATGCAGCTAACGATAGGGGCACTTAAGTTTACCCATGGCAAAGATTTTACCGCAAGAAGCCAGCAAATAAAGCCACATATTGCACTTAATAACAGTGAGGTGGTGTTTGTCGGTTACGGCATTAATGCGCCAGAGTTTGGCTGGAATGACTATGCCGGCATAGATGTTAAAGGTAAAACAGTCATCATGCTGGTGAATGACCCAGGCTTTGCCACTCAAGATAACAAGCGCTTTAAAGGCAATGCCATGACCTATTATGGCCGCTGGACCTACAAATACGAGGAGGCTGCTCGCCAAGGCGCTGCAGCAGTATTTATCGTCCATGAAACCGCGCCAGCGGGCTATGGTTGGGGTGTGGTTGAAAACTCTAACACTGGCAGTAAATTTACCTTAGTGGATGACAATAACAACCTAAGTCAAATAGCGGTGATGGGCTGGTTACAACACAAGGCTACTCAACAAATTTTCGCAACGGCAGGGCTTGATTTCGACAGCCTTAAACTCAGTACTCATAAAGCAGGTTTTAAGACGGTTGATCTTAATCTCAGCGCTAAACTTAATCTAGACAACAGCATAGAAATGGCCAAGTCTCATAATGTGCTTGCTCTACTGCCTGGCGCGACTGAGTTCGACGGCAAGCGCAATCCACAGCAAGATGAACTGGTGGTGATGCATGCTCATTGGGATCATTTAGGCAGTAAGACCCATCAAGATGGCAGCCAAGAAATCTTCAATGGCGCGGTGGATAATGCCTCAGGCACAGCGGGTGTATTGGCCCTAGCCAGAGCTTTTAAAGCCAAAGCTAGCGTCACGCCATTTAAGCGCTCGATACTCTTTAGTGCTTTTACAGCAGAAGAAACCGGCTTGATTGGCGCCCAGTATTTTGCCCAGAACCCTAGCGTACCCACTAAAAATATTGCCGCATTTTTGAATATTGATGGCATGAACGTTAACGATGGCGTTAGCTACATATTACAATACGGGCAAGGGGTATCTGAGCTGGAGGATTATCTAGAGGATGCCGCTAAGGCGCAGCAACGCACGGTTAAAGCCGATCCTCTGCCACAAAATGGATTAATGTTTCGCTCAGATCATTTTGCACTGGCCCAAGAAGGGGTGCCGGGATTACTGTTTATGAGCCTAGGGGACACAGATCCAAATTATATCGACGCTAAGTATCATAAAGAGGCCGATGATTATGATGCCAATTGGTCGCTAGGAGGCGTGAGTCAGGACTTAAGTTTGATAGGCAGCATATTAGCGCGGCTTGCTAACAACAGCGATTGGCCTAAGTGGCTCGAAGATTCAGATTTTAAAACCCGCCGAAGTGAAGACAATAGATAGCTAGTACTATTACTTAGGGTATAAGTTGCCATCAAAGGCTAACTAGGTTAAATTGCACTGTAATTACATACAGTGCTTTTTTTTGGGTAAACTATAATGCGACTCTACATTGCCGAGAAACCAAGCCTTGGGCGGGCCATCGCCGATGTGCTGCCAAAGCCCCATAAGAAAGGCGATGGTTTTATTACCGCCGCCAATGGTGACTGCGTGTCTTGGTGTATTGGCCATCTATTAGAGCAAGCGGAGCCAGATGCCTATGATGTGGCGTTTAAATCCTGGAAATTGGAGCACTTGCCCATTATCCCAACCCAGTGGCAGCTAAAACCTAAATCATCGACCCGCAGTCAATTAAGCGTGCTTAAAAAGTTAGTTAAACAAGCCACTCACTTAGTAAATGCGGGAGATCCAGACCGAGAAGGTCAGCTGCTGGTGGATGAAGTGATTGCCTATCTTGGGGTCAAGGGGGATAAGCTCAATCAAGTGCAGCGGTTGCTTATCAGTGACTTAAACCCGCAAGCTGTACAGCGAGCGCTAAATCAACTCAAGAGTAATCGAGATTTTATTCCGCTGTCCACCTCGGCCCTTGCCCGCAGCCGCGCCGATTGGCTCTATGGCATGAACATGACTCGGGCCTACACAATTCAAGGCAAGAAAGTGGGTTATCAAGGCGTGCTCTCGGTGGGGCGAGTGCAGACGCCTCTGCTTGGGTTAGTGGTTAGGCGAGATGAAGAAATTGAGGCTTTTGTGCCTAAGCCTTTCTATGAAGTGTTAGCCCATTTATTAACTGATAAGCAGCAAGGCTTTACCGCTAAATGGCAACCAAGCGCGGCCTGCGAGCCCTATCAAGATGAAGAAGGCCGAGTGTTAGTGAAGGGCTTAGGGCAGAATGTAGTGGAGCGCATCAGCGGCCAGCCCGCTCAAGTCACAGGGCTTGTGGCTCAAGATAAGCGTCAGGCGGCGCCCTTGCCTTATAGTTTGTCTTCCTTGCAAATCGATGCTGCCAAGCGTTTTGGCTTAAGCGCTAAAGAGGTGCTAGATACTTGCCAGAGCCTGTATGAACGGCATAAATTGATTACCTATCCGCGCTCAGATAGCCGCCATTTACCTGTGGAGCAATTCTCACTTGCCCCAAGTGTGATTAACGCTGTCATTAAGGGGGCGCCAACGCTGATTAGTCACACCGATGCGCCTAACCCTAAGCTTAAATCTAAAGCCTGGGATGATAGTAAAGTTGAAGCCCATCACGCTATTATCCCTACAGAGAAAATCGCACACTTATCGGCCTTGAGCATGAATGAAGCGCGGCTGTATCAGCACATCGCTCGTCAATATTTGGCGCAGTTTTATCCTGCTTACCAATACGCAGAAACCCAGGTTGAAGTCACGATTGCTGGCGGGATATTTACCACTAAGGCAAGGCAGAACAAGTCGTTGGGATGGAAGAGCTTATTTAGCAACAATAACAAAATTGTGGAACATAACACTGAAAATAATCAAGAGGGAGAGCCAGAGTCTCAAACCTTGCCCGCACTCAAAAAAGGTCAATGGCTCAACTGCGAACGAGGAGAACTGCTTGAGAAAATGACCCAAGCACCGAAGCATTTTAGCGATGCAAGTTTACTTAGCGCCATGACGGGCATTGGCCGTTTTGTCACTAATGTAGAGATAAAAAAAATCTTAAAAGACACCGACGGTATAGGCACTGAAGCCACACGAGCTGGGATTATCGAATTATTATTTAAGCGCGGTTATTTATTACGCCAAGGTAAGTCTATCTTGGCTACGCCAGTGGGCCGGGGGCTGATAAATAGCCTGCCAATGAGTGCGACCACCCCAGATATGACAGCATTGTGGGAGGCAAGCCTTGATAAAATTAGCCATAAGACCATGCGCTACCAAGCGTTCATGGCGCCACTGATCCAGCAGCTTAGCGAGCTCATAGGACAAGCGGCGAGCGAGTTACCCAGGGCCTTGCAAGGGCTTGCAAGTCCATCAAAGGGTAAAGGTTTCCCTAAGAAAAAATCGGCTTACTCGACTAAATCAAGCGGGAAATACAAGGCGAAAAATGCCAAAGCGGGCACGGTAGCAAAGAAAAAATCATAGCGTCTTCAATTGACCGTCTTAAGGTACACAGGGCGTAAAAGCGTGTCTTCTGGCATCTGGGTAGCCACAGAAGCTAGGCTTCTTGGGCTAAAAACTCGATAATTTGCTGCATATCCAGCTCAAAGTCATCGGCCCTAACACATTTGACGATTTGCTCGTCAGCGGCAGAAGATAAGTCAACATCAAGGCCTTTTTCAAATAACTTAGGATCGAGGCGATAGAAGGGACGGACGTTAGGACGGATTGGGTCGGCAATATTATGGCTTTCCACTATGGCAAGGCGGTTAGAATCTAGCTGTACCACGGCGCCCACAGGGTAGACACCCATGCATTTAATAAACTTGTCCACCAAATCTATATCGAGTTCATTGTTTTCTGCCAGCTTTCGCAATATGCCAAAGCATTTTACTTGAGGGTAACCTTGCTTATAACAGCGGGTGGCAGTAAGGGCATCGAAGATATCACAGATACTACTCATGCGGCCATAAAGGGAGATTTTGTCGCCTTTTAAGCCTAAAGGATAACCTTTGCCATTGAGTTTTTCATGATGCTGGCCAGCAACCTCCATACTGATGGCACTGATCCCAGGGGTTTTTCTCATTATGCTGACTGAATGACGAGCATGAGATTTCATCACAAAAAATTCATCGTCAGTGAGTTTGCCCGGCTTGTTGAGGATATTGTCCGGCACCATTATTTTACCGACATCATGTAAAAATGCCCCGATAGCCAATTGATTCACTATATCCCTGTCAATTTTTAAATATAAGGCAAACATGGTCATCAAGATGGACACTGATACTGAGTGCTCTAACAGGTATTCATCTTTATTGCGGATATTGAGCACGCAAGCGAGGGCATTAGGATTATTAAAAATAAGATCCGTTGATTCTGAGGTGATCTTACACACAGACTCCATCTCTAGCGGTAAACCACGCTGAGCATTGTGAAATAATTTGGCTTGTATCGCCTTAGATTCAGCGAATACTTGTTTTGCTTTAATGACCTCTTGATTGAATTGGTACTTAGTTCTAACGGAGGCTGCTTTTGGCTTAACACTTTCTGAGGAGGTTTTAGTGCCTTTCTTTGTTGTTACTGAAGGGGTTGCTACTGAAGGGGAGGGAGTCGTCGCGTTTTGATCCGCTACAATGCGAGTTTTACTGGCATCGATTAGCACCTTTTCGACGGATTTACTTTTCAAGGCATCGATAATACGCTCATTATCTAGCCATCCCTGTTTTGCTAAACGAAATTTATTTTTAGGGACTGTGATTTCGATAATATACATGCCGACACGAACGTCAGAAATATCATGTTCAACAAGCATAATAATGGATTTCCTTAAAGATAAAAAAGGTCCTGTTCAGCATCTTCATCTTGAGTTAAGCATGGAACTAAGCATGGAGCTGAGAATAGATGCACATATGTTGGCTTTAATGACCAGCGGCGCAGAACGAGAAAAAAATTAATGATTTCGCCAATCGATAGATTATGACCAATTAAAATACTCGAAACAAATCATTTTTATGAATCAAGTATTGAGCATTGAATGTAATGACTAGAGCCGTTGAGTTTTGGAGTTGTATTTAGCCCTCATATTTGACGTTAACATAGATCTTACTGTTAGTTTTTCAGGGCTGTTAATCCTAGGTTTTAATGTTCAATTTTTCCGCTCAGATAGGCGAAGTTTGGTGTTTTTCTCGGGTTTTCGTTCCGTTTATTTTTGCCTTGTCATTAGATCATAAATGGCAATTGCTTTTCCCTAAACTCAGCGTATGATGCGCGAAAATTTAGCTTACTTGGAGCCTCCATTGAGGATCGCTATTCTATCTCAAGGCCCGCAACTCTATTCCACTAAACGTCTGGTGGAAGCCGCACAGGCACGGGGTCATGATGTTCACATTATCAATCCGTTAAAGTGTTACATGAACATTAATATGCGCCAACCTAGCATTCATATTGCCGGTAAAGAATTGCCGCAATTTGATGCCGTCATTCCGCGCATTGGAGCCTCTATCACTTTTTACGGTTCGGCCGTGCTACGCCAATTTGAGATGATGGGTGTGTATACCATCAATGATTCAGTGGGCATTTCTCGCTCACGAGATAAGCTGCGCTCGATGCAACTATTGTCCCGCAAGGGCATAGGCTTACCTATCACAGGGTTCGCCAATAAACCCAGCGACATCCCCGATCTTATCGACATGGTTGGCGGCGCGCCCTTAGTGGTTAAATTGCTCGAAGGCACCCAAGGGATAGGGGTGGTGCTCGCTGAAACCCGCAAGGCGGCAGAAAGCGTGCTTGAAGCCTTTATGGGCCTTAAAGCCAATATTATGGTGCAGGAATACATAAAAGAAGCCAATGGTGCCGATATCCGCTGCTTTGTCTTAGGCGATAAGGTTATAGCAGCCATGAAACGCCAAGCTAAGGCCGGTGAATTTAGATCTAATCTGCACCGCGGCGGCACTGCGACCTTAGTAAAATTATCCCCAGAGGAGCGCACCACAGCGATTCGTGCGGCTAAAACCATGGGGCTAAGTTTGGCTGGGGTTGATTTATTACGCTCAAACCATGGCCCTGTGGTGATGGAGGTGAACTCATCTCCAGGTCTTGAAGGGATTGAAGCGGCAACGCAAAAAGATGTGGCCAATGCCATTATCGAATTTATCGAAAAAAATGCTAATAAAGCCAAGAGCTAGTTAATTCAATACGAGTTTGGCCATAGTAAGTGTTCAGCGGGAAGGGGAAGCGCCCCCTGCTCGAGATTAACTTTCAGTCCAACGCACTATTATCGAGTTAAGCCACACGAGAATGTGGCTGATTTGTGGCTGGTGACAGTTTTATATTGCCGTGAGGGGATATTTTGCGCATTATCCCCCCATGAAAGTAGCTAACTTGTTTATTTATTGTTCCCATGTCGACTGAAAATATATTTAAGCCCCAGCAACAGCGCAGCCAAGATACTCAGCGTAAGTTAATGGCCGCGCTGCATTTGTGCCTAAAAGATAAATTTTTTGAGCACATCAGCATTAAAGAACTTGCCGATCATGCTGGGGTCTCGGTAGGCACTTTTTATCGGCGTTTTAAAGATAAAGAATCGTTATTGCCTCTGCTATACCAAGATTTTGGCAATGAGTTAAACTTGTGGGTCACTGAGCTTGAAAGCCGCAAATTTACCAGTTTAAGGCAGGCACTTATTTGTATCAGCCAGGAGACGCAGCAGTTCTTGGTGTCCAAAAAATGCGTGTTTCGCACCTTGCATTTAAATTCGCGCTTGCGCTCGGAAATCTTAGTGGCCGACAAGGTGGTGGACCGCAAGCAAGTCTATCGCCGTTTGGCGACGATATTTGTTAACGCCAATCAAGGGCCTGCTAATTTATATGGCCAAGAGCTGTCTGAAGCGCTGCAGTTAGCCTTGCTTAAAGCCGATACCGCTGTGTATATCATGGTCAACACCTTGCTCGATAAAGTGCTATATCCAGAATTAACTCCAGCCATCGCCTGTGAGCTGGATGCTGAAGCCTTCAGTGGTGAACTTTCAACGGTATTGCTGGCCTACCTTCAAGTGAAAACTGTTGCTATACCGAGTTAACTCCATTAATTTATTGTAAATTTTTATATGCATTAGGTGCCTTTTTGCGGCATTGAAGGGATGGGGTAATGCGGTTATCTAGGATGTTTTCACTCTTAGGCCCAGGTATTGTCTGGGCTGCCACCAGTATTGGTGTATCTCATATAGTCCAGGCGACTCGCGCTGGCGCCGATTTTGGTTTTGCGTTGCTCGGCTTTATTATTCTGGCCCACGTTATCAAATACCCCTTCTTCCTGTTTGGCCCTAAATACGCGGGGTTAACCGGCAAAAGTTTACTCGATGGCTACAAATCTGTGGGCAATTGGGCCTTTTATTTGTTTTTAATACTCACCTTTATCACCATGTTCTTCATTCAATCTGGAGTCACAATCGTGACCTCAGCCCTCGCCATGAACCTCTTCGGCGACTTTTTATCCTTATCTCAATGGGCGGCGCTCATTCTCATTGTGGTGGGGGCCGTGCTGCTGATTGGCCATTACAAAACCCTAAATGTGCTGCTTAAATGGATGATGCTGGTGTTAGCTGTGTGTAGCTTGATTGCCTGGTTTGCAGCCATTGGCCGTTTAGGATTTATGCCTACCGCACAAGGGCCCAGCATAGTGCTGACATCGGCGGCGAGTATCGCTTTTATTGTGGCGCTTATAGGCTGGATGCCCACCGCCATCGAAGTGTCTGTGTGGCACTCCTTATGGGTGTTGTCTAAAAAGCAGCAGGCAGGCGCATTGCATGCGAAACGGGCTGTGGCAGATTTTAATATCGGTTATGGCACCAGTTTTATTCTGGCAATGGTGTTTTTGTGGCTAGGCGCCTTGTTGATGTTTGGCCAAGGCCAAGGTTTTGCCGACTCAGCCGCCGCTTTTGCGGGGCAGCTCGTGGGCATTTACAGTGCAGCGCTCGGTGAATGGAGCTGGGTATTAATGGCGCTGGTGACCTTTGTGGCATTATTTTCAACCACCTTTGCCGTGGCGGACGGATTTCCACAAGTGTGGAAGCGGGCGTTAAGTCTCGTATTAGGCGAGGCCCATCCTCAAGTTGAAACTCGTGCCAATTGGGCCTATTTGATTACCTTAGTGTTATTGTCGTTAGGCAGTTGGTGGATCATTGAGTTTTTTACCGCCGACATTAAAGGCTTATTAGATTTTGTCACCACAGTGTCATTTGTGAGTGCCCCCTTATACGCTTGGCTTAATTACCGAGTCATGATGGGGGCTGACATCGACGATGAGCACAAACCCCAAGGAGTATTTAAAGTCTATACCTTGACGTGCCTAAGCCTTCTTACAGTATTTAGTGTGTTTTATTTGTGGTGGACATTTTTAGCTTGATGATTAGCTTGGGCCATCAAGCAAGGCCGCCGGTATCAAATCAGTCAATAGTGAGTTATAAGGAAATAGCATGAAAATTAACGGTACTTGTCATTGTGGTGAGCTGGCTTTTGAAGCCGAAATCGATGCAGAAAAAGTGCTTGTTTGTCACTGCGATGATTGCCAGATGCTGTCCGGGAGTGCTTTTCGCTCCGTGGTGATGTCCAAACCTGATGGGCTCATGTTTACTCAAGGCACGCCCAAGGAATACATTAAAACCGCCCAAAGTGGTAACCTACGGGCACAGGGGTTTTGTGGCAATTGTGGCTCAGCCATTTACGCTACCTCGGTAGGCGAGGGCGCAAAAATCTACGGCATTCGCTTGGGGACAGTTGCACAGCGAAATACCTTGGTGCCAAAATTTCAGATTTGGTGCAGTTCGGCGCAGCCTTGGCTCAACCAACTGGCTAGTCTGCCTGCATTCCCAGCAGGACCCAATGTGGATCATAATAAAGTTTGATCATTGCTAGCAATTTTATCCAAAAGTTAGATGATGGATGTCCAAACAATAACATCCATATTAAAAAGCCAGTTCGGCATCTGATATGAATGGATTAACGAATGCCGTGATAGCAAGGATGCTATGGAACTGCCGTGCCTCTCGCTCATAAGCATAATCACCCAAGGTGATTATTCATCACCGTTTGGATTAACGTGGCAGGGTTCCACTCCCCCATTAAAAAATGTGGCCACCCACAATAAATAGCATGATATAGCTCCATCTACTAAACTCTATAAAGTTGTAAATGTTGGAGTTTGCTATGCCACGCCCTAGAAGAACTCAGATCAGTGTCGAAGACACTCCTTTCTATAGTTGTTGCAGTCGCGTTGTTCGTCGCGCATTCCTCTGTGGCGATGATCAGTACTCGGGACAAAATTATGACCATCGTCGTGGCTGGATCGAATCGCGACTGTTTGAACTCGAAGCCGTTTTTGCAATCGATGTGGCCGCCTTTGCAGTGATGTCTAACCACCTTCATGTGGTGTTACGCATTGATATTGAAATCGCAAATCGCTGGACAGATCGAGAAGTGCTCGAGCAGTGGCACAAACTATTTAACCTCAACTCGGGTTAAGAGATGAATAAATGGTGTTGAAACAGCCTAAATTCAACATCTAGCACTCAAACTTGAACTTTGCACTGATAACAAGGCGAGTTTACGCGCCAATAGCTAGCCTATTGCAAGTGAACTCAACGCAGTTAGCGGTGCAAAGAGCTGTTTGATATACATTTATTATCCCGAGCTGAGGTTATTTAATGGTGATGAAATAACCCAGAAATTTGTTAAAGGTGAAGTCGTTGAAGCGCATGAAGTGCTCAGATTAAAGCACTCCATCGCCACTTATCGAAGCAGACTGTGCGACATCAGCTGGTTCATGCGCTGTCTTAATGAGCCGATTGCACGGCAAGCAAATCAAGAAGATAGCTGTACAGGCCGCTTCTGGGAAGGCCGCTTTAAATCGCAGGCCCTGCTAGATGAGGCCGCAGTGTTAGCCTGTATGGCCTATGTCGATCTCAATCCAATTAGGGCCAAGATGGCAAGCACCCCTGAGCAATCAGACCACACCAGCATCCAGCTGCGCATTAGGGCTGCATTAAAAGGCGAACAACCTAATAACTTGCTGCCGTTTATTGGCAATGAACGGCAATTTCAGCCCAAAGGTATTACGTTTGCATTGAAGGATTATCTTGAACTGGTTGATGATACTGGACGTATTATTCGCAATGACAAGCGCGGTTCAGTCAGTGCTAACAGCGCTAAGTTACTCACGAGATTGAATATCTCTCAAGAAAATTGGCTCAAACTCACCACTGAATTTGGCAAGCTATTTCACGGACCAGTGGGCACGCTTCAAGAGTTGACCAGCTATTGCGAGCATCTAGAAAAGCGTCGACGACATTTCGCCAGTTGTTGTCAGCACTTAAAAGCTGGCTAATCTAAAATTACTTGTAATAACAATGTTTCTAAATCAGCTTAACTCTTTAATGAGTTGGGCTATTGTGGCTAAAAATCACTGTTTTTGAAGGAAATCCGCCGATTTAGCCAATTCGCTTCCATAAACTCCAGCGATATCGACTTTCTTGCAACACACTCTCACAATCTCGCTTGAGCACATGTCGAAAATGCATTATGTTATTGTTTTATAATGGCTGGCCAGATTTTTGTGCTCACAATCTCGCTTGAGCACATGTCGAAAATGCATTATGTTATTGTTTTATAATGGCTGGCCAGATTTTTGTGATTGTTTTATAATGGCTGGCCAGATTTTTGTGAACAGACATTGACGAAGGTGAGCATATGCCACGCCCTAGAAGAAGTCAGGTGAGTGTGGAAGACACTCCTATGTACCATTGTTGTAGTCGCGTTGTTCGCCGTGCTTTTCTCTGCGGCGATGATATGTTTTCTGGTAAAAATTACGACCACAGACGTGCTTGGGTAGAAGCTCAACTGCTTAAATTAGCGGAGATTTTCGCTATTGATGTGGCAGCTTTTGCAGTGATGAATAATCATTTGCATGTTGTGCTCAGTATCGACATCTATCAAGCTAACAGCTGGTCTGATGTTGAGGTAATAAACCATTGGCATCAGTTGTTTAAGGGTACTGATACAACCAAAAAATTTGCTCAGGGTGAAACGCTTGAAGATTATGAACAGTTGCAGCTTAGCCACACAGTTGCTTTATATCGCAGCCGATTAAGCGATATTTCTTGGTTCATGCGATGTCTAAATGAGCCAATAGCACGGCAAGCAAATCAAGAGGATAGCTGCACGGGCCGTTTCTGGGAAGGCCGCTTTAAGTCGCAAGCCCTGCTTGATGAAGCTGCTGTGCTTGCCTGCATGGCTTATGTGGAGCTCAATCCCATAAGAGCCAAGATGGCAGACACGCCGGAGCTGTCAGACCATACCAGTATTCAACTGCGCATCAGGGCAGCTTTGAAAGGAGAACAACCCGGTAATTTACTGCCTTTCATTGGCAATGAACGCAACCATCAACCCAAGGGTATAGCGTTTTCGCTGCAAGATTATCTTGAGCTGGTTGATGATACTGGACGTATTATTCGCAATGACAAGCGCGGTTCAGTCAGTGCTAACAGCGCTAAGTTACTCACGAGATTGAATATCTCTCAAGAAAATTGGCTCAAACTCACCACTGAATTTGGCAAGCTATTTCACGGACCAGTGGGCACGCTTCAAGAGTTGACCAGCTATTGCGAGCATCTAGAAAAGCGTCGACGACATTTCGCCAGTTGTTGTCAGCACTTAAAAGCTGGCTAATCTAAAATTACTTGTAATAACAATGTTTCTAAATCAGCTTAACTCTTTAATGAGTTGGGCTATTGTGGCTAAAAATCACTGTTTTTGAAGGAAATCCGCCGATTTAGCCAATTCGCTTCCATAAACTCCTGCGATATCGGCTTTCTAGCGACAAACCCTCACAATCTCGCTTGAGCACATGTCGAAAATGCATTATGTTATTGTTTTATAATGGCTGGCCAGATTTCTTTTGATGGGCCAGATTTCTTTTGCTGGCCAGATTTCTTTTGCCAGATTTCTTTTTTGGCCAGATTTCTTTTTTCTAGCCGCATGCTTAAAGTCATATAAATGTGGGAAATTGAATTGCACTTAAAATCTAACAAGAAGCTGATGTATGTAGCACCACTATATTACACACCAGCGGGTGTATTTTTTATACTACTATTACCGGCCTTATTTGAATATAAAGAAGGAGAATATATATTCAGTGATTTCATTCCATTCTTCATCATTTGTACTTTTCTGATACTCATTCATTTAGCTATACATTTTTTTATACTAGTTCCTATTGGGAAATGCGATATCACAATAGACAGGACAGGTATTTGTAGCGATAAAATTAAGTGTAAGAGTTTTGCAGGGTATATCGACTGGAAAAGTATTGAAAGCGTTTACATTTTTACCCTAGGAAGAGGCCCAAACTATATTTACCTATATTTGAACTCAGGTTACAGCACTCAAAAAATAAGGATTCCTTTCGACTTTGTTACTGAGTCCACACGAGAAATAGAAGAGTACATTGCTCAATATGCAAAATTGAGACGAAATTATCTATAAGCGCTAATAATTACGATAAGAAATAACGTGATTGAGCCTGCTGGGCAAGAGTGCGAACGTTTATTGACCAATGCAAGCTGGTAGTTGACCTAAAGGCCTGCATATGAACAGACTCTACCTTTTTCAAAAAATTTACGGTGGCCCCATTGTTAAATGTTGGGTGTAGTCTTTTGAGTTAAAAGGTTACGCTAATACTAAAAAGGTGAACCATGGCGCTTCACTAGGAGAAAGGCGAGAAGACCGTCCATCCCATGGCAGCTCTCTGGCATCTGAACCATAAGGATGGTAAATGTCATTATGATGTCTGGAACATCATTGACCATGCCATCGCGGCATTTGTGAGTCCCTTCACATCAGACGGGATGTTCGAGCCCTCAGGGATGGCTCTTGATCTCACAAGAAGTCGGCGTGTCGTAGAGCGAATGCCATGGCAAGCCTGTATGCAGAAATTTCAGTGGCAGGTTTATGGGTCTTGAACTCACAGAAGTTGGCGTGTCGACGAGACTTTTTATGAAAGAAATAGACCATGACAAGCCAGTATGCAGGAATGTCAGCGACTGGATTTTCAGACAAGTTCAGTGGAAATTTTCTAGCTCATATGTCCAAAAACGAGTTTGAATTGGATACAGGGGAAGGGCTTATCGGTTATTAACGTCGCATCACTTTTGAATAGGGATTACCCAAAAGTGGTTGTGGGTTTAGTGATGCAGTGCTCTGTTGGTGGCGGGGTGATGGTTAATACTTTCAACCCTTTAGGTGATTCAAACCTGTGCCACACGCCTTGAGGCACGACTAATAACTCGCCTGGCATCAATCTGTTTTTATGCTCAATACCACCTTTAAGCAACACTAAGGTGGTTTCGCCTTCAATGACTTGCACGAGTTCATCTCCCGCGGGATGGCGCTCCCACTCACTGAACCCCGAATAGTGGCTGAGGTAAATGGCACTGCTATCGAAATCACTAAGTTTGATAAATGCGTCCTTCATGGCTTCAGTGGAAGAGACAGGTGTGCGATTTTCAAAGCCGTTAATCTTGGTGAATTCTTGCTCGATGGATATTGCTGCAGACTTGGTCACTGATGACTCCCTGTAATAAAGCGTTTAGCAAGGGGGCGCGTTACTGCGCTGGCCTGCTAAACGGTTTCCGTGCTTTCAAGATGACTTAAGTCATTGATTCGAATAATCCTATATCTATTAAGCAGATGAAGTAAAGCGCCATCGACCCAGTAGAGACTATTTTTTGATGCTTAATTCATGCTTTCAAATCCACTTCAAGCCATCTCTTTAATCAATACGGCGGCTAATGTTAGCGTAAATTGCCCCCGCTTGGTGGGATAACACTAGGCATTGACAGTTAAATTACGTATAATCCGCGCGAATTTTTTAATCTTGAACTTGCTCACATTAAGGAAGCTAGTTATGGCGATCGAACGCACATTTTCTATTATCAAGCCAGATGCAGTTGCTAAAAACCACATTGGCGCTATCTACAACCGTTTTGAATCAGCGGGTCTTAAGATCATCGCTTCTAAAATGGTTCACCTGACTAAAGAACAAGCTGAAGGCTTCTACGCTGAACACAGCGCACGTCCTTTCTTCGGCGCGCTAGTGTCTTTCATGACTTCAGGTCCAGTAATGGTTCAAGTGTTAGAAGGCGAAAACGCTGTTCTAGCTAACCGTGAAATCATGGGTGCAACTAACCCAGCTGAAGCGGCTCGTGGCACTTTACGTGGTGACTACGCAGCGAGCATCGACGAAAACGCAGTTCACGGTTCTGATGCACTTGAATCAGCAGCTCGTGAAATTGCTTACTTCTTCAGCGCTGATGAAGTGTGCCCACGCACACGTTAATCTGCATAGATTGAAGATAAAAAGGAGCCCTAGGCTCCTTTTTTTGTTGCTTGCTTGTAGCTGTCAGTTGCTTAATGTCTACCGTCTACCGTCTACCGTCTACCGTCTACCGTCTACCGTCTACCGTCTACCGTCTACCGTCTGTTCATTCATCTATCAGTGATCTAGGCGCAGCTCTTGCCTGTGCTGGCGATGATATTTGTTATCGCAATGATTGCAGCGCTGCGCAGTGGGATCTTGGCTTAATCGTGCGGCCTCAATTTGGGTTTCACAATCGGCGCACAGGCCATAAAGCCCCAACTCCAGCTGACAATAGGCCGCATCTAGTTGCATAAGACGCTGACACAGTGAGTGATGGCCAAGTTGCTGCGCTGTCATCCATTCAATGAGCTCACTCAGGCTGCGGGTTATGAAATTATCTCGTGGCTGACTGTCTAACTGACGTTCCCATTGAGTGTTAGCTATGTCTTCGAATAAGTCTTCGAATATGTCTTCGAATGTGTCATTGAATAAGTCATCGAACTCCTGTCTTAACGAGGCTTCGAGTTGCAATAATCTGCTGTGTCTATCTTGATTGCTCACAAAGGCGTCCTAAGTTAATGATCTTAGTGTCAGTTTATGGCGTTCATAGTTTAACGCCATGACAAAGATCAAAACTTAGTGGCTTTTCTGGCCATCATTGAGGTAGGGAGCTGGCCAACTGCAATTGAGCCTTAGCTTCATGGGGTGGCGAGCAATGCCCTGTGTGCCTTATCGAGCACGGCGCGGATTTCATCCGTGGTTTTAAATACCCTAAGTTCACGAAACAGTGCATCGGCCTCTGGATATTGACGATTTAAATAGCAAAACCACTGTTTGATTCGCGCGGGATAATAATCTGATTTGCGGCCATTGAGCTCAAGCTCTGAATAGCTCATCAATAGGGATAAGGTCTGTTCCCAAGTGTAAGGCGCAGCGCCTGTTTTTATGGTATCAGCAAGGTTAGGCAGTGAGATGGCGCCGCGGCCAATCATCACGCTATCGCAACCTGTGACTTCAATGCAGCGCCGCGCATCTTCAGCGCTCCAAATTTCGCCATTGGCTATCACAGGTATAGGCAAGCGTTGACGGACTTCTGTGATGTATTCCCAATAGGCAGGTGGCTTGTAGCCATCAGTTTTACTGCGGGCATGTATAGCAAGTTCGGTAGCGCCAGCCTCATAAACGGCCAGTGCGTTTTCCATGAATAAGGATTTATCTTCATAGCCTAAGCGAATTTTGGCGGTGACAGGGTGTTCACTGGACACAGCTTGGCGCATGGCTTTGACTATGTCGTGCACTTTATCAGGGCATTGCAATAATACCGCGCCGCCTTTACTGCGGTTGACCATTTTTGCTGGGCAGCCAAAGTTAGCATCGACACCATTTGAGCCAAGTTCAATGGCACGAACGGCATTTTCGGCCATGCATTGTGGCTCTTGACCTAATAGTTGCACCCGAACTGGGGTGCCATTGGCTGTCATGCCTTGCTGATGTAACTCAGGACACAGCTTGAGAAACACTTTTTCAGGTAGCAGTTGATCCACCACACGGACAAATTCGGTAACCAATAAATCATAAGGGTTAATTTTCGACAAGATGTCACGCATCAAAGGGTCAACAACCCCCTCCATAGGGGCTAAAATTACACGCACTGGCATACTACCTAACAACAAAAAGTGGCGTATTTTAACGTCTTTGTGGTTTAAGTTATATGGATCTGAAAAAATTATATTTGTAACGATTATGTAAATAATCATAAAAATCAGTTTGATAGTTTAATTAAATCCACTAGACTTATTTTCGAGCCTTTTCGCCTAAGGGTTATTTTTTGAAAATAAAGTGACTAAACGCAAATTTATTGAAATAAAAGTGATTGCGCTTAGGTCTTATAAGGCAAGCCAGCAACAAACATAGTGTTGGTCCCTATTATTAGAACAAAAGGAAGATAATTATGAACTCAATCAAACAAACCAGTGTTGCTGTTGCTTTAGGTGCTGTTGTTATGACTGCGGGTTTTTCTGCTGCAGTAGAAGCTAACCCATTTGGTTTTGAGCAATTAACCGCTGGCTATCAGTTAGATGGCGGTGAAGGTAAGTGTGGCGAAGGCAAGTGCGGTGAAGGCAAAATGGCCGAGAAAGCCAAAGAAGGCAAATGCGGCGAAGGCAAGTGCGGTGCTGACAAAATGGCCGACAAAGCGAAAGAAGGCAAATGTGGCGAAGGCAAGTGTGGTGCTGACAAAATGGCAGACAAGGCCAAAGAAGGCAAATGCGGTGCGGATAAAGCCAAAGAAGGTAAATGTGGCGGAAATCAATAATTTATCTCTAAGATAGATGACTGCCACAGCTTGAGGAGCACATAGCCTCAAGTAACAGTGTAAACATAAGGCCTGATTTTCAGGCCTTATTTGTTAAATGTGTTGCGTACAGCATGGAGGGCTTTGATGCCGTCAAACAAGATAAAGCGTTCGTCATCCATGGTTGGCTTGGGGCTAAGGCGAGAAATGTTGACAGAGTTTTGCACTCATAGCCCAAAAGAAATTGAATTTTTTGAAGTGGCTCCAGAAAACTGGATGACCTTAGGCGGTAAGTATGGCCGTCAGTTTCGACACTTAACTGAGCAGCATCCTTTTTTTTGCCATGGTTTATCTTTATCCATCGGCAGTCCTGCAGCGCTGGATGTCGACTTTGTTAAAAGGGTAAAGGCCTTTCTCGATAGCCACAAGATAGACATCTACTCAGAGCATTTAAGTTACTGCTCAGGCACGGGTCATATGTATGATTTAATGCCCATCCCCTTTACTGAAGAAGCTGTCAAGCACGTTAGCCAGCGCATTAAACAGGTTGAAGATATTCTTGAACGGCCCTTTATTCTAGAAAACGTGTCTTTTTATGCCGCCCCTGGGGCGCAGATGAGCGAGCAAGCGTTTGTTAATGCCGTGCTCAGTGAGGCCGATTGCAAATTGCTGCTTGATGTGAATAACATCTATGTGAATGCCATTAATCATCACTACGATGCCAGTGAATTTTTGGCCGCTATGCCCACAGATCGCATCGCCTATCTGCATATAGCCGGACATTACCAAGAAGACGTGGACTTGATGATTGATACTCATGGGGCGGATATTATCGACCCAGTGTGGGCATTATTGCAGGACTGTTATCGACTTCATGGGGTGCATCCCACCTTGCTTGAGCGTGATTTCAACATACCTAAAACCCCTGTGCTGCTTCAAGAAATCAATAAAATACATGAATATCAGACACAGGCTTTAGCCCAGTTTAATAGTGCTCAGCCAAGGAGTGGTCAATGATGTTTAAGCAAGTTCAACAAGACTTTATGGATTATATTCGCGATCCCAATCAGCCCCTACCCAAAGGGATTGAGCCAAGGCGAATGAAAATATACCGTGATTTATTTTTCAATAACCTAGATGGGTTTGTCTCTAGCGCGTTTCCTGTGCTCAAGAGCTTGTATGCTAGCGATGACTGGCAGCTGTTAGTGCAAGCGTTTTTTGTGAACCATGACTGTCAAAGCCCCATCTTTATGGACATCGCGGCTGAATTTCTGCAATTCTTGCAAACTGAGTATCAAACCAAGGAAAGTGACCCTGGCTTTATGCTTGAGCTGGCTCACTATGAATGGCTAGAACTGGTTGTGGCAGTCGCACAAGAAGATGAACAGCTGATGACCTTGAGTCAAGATGAAGTTAAAACGGCAAAGATGTGCTTAAATTCCACTGCCAGAGTGGCCCAATATCACTTCGATGTGCAGCATATTAGTGTTGATTATCAACCTGTTGAACCCACACCTCAGGGGCAGTTTTTCTGTGTTTATCGTGATAACGCCGATGAGGTGGCCTTTTTACAATTAAGTCCCCTAAGCGCCCAAGTGCTGGCCTACCTTGAGCAGTCACAGCAATCTACATTGCTTGAACTTTGCCATTGGTTAGCAGGCCTGTACCCAAATATGGCCACAGAACAGCTTAATCAGGGGGCTTTTGGCTTGTTGGCACAATTAGCGGATAAAGGCATAGTCAAAACCAGAGCCTAAATCTGCGTGTCGATAGAAGGTATTTAAAGGGCTAGGCTTGACCTTGATTTAGTGCTCACTCATTAAGCGTCGGCAAAATTATAGTTTCCATTATCAGGTGAAATGTCTACAATGACGGCCAAAATGTGATCCAGCTCAGCTTTTGACTAGCTATCGGCGCTAATCACTACACCAACATTGTCATCTGCGTTAAGGAAATATCATGGGCGAGCCCTTTAAAGATCCGTATAACATATTGCATTTTATTGGTTTTATTTTGGTTTTGCTATTGCCAACCTTACCAGCTTCTTTATCATGGCTTAAGTTTGCCGGCTTGATTTAAGCCCGCAATACAGCGAGTTATGCTAATCATCAACCACTCGTCAGAGTGGTTTTTGTTTTTAGCCCTTTTTTAGACGTTAAAGAGGTGGTGCTGTGGCATTAAAGCGTGGCTTTTTCCTACTCATTGGCTTAAGCAGCCTATTGCTTGGTTTGTTAGGCATAGTATTGCCTCTGTTGCCGACCGTGCCCTTTATCTTGCTTTCGGCTTATTGTTTTGCTCGCTCAAATGACAGGCTTCATGCTTGGTTAATGGCTCATCCTTGGTTTTCAAAAGCCTTGCTCGATTGGCAAACCCATAGATCCATGGAGTCAAGGCTTAAACGCCGTGCGGCGTTAATGACCTGCATCAGTTTTTTGATAAGTATTCTTGTGGTCAGTCAGCTGTGGCTTAAAATCATGTTAGCGTGCATGTTGACAGGATTACTGATTTTTTTGTGGCAGATCCCAGATTCTACAGCTCAAGCAAGAGAATAAGCACAAGATCCAAGCGAGTCTACTGCAGTACAGTTGCAACTCTTGCCAAACCCGCTTAAGATCCATCTGAATCAAGCCTGCATTTGGCTGTGATATCGAGTCCACCTAGGTGGGCTTTTTTATTCACGTCATTTTGTAAGCCCACCTAAGTTTTATAATTGAGTTACCTATGACTATGACCATGAATAAAGACAGCTTGGCCCTGATTAAACAGAGCATAAAAACCATTGCGGATTACCCAAAACCGGGCATCATGTTTCGTGATGTGACTAGCCTGTTGGAAGATGCCAGTGCATACCAAGCCACCATCGCATTATTTGTAGAAAAGTATCAGGGAATGGGATTCACCAAAGTCGTGGGAACTGAAGCCCGTGGCTTTTTATTTGGCGCGCCACTGGCGTTAGAGCTAGGCATAGGGTTTGTTCCTGTGCGTAAGCCTGGCAAATTGCCTAGAAAAACAATCGCCCAATCTTATGAGTTGGAATATGGCATGGATACCTTAGAAATCCATGTTGATGCTATCAAGCCTGAAGACAAGGTATTGGTCGTTGATGACTTATTAGCCACAGGTGGCACCATTGAAGCGACAGTGAAACTCATTCGGCAGCTTGGTGGTCAAGTAGAACACGCCGCATTTGTGATTTCTTTACCTGATATTGGCGGTGAGAAGCGGTTAGCAGGCCTGGGTCTTGATGTGTTTGCTTTGTGCGAGTTTGAAGGCGAATAAGCAAACATAAACCGTAAATGGAGAGATAGCCTGTCACAGTGTGGCGTGCTATCTTGGCGTTTACGGTGCAGCAAGACTTAATCGAGTTTTGCACGTAAGATACAGTAAGTGTTGGCTTTTTTGTGACTTAGGGGAGTGTTATGTCTTATCAGGTGTTAGCTCGAAAATGGCGCCCAGCCAAGTTCGAACAGATGGTGGGACAGTCCCATGTATTATTGGCATTAACTAATGCCCTAAGTCAGCAAAGGTTGCATCATGCGTATTTGTTTACTGGGACCCGAGGGGTGGGAAAAACCAGTTTAGCCCGGCTGTTTGCCAAGGGACTAAACTGCGAGACTGGCGTCACTGCGAGCCCTTGTGGAACCTGTTCCAGTTGTGTTGAAATTGCTCAAGGTCGATTTGTCGATCTGATTGAAGTGGACGCCGCCTCCCGCACTAAAGTCGATGACACCCGAGAACTGCTGGACAATGTGCAATACAAGCCTGCCAGAGGGCGCTTTAAGGTCTACCTTATTGATGAAGTGCACATGTTATCTCGTAGCAGTTTTAACGCCCTGCTTAAAACCTTAGAAGAGCCACCAGAGCACGTTAAATTTTTGCTGGCGACAACGGATCCACAGAAATTGCCTGTGACTGTGTTGTCTCGGTGTTTGCAATTTAATCTTAAAAGCTTATCTCAGGATGAAATCTCTCAGCAGCTGGAGTTTATTCTTGGCCAAGAGCAACTTCCTTTCGAATCCCAAGCGCTGACATTATTGGCAAAAGCGGCCAATGGCAGTATGCGTGATGCCTTGAGTTTAACCGATCAAGCCATCGCATTTGGAAGCGGTCAAGTGATGCTTACTCAAGTGCAGACCATGCTCGGCAGCATAGATGAGCGTCAAGTGATAGGTTTACTTAAGAGCTTATGTGATGCCGATATCGCCCATTTGATGCAAACCACGGCGCAAGTCTTGTCTTTTGGCGCCGATGCCGATGAAGTGCTGCGCAGCCTGCTTGAATTATTGCACCAGATAACCTTAAGCCAATTCGCCCCAGCCGCGGCGCAGCATTCACTCTATAGTGAACAAATTTTAGCATTCGCAAAGCAGCTTAAGCCTGAGCAAGTGCAGTTGTATTACCAAATTTTATTGACTGGCAGAAAGGAGCTGGCGTTTGCGCCTGATCCAAAATCCGGTCTTGAAATGGCGCTGCTTAGGGCGGTTGCCTTCGTGCCAGAAAAAACCGTTAACCGTTGGGTTGTGGACGATACAGCCACACTCGAACTCCCCAATGGCACAAGTAAGGCGGCAGCCAAAACAAAACCTGAGCCAGACGTGAAGTTGAGCGCTGAAACGACTGAGGTGACTGAAGCGACTGAAACCCTTGCTGTTTTAGGCACGCCTGTAGCACAGACAATAACGGCAGAGGTGGCATCCCTTGAAGTAAAGGATACACCCAGTGACACTGAGCAAGTCATCGAAGATGATGAAGGTGCACCATTAAAGGCACTAACAGCCGAACAAGACGTGCTACTCAGCCAAGCTGCTAGCATGGGATTTGAGCCGCAAAACAGCAATGATGACAGTCCATCATCAGATGTTGTCGTTAATGATACTTCATCAGCTCAAGCTAACGATGATGCCAGTGTGACTGATGAGTACGCAGATTACATGCACTATGGCTTTGATGAGCAAGTGTCAGAGGCGCACCCTGACGCCTATCTACAAGAGCCGACCTTAGATAGCCATTCAGCAGAAGAAAGCCTGTTAGTCGCAGAGGGTGTATCTGTCGATGGAGCGGCATTATCTAGCTCAGCCGTTTTAAATCCAGAGGTAAGCCAAGAGGCGTTGACACTTGCAGTGTCAGATGAAGCATTAGCCCCTGTGGTTGATGACATTTTAGATGCCGTGCTTGCCAGTCGTGATGCGTTAATCGCAGATGTGAGTGCGATTAATCTTGCCAATAATGCTGAGCCAAATGCTGGCAGCATTAAGGTAGGTGTTGCAAAAAAGCCACTGGGGGCTCCTCAAGCTAGCACCCAGGTAGAAAGTGTAAGGCCGCAGGCTGAAACTGAAGCTCAGAATCATGCACCACAAGCATTAGTGACTCAGGAAGCGCCTCTGTTAGACAAAGTGTCCACAGATGCTGATAGGCCGCCATGGGTGGCAGCAAGTGATGGGTCATCACAGTTTGACCCACTAAAACTTGCCCAAGATACGCCATTGTCCCATGCTCAAGATAATAGGGTGAGCAGTGTAGGGATGGAAGACAAGACCACATTGGACTCAATACTTCCAGTCATTGAAGCACTGCCGGCTATCGAAGCAGAAGCGCAAGGGACAGGGTATGCTGAGAAAATGCTTGATACAGCCATGCCTGCTAAATTAATGTCCGATGTAGCAGATGATGATTCTGGCATTGACGCTCAGCTGATTTCAGAGCATCAGATAAGCGGTCATGAGATGGATTTGCATTGGTATAAAATGATGGCAGAAGTTAAAATTGGCGGGCGAATAAGACAGCTTGCCGTTAACTCTGTCTGCCAAGGCTTAGCGTCACCTTTCCCTTTATTGCTAAAGCCAGATCAAAAACATTTAGGCGCGGATGTGGCGGTAAAACAGCTGGAAGCGGCGCTGAGTGAATACTTGCAACAAGATGTCAGTATTGCCGTCAATGTGGGATATGATGAACACAGAGAAACGCCGCTGGAATTGCGAAAGCGATTTCATCAAGAGTTATTGCAACAAGCAAAACAGCGTTTAATCGGCAGTAACAAGGTACAATGGCTACTTAGCCAATTGGACGCCCAGCTTCAAGAAGACAGCTTAGTCTACCCAGCTGAGCAGTTACAGCAAGTTGGACAGCGGATCACATTTCAGCAGCAAGACGCAGACAGTGTGCAAAAATTTGCCTCAATTGCCTGACGCGGATTGCCTATTTGATTTATTTTAGTAAGATTAGCGCCACTTTGGCGACAGGCTAACCCCTTAATTAGAGAGAGACGATTATGTTTGGTGGAAAAGGCGGAATGGGCAACTTGATGAAACAAGCCCAAATGATGCAGGATAAAATGGCTAAAATGCAGGAAGAAATTGCCCGCATGGAAATCACTGGCGAAGCCGGCGCTGGCCTTGTTAAAGTCACCATGACAGGTTCGCATTCAGTTCGTAAAGTCGAAATCGATCCTAGCCTGATGGAAGACGACAAAGAAATGCTCGAAGACTTGATTGCTGCTGCCTGTAATGATGCATCACGTCGTATTGAAGAAAATCAAAAGAATAAAATGGCTGAAGTTACTGGTGGCATGCAATTACCACCAGGTATGAAAATGCCGTTCTAAGTCGTGCGTGATGGGGTTGCGGTTTATGTGAACTGCAATTGTGATAAAGAAGCTCAAGCCTTGCTTGGGCTTTTTTGTTGCCAGTAATTAACTGATGTGTGGTTGTTTATTGGACAACTTCTTGCTCGCATTTCATTCAATTGTTTTAAATTCAAGTGGCGATAAAAATTCACTCGAGGTGTTTAGCCGTTAGCGTGTGCGAGATCTCTTACACGATTTGTGAGCATTGGCGCTATTGTTTGCAGCCAAACTTATAGTGTTAATAACTAAGTCATTAATTTTCCTTTATTATTTTATGATTCATGGTTAATAAGTTACTTTTTTTGTGTTTATTTTCATAATATCTTTTTTAGGTGCATGTTCCCTAGGAGGAAGCTGGCATATGATTAACACATCCAAGGAACAGGATGAACGGAAATAGGAAGGGCTCAAGGCAGAGCATACTCAAGGTAGAGTAAAAAGTAGGACGACTCAAGGTAGAGTCACTTGATCAGGATGATTGAGTACAAGGACGAAAACGGATAGCCCCAAGGAAGACTTAACGTCAGGGGATGCAAAGGAAGGCCAGTGAAGACATGATGTCTCACTTAAGGATTAAGATTGTCATGGATGATATAGGACACGCTTAAGGACAGAGCAGGCTCAGTAAAGGAATTGCTGAGATAAAGGACGGTATCTTAGATGATACAGGGAACACAAGGATGCTAAGGACAGGTGCCAAGGATGCAAGTTAGACGCATGGACGGTGCAGGGAGCACAAGAATAGCAGGATTGCTTAACAAAGAATAAGAGGCCACGAATTATTTCGTGGCCTTTCTTTTTGGTTTTTTTCGGATTATTGAAAATATTTCTGCAAAGATGCCAAGTCACAGAACTGGTTAAGCGTTAGCCATCACAGCACACCCATATTGATTTGGGCATCATGATAGGTTATTGAAAATTAGAATTTAATTTTTTTATCAGCGCTTTATTTTATTTCATCTAACCTAGATGAGTCTTTTTATTCGGCGGCTTTCTTTATCTATTCGGGGATGAATGTCATGAGATTTATGTGTTTCCACCCTGAAGCCTAATTTCAATACTCGCTCAATAGCATGCAATTGTTTAGAATGTACGGCTAAGTGTCTTTCCCACTAGCCATTGCTATTCGGGAGCTAATAAACGAGGTAGACTGTTTTTCTGCCTGGGAGCGTAAATGCAATTGTTCGTTAAAGATTTAACTGTTATTGATTTCTCTTATTTATGCCCAATTCGTGGCATGGTCGGAGAGAGTTGGATTGTCGATGTGATGCTTGAAGGCGGACTTGACGATCAAAACATGGTGTTAGATTTTGCCAAAGTAAAACGGACCATTAAAAACACCATAGACGATGTCGCCGATCACCGTTTATTGATCCCAACTGCCTGCAGTGAAGTACGTTGGCAGCAACAAGGAGACAGAGTATGGATGGATTTTTCCTGCCAAAAAGGTGACATTCATTTAGCCTGTCCATCCCAAGCGTTTGCGCTTATTCCTACCGAAGTGATTGATTTCGATAGTGTGAACTCTTTCTTGCAAAAAGCCTTAAGAGAAGCCTTGCCAGACAATGTTCAAGGCATCAATTTGACCCTGCGTAACGAAGTGCTAGATACGCCTTATTATCATTACAGTCATGGACTTAGAAAGCATGATGGTAATTGCCAACGTATCGCACATGGCCATAGAAGCCCAATTACTGTGTTCGAGAATGGCGTAGCAGAGCCTAAGTGGGATGAATATTGGGCCGAACGTTGGCACGATATTTATCTTGGCACAGAAGAAGATCTTGTGGATGTCACAGATCTTGAACTCTCTCAGCAGAGTCATGCTAACGATGAAACGCATTATGGTTTTCACTATATAGCCCCTCAGGGTGACTTCCAATTGGCTATGCCTAAAGGCCTGTGTGAGATCATTCCCCATGACACAACGGTAGAATTATTGGCAGAATTTATGGCCAACACATTGGCCAATAAAGTTCCTGATAGCCATTTCAAAGTGATTGCTTATGAAGGCATAGGTAAAGGGGCCATAGCTCAAAAAGGTGTGCAGCGAGACGCTTAACTGTCGTCTGTTTTAATGTTAAAGCTTTCTTGCTCAATTTGAGAAGAAAGCTTTTTTGCTATTTGCATTTCAATAAAGGGAGAAGATGATGATAAAAAAGATGTTTTTTAGTGTGTTTTTGGGCTTATGTTTTAGTGCCAGCAGTGCAGCACAAGTCAGCTTACAGGGTAAATTTGAACAAGGCGCCTTGGTGAGAGGTCAAGTGCCAAGCGGCACTCAAGTTAAATTAAACGCCCAAGCGGTTAAGGTGACTCCTAATGGTCAATTTGCCATAGGGTTTGATCGCGATGCTAAACCCGAGCAACGCTTAGCGTTAATTTATCCCGACGGGCTAACTGAAATTAAACCCCTTAAGATCAGTGCCAGAAAATATCAAATTCAAAGCGTGAAAGGCATAAGCAACAGCATAATGAAGCCCGATCCTAAGGCGGTGGCACGGGCCGCGCAAGACGCTAAACAAACACAGGCTGCAAGGGACAGATTTACCGAGAGCCAAGCATTTTTAAGTGAGTTCATTTGGCCGTTAACCGGTAGAATCTCAGGGGTTTATGGCAGTCAGCGTATATACAATGATGAGCCGGGTAACCCACATTTTGGGGTGGATGTCGCAGCGCCCACGGGGACTGTGGTGGTGGCGCCTGCTGACGGCGAGATTTCCTTAGCGGTTGCCGATATGTTCTATTCAGGTGGCACCATGATCATAGATCATGGCTATGGCGTCAGTTCGAGTTTTCTTCATTTGAGCAAACTCTATGTAAAGCCAGGCGATAAGGTAAAACAGGGACAAGCTGTGGCAGAAGTCGGCGCCACAGGGCGAGTCACTGGACCACACTTAGATTGGCGACTTAATTGGTTCCATATGCGCCTCGATCCCGTCAGCATAGTGCCCCCTATGGAAAGTGTGTTAGCGGCTCAAAAAAAGGCTAAAGCGAACTAAATCTGTTAATACTCCCAAAGGCAGGCCCACAGGGCCATTATTGCTCGCTAGCTATGATGGCCCTAATATGATGGGTATGCAGTTTTACGCAAATATTATCTCGTTTAAAGGCGATGGTTGGATTAGCGAGTCGCTCTTTATCCCCTTTAGGTGAGCTCATCTTTACCTCAATATTGCTGTCACCCGCTAGGATTTTATTGAGGCTTGAAAAGCGGCTGGTGAGCGCTAAGGCGAGCTCATCACAGCTTTTGGCCTCGCAATTAAAGACTAACTCCACATGCTCCCAACCTTCATTTGGATAGACCTTATCGGAAGGATAGGGCAGCTCCACGCAATCAATGGCATGCTCGCCTAAGATCAAAGGCTTATCTAAAGCGATGATCACTATGGGGCGACCATTAATGATGTTTTTAGAGATGATTTGGCCCTGCTGACAGAAGGCTTGTTCTAATTGCTGCGCCGTTTCTAGGCTGTTGACTCTAAGTGCGACATGATCGCACTCAAGTTCGGCCTGACTTAAGCCCAGTGTATCGATAAAGCCTAAAATTTGTTGGCTAAATTCATTCCAACTGCTGTTTAGGTGCTCAAATGTAATGCTCATATAGTGCGACTTTTTCTGTGATTTCTACTTCAATAAACTGAATTGATATGTTTTATGGCCAGATTTCAATAGGCGTGCCGGGTTCTATCATGCGCCACAATTCATCCATTTCTTTGTTAGTAACCGCAATACAGCCATTGGTCCAATTGTATTTTTGCGCCTCTTCTGGGGGCAAGGTCGATTTTGGATTTTCGCCGTGGATCATTATCATGCCGCCAGGGCTTATACCTAGGGCATCCGCTCTGAGTTTGTCTTCTTCATTGGGGTAGGAGATATGAATGGATTTATAAAAGGCGCTGTCAGATTTTTTGTAGTCGAGGAAATAGCGTCCCTGAGGGGTACGTTGATCGCCCTCTTTGAGTTTGTGGCCATTAGGGGCATCACCCATGGCGATAAGATAACTTTTAATTGTCTTTCCATCACGTATGATAGACATTCTTGACGCCGACTTATTGACGACAACTAAGTCTACCTTACTGGTTTTAGTGATAAAATGTTGGTTCGATGATGCTTGCACTTGTGATGATGCGAGTACGACTAACAATGAAACGGATAACAGCAGCGCAGACACTTGCACTGAAACCTTAGCAACACCCATGAACACTCCCACTGATATAACGTACCTTGTCCTAAGCAGTAACTTGGCACGACATTATTATTGTTATCTTATAGAGGGCTGATAATACCTTAGTTCATTGTTAATGTAGAATAGCTTAGCAAGATTTTTAATCGTCAATACCGCCGTATTCGCGGCTTGAACAGGCGAAAATAACAATATGACTGCAAAGGAACGAGTATGAAGCCCGAATTAGCATCAACGGCAGACACAAGACAGCACTTAAGGGCCATCATCTTTGGTACTGAAACCCGCTGGGGTCGGTATTTTGATATCAGTCTAATCGTCTGTATTTTGCTGAGCGTGTCACTGATATTCATTGATACCATAGACAGTGTTCACCAAGAGTATGGTGGCCTTATCCGCATTGGTGAGTGGTTTTTTACTGTGCTATTCACCTTAGAATACAGTTTGCGCTTGTATTGCTCTGAAAATCGCTTCTCATACGCCAAAAGTTTTTATGGTTTGGTGGATTTTATTTCAATTCTACCCAGTTATTTGGGCTTGTTCATCCCTGGGGCCAATGCTGCCTTAGCCATTAGGGTGCTCAGATTATTTCGTATATTCAGGGTACTTAAGTTGCTACGTTATCTGGCTGAAGGCAATTTATTACTGAAAGCCATGATGCAGTCGAGCCGCAAAGTGTTTCTGTTTTTCTTTTCGGTCAGCCTTATCATCATGGTGCTAAGTGTGGTGATGTATGTGATCGAAGGGCCACACAATGGTTTCACATCTATCCCTAAGTCCATGTATTGGACTGTGGTCACTATTACTACAGTCGGCTATGGGGATATTACCCCTCAGACACCATTAGGGCAGGGAATTGCCGCCTTGACCATGCTGATAGGCTATTCGATCATCGCCATTCCTACGGGAATATTAACCGCTGAAATTTCCCATGAAATGGTTAAAATGCGCGACTTAAGAAAATGCAGTAACTGTGGTAAAACAGGTCACGATAATGAAGCTAAATTTTGCACTCAATGCGGCAGTGAATTGGAAACCTTGTGATCCTTTGCTGGTGTATTAAGAATTTTCAAGGTATTCAATGACAAGCGCTAAATTTGTAGAAGGCAGTATTTTTCGCCATATTTGGGTCATGAGCTCGACGGCGGCTATCGGTATTTCGGCGATTTTTTTAGTGGATTTACTGGATATTTTCTTCCTGAGCTTATTGGGTGAGCAAGAGCTTGCCGCCGCTGTAGGTTATGCGGGCACCATCTCTTTTTTCACTACCTCCATCGGCATAGGATTATCCATCGCTTTGGGCGCATTAGTGTCTAAAGCCATTGGCGCAAAAGATGTGGCTTTGGCAAAACGATTATTATTGAATTGCGCCATAGTGAGCTTTGCCATCAGTGTATTAGTGGCGCTGCTCGTGGGCTTGTTCATCCCTGAACTCTTGGCCTTAGTTGGTGCCAGTGGCCACACGGCTGAGTTGGCTCAAGGCTACTTGTACATACTTATCCCTTCGTTACCTTTGATTTGCCTTGCAATGGCCCTCGGCGGGGCTTTACGGGCAGTAGGGGATGCTAAGCTCTCTATGATGTCGACCTTAGCGGGTGGCGGCGTAAACGCGGTACTAGACCCTATTTTTATTTTCCTATTCGCCATGGGCATCGAAGGCGCAGCACTGGCTTCTGTATTGGCGCGCTTAACTGTGCTTATCATTTCGGCCCACGGGGTGATGGTTAAGCATAAACTCACCAGTGACATCAACTTAACGACATTAAGAGCCGATTTACCGACCATTTTTGCCATTGCTTTACCTGCCATGATGACCAATGTTGCCACACCGATAGGTAATGCTGTGGTCACACGGGCGATTGCCGACTATGGTGACAGTTACGTGGCCGGTTGGGCGGTATTAGGGCGGTTAATCCCGGTCACTTTTGGCATGGTTTTCGCGCTTTCCGGTGCCATAGGCCCCATAGTGGGTCAAAATTTTGGGGCTCAGTCATTCGATAGGGTGCGCGACAGCCTAACCAAGGCGATACAGTTTTGCATCTGCTATGTGTTAGTGATGTCTCTAGTCTTGTTCTTAATTAAGGACTTCATTATTAGTGCATTCGATATGCAAGGCGATGGTGCGGCATTGATCCTTTTCTATTGCCAATACATGGCGATATTTTTTATCTTTGCCGGCATTTTATTTGTCGCCAATGCCTCGTTTAATAATCTGGGCAAAGCCAAGTATTCCACGCTATTTAATGTGGGCAAAGCCACCTTAGGCACCATACCTTTTGTGTACTTCGGTGCTCAATACGGCGGGGTGTTCGGTGTACTGATAGGCCAGGCGATAGGATCCGTGTTGTTTGGGATTGTCGGCCTGTGGGTGGCTTACAAGTTAGTTGATAATATTGAAAAAAATACCACAATCAACGACGCTTCATTAAGTTTAACTCAGCGAGCTGCGCTTAACACTGAGCCGGAGTTTGAGACTGCGCCAATGAGCTCGGCAGAGTTGCCGCTTTCATCATCTTGTGCTCAGTTAGCGCAACTTAATGAACCTCAGTTATGTGAGCAAATAAGTGAAGCAGCGGATGAAGACACAGAGACAAGCATTAAAAAAGCCTAAGCATGAATGCTTAGGCTTTATTCTTAGTCTTTAATCTTGGTCTTTAGATCATAAAGAGCTTGAATTAGGCTTTTTCGTCAGTAGCGTCTTGAACGCTGTCTGAACTGGCTGTGTTTTGCTCAGCTTCTTGAGCTAGGGCTAACTTTTCACGCTCAGCCTTAGAAATGTATTTTGGCTTTTGGGTCTTCTGCGGATTAGATGGCTCAACCTTGTTCGATCTTGCCTTGGCACGCTTCGCCAATTTCTTAATCATCTCTTGCTTTCTATTCATGTGATTTATTTACTTTTTCAAAGATTAACTGGGACTAAACAACAGCTTATCAAAACGGTGAATAGCCATACATCATCACAGTGTTTCTGTGGCTCGTTTGGCAGTACATCGCAATTGGACATTATGACCCTAAGTTTAGCCTATAGTCGGCTCAGCACATAGCATTTATCGCTGAGTGGCACTCACTGGGTACTTTTTCCGGTCGGCGTCATTGGCGCCTTCTTTACACTCACCGCGAATTTCTGCACGGTCAAAGTCGATAAAACGATTGAGTTCATGATAGCCTTCTCGGCAAAATCCTGACATCTCTAATGTCTTTTCTAATCCCAGCTCAACTTGCCTTACCCATAACTCACGCTCGGCTTGGGCATTTTTTTGCGCGATAACATAGTCGCGATAATCCTCCTGGCTGCGGCCAAAAGGTCTGTCTTGTGCTAAGCGCTCTTCCAAAGGGATGAGTGATGGGTTGGTAAGTCTTGCTTTGTAGGTAAATAACTTAAGCCCATCTTCTAAGATTTCAGCTTGTAAACGGTCACGAAATTTACCCACGTAATCATCGGGGTCAACACTGTTAAAGGCGCACCCTGTGGTACTCAAGATGGCAATGGCTAGGACGGCAATTACAGTGAGCTTCATGGTGCCAAGTCTCAGCTTCGATGACACTAAGCTGTTGTTTGGTTTCAGATCAAAGCCCATGTCAACGTTCATGTCAAAGTCCATCGTTGGGTTAATTGATTTCGGCGAAAAATACTGATTTAACACGTTGAAGTCCCACAAATAAAATATGCGTTAGCATACCTTATGTTAGCGTCATCTTGCTAGGGACAAGATGCCCTTGATGAGAGGGTAGCATGAGAGGTTAAGTTTTGAATTTGAACCAGAAATAAGAGGCGTTGACATTAACGCCTCTCATTGTGATTGAACCTAGATTTTGCGCTGGTAATTCTGCTAGTTATCCCCCAATAGTGCTGTCATCATCTTTTGGCCTATTTCTACATGGTGTTGCATCATAGAGAATTGCTTGGTCACGCCATAAGGCCCAAAAGCATACACAGGAACAGGCGCAGCGGTATGAGTGCCTGTGCCCCAAACTGTGTTTTGCTCTTTTGCCAAGGCGCGGCCAATCAAGTTACCGTGAGTTTCATCACCATAGACATAGAACTCTTTAAAATCATTCACTTTTGGAAATTGCGCCGCCGATAAATAATTGTGGCCTGCGACGTAGTAGTCATTATTTTCTCGCACGCCTACAGCTGAAGCTTGTTCTGCAGTCACTTTAAATGCACTGTATTCGTTAATGGCATCGGCCCATTGTTGACCCGTTGAGTTGTCAAAATTCCAACTCGCGTCGACCCTGTCCATCATTTTATAAAAAGTACCGCTTTGGGCATAGAGTTTATCCAGGTGAGACAGCGCGCCAAAGTTAAAGTTGGGTTGGTAGTCGCGGCCTTGCATGCCATCACCACTGAGACTTTGGGCTTCGGGTAAATTGTTGCGTGAATAACTAAAGCCAAAGCTGCCCGTTTCATGATCGGCGGTGACGATAACTAAGGTATCTTCGCGATTCTTCACCCATTCATAGACCGCATCTACCGCTTCATCAAATCTGAGTAACTCGTGCAGCATCCAACCTGTGTCATTAAGGTGGCCAGCCCAATCGATTTGACCGCCTTCAATCATCAAGAAGAAGCCGTCTTCATCTTTAGATAAAATATCCAAGGCTTTGAGTGTCATCTCTCGAAGCGAAGGCTCGGTGCAGCTGTTGTCTTTACGACAAGCCGTGTAAGCAATGGCATCGCTCATGCCAGAGTTTGCGAATAAGCCTAATAACTTAGTGCCTTGTGCAGCACTAAGCTGTTTATTATCAAAGGCTAAGCTATAACCATGCTGCTCTTTAGCTTCTAATAGCAGGTTGCGTCCATCGCTACGTTTAGATTTCTTGTATACATTCGCTGGGGCTCCAAGGGCCTGCATGGCTTGCTGAGCCTGGGTATTGCTACTGATATCAGCGGGTAAAAATACCCGTGCGCCGCCTGAAAGCATCACATCCACATTATTTGAGGCGATGAGTTCTTCTGCAATTTGTGCTTCCAATGAACGGTGGGGCTGATGGGCGGCGAAGGCTGCAGGCGTTGCATGAGTGATACGGGTATCGCTGACTAAGCCTGTCGCTTTACCTTTTTCTTTGGCTTTCTCTAAAATGGTAGCGACAATATTGCCATCGCTATCTAGGCCTATCATTTCTGAACCCGATGCTTTACCGGTCGCTAACTGAGTGGCTGAGCAAGCCGAATCCACCACTAAACTGCCGTTATCACCGTAAGGTGCGTTAAGGGATAAACCAAGCTGACCCATTTCGCCCAATTTTGATAACGCCGTTTTGCCGCCTTGGCTCTTATAGATAGAATTTGGTGCGCGGCGGGCATATTCTTCTAACAAACCCACTTGTTGCGCGCCCATGCCATCGCCTATCATCAAAATGACGTTTTTGACTTGAGTGACTTCAATCGCAGACATTTCCTTGATGACTTCAACTTCTTTGACCACTTCGACGGTTTTAGTGTCACTATTACATGCTGTTAATAGGCAAGATGAAATGGCAACAGCGAGCAGGCTTTTATGTGTCATGAAGATCCCTTTAGTATTGATGTCGCGTTCCTTGTCGGTATGGCAAGGTCGGTATTTAAGTGGCTAAGATTATGATAGCTATATGTTAATCACTGAATTGATGCGACATAGAATAGAAATATAAAATGACAGTTCAATGAAGCCACTATTGCAGTTTTATGATCTGAAAGCGGGTAACGCAGAATATTTATGCACCTAATTGCTAAATGTTAATCGTTGAATGTTAAGTGCTATAAGTTAGACGGCTAATAAAAAGGGAGGAGGTTAGATGGCCTGTGGTGATTGTCAGCAATCTATTTTTTGGGAAAAACTTGGCCGCTGCACTCAGTGCATGTGGCAGTTAAGCGTGTTTTCAGTATTAGGCTGGAGTGCTTGGGGTTACTTTTATCGTGAAACTCCAACACAGGTTGAATCTATTGCATTGCTGTTTTTCTGCGTTGCCGCCAGCGGACTACTGCTCGCGCATCTGATCAAATACTGCTACTTAGCGCTCATCTCAAAGCAGTCATAAGCTAGCAATAGCTTTTCAGTAACAACATTGCGGGAGCCGGATTTGAAATAACTGCGACGACCTTCGACTCTTGTTTATAAAGAACTGAGTCCGACTAGCTATTGAGTTTCTGATTTTGCTACGAATATAAAAGAAGGGGTATATCTTTCGTTAATTGGTTGCGGGAGCCGGATTTGAAAGGACATCGACGACCTTCGACTCTTTGCGAATAGAGAGTTGAGCCCGATGAGCTGTGATATTTTTATATAAATTGGGAATTAATTTAAAAGGCAGTAGCGTAGGATATTTGAAATTATGTCGTTTTAATTTGGTTGCGGGAGCCAGATTTGAACTAACATCGCCGACCTTCGACTCTTTGTAAATAGAGAGTTGAGCCCGACGATCTATGATGTTTTTTTAATGTTTAACTTTGAGAATGTCTTTAGAGAAAGTACTTGAGTTTGTTGCTGTTAATTTGGTTGCGGGAGCCGGATTTGAAAGCACAGCGATGACCTTCGACTCTTTACTAATAAAGAGTTGAGCCCGACTAGCTATGATGTTTTTCTGTTAGGTTTTGAGGTTTTGAGGTTTTGAGGTTTTGAGGTTTTGAAAGGTATTTTTGTTTTAATTTGCCTGCGGGAGCCAGATTTGAACTAACATCGGCGACCTTCGACTCTTGTTTATAAAGAACTGAGCCCGACGATCTATGGCATTTTCTGTACGTAGGATATTTGAATTGATTTTGTTTTAATTTGGTTGCGGGAGCCGGATTTGAAATAACAGTGACGACCTTCGACTCTTTGTTAATAGAGAGTTGAGTCCGACGAGCTATCTTTCTGCTTCATCACATGTCCAAATAACGTTTTAATTGGTTGCGGGAGCCGGATTTGAAAGCACAGCGATGACCTTCGACTCATTGCGAATAGAGAGTTGAGTCCGACGAGCTATCTTTCTGCTTCATCACATGTCCAAATAACGTTTTAATTGGTTGCGGGAGCCGGATTTGAAATAACTGCGACGACCTTCGACTCTTTGCGAATAGAGAGTTGAGCCCGACGAGCTGTGATGTTTTTGATTTTGCTACGAATATAAAAGAAGGGGTATATCTTTCGTTAATTGGTTGCGGGAGCTGGATTTGAAAGCACAGCGATGACCTTCGACTATTTGGAAATAGAGAGTTGAGCCCGACTAGCTATAATGTTTTTCTGTTAGGTTTTGAAGGTTTTGAAGGTTTTGAAAGGTATTTTTGTTTTAATTGGTTGCGGGAGCCGGATTTGAAAGCACAGCGATGACCTTCGACTCATTGCGAATAGAGAGCTGAGCCCGATGAGCTGTGATATTTTTATATAAACTGGGAATTAAATTAAAAGGCAGTAGCGTAGGATATTTGAAATTATGTCGTTTTAATTGGTTGCGGGAGCCGGATTTGAACCGACGACCTTCGGGTTATGAGCCCGACGAGCTACCATACTGCTCCATCCCGCGTCCGAATTAAACGCTTTATTGCATTGTTGCATTGTTGCTTTTTCAAATAACGTTTTAATTGGTTGCGGGAGCCGGATTTGAACCGACGACCTTCGGGTTATGAGCCCGACGAGCTACCATACTGCTCCATCCCGCGTCCGAATTAAATTTGTAAGTCTGTAAAAAAAAAAGCTTGTGTAAAGTGGTTGCGGGAGCCGGATTTGAACCGACGACCTTCGGGTTATGAGCCCGACGAGCTACCATACTGCTCCATCCCGCGTCCGATTTTTACTGATAAAACCGTTACAGCTTCATCGACAAACATTTAACACTGACTTACAACACTTTGAAACTTAAACAAGAGATGGTTGCGGGAGCCGGATTTGAACCGACGACCTTCGGGTTATGAGCCCGACGAGCTACCATACTGCTCCATCCCGCGTCCGTCTTGTCTCTCAAAGCGGGGCAGACTATAACCATGTCATTAGTCCATTGCAAGCAATAAATGGTAACTAAGTTTCAGTTGCTGGATTTGTAATCGTATTGAGCCTGTATCGCGACTAGCAGACGCTTGAAGTGGATATTTGCTCAGGTTTTGCAAGTTAAGCCAAGATTATAACCTGATTTAAAAAAGCCTTACGTAGGGCTAAAGTCGTACTAAAGTTGAATTAAAATTACATCCCTAAGCTAATACCGAACTTAATCAGTATTGAGACTTGATAACGAATGCCATGATGGAGCAAAGATTCAACGTCCTTTTTAGCTGACTAACCTGTGGTTGTCCAATAAAAAACCAGTCGAAGATACGACTGGTTTTTTGTCTCAAACCTTAAGCCACTGGCTCCCTGAGTAAAATAATCACTCTAGGTCGCTCATGGTTAGTGCCTATGCATTATTTACTGTAGCTGATGTGCTGGTGGAAGCGCAAAATCATGTCCACTCGCTCTCTATCTAAATTCAGCGAGCTGGTGAAGCTTTGCAGGGCTTCTTCAACTTGATTCATGAAGCGGCCATAACCTTCATCGGTAACATCGCTTTTACTGGCGACTATGGCGAACTTGATTGAATCCACTAACTTGCTGCTATCCCAATGCGTGATGGGGGCCGGCGCCTCAGCGTTTGGATCGAAACCTATCATCTGAGATTCGGCTGTGGTCTGCAGTTTTTCATACTTACTGTTACGCACTAAAGGCGTTAACCCATTGGCGACCATGGCAACGCGGCTTAACTGCTTCGATTGCGCCGCATCAATGAATGCCTGGCTAATGGATTGATATAGATTGCCGTAGTCAGCATCTTGCGCCGCTTTGAACTGGGATAAAATCTGACGGTTTACAGGCATGCTGATAGTGACGTAGCAAAGTGCGCTGTGATTATCCGGCAGATTACACTCTCTGGCATGATAACGGCTGTCGATGGCTCTGAGTTTGTAACCATAGGTTTCTTTGTTGCCTTTGGCTTTAGCAAAAAAGTCATAGGACAAGTGCTGATGGTCTCGCACTTTAATCGGTACATTTTGCACCGGTAGCAAAGGTTTCAGCTGTTCAACAAAGTGCTGTACTTTAGCGTGGAATGCGGCTGAATTAACGCGAATGTCACCGCCCGTTGCAAGAAACACCACTCTAAACTTGCGCGCGGTGAAATCTGGTGTGGTGTGCAGTTGACGGGCTTCATGGTAAGCCGGATTGTAGAAAATCCTTAATTGCTCAGACGTTGGGAAACAATAGCTTTCACTGTGATAACGAACCACAGGCAGCTTATCATTAGCAATCACATGCACATTAATTAACTCATGTTCATCGGCAAGTTTAAAAACGATCTGACTTAAGGCTTCATAGCAACTTGGCGCATCCGGAAACGCCGCCAAGATTGCTTCGGTCAGGGGGAAACCGACTGTGATGTACTGGTTTTTACGTGCTGTAGTGGGTATGTAAACTTTCTTTTGACGACTGACTGACATGGTATTCCCTTATTATTCCTAGGAGTCTTGTGAATATTCTTGTTTTTGGCTTAACTTGCGATATCCCTACCAATAGTTAAGCGAAAGTTAGCTATTAGTTAAGCACTATCTTGTATAGGCTTATCTTAATCTAAATTGAGATAATTAAAATGCCCTAAATGGCAAATTCGCTAACTAGCTCACTATTCTATCTCACTAATTTAATGCGGTTTCAATCCATGGCTTCATCCATTGGCTGATTAAGGGCTGCGCCTTAGCATTGGGGTGAATGCCATCTCTTTGCATTAATTCCCTGTCTGGCGCTATTTGTGACATAAAAAACGGCGCTAAGGTGAGTGAATGCTCTTGAGCCAGTTGATGATAAACCTGATTAAAGGCTTTACTGTATCTAGGGCCGTAATTGGGCGGCACCCTAATTTCGGTTAATAGGACTTTGGCGCTATTTTCTTGAGCAAGCTCAACGATTTTTGTAAGATTTGATTTCAGCTGTGCGGGGGGGAACCCTCTGAGCCCATCATTACCACCGAGTTCAATCAGCACTAAGTCAATCTTGCTAGACGCCAGTAAACTCGGGAGTCTACGTAGGGCGCCCGCTGTGGTTTCACCACTGACAGAACCGTTGATCAGTGTATGTTGGCTTAAGTCCTGTTGTAACAATTGTACCCAACCTTGATGTTCATCTATGCCATATCCTGCACTTAAGCTATCACCTAAGACCAAAATCGTGGCAGCATAGCTGGGCGAACATAAGATAATCAGCATAAACGTTGCCTTAAGCAAACGTTTGAGCCAAGAAGAGAAAAAGGAACCTATGTCGACTAATACTGCTACTGCGTCAAATACCAATGCCATTTCCGTCACTGACCTCAATAAAACTGTGGTGACCCAAGAAGGGGAGCTCACTATCCTCAACGGCATTTCAATGGATGTCAAGCAAGGTGACAGTGTGGCCATATTAGGCCCCTCAGGTTCGGGTAAATCTACCTTGCTGGGATTACTGGCAGCCCTAGACACGCCAACGAGTGGTGAAATCTTTCTCGATGGTGTGGCCTTATCAAAACTTGACGAAGAGCAAAAGGCCGCGCTGCGTAAGCAAAAAGTGAGCTTTATTTTTCAATCCTTTATGTTAGTCGACACCTTAACGGCTCTTGAGAATGTCATGCTCCCAGCCGAGCTTGCAGGCGTTGTTGATGCCAAACAAAAAGCCCAAAACATGCTAGAAAGGGTAGGGCTCTCCCATAGATTAAGTCACCTTCCTAAACAGTTGTCTGGCGGCGAACAGCAAAGAGTTGCCATAGCAAGGGCCTTTATTTGTGAACCCAAGGTGTTATTTGCCGATGAGCCCACGGGCAATTTAGACAAGGCCAATGGCGATAAAATTGCCGATATGTTGTTTGAGCTAAACCAAGAAAGCGACACCACCTTAGTGTTAGTGACCCATGATTTAGCCTTGGCTAAACGCTGTCAGCGACAATTCTTGATGGACAACGGGGTGCTAACCGAAGCGGTGGCAGAAGGTCTGCCTAAAACCTTGGCCCCTCATTGCGAAGAGGTGAGCTAATGGAGTTTCAGCTAGCCTGGCGATTTTTTAAACGTGAGTTAACACAAGGGCAACTGCTGCTTATTGTATTAGCCATCACCTTGGCAGTGCTGTCGGTCACAGGGCTTGCGCGGGTGAGCGAGCGCTTACAAGTGGCCATCAATGGTGAAGCGGCAACCTTTATCGCCGCCGACAGAATTATTGACTCTCCCATAGCTCTTGATAACAAAATACTCGACATCGCCGCTAAACTCGGCTTGGCCCATGTGACCAATATGCAATTTAATTCCATGGTGTATGCCGGAGATAAATTTCAGTTAGTGACCATTAAAGCGGTGGGGCCCGCTTATCCGTTAAAGGGCGTGATTGAGCTGGCTTCTGGTGAAACTAAGGCCTTGCCACAATCGGGGGAGGCTTGGTTTGAGAATCGCCTTGGCGCGCTGCTTGAGAACCCGAAGTCAATTGAATTGGGTAATAGCGAACTTAAATTAACAGGCGAAATCAGTCGCTTACCCGATGGTGGCTTTAACCCCTTCGCCTCAGCCCCTGTGCTCTTGATTGCCCTTGAGGATGTTGATGCCACTGGGATTATTCAGCCGGGTAGCCGGGTGAGCTATTTGTATCAATTTACCGGTACGGCTTCGGCACTCAAGCAGTTTGAGGCAGAGGCAAAGCCCCTACTCAATAATAGCCAGCGCTGGGTTGATGTGCAGTCGGGAGACTCCCCCATAGCTTCTGCGGTGAAAAAAGCCGAGCGTTTTCTATTGCTTGCCAGTTTGTTAGGCATTGCCTTGGCCTGCGCCGCCATCGGGATTGCCGCCCAGCGTTATTGCCAAAGGCATTATGATGTGGTGGCCATGCTAAAAACCTTTGGCGCCTCGGCTAAGCAAATTCGACGCCTATTTGGTATACACCTATTATTAGTGACAGGGCTAGGAATTGGTCTAGGTCTAGTGGGGGGCTTGCTGCTGGATTTAGGCTTGACGGCCTTTTTACCCGCCGAAATTGCGGCCTATTCACCGCCTTACAGCCGTCCTATTCTCTTGGGCGTCAGCACTGGGCTTATCAGCGCCTTTATGTTCTCGGCCTATCCATTAATGCGTTTATTGGCCATTCCCCCCCTTAGGGTACTGCAGCGCCAGCTTGAAGGGCTGCAATTGGGTATGTGGCTGCATTTACTGCTGAGCTTAACCGCCATGGCATTACTGGGCTACCTCTATTCAGGCAGTATCCCTTTGACCTTAACTGTGGTCTTTACTGTGCTATTACTGGGCACGCTATTAAGCCTGCTTGGCTTTGCCATGATCCGCATGGGCCATAGTGTGGGGATGAAAACCACTAATCCACTGCAGTTGGCATTAGCAGGTCTTAGGCGCAGAGCCAGACAAAATGCGCTGCAACTGGTGGGCTTTAGCAGTGCACTTGTGCTGCTGTTGACTATATTGGCGCTGCGCCAAGACTTACTTAATGAGTGGCAAAAACAGCTGCCGGACAACGCCCCTAATTATTTCTTGGTTAACATAGCCCCAGAAGATGCTAAACCGCTTAATGATTTTATGAATGTTAACCAGATTGCTGCGACAGACATTTACCCTGTGATCCGTGGCCGCTTAACCCATGTGAATGATGAAGAGTTGATTTCCGACGAGCAGCAAAAACAGGGTGAGGCAGGCAGAGTCGGTATTTCAAGGGAGCTTAATCTCACCTATAGGGACAGTTTGCCTCCTAACAATAGCATCACAGCAGGGACCTTTAATCAGCGCGATGATGAGGTTTCGGTGGAGACGAAAGTTGCTGAACGCTTAGGACTTAACCTTAACGATACATTGACATTCACCATAGACAATCAGCTGGTTAAGGTGAAGGTTGCAAGCTTTAGAAAGGTGCAGTGGGAGACCCTGCAACCTAACTTCTTTATGATTTTCACCCCCAAGGCACTCGCCGATTTTTCCTATACCTCGATGGCAAGTTTTCATCTAGACGATGACAAACTTAAACAAGCGGGCAGTGAGCTGAGTGACAATGATGTGGTGCTGCAACTGATTAAACGCTTCCCAACCGTGTCTGTCATAGATGTGGGCGCCATGGTGGGGCAGTTAAGACAAATTATCGAGCAAGTGTCGTTATCTTTATCCTTAGTGCTGGCACTGGTGCTACTCGCCAGCGCCTTAGTACTGATAGCCCAAACTGAAGCCGGTATGGCCATGCGCCAGCGAGAGCTTGCTGTGCTGCGAACCTTTGGCGCATCGGGTTGGCTTTTGCGTTCGGCTACCGGGCTTGAGTTTGCCTTGCTTGGCGCCATCGCTGGTTTACTCGCCGTGATAGTGGCGGAATTTGCACTCTATATGCTGAAAACTCAAGTGTTTGAATTAGTGGTGTATATGCATTGGCCTTGGTGGGCAATAGCCCCATTAATGGGCGCCTTGATCGTGGCGTTTCTCGGGGTGTGGCGCTGTCGTCAGCTGCTTAATCAGTCCTGCGGCGAGTTATTAAAAGCCGGTTGATGGAAGCATTTTTCACTATTTTACTTCTACTTTGACATGACAGAATAAACTCCTTGTTACCCTTAACAAGGGGTTTTTAACTGCTAGCTGTGTCAATAAATCTGTCTAGCTTTATGCCTAACTCTATGCCTAAATGTAGAATGATTATTTATCGCTAGTGTAGGCGCCACTGGCATAATGTAATTCATAGCTGTGGCTATAAATTTCTAGGATATTGCCAAAGGGATCTTCCATGTAGATCATGCGGTATGGCTTCTCACCAGGGTAATAATAACGTGGCGCTTTCATGCGTTTTTTCCCCCCTGCGGCAACAATTTTTTCCGCCAATTCTTCAACGTTTGGATCTTGCACGCAGAAGTGGAAAATCCCCGTCTTCCAATATTCGAAATTATCTTTTGGGTTTTCTTGGTTAGTAAATTGAAATAACTCCACCCCAATGCGATCACCCGTTGATAGGTGAGCGATACGAAATGATCCCCAACCTACACCGAATACATCGGTACACATCTCGCCAATGGGACTCTCATCTTCAACAATTTCAGTGGGCTGCATAATTAAATACCAACCCAATACTTCAGTATAAAATTTAACTGCGGCCTCTAAATCCGGTACGGAAATACCAATGTGGGAAAAACTGCGTGGATAGGTCTGACTCATAATAACCTCGATAACATTTAGGTGAAGGTTGACTCATTCTGTTGCTTTAGCCTGAGTCGATGTAGCCAGTGTATGAGATCAAGCACCTTAAGTTAAATTATCAAAATAACTCATAATGATAATTTAAAATTATGATCATGCTGTTATGCTAATCATCCGTAATCCATAGTCATTTACCCCATTCGGAGGCCATCATGTTGAATCAGCAGTGGTTAACCACCTTTATCAAGTTGGTGGAGCTAGGTCACTTTACCCATACCGCCGAGCAGCTGTTTATGACTCAGTCTGGCGTCAGTCAGCAGATAAAGAAGCTCGAGCAACAAGCTGGCGCGCCATTGCTTAATCGTATCGGTAAGGGGTTTGAGCTCACGCAGGCAGGGATGGCATTATTGGCCCATGCACAAGCCTTAGTGCAACAACAAGCAGAGTTGCTGGCAAGCTTTCATCAGGACAATGCCTATAGCGGCGAATGCAAACTTGCCTGCTCAGGCTCGCTGGCCATGCTGATTTATCCAAAGTTAATCGATCGCCAGCTGCAATATCCAGAACTTAAGATGTCATTAGAAGCGGCGCCTAATCAGCGTATTATCGACAGAGTATTAGATAACAGTATCGATGTGGGCATTATTACCCAGGAGTTTGCTCACCCTGAGCTGAGTTTACGTTTGCTGGGCTCGCAGCGACTTTGTTTAGTGCTGCCAAACGTGTGGGAAGGCCGTTTACCTCGGCTCATTGAGTACAATTTTCTGACAGAGCTTGGAATGATAGATCATCCCGACGGGATGCATTATTGGCAGCATTTTGTGGAATGTCATTTCCCGCAGCATCTACCCCAGGCTAGCAAGATCAAGCGCTTGAGTTACGTAAATCAATTAAGTCAGATCCTATTGCCTGTGGCCAAAGGACTCGGTTTTGCTGTACTGCCTGAATTTGCGATAAAACAAGTGAGTGCGCGGGACGGCGTATTAGAGGGGTTATTCAGAGTGCCGGATGCGAGTTTATCGGCACATGTGGCCAGTGAGTCCTTGTATCTTATCCAAAAACGTCACCGGCCCCTGGCGCTGCGCTATCAAGAGATAATCACATTGATTAAGGGCTTAATCAGTTAATGGTGAACCGTTAACCAGTGATGCCATTTAAGCGACTTAACATCATTTAGACTTAGACACTGAATACCTGATAGAGAATCGCCAAGGCAACGCTGGTAAATAGCAGGCCCACTAAGGTGTCAATAAGTGGTGTTAGCCGAATAAGCTGTTGTTTAATTTTATCTTTAGTCAAGATGATGGCAAGAAAACTAAACCAGATTAATGACAAAATAAGCAATAACAGCACTAGCCCCAGCTTAGTACTTTGGCTCACCTCTGGTGTGACTAGGGCAGAGAATAAGGTCATAAAAAACACTAAGGCTTTAGGGTTGAGTAAATTGGTGTAAAGCCCTTTTAAAAATCCTTGCTGGTTAGTCAGCACTAATGTCGCAGTCTCTTGCGTTTTATTATTAACCCCTTGCTGCTCAATGGCTTGATTTTCAATGGGCGCTTCAGTAAATCCTTGATTGTTCATTGTCATAGACGCTGTTGTTTGAGCTAGGGCGGCATGACTTATTCGCTTCGCATTTAGGCTCTGCAGTACAGATTTTAATGCGCCAATACCCATCCAACCTAGGTAAGATGCCCCCACAAGTTGCACGATTAAATAGGCATAATGAGAACTTTGAATAAGTAAGCTCACGCCCGTAAGGCTCAGTAAGGTATGGGCTAATATGGCGACAGAAATCCCCGCGGCGCAGGCGAGGGCAACACTTCTGCATTGTTGGCTGGCAAGCTTGACCACTATGGCAAAATCAGGACCTGGGCTTACAAGCGCGACTAAGTGAATGATGCCTATGGTCCAAAGCAAAGATAAATCCATGAATCCTACTCACAATTTAAACAGTATAAGTCACCTCATTCTGCTCAGCTTTTAAGGGTTATGCCAGTAAAATTTTTGGTGTTTTCAACAAACCTTTAATCAGGGTAAATATCCTTAAGCGCCTGTTCAAGTTGACCGTATTTAAAATTAAATCCGGCTTCTAAGGCGCGTTTTGGCAATACGTATTGCCCTTGAGTCATCAGCTGCGCCATTTCGCCGAACAGTATATTCAAGGCCCATGTGGGCATGGTGAGGTTTGCAGGACGATTAACCGCCTGACCTAAGGCTTGAGAAAACGCTTTGTTGCTCACAGGATTGGGGCTGGTGGCATTGAAAATACCGTGCACGGCAGGGTTTTTTATCATGAAATGAATAAGCTTGATTAAGTCGTCTAAATGGATCCAACTCATGCCTTGCTCGCCATTGCCGATTGGGCCACCTAAACCGAGGTGAAAAGGCATGACCATCTTTTTCAGTGCACCGCCATGCTGACCAAGTACTATGCCGGTTCTTAAGACACACACCCGAGTCTTATCTGATTGCGCCTGAATGGCAAGCCCTTCCCAGGTCGAGCAGACTTGGTGGCTAAATTCATTTTTAGGCGGGGTATGCTCATCGACCATTTCATCGCCATGATCACCATAAAAACCCACGGCAGAGGCACTAATAAAGCAGCTTGGCGGGGTTTTACTGTCTTGAATAAGGGCGGTGATTTTAGCTGTGATGTCCCAGCGGCTATGACAAATCTCGTGCTTTTGCTTATCGCTCCAGCGTTTGGCAATAATGGGCTCACCGGCTAAATTAATAACAAGATCAAAGCCATTGAGATGGGTTAAGCCCTGTAGACTGTCGATATACTCATGACCATTTCCCAGTCGCTTGCTGGTTTTACGTTTGTTTCTTGTCACTATGGTCAAGTGGTGGCTTTTAAGAGAGGCCACCAACGCTTGACCGATAAAACCGCTACCACCGGTAATGAGTATATTCATAGTATTTTGCTACTCCGCCTAGAGATTTTCCTAAGGTTTTGACCCGTTAACTATAGGCAGAATTTAGTGCAAAGCGCCATTATTGTGGTTTTTACTGTGGTTTTTGGTAGCACAACTCCATGGATACCGAATCGGCAAAGCGCAGCGCGTGGGGCTTATCGATTTCGACACTAGCAAATTCGACCCAGGGATGCTCACTGGCGATGGCCAAGGTTTGATTGGTGAGGTTTTCTAATAATGAAAAACGATTATCTTCGATTAAGCTAATGATTTTCTTTGTAATGGTGCGATAATTAAGCGCATCGGCGACATTATCGCTATTGCGTGCCTTGATGGCGCAATAATGGATCACCACATTGACTATGATGTCTTGCTTATTTTGAATTTCATCTTCTTTAATGCCGATAAATGTGCGTAATCTCAGATTTTTAATGCGTATAATGGCGGTTTCTGGTTTCATAGTCGCTGGGTTATTCCGTCTTTTAATTACAAGTTTTTCTTAGCCTAACAATAATCGAAAGGATTTCCTATATGGACAAGTTAACTTCCTCATCCATGGCATTAAGAACCACGGTGATTTTAGCCGCCTTGGTTGTCATCTTAGCGGGGATAAAAGCGGCCAGTCCCATAGTGGTGCCTTTCGTGTTGTCGGCATTTCTAGCGGTGATTTGTAACCCCGCCATCGTATTAATGACCCGTTGCCGTTTGCCGAAATGGCTGGCGGTGATGCTGCTGATGGCTTTTATTGTCTTGATGGGACTGTGGCTGACCAGTTTAGTGGGCCGTTCTGTGAATGAATTTTCGACCCAAATCCCAGTATATCGTCAGCAGTTAATCGAGCAGTTTTCTTGGATAATTGAGCGCTTGCAAGGTTTTAATATTCAAATTTCTCAGCAAAAAGTACTGGATTATTTCGACCCAGGGATGGCGCTGTCCATGACCACGAACATGCTTTCCGGTGTGGGCAATGTGATGGCTAACCTGTTCCTTATTATCCTCACCATAGTCTTTATGTTGTTTGAGGCGCAATCCTTGCCGAAGAAAGTCCATCTGGCGATGGACGATCCAGACATGCGCCTAAAGCAGATTGACCGTTTCTTGCAGTCGGTTAATCAATACATGGTGATCAAAACCTTAGTGAGTCTTGCCACGGCGTTTATTGTGGGCTTAGGCTTGAGCATAATAGGGGTGGATTATGCGCTGCTGTGGGCAGTGCTAGCGTTCCTGTTTAATTACATTCCCAATATCGGCTCCATTATTGCCGCCATTCCCGCAGTACTCTTAGCATTAATTCAATTGGGCCCAGCGGCGGCAGGCGGCACGGCGTTGCTGTATTTAGGCACTAACATGGTGATGGGCAATGTGGTCGAGCCTAAATTTATGGGTAAGGGCTTAGGCCTGTCGACCTTAGTGGTGTTCTTGTCGTTGATTTTCTGGGGTTGGCTCTTGGGCTCTGTGGGCATGCTATTGTCTGTGCCCTTAACCATGATAGTAAAAATTGGCCTAGAATCGAGCAAGGGCGGCAGCTGGCTGGCGATATTGTTGGCGGATGACGCTGAGCTCGATATGGGTAATGAGGTTCAATCCCCTCCAGCGCTCACCAGTGGATTAAATGCTGAATTAGCGGATGAGTCAGGCAGAGAGTCATTGGATGATGAAGGCACTGCTTTAGGAATAGACAAAGCCACAGACTCAGACTCAGACAATAAAGCCACAACAGATGAAGCCACAGAAGCCAAATCACAACCATAAAATCAAACACGTAAATCAAACAAGTAAGCCAAACACGTAAACCACACAAGTTAAACGATAGTTTATACAGTAATCAATTGAAAAATAGAGTAATAATGAATAACAAACCCTTGTTACCCCTGCATCAAACGAGCGAGTTAGGCGCAGATATTTGCCGTATTTTCCATGGCCGAGGCGGCCTGCATCCAGGTTTTGAGCACTTGTGCCTGGATTGGTACAACCCAGTGCTGCTGCTCACTAGCTTTAAGGTCTTAAGTGACGATGAACTGGCAAGCCTAGTGGCTCAGATTGAGGCATTCTGGGGGCAGTGCGTTCGCGCCCATGCGCTTAATTTGGTGTATCAATACCGCAGTGGCGGCGAGACTGTGACTGAGCTGCTGCGCGGCGCAGTGCCTGAGCAACACTATGTAAGCGAAAACGGCGCTAAGTTTGTTATCCACTTGCTTAAAGGGCAAAACCACGGCTTGTTTTTAGACATGGCTAACGGCAGAACCTGGGTTAAAGCTCATGCCAAGCATAAGAAAGTGCTCAATCTTTTCGCTTATACCTGCGGCTTTTCTGTGATGGCCTTGCAGGGCGGCGCCGATGAAGTGGTCAATATCGACATGAGCAAAGGGGCTTTGAGTATAGGCAAGCAGAATCATCTGCTTAATGGCCTGGGCTCGGGGGCACGCTTTTTAGGTCATGATATTTTCAAATCTTGGGGCAAGCTCACTAAGCTTGGCCCCTATGAGATGATCATCGCCGATCCACCCAGTAACCAGAAGGGCAGCTTCGTAGCCACCAAAGATTATGTGCGTTTACTGCGCCGTTTACCTGAATTACTCGCCCCAGGCGGGGATTTACTCTTGTGCCTCAATGCCCCAGAGCTAGGCTGTGATTTCCTGATGGCACAGGTGGCCGAAACCGCGCCCGAGCTTAACTACCTTGAGCGCCTCGCTAACCCTAGCGTGTTTGCCGATATAGACGAACAGAAGTCATTGAAAGTGCTGCGTTACACCAAAGCGGGTTGATCTCTGACTCAAGCCGTTCCAGCGAAGCGCTGGAACGGCAAGCTTTGCTTTATTTCACAGACTCTACAGCTTCATAAGCGCTAAAATGTCTTAATGATGAGTAGTATTGTACCTATTCAGCAATGAGAACAGTCTCGCTCAGATGTTCACGCTACGACACGCAGCACTTCTTTTGAATAACAAGGTCCTTGGCTCTTGATTTGAACAAAAGTCGGCCATCCCGTCTGATGTGAAAGGAATCACAAATGCCACGATGGCATGGTCAATGATGTTCCCTACATCATAATGACATTTACCATATCCTTATGGGTCAGACGCCAGAGAGTGGCCATGGGATGGACGGTCGTCTCGCAAACTCTCAGGACACCTTCTTAGCATTCGTGCAATCTGTTAGCTCTTAAAATCTAGTCCAATGCCTATGTTAAACCTAACAGTACACTCCCAGGTTGCACCCATTACCCTCGAAGTTGCCGAAATACGATGATTAAAATACCGTGCAACTATCAGGGCCACTCTCATCCATCCGTGGATTGCATGGCATTCAGGCATCCTGCCTATCAGAAATGGTTAAGGCTCGTTGGGCACAGGGGCGAATAAAAATCTACGATTTTTAGCTTATGAGCGAGAGATAGGGTCAATGATGTTCCTGACATCACAATGACATTTCCCATATCCTTATGGGTCAGATACCGAACTGGAATGCTTTACATGGATGTAAAGCGTGCCGTCGAGCCGTTAGGTATTTTTATATTAGTTGAGGCATCTCGAAATCAAGAGTACTTCGCGGGCGGCACAGGGGACCCTCGCAATAGATAGTAAGAGGGGAGAATGCTGTTGTTTTCCCCTCTTGGCCACTCTTATATATGAGCTGGGGGGAGTGGAACCCTGCGTCTTTGTTCCAAACGGTGAATAATCACCTTTGGTGATTGTGCTTATGAGCGAGAGGCTAGGATGCCGAACTGGATTTTTAATATGGATGTTATTGTTTGGACATTCATTATCTCACTTTGGGGGCATAAATGAGTTAACTCGAACATACAGGCTTTCCATGACCCATTTGTTTAACTAAAAGTCTCGTCGACACGCCAACTTCTGTGAGTTCAAGACCCATAAACCTGTCACTGAAATTTTTGCATACAGGTTTGCCATGGCATTCACTCGTCGACACGCCGTAAACTCGTCCATGAGGGCTCGAACATCCCGTCCATGGGATGGACGGTCTTCTCGCAAACACTCATGGTTCACCTTTTTAGCATTAGTGTAACTAGTTGACTTAAAAGGCAACACTCAAAATTTAACAATGGGTGCCACCGTTAAATTCTGAAAGGCAACACTCAAAATTTAACAATGGGTGCCACCGTTAAATTACCACCGTTAAATTCTGTTAAATTCTCTCAAGCTGCTTTATGCGGGTAAGTTGAAGGTCTCTGAGCGCTGGGCTCACCCTGTACAGAATTATGAACACCCTCACGAGTTGTTTCACGCTAAATTCAAGTGCCACAAGGGCCCTTGATTATTACTGCTTAGTGTTAATTGTGGATATTCGCTCATGAATGCTCGCCAGCTTATTTTTAGCCTCTGCCGCGCACTCATTTATATTACTTAAAACTGTCGTTAATTTCTCAGTTAAACCGTCTATGTTTTTCCAACCAGAAAATGTCGTTTTAACCGACGTAGCTTCCTTCTCAGAGCAAGCTGTTATAACGTTATATACAAACCACTGGGCATCAGCTTCGGGAATTCGCTTTAGTATTCTGTCTTTATTTTTTACGAAATACTGTGCGACAAAATCGCTTAGCGCTGGTTGAAAAGATGGGTACTGAAAGCGATAGTCAATAGTCAATTCTTTAGTCGCATCACTCAACAAGAATTCATAAAACTGTTCCACTTGATGCTTTTTATTTGTATAACCTAACGCATCTAGAACGCTTTCTTTATAAGAAGTGTCCCCTTTGAAAAATAAATCTAATAATGCTTTATACTCGCTATCGGTTGCATTGGCTGCAAGCACTCTTAGAATTTCTAGGCGATGCTTTGCGTCTTGAAGCTTGTTTTCATTTAATTGCTTTTTAGCCAGAGTAATAACAGCCTCATTATCTAAATAGACTCCATAAAATTCTATCCAAAACCCTCCGTTATCCTGGTCTAAAATATCATTCCATTGAATATCCTTTGGTAGTTGGCTCGTTAGGAAATTAGCGTAATCTAAGCGTAAATCTTCGGGAACAAATTCGACAAACGAATAGATAAGACTGTATAAAGCTTGTTCAGATTCGATGCTGTCTCTGGGCAATGTATTCAAGGTATGTATTAACGTATCAACGTATTTCATATAGTCAATGCGCCCAGACTTAGCTAAACCTTCGTTGTTTTCCATGAAGGATAAGCGCTCTGCATCATTGAGTACGTTTATCGGAAAAGGGTTATTGCCTGATTCGTCTATGTGCCTGAAATACCCCACGCCGTTAGCACCTATGAAGACACTCGCATCTCCTGTAACTCCATCAAGACGCATTTCTTCACTATTTAAAATAACAGTCTGATTGGATACTGATTTTCCATCCCATATTTTTAATGACAGTGGTACTGTCCAGCGCTTAACGTCATCAAAGTAGTTTTCTTGCTTTAGGTAAAGCGCATTTTCTTTTTTGTAAATTGTAATGAGTGGGTAAGCTGATTGATTCAAGAATGAATCGAACATGTTTGAAACATAGACGAATTCGCTAAAGTAATGAGTAAATTGTTCAAGTGATGTGTTGCCGCCCTTTAGGTCTTGCGCATATAGCCGAATTCGTTTTTTGAATTCTGGCTCACCTGTAGCCTGCTCAAGCATTTGTAGAACAGAAAACCCCTTGGTGTAAACCAACTGACCTATAGACTCATTTTCGCCTTTATGCTTAACAAAATAGCGCAGAGTAGTTTGATTATTATTGTCATCAGCAAACGCCTCAGATTGAGGTGTGTATGTGCATTGTGCTGTTTCGGGATAGTGAGCCTGAACCACTTTGGCAGCAAACATTTCGCTGAACGACTCATTCATCCAATACTCGTTATACCATTGCATCGTAATATCGTTACCAAACCACATGTGCGCAATTTCATGGGCGATTAATTTTCGAAACTCACACAAATCAGAACTACTAGGATTGTTGGGTGGCAATTCGCTGGGGTTGAGCGTGATAAGGCCGACATTTTCCATAGCTGCGCCACCAGACGGTGAAATGAAAAAATCTAACTTGTCATAAGACAAAGGGTATTTAAGATAATCAGAAATGTAGTTCACACTATTATTTATCAGCGCAGACATGTCATCATTAATCGAATAAACCAGACCTTTGGGTGCATAAATTGTCGAATTTAGCGCAGTTTTTTGCAGAACATTCTCGTCAAACTCTCCCACCGCCAGCGCTAATACATCTGAATACATTTTTTCTGTTTTAGTAAATTGAATCACTTTTTTGTCGCCATCAACCTTGCTTGATTCAGGGTGAGTGTTATGCAGCGCATCAAGATGCGCTGGAATAGTAAGTGTGAACTGGAATTCGGCCTTTTTACTCGGATCATCAAAGCTAGGAAAAACTGTTCGGGCTTCCATCGGCTGAAATTGTGAATGGATATAGGCTGATTCAACATTTTTTCGTTGAACAAACAAACCTGTTGAATGCTCTGAAAATTGGCCTTGATAAGTAATTTTAAGACTTACTTTACCTGATATTTCATCGGCAAGTATGTGACGCACAATATCGTATTCATCGGGATTAGCAATTTGGAGTGACGAGGGCTTACCATTGACCGTTAGTACAACCGATTCAATAACAAGATTGTGGCTGTGGTATGAGACAACATTAGTCGGTGATTTAATGTTTAACGATAAATTTGTTTCCCCACTGAATATGACTTTATTAGGGTCAAGCGTTAACGCTACAGATTGCTCCAGCAACGTTATATCTGGCGGTAATCGATACTCTTGTGCATCAATAGACAAGCACGAAAGTGAGAAAAATAAAGTGGCAATACGGATGATACCAACAAGCCTGATTGTTAGTGACTTAGTTATATTAAAATTCAAATTTATTAGTTCCATTATTATAGAAATTTAATACGAATATCACATTGAAAAATGGGGGGTAACCACCCCCATTCTGACCCAGCGTAGATTTTTCGATGGTGTATATACCGAGAATAAATATGGTAAAACGTGTTTAGATGAGAAATATATCTGTCTCTCATCTGAGTATAGGGAAAATAAAGCATATTCCTGTTCTATGCAACGGGTACTGTTTTTATTAATTTTATGTGCTTCGAGCGTTCAACCACCATTCAACAAAAGATTGCTTGTTGCGCAAGCTTCTCAAATAATTTCGAACAGCGTAAGACGGTTTTGGCCGAGAAGCAGGCAGCTGGAATATGTTGTTATATGACTGGTGAGCTCAATTGAGTCATTCACCTAAAAGGTTTTGGGGCAGAAACAAGTTAGCTGAAACTTTGCCATACTGTCTCAAAATTAAGTGTCCGATGGAATTAGACCAAAACAAAGCGTCATGATCCACCTTTTCGGTTTTTGTGTGCCCTTTAGCCTTAAAAGATTACCAACCTGACTTTAGCGATCGATAAGCATCCACCGCGATCAGATTTAACACGTTTTTGGACAAAAGCGTGTTTTGGGGGTTAATTTTAGCAAGTATTTAAGACGTCCAAACTTCGTTTGGATTAACGTCGTGGGTCTTCAACCCACACCCGACCAATAGGGAAAGTTCAACAGCAAACCCTCCCTCTTGGAGCTCCCTCCGTGCCACCCCGACGAAGTTGTTCTTCCTCATATTCAAGTAAAAATACCTAACGGCACGACAGTACGTCCATGTACTAACGCGCCTTAACCATCATCCCTGATGGTTACACGGTATTTTTACGTGAATATTTCGGCAACTTCGAGGGGAGTTGATGCAACCTGTGAGTGTACTGTTAAGGTTAGCATAGCTATGGTTCTAGATTTTTAAGAGCGAGAAGATCACACCTAAATATATAAGGTGAGCCATGAGTATTTGCGAGCCGACCGTCCGCCCCATGGACGGGGCGGCCGAGCATCCAAGGACGGACTTGCTGCGTGTCGGTGAGCGAATGCTATGGTAAGCCTGTATGCGGGACTTCAGTGACCGACGTTTGATGCTTAACGATTTAGCACCAATTATCTGACACGTTTTTGGACAAAAATGTGTCAGCACTTAATAATCATGCACATGCAGAAACAAGCAGGTTGTAGATCTTATTGGCAACACAGCCGCTAATGACAGGCTGTCGGACTAAATCATTTGAGACGTTAGCCCAATGGCCGACTTCACCTTGCCATTACTCAAATACTCAAATACTCAATTACTCAATTGCTTAGTCCATAATCGAGGCTTGTTTACATAGCCTTGAGTGCATCAAGGCTTACAAAGACCAAGGACAGCAGCATCAAACTGGGTAGCTGTTTGGGTTTGTAGTTGAGGCTCAATACCACAAGTAGCGCTGCAAGGGTGCACAGTCCCATGTAGATCACACTGCCGTAGGCTACACCCTGAGTGTTGATACACACAGCATAACCTAGACATAAGCTGCCCCAAGCTAAAAGACGTAATCCATTAGACCATAGTGGTTTAATAGGCCTAGCGAATACGTCTCTAAAATTGCCAAACATGGCAAGGGCGAAGCAGCAAAACGTCAAGTAGCAGGCAAAGAATAGGCTTAACATGTTACTGACCTCCTTGGGCGGCGGTGCTGATGTTCACATCTTTACTCGACGTATTTTGGGCGTTTATTTTATTTACATTGCGCATTTTCTTAGTGTTGTTGACCGTTGCTGCGGCTTTGTTGTGGCATTTGATTGCTGCAAAACCTAGTGCGAGAGCGAAAATGAGGCTCATCAGATCGAAACCTACTAACACCCATTGCCCGGTGGCGATATTATCGAAAAGGTGTTGGCTTGAGGTAAAACCATTGAGTAGTGGCAACATGGCAAAGGCCAGTGCAGCCAAGGCAAATATAGCGCGCCACATGTGAAGCCCTGTGCTAATCAGGGCGCACAAGCCAACCATGGCGAGGCTGATAAAAAAGCTATCAACTTCTAATTGCGCTCGGCCTTCAAGCTGCGGGGCAAGTAAGCGATTCGCATAGAAAAAAGCAGCTGTGCCAAGGGGCAGGCCGGCTATAAAGGTTAAGTTTAACCCTTCAACTAAGCGCAGCCCTAAGCTGGCTTTTTGGCCTTGGGCCATGTTCTTAGCTTGTTTCTGGCGGATTTTCACTGCCCAAAGCACAGTACCTGTGGCTATCATGGCGCAGCCCATCAGGCCGAAAATAAAGAATATTATTCGAAGTACGGGCTCAGAGAAGCGCGCGGTATGCAGCGCCATAAAGGTGTCATGGGTCGCCTTGCTGCCTGACACTTCCTCTAGTGGCTGGCTAATGAGCTCACCAGTAAAGGGATTGAGAACCCAAGGAATACGCTTATCTGTGACTTCTTCGGCAAGATCGGCGTAAACGTTAACTTTGGCATCTGGGCTTTGGGGCTGGCTTATGACTATTTGCTTGATGGGCTTATGGGCTAAGTGTCGCTCAATCGATGGCAATAGCTCGCTTAATACATAACTTTGGTCCACTTGTTGACGGTTAAGCTGCGCTGAATTTACATCTTCTGAGCCTAAGTTTATTGGCTCAAAGGTTTGCACTTGCTCGCTGGCGGCTTGGCTTCTGAATGCTCGCACTTTCTCATTGCTATCTTTGCCATCGAAGGCTGTCATTATTCCCCAAGGCATAAACATCATCATAAAGGTCACAAGGCCGGTGTAGGTGATCATCAAGTGATAAGGCAGTGCCAGTACGGCGGTGACATTATGACCATCGAGCCAAGAGCGCGGCCCTTTGTTGGCCCTAAAGCTAAAGAAGTCTTTAAAGATACGTTTATGGATAACAATACCGCTGAGCAGCGCCAACAGCATAAATAAGCTGCACAGACCCACCAGCCAGCGGGCGGCAATCACAGGGAGATAGTGTAAGTCGAAATGTAAACGGTAGAAGAAATCACCACCACGGGAGCTGCGCTTATCAGCGATGACAGTCTGATTGTCATCGCTAAGGACCTCCTCGATTAATGTTCCTCTTTGCCCAGGTTCTGGGGCGAGCTCCTGCCAGGCATAACTTAAGTAAGGATGGCGACTGCTTGGCAGAAAGATAAACCAGCTATCGGCATTGGCGGCTTTTTGTTGCAGCAATTGCTGCACTTTATCCAGTTGTGGCTTGAGGTTTTGCGGCGTTTGCTGCTGCAATACCCCTTGATGAAGCTCAGGCGCTGTCCAGATTGAAATATCATGGCGAAAATAGCTTAAGCTTCCTGCATAGAAAATAATTAATAACACCCAGCAAACTAACAGTCCAACCCAAGTGTGCAGCCAAGTCATGGAACGAAAAAAAGTGTCTTTCATAATTAATCTCTTAACCCGAATTGAGGTTAATGAACCTATCAAGGGAGCACTAAAGCATTGCTAACAGCCTATTAGCGATTATTTAGCCCTGAACTAACAGCGATGTACTAATAGCGATGAATTAGCAGCGCCAAAACAGAAAAGCTGCCACCAAGTAGCAATACAAGCGCCCAAGCAAGGGCGACGCGTTTAACGCTAAATACCCAGATGGCAAACAGGGCATAGATAATAAAGGCGCTCATCATTGCCACTAGGCTGCTGTCGGTGGCGGGCAGGGGCAATGCCACCGCCATGAGTGCACTCGCAGATGCCGCGACAAAATAACCACCAAAGAGCGCCGCCATGGTGCGCAGCAACAAAGATAATTGAGAAGAAAACAGCAGTTGCCGCCATGAAATAGACATCAATGACACAGAGCAGGACCTAAGGCTAAAAATGACAAGCCAATATTCTACAGCAATAACATTAATTGAGAACTGTTTTTATTCGTATTCATTTTGTTGGGCGCACTTTTATTACAGATGTGCTCGCTTGGGGGGGCATGTGGTACTTTGCTTTGGCTTATCAAGATTTAAAAGAAAGAATAAAGAAAAAAACGCCAGTCTCATTATGACTTGAGACTGGCGTTGGGTTGTTTTCTAAAACTTGGCTTTGAGCTGATCCTGAGCTAATTGTTAACTTAGCCCGCGCAGAGGCAGGCTTGCACAGTTAACGGCCGAGTTGCTGGCTTATCACATCGCTCAAGTATTCAGTGAAGTCATGACCATGATTTTGCAGCATCTTAGGGAACATGGATATAGGCGTTAACCCAGGGAAGGTATTGATTTCATTTAGTAATATTTCATCATCTTGAGTTAAGAAAAAATCAATGCGAGATAAATGACGCAGCTTCATGCCTTTAAATGCCTTGATGGCATAGTCTTGGATCTGCAGGCATAATTTTGGCGATAAATTGCTGGCGACCACATCGGTGCGCGCCTTGGAGTCTTTGGCGTATTTTTCATCGAAACTATAAAACTTATTGGTGTCACAGATGATTTCACCGGGCAAGGTGGCGATGATGTCGCCCTGATATTCATATACTGCCACTTCAAGCTCACGGGCTTTAATGGTCTTCTCTACCACCACATAAGGCGCATAGCCGAAGGCCTCTTCCAGTACCTTGGCGATATTGTCACGTACATCGACCTTGTAGCAGCCCACAGATGAGCCTTGAGAGGCGGCTTTGATAAACACTGAGCCCCAAGTGTCGAAGGCGGCTTGGGTTTGGGCAATGGCTTCTTGGTCAAATTGATGCAAGAAAATGTACGGAGTATTGGGTACACCTAAGGCACTGAACCACATCTTGGCGGTGATCTTATTGAAACAATTACTTGAGGCTTCAGACTCACAGCCAAAATAGGGCAGTTGAATTAAGTTGAAGTAAGACTGTATGTCGCCAGTTTCACCGGGAAAACCATGAATACAGGGGATAACATAATCCACCGCCCAAGGTGCGATACTGGGGTCTTCGAAGCGGATCTCGCGACGATTGGTGAGGGAGCATAAGTTGCCGTCTTGAGTGTGATATCGACCCTGTTTATCTAAGGTGAGTGTAAGCACAGAAAATTGGTCAGATTTGGCTAAGGAAGTTTCAAAAAAACGCGCCGACATCAATGAAATATCGTGTTCTGCGCCGCCGCCACCACAAAGTAGCAACACATTAATCTTAGCCATGATAACTCCTAAAAAGTAAAAACTAGGGCCAGAAAAAGCCAAGCTTGGGCCCCTAAAAAAGTGTGCCTATGATAATGAGCCTATGGCAGCTAAAGCAATAGCGCCGCGCTAAGTTTTAAACAATTATCCTGAGTACTGTTGTAAGGGGTTAATAAACCGTCATTCATCCCATAAGCGACGCGCAAGTCCCGATGCCCTTAAGGTCACTTGACGGCTGGCTCGCTCAAACACTGGCTGGCTTCCCAAGCAATAAAATTGTGCTTTAGCGCGGGTTATCGCGGTATAGAGCAGTTCTTTGGTCAGCAATTGCCATTGGGCTGTACTGGGCTTTGGCGGCAGCACAAAACTCACCTTGGCAAATTCGCTGCCCTGACTCTTATGCACTGTCATGGCATAACAGGTATCGTGACTTGGCAGGCGCGCGGGCTGAACTTTAAGCACGCTGCCATCGGCCTTGATAAAGTGTGCCATCAAGCGAGTGGGTTGATCTTTGTCTTGTAAAATCAGCCCGATATCGCCATTGAAAAGCCCTAAATTGTAGTCGTTACTGGCAATAATAATGGGCCTTCCAAGATAGAACTCTTGTTTGGGGTCAATAAGTTTGCGCTGTTTTAGCGCTTGGGTCAGGGCAGCATTAATGCCATCGACACCAAATTCACCGGCGCGCATGGCGCATAAAATCCGGTATTGATTAAAGCTGTCGATAATGGTCTTGGGGCTATGAAGCGCACTGGCATCAGTTATCTCAAATTGGCGCTTATTGTCTGCAATTAAGCTTAGATAATCACCATAGGCAGACACGGATAGTGCCAGCAAGGCGTCTTTTCCTTGAGCTGAATTTGAGTCAGCTTGATGCTCAAACCAGTTAAGCTCCTGATGTTGTTGCTGCCACACTTGTCTGATGGCCTTAATATCGGCGTGATTCACCGCTGCGGCTAAAAGACCAATGCCGGCATCGCCTTTAAATCTGTGGCTGTGAAACAAGATGCACAAGCTATCCCCAAGTCTGGCTTGTGGATGAATATATCTTGTCAGTTTTTCCCCTGTTAATGCCTCAAGCAATAGAGCTTGTTCATGAGAATAACGCATCTGCCATTGCGCCGCACTCGAGGCTGGCGCCTTAAGTCCTGCGCAAATATCCGCTAACACGGCGCCGGCTTCCACTGAGGCCAATTGGTCTTGATCCCCAAGTAAAATCAGCCGCGCATCTTTAGGTAGGGCACTTAACAATTTGTGCATCATAGGTAAATCCACCATGGAGGCTTCATCCACCACCAATAAATCTAACCTCAGGGGATTATGCTCATCATGCCTAAACTTGTGGGAATTAGGGATAACCCCCAATAAACGGTGCAGGGTCGAGGCCTCTTCTGGAATAAGGCTAAGTGAGGCGATTAACTGCTTAAGGGCTAACAGACTGCTAGAGTCTGGGTTCACATTCTCAGTTTGGATGTCAGCGACCGTTTGGTTTTCAGCGCCGGTTTGGTTTTCAACAACAGTATGGTCAAAGTCTAGGCTCATCTGCCCTTGAGCCTGTTTCTTTGGCGGTGAACTTTGCGTTGACGACGTTGAAGCAAGAGGGCTTTCAGCCTGCTTAAGTTGCAAGGAAAGTTGCTGGGAAAGCTGGGCGCAAAGAAAGTCATGCAGCTTAGCTTTCGAGTCTTTAATGGATTCACTGAGGCGCGCCGCCGCCTTTCCAGTCGGAGCCACTAATTTGATGTTCATTGCTGACTGAGTTTGCAATAACAGTAGCAACTTAGTCACGGTAGTGGTTTTACCTGTACCAGGGCCGCCAGTGATGACAGCTAAGGCCTTGGTGAGCGCGGTGGCGGTGGCGACTTTTTGCCAGTCTATCTGCGCATTTTCAGCGGCGGGGAACAGGCAATCCAGTTGCTGACGCACTTGATTAAGCGTGCCTGCATCAAACGCATTGCTAGTCGCTATGAGTTCGGTTTGTGCTAATCGATTGAGTTTATGGGCAACGTGGGTCTCAAAAAAGTGATACTTATTTAAGTACAGGCAGCCTGTATCTAAGATTAGCGGGGTATTGTCGCCGGCTTGGCCTACCGCGCTAAATTGACTGAGTTGATGTTCAAGCTCAGTTAAGCTTAAGTTAATGCTGCAAGAGGCGGGAGCGCGGTAGCACTCTTCCATCATAGGGTTAGCTAAGTCAATTTGCGACAGCACTAAGCAGCTGTGCTGATTTGATAACTGCCTACTTAACAGCGCGCAGATGAGCATAAATAGCTCAGCTTCTGAGCTGTGGTTATCCAAACCTTCAATATCACAAAGGGACAAGGCAAAGTGCCTGTCAAGCGGCGTGAGTAAACGCAGCTCTTGCCAATATTTAAGCCGCTCTCTTAAGCTTGGCGCTATTTGAGCCTGAGCAGTTTGGCTCAGTGCAGTCCGCCCTAATGCTATCGGCGTCAGCGCTATCATTGGCGGCGTTTTTTGCTTGGTCATAGAGTTGAGCCCTTAAGGGGTTTTGCTACCTTAGTTTCACTGCTTGACACGCTTTGACTTTCAATTTTACCTTCAATTTTTCCTTCGCCGTCACTAAAGAGGCTATCCAGAGCCTTGATTAAGTCTAGCGATGGCCGATTAAAGAAAACTCCCGTGCCTACGTGTGTTGGGCTCATGCCGCGCAAAAACAAATAAAAACAGCCGCCTATGTGGGTGTCATAGTCATAACTTGGCAAGCGCAATTTAAGGTATCTGTGCAGTGCTAAGGTGTAGATGATGTACTGCAAATGATATTGATGCTCATCCATGGCCTTGGCCATATTGGCCATTTGATAATCCTCAAGGCTATTGCCCAAATGATTAGACTTGTAATCGGCGATAAAGAATTGCCCTTGATATTCAAAGGTTAAATCGATAAAACCTTTGAGCATGCCCCGTAAGGTATCAAAGCTTAACTGCGCCTGATAACCATGGGATTGAAGCAGCTTATTGAGGGCAAGGCTACCAAGGGCCGAAATCGGCAGGTAAAACTCCATTTCCACCTTGATTTTAGAAGGATTAAGCTCGGATAAGCTAAAACGCCTTTGCTGCTGACTTGCTGCAAACTGGGTATTTCGTGGTGTTTGCTCAGGGATCAGTAGCGGCGTAGTCACTATCTCTTGATACCATGTGGTCAGTGGCTCAAGCCAAAGCTCTGCATCAAAGCCATAGTGCACCATGGCATCCCTAATCGCATCACTCAGCTGGCTTTGATACTGGCTAAAGTCAAAGCTTTCTAACACTAAGTGCATAAAACTACCGGCATTGGCGCCGCGCTCGAAGCTGAATCTATCTAGCGGTGCAGGTTCATCCAGTGGCACAGGTTCATCCAACGGCACTGGTCCATCTAGGGGCTCTGGCTCATCTAGGGGCGCAGGCGTTAGTGCCTTGTCAGCTAAATGCTCTGGCAAGATCTCATGAGCCTCTTGCTCAATAAAGTGTAGCGTGAGCTCGTCGGTGAATTCTTCATCATCGGCGCCTGGGCTCACTTTTTCGTGGGCTTGATGCTTAACTAAACCTGAGTAACTGCCCACACGCCAAGGGGTTTGATAACCGCGAGTTAATGTTTTAGGGGCTAAGTGATGGTCATTATCGTCATTATTTTTTAACACTTGGGTGTCAGGATTTTCACTCACTAAGCTTACTTCGATGGCAGGAATATCAGCCGTTATTGCCTGCACCGCCCCTTGAATAAAACTAAAGTCGACTTTTTTATCCTTGGCGCCAAGTAGATAGCCTATGCCAGTTTCTGCCAATTGGCTGCTAACGCCGCCTTTGAGTTGGCGGCATTGATTGGCTATGTACAAATAGCAGCGAAACACAGGCCGAGTCAGCGCGACATATAATAGGCGTAGGTCTTCGGCTAAATGGGCTTGCTGATAGCTTTCAAGGCCTTCATCTGTGTCGTGAATATCCCAAATCAATTGACCCTCTTTATGATAAAGAATGGGACTGGGACGACGATTCCCGCCTCTGGCTAAACTCACAAATGGCACAAAGCACACTGGGTATTCTAGGCCCTTACTCTTATGAATCGTGACGATTTGCACTAGGTTTTGCTCACTTTCAAGCCTTAATTGCTGCTCATCTGTGGTATTAGCGGCAATCAGTTGTTGCTCAAACCAATTGATAAGGGCAGCGCTGCCATCAAGCTCAGTGGCTTTTTGTTGCAGTAATTCACACAGATGGCGAAAATCTGTCAGCCTGCGCTCCCCTGAGGCCAGCTCTGATGGCTGAGTTTCATCTTGCTCGGTATCAAACTCAGTTGCCGATGTTGACTGAGGCGCGGCGCTATTGTTGTGTGAATCGTTCTGTGAATTGTTAGCTGAGCCTTTGGCTAAAAAATCTTTCGTTGAGCCTTTGGCTAAAAATCGTGGGATCAAACCACTCCAATTGGCCAGTGCCAACAGGGCGGGCATCACCCCTTGGCGTTGCCACAATTGGTGCCAATGATAAAATTGGCTGAGCAGTGTCTGACGACTGTCTTCATCCTGATTAAAACTGTGAATTTGCAGCGCATCATAGCCCATCAATTCGGTGGCAAGGCCGGCTCTGAGTAAGCGCTCATCCTTGGGGTTGGCTAATGCCCGCAGCAGTAGCAGTAATTCCCGCGCCTCTAAGGTGTCGAACACGCTATCGCGGCTTAAAAACACCGCGCCTATCTGACGAGCATTAAGGGCGGCTTTAATCACAGCCGCTTCATTCCTGTCACGAACCAGTACCGCGATATCTTTAGCTTTCAAGGGGCGCGGCGGCTTATTGGACTCGCTTAACTGACATTCACCTTGCTGGGCTTGTGTCAATAATTGACGGATTTCACTGGCTGCATCGGCGGCTAAGTGCTGCCTTGCTTGGGTCTTGTTAAGCCCAAATTCAGCGTCTTCGGCCAGCAGCTTTATTTGCAGCGCAGCCTTTGATATCTGAGCGCCAATCAGTTGTTTCTCTGCCGCCGAGCTAGGGGTTTTTACACTATCAAAAGGGATCGCCTGATTGATAAAGGGATCCTTATGTTGGGCAAATAAGCGGTTCACCCCGAGCACCAGATTTTCACTGGAGCGAAAGTTAGTGGCCAAGTTGTAATGGGCTGGGGTCTGGTTTCTTGCCTGAATATAAGTGTGAATATCGGCGCCGCGAAAGGCATAAATCGCCTGTTTGGGATCGCCAATCATCAATAAACTTAAGCCCGTCGCTGTGTTCGGTGCTTGTAACTGTTCTTGGCTTGGACTTGACGCCTTGCCATACACTTTGCTGAAAATGTTAAATTGCAGCGGATCGGTATCTTGGAATTCATCGATAAGCGCCACAGGGAAGCGCTGGCCAATGGCGCTTGCCAAGGTATCAGGGTTGGCATCTAAGGCGCTGGCAAGATTTGACAATAAATCATCGGGGGCCATCAAGTTGCGTTGATGTTTTTGTGCCATAAAGCGCTGTTTAATGCCTTCTTTGGCGCGCAGTAAAAACGCCGGAATAAAGTTGTTTATCAGGGCGTTAATCTGATCGAAATGAGCCAGTAACGGCGCCTCAGCAGCACTGGGGACAACCCCACCTTTGTTGAGTTTAAGTTCTGATAACGCCAAACTGCTCAACGCTTTAGTGCTTGGCAATCCATAGTCAGCACTGGCCCAGTGGCTTAATTCATCAAACATTTGTCCAAGCTTGGGGTAGCCATCGCTTTGCTTACCAAAGCGGGTGCCGTTTAGGGGCAAGCTGTGGAGCAAGGCCAAGGTGTTTTCCTGCTCGCTTTGCCACAATAGTTTGAGCCGTGAAAGGCTGGTGGTTAAGTCTTGAGTTAAGGTGCTAAACGCCGGAATAATCCCTAAGGTCTTGGCTTCATTTGGCCCAAGTAACGGACGTAATTTACTGGCTAAGGTATCGGGTTCACCAAACTGTTTGGCAATAATTTCGGCTAAATAGGGGGGCAAGGGATAACAGGTTTCTCGCCAGAAATCTCGCACACTGTGGTGCAAAAATTCGCTGTCATCTAAGGTGAATTCAGACTCAAACAGCAATGAAGATTCAAACGCTAAATCCGCCAAAATCCGCTGACAAAAACCATGAATAGTAAAAATAGCCGCTTCATCTAAGGATTTAAGGGCTAAATCCAGCCGTTTTAAGGCAATTTGGCGCTCAGACTCTGGAAACGCCTGCTTTAAGGCATTGACAAATTCATCCTCTACGGCCACCCCAAGGAAGCATTTAAACGCCACTTGGATGCGTTTTCGGATCCTATCCCTGAGCTCTTGGGTGGCGGCATTGGTGAAGGTCACCACGAGAATTTGCTCACAGCTCAGTGGTGGCAGCTCACCATGGCCAAGTAGCAGTCTTAGGTAAAGCCCTGAAATAGTATAGGTTTTACCGGTTCCGGCACTGGCTTCGATAAGGCTTGAGCCTAAAAATGGCAGGGTTAATGCGTCCAGTGGGCTGCGGGTTGGGCTAATGCTAGTGCCCTTGCTTAAATCTGTTTGGCAAGCTTTTGCTTGTTTAACTTCTGCTAGCGCTATTTCAGTTTGTTTTAGCTCAGTCATGGCGCTCCCCCTTGCTTGTAACGGCATCGTCCGCTGTTCTGCCAACATTCTGGTTTACTGGGCTCTGGTTTACTGCGCTCTGGTCTACTGGGCTTTGGTTTACTGCTAACTGGTTTACTGGGATCTGTTCTGCAGCGCTCTTTTCTACTTCGCCCATGTTAACCTCGCTATGGCCCACCGCTGCCTGACTGACAAAATCTTCTAACTCACTGAGTTTGCCCTTGTGATACAGGCTCAGCATGGGGCTCAATAATGTGGTGGCTATTGCGCCAAAGCCAGACTCGGTGAAATCATCAGGAAAGCGAAACAGCCTGTGGTTATGGGGCTCAAAACCTTCCCCTAGCTGATTTTGCTCATCTCGCCACAGTTTTTGCGCGGCGATTAATTTTTCTTGATGACTACCTGGTGCTTCCACATAGGCAAAGGCGGTGCGAGGCATAAAGCACAATGGCCGCGTTTGCCCTTGAATATAAGCCAAAATAAAGGCCTTAAGTTGCGCTGTTGCATGGGCTGGCGTTATTGGTGCAAAGCTATGAAATTGCGCCATATCCAGTAAATAACTGGTCTGCTGCTGACCACTGGCATTGAGGCATAAATGCCTTAGGTATACCCTTACCAAATCACGGCCATGGGCGGCGCCGGGTCGATAATTTATCAGGCCCTTGGGCAAGATATCGTCGATGCGCCCAAGTAGGGTGAGTTTAAGTGGCGCTTGAGCGGCGTTGTGAGCGAGCTCTGGGCTGTTTATTAGTGCAGGCTCAAGGCTAATTTCACTCAGCTCAAGGCTGTTAGCCAGAATTTGCCCGGGGCTGAAGCTAAATTCCAGTTCAAGATTAAGGCTTCTTGGCTCACATTGCTCGCCCCGCATAAATTGCACCCTGCCAATCAGCGGCGCCATGTCCCTTTGGTACTGACTCAGTAATAGCTCATCAAAGGGTGCCATGGGTAAACTGCCCGCGGCTTTTAGTGCTTGGGTAAGGCTTGCTTCAGGCGTTTTCTTCCTATCATCGCCATTGTTATCAAGGTCACTGGTATCAAGGTCAGGTGCTAATATTTTATCTAACAGTTTCGCCTGTAACAGGTAGCGCTCCAGCGCATTCAGGCTAAAAGGCTCATCATTGTCATCGGCTTGAATGTCTAAGGATAAATCGACTTTTAGGCTGCGATTAAAGAAAAACTGGCTGGGATTTCTGAAAAATCTCAGTAGGGCAGATAGCTCAAGCTCAGCATCCGTTGCTGCAAATACCGCTCTTTCCTCCAAATCACTGTGCCATTGCGGCCACAGGCTGTCTGCTAATATTGACTGAGGCAGGCTTTGGTTTGGCCCTAAAAAACGCCCAGAACTATTCATAACCCAAGTGTTAACTGAGGTTTCAGCAGAGGCTGAACCGGATGCCGCAGCTGAGGCTGGCGCAGTGGTTGTTTTATTAGCTGGCGTGCTCGGCGGGCACCACTGGCTGTGATAACTCTGCTGCAGGGCAATGCCTAGGGCTTGATTGTCTCTAAACAGCTTAGGATCGAAAGGCTGTAACGGCTGCGCCTGAATAAGCCGTGCGAGCAGGGCATCATCACAAGGTTTGCTCAAGGCAAGGATTTGTTCTTCATCAAGTTTGCTGAGCTGCTCTTTCATCTCTGGGGTTAGGTAGCAAAGCTGACAATATTCAATTAACTCAGACACTAACATCGAAGGGATACGTTCGCTATTATCCCGTTCACTCTGGCCGATATAACTGATGTACAGCTGCTCTCGGGCAGAGAGTAGGGCTTCGAGAAATAAGTATCTGTCATCGGCGCGGCGCGAGCGGTCACCTTTTTTAGCGCCAAAATGCGCCATTAAATCAAAGCCCACCGGGTGTTGCACCCTAGGATAGTCGCCGTCATTCATGCCCAGCAAACACACCATGTTAAAGGGGATTGAGCGCATGGGCATTAAGGTACAAAAATTGACGCTACCCGCAAGGTAGCGCTGACCCACGCGAGACTCGCTTAAGCGTTGGTTAAACCAGATTTTAAGCACTTCAATATCCAGCATGCCTTGATGGCCGGCGCCGTTTAACTCCTCGCTTAATTTAGCGATAGCTTCATTAATGGCTTGAATTTCTTCCCGTTCATCGTCATCGGCCTCGAAAATATCTTGTAGCAAGGTTTGCAGCTCAAACAGGCGCGAAGAAGTGGTGCAGGGGGCGGCAAACAGGGCGCGATAATCATCTAAGGTTTCAAGGAAATTCATTAGCTTGCCAAGGGCTTGGGCTGATTGGCCCTCAAGACCTGGCACTAATAAGGTGTCTTGATACAGGGGCGCTCCATCATGAAAAGCGTAGCCAAGGATTAACCTTCGAATGCCAAAAGCCCAAGAGTTTTGCTCAAAAGCCGGCAGGTTTAAGGCGGCGCGGCTGTGCTCATCTCGGCCCCAACGGACATTGGCCTCATCTAGCCAGAGGCGAATTTGACTCAGCTCATCACCGCTGAGTTTAAAGCGCCTCAAAATGGCGGGGACTTCTAAAATCCCCATGATTTCAGTTAAGGCAAAGCGACTCTGATTGATGTTTAGCAAGCTTAAAAAACTATTGATAAGTGGTGACTCTGCCGCAGCGCCGCGATCGGCGATGGCATAGGGAATATAACTATTGCCTTGTTGGCGGGCGCCATCAATCCCAGACGCTTCAGCATTGGCTGTGCCAAACACGGCGTCAATATAGGGGGCGTAGGCGGCCACATCTGGCATCATGACAACTATGTCTTTGGGATGCAGCTGCGGGCAGCGGCTCAGCATAGCCAATAAATGATTGTGTAACGTTTCAACTTCCCTTAAGGGACTGTGACAGGTGCGGATGGTGATTGAGTCATCGTCTGGCTGTAATAAGCGGCGATTAGGAATATTGTTATACAGCGCAGCATCTGGGCCTAGGCTCACGCCTAAGGTTTCCATTTGCAGAATGTCATACTGCACCCCATGAAGTAACTTAGCGTTTTGAGGGGTATTTACTGGGACAGCATCATTTTCATCGTCTGAATGTAGATTAATATCCCAAGGTTTGACATAACAGTCATAGCCAAAATCTGTGTGCTCGCTTGGCAAGGCGAGCATCAGATCCAGTAACTCACGGCCAAGCTTACCGTTATTGGCAAGCAGCGGGTTACCCACCTCAAGGCTTGACTCCCAATCCTGTGCTAGCTGTTTTTTATCTGCGTATTGCAGTGCCATGCGGGCGCGGGTTTTGGGGTCTATGATATCCCCCCAATAATGCTCGCAAGGGCTTAAGGCTAACATCACCACTGGAATACGCCCTGCCAGCTGATGCAGTATTTCTAAGGTTTGTGGCGGCATGGAGGAAATGCCAAACACGAATAGCCTTTGGGGCAGGTTGGCGACAGAGCTTTGCTCATCGGCTAAGGCTTCAAGCAATGATTCATGTAAGTTTGCCCTGTGATAGGGACTGGCGCCCAGTTCATCGCGGTTATAGTCGATAAGTGCGCGCCACAATTTGGGCTGCCATAACTGGCTGTCATCGAGTTTGAGTTTATTATCTAATGAAGTCAGTGGTTTGTTTTGCTCCCAAGCTAAGATCCACTCGGGGCGATAGACCAAATATTGGTCAAAGATATCTGCGATGCGGCTGCATAGTTGATAGCGCTTGATGGCATCTTGCGCGGCAGATAAAACAATGGCTTGGGATCTTGAGTCAGGCGCTGCAGCGGCTTGATCTGGTTTTATTTCAGTGGCTAATTCAGGAGCTAACTCAGGGGCTAGCTCAGTGGCCAACTCAGTAGTTAAATAATTCGCCAAAGGGGCAAAGTCAGCATCGTCCAGTAGGCGCGGCAATAAGTCCATCAACTTCCAGGTCATGGCAGGTTTTGTGAAGGCGTTATCCTTGGGGACGTCGGGCAGCAGGGTGTGGCAAAGTTGCCAAATAAAACTTGAGGGCAGCGGAAATTCAAGGGCGGCAGCTATGCCATTGTGGCGAGCGACTTCGAGCCTAAGCCAAGTGGACATGCCCGGGCTTTGCACTAGCACATGCTCACTGGCCAGCAGGTTTGTCTCATCTAATGGGGTTGCCAGCAGTTTGGCTAATTGTTCAGATAATACTTCCATCTGATTGGATTGAATTAACGTGAGCATGGTGCATCCAGTTAGCCGAAAACTTAAGTTGGCTTTATTCTATGTGGTTGACTTATAAGGTTCAATCTTAAAGGCGTGATAACCCGTATTAATGGAGAGGTTAGTTAACTAAAAGCCCAAATCTTAGCTTGCGGTACAAGGCGTGGAAGCGTTTTTGCTTAAGTCTGTGCTGTTTTGGCGGCAAGTCTTGATATTTAAGCGCAATATAAAGCTCACTGAAACCGGCAAACTGTTTGGCAAGTTTGGGGCTGAATTGAATTAGCTTAGGGGCAATTTCTGCGGCAAAGCGCTGGGGCGGTGCCATCGGCGTAATAGGAGTCATCGGCGTAATAGGAGCCATTGGCGCAATAGGTGCCAATGGCGCTTGGGAATTAACTTGAGCTTTAGTCTCGACAAGTCCTTTGTTAATCAGCCGCTGACAAATACTGAGGTAGCGTCGATTAAGCTTATCCTCAAAGGAGAAATGCAATAATCCGGCAGAATAAGCGATGAGAAGCAAGATGATGCTACTTAGCCCTAAGATAATCATCGCCAGCTGACTTAGGCTGATATCACCAAAAAGCTTGTCTAACACTTGCTGCTTTTTAGTCTCATCAAAGCCTAAGACCCACAGACTCCAGTAATAATCTAGACTTGCAAGCTTGTACCTGAGCTCATTAAGCCAAGGCGTGTGCTTAAAGCGTAGGCTGGTAAACAGTGTGTCCGATAAGTAGCTAGAGGCGCCATCAAAACTTGCATCAAAACCATCGAGAATGCGCTCAGGGGCTATCATGGCAGTGGGATCAAAACGCTGCCAACCTTGGCCCTCTAGCCAGACTTCGGCCCAAGCATGAGCCATGTATTGATACACACTGTAATAACCCGCCTCGGGATTATATTCGCCGCCTTGATAGCCTGTCACTACGCGGGCGGGAAGTCCTGTCGCCCTTGCCATATAAACCAGCGCCGAGGCGTAATGGGCGCAAAACCCCGCTTTATTGTTAAACAGAAAATCATCCACTTGCTGCTTGCCAAGGGAGGGCGGTGACAAGGTATAGAAGAAGGCTTGGCGATTAAAATAACCCATCATGGCGGCGAGTCTGTCCTTAGGCTCGGGGTAGTTGCGTTTAAACTGCGCCGCTAAGGCTAAGGTTTGTGGATTTAATCCTTTAGGCAATTGCAGGCTGATGGAGGCGATGGTTTTAGATAATTCTCTGTCCATCACGGCATTGGGGTAGGACACCACAGCATAACTAAAGCGCTGGGTGATGTCGTTTAAGGCATAGAGACGATGATCCGGTAGCATGGTGAGTTTAGGATCGTCACTGGTGGCGACATCTAAGCCATAGAGCCATTTTTGATAACTGGGCTCACTGATGATGTTATAGGCTATTGATTTGTTATTCTGTCCTTGAAGATCAGGCGTTGGCTGGGTGGGTTTCACTTGCCTGACTAAGGTTTGTATGGCTTGCATACTGGGGTGTTGCCGCCAAGTTTCACCGTCATATTCATCTAACACTAAGGTGCGCCAATACAAATCCTGATTGGCTAGTCGGCCTTGGGACTTGCTATCAAAACCCACCCTAAAGGCCAGTTCAGCCGAGCGGGTAAGTTTACTAATATCCCCAAACGCCATTTCGTTACTCAGGCCGGTTCTGGCATTGTCCATACTGGGCATTAGCCACAAGGGGGGCAATCTTGGAAATACCACGAACAGTATTAATGCCAGTGGCAAGCTTTGAGCTAGCAGCTTAAGACTGAACTTGAACTGAGAAAGATTGAGCAGGCTAGATTTGGTTCTAGTCATTCTTACATTGTCGCGGCTCTCGGGGAGGCTTTCCATCGCTGGCTGACTTTGCTCTTGATACAGGCTGATAAGCACGCAAGTGTTGATGGTGCTCACTAACAGCAAGTGCAAGGTATTGAGGATTGAGTTGTATTCTAACAGGCTAAAGCCAATCAGGAAGTAGCCCACTAGCACTAAGACTTTAACGTCGCGGACTTGCCGCATCTCTATGTATTTAAGTGCATAACCCAGCAGTAATAGGTTGACCAGTGCATTGAGGGCGCCAATCTGACTGGCGACCAAGGCTAAGGTGGTGGCGGCGCCAATGGCGAGCGAGGTTACCAGAAGTTTAGGCGGCGCTGCAACGCGTCCAAAATAAATCCCCACTCGCCATAAAAAGCAAATGGCGCAAATGCCTATGCTCCAAGGCATGATTTTATCAAACAGTGGACTCAAGATGGCAAGATTGGTCAGCAGTAGCCAGAACAGGGTGGATCTGCCGATGTGGCTGTCAAAATTATCCTGCATTCTTCACGCCCTTTTTAGCAATATTGCGCAGCTTTTTCATGAAGGTATCGGCGGCGCTGCTTAAACTTGCGTGAGATGTTGAGCTCGATGGCACTGAGTTTTTTGCTTGTGGCTGAAAATCCTGTGTTTGAAGCCCCTTAGTTTGACCCCTTTCTGTTTGAAATAGGGCTATGGCTTGCTGACACGCGATTCTGTGTTTATCACCTGTGTCTTGTTTGATGGTGTGATTGTTATCCAGCACTAGGCCAAAAACTTGCTGGCGCTGGCTTAGTTCATCCACTTGCCAGGCGAGCTTACTGAGCCTGTCTTCGAAGTCTTGTCCTGGGATTTGTGCCAGCAGCAGCCAAAGTGGTTTGCCTTGAGGTTGAGAAAAGGTTTTGGTCAATAACCCCTTACCTTGAGCCCATTGTTTCCATGCCACTTGTTTTAAGGATTCTCCTGGCACATAGGCTCTCAGTTCATTAAATTCATTGATCCCAGCGCGTTGCTGGCCATGCTCATCTTCTTTTGCCTCTTTCTCTGCAGCACTTAAGATTATTTCATCGTGTTTTGGCTTGGCAAAAATGATTTGTTGTAAATCTAAATCCACATAAGACCAAGTGCGGCATAAGCCTAGGGGAAAGTATGATTCAACTGTGATTCGACCTGGAATTAAGCGGCCACGGCGGCTGTTATCATAGGGGACATAAGCGAGCTTCTCACTGCGTACTTGTTTAATTCTGACATGATGTTGCCCTGCAAAACGCAGGCAAATTTGTTGATGTCGGCTAGCATCCTTTAACCATGTGTGCCCCCCGGCATCGACAGCATGATTAGCGGCGGAACTCATATTAAGTTGGCTACTCTGATGGCTGAGCTCCACGGCAAAGCTTGCGGTGTCACCCGCGTAGATCTGCGGATTTTTTTTGGCGCTTAATCTAAGGCCTGCCAAATTTTTGTAACTGTAAATGATGCAGGTTTGAAATAGGCTTGCCAGTAGTAGACTCAGGCCGATGATGAGGTTGTTTTGGTAGTTAGTGCCAAATAAATACAGCAATAAAATAAGCCCAATCCAGGCTAAACCAAAGGCGCTGGGCAGAATAAAAATACTTTTGTGGCTTAAAGTAAATTGGCGACTGGCAGGAATGCGTTTTGCCAGCCACGTCTGCCAGCGAAGGCGTAAACCCAGGGGAATAAGGCGCTGTAAAAAATGCGGCCGTGGCTGGGCTAATCCATCAAAAGCAGCGGCTTGTGTCTGTTTCATATGCCCTCCATCATCAGTGAGTCAAAATCGCTGAATGAAGCTTTTTACGGCTTAACTTATGGGATTGACGCTAGCAAGAATTATATCGGCTAAGGTTTGGCCGACGGCTAAGTGGCTGGTGCGAATTCTATGCTCGGCCACAGCGCTAAACACAGCTTGAATGTCTTCTGGGAGCAGATAATGGCGTTCATCGATATACGCCCAAGCTTTGGCTGCCTGCAGCAAGGCGAGGCTGGCTCTTGGGGACAAACCTGCGGCATCGGCATGTTGACGAGAATAATCGACTAAAGCAATCAAGTAGTTAAGCAGCGCATCCGAAGCACTCACCTTACGGACCTCAGATTGCAGCATTTGCAATTCATCAGGGCTGATACAAGGACGTAAGTCTTGGGTTTTTAGTGCTTGGCCTTTCAGCATGTTGAGCTGGGCATCATGACTTGGGTAACCTAAGGAAATGCGCATCATAAATCTGTCTAACTGGGATTCAGGCAAAGGGAAGGTCCCCGATTGCTCGGTGGGATTTTGGGTTGCCACCACAAAGAAGGGCACGGGCAGCGCATGAGTCACACCATCTAAGGTGATTTGTTGCTCGGCCATGGCTTCAAGTAAGGCACTTTGGGTCTTGGGACTGGCACGGTTGATTTCATCGGCCAACAACATTTGGTTAAACACAGGTCCTTTGTGGAACACAAACTGATTTTTCGCTTTATCGAAAATGGACACGCCTAAGATGTCGGCCGGCAGCATGTCACTGGTAAATTGAATGCGCTGATAGCTCATGCCTAAGGTGTTAGCCAGGGCTTGAGATAGGCTGGTTTTTCCCATGCCGGGCAAGTCTTCGATGAGTAAGTGGCCACGGGCCAAGATACAGGCTAATGCCAGTTTGATTTGCTCGGGTTTACCCAATAATACCTGCTCGAGTTGGGATAATACCTGTGACACCTTGCCTCTTAAGGAGTGCATTGAGGTCTGGCTATCCTGCTGGGATTGAGTTGTCATCTGTGGCGTCACGGCAAACCCCTATTGTGTGTTTTTCGATGAAAAAGGGCATTCTCATGCCCTTAAATAATGATTAATCCTTCGCTTTTTCCCTAGGGTGCATATTGGTTATTATTCTTACACTTAGCTTAGGCTAATAAGCAAAGTCACGCTCATAGGTGGTGAACATGCTGGCATTTGGCGAATGAGACTGTTGGTAGATCATGCGGTAGCTCAATACCGCCTGAACATATTCGCGAGTTTCGGTATAAGGTATGGTTTCAATAAAACTCATCACATCTAATTGGCCTTTTGAATCTGCTAACCAGCGTTTTACCCTGTGAGGCCCGGCGTTATATGCCGCGGTTGCCAGCACCCTGTTGCCGTTAAATTGTTTTAAAATTTGGCTGTAATAGGCACTGCCTAACATGATGTTATTGTCGGCGCGATACAGGTCATTAGGTTGATTATAGAGTAAACGGTATTTACGAGCGGTTTCTTTGGCTGTCGCTGGCATTAATTGCATCATGCCGCGGGCACCGACACCGGATGTGGCAAAGCGATAAAAAGCACTCTCACGACGAGAAATTGCACGAATTTCATCGATATTAACCCCAAAATGTTTGCTGGCTTTTGCAAATGACTTTTGTGCGGCGAGGGGGAAGCGTAAATTGAGCGCGTTCCACTGTTGCCCTTGAATGCTAGCCTCGACACTGAAGTTGTACCAGCCGTTTTCTAGTGCCAATAAGCCGTACTCTGCCTTAGTCTGATTATCATGGCGGCGAAGCAGATAAATCCATTCGGTGCGTGCATCATGGGGACGCTTAATGGCTAACAGCTCACTCACCCTTGCAAGGCCAGAGTCTTGGTTGAGTTTGGTTTTCATGTTAGAGGAAAATGCCAGGCCATCATCATTCATGCTCAAGGGAGCGTTGAGAGATTGCGCCGCATAGAAGCCATAGAAATTACGTTCTTGGCTTAAGATATTGGCTTGGGTTTGGGCCAATGCAGCGTCTGTTTTGCCTGTGATACGTATTTGCCAATATTGCCAGCGTGGATCGGCCTTGCCTTCAGGGCTTAATAGGTTTAAATATTTCGCCACAGTCGCATCATCTTTTTCACCTATGGCCCAACGCATACGCATGCCAAAAAGTTCATCAGATTTAAGCTTAGGCAGCATACTATCGATATGACTGCGCTGTTTTTCAACTTTAAAAATCAAGGCGCGGCGTACCAAGTAATGATTCAAGCTAGCGTCTTGTTCAGGGCCAAAGCGGTGAAGTTTGTGGTACTTTTTATACAAGCTGATGGCTTGATTTATATTGGATAAGGCGAGTTTTCTTAACCCAGCTTCAACAATATCACCGTAGATGGCGGCATTATTACTGAACCTTTGGGTGTGCCTTAAGCTGTTGGGATCTTTATAAACCGAGACTAATAGGTTGGCTTCGGTTTTATGGCGGGTAATTTTTTGCGCTAAATAGCTCACTAAGCCATGTTGGCCAGCATTAAAGCTGAGCAGCATACGGGACCAGATCATGGTTTGGCTGCGATGGCCTGCTTGAGTCCAAAGCGCAAATAATGGATCGCACTCGTTTGGACGAGACTTGCCATAGAGCCAGAGTTCATCGGTTGCTTCAAAGGCCGTTTTTTTGTCCCCTTGATGGTATAAGGCAAGGTTGAAGTAGCATTGTAGGCGGACATCATTGGGCCTGTCAGGGGAGATGACAAGAAAATCACGCCACCTTTGGGCTTTACCTGCTGTGAGTAAATAACGATAACGGGCCGAATTGTACAGCGGGCTGCCTTTATATTTTTCTATTTCAATTAAGGCGTTTTTACCAGGCAACTTGAGGGTATCGGCCATGGTGGCGTTGTAATCTAAATACATCGCCAGTGGGTAGTCATTGAGTTTGGCTCTTAAGGTGCGATATTGGCCGTATTGTTTGTTTTCTAGTGCGCGGCTGGCATCCAAATAGGTTTGTTGATCTTGAGTGTAAGCACTCAAGCTTTGAGAGAAAAAAATTAGCGCCATGCTGGCAGCTGTTAAACAAGATGTAACGAGTGTGTTGCGCATTTAATCGAGAATCTCCGCCTCAGTATGCTGTTGTAATGTTTACTTTATTCAAGTTTAACGGCTTATTTGTTTGATTTTTATTTCCCTCAATTTATGCTTACCGCGCTGAGCTTTGCGTGCTGCGAATGAGGCTCTTGGTCTTGGCTGTCATCTTCAGTATCGCTTTCATCATCTAAGTGATCGCTCAGCGCTAAATTGACTTTGTGTTTATCCAGTTGTTTACTGGTATCGACTCCCAGCTTCTGCATTAAATGGGCTTGCCTCACTAAGTTCCCTTTGCCAGAAGACAGTTTACCCATGGCACTTTGGTAACTTTTTTCGGCGCCTTCTAAGGCACGGCCCACTTTGTCCATATCTTCAATAAAACCGCAGAATTTATCGTACATTTTGGCGGCCTGTTTGGCGATGGTTTGGGCGTTTTGATTTTGGTATTCATAACGCCAAATGTTGTTGATGGTTCTAAGGGCCACCAGTAAATTGGTTGGACTCACCAGCATGATATTCTGCTCCAAGGCAAAATTGATTATGCTAGGATCATGCTCTATGGCTAATAAAAATGCGGGCTCGATGGGAATAAACATCAACACATAGTCTAGGCTCTTAAGACCATGCAGCTTGTGATAATCCTTCTGACTTAAGCCTTTAATATGTTGCCTGATGGAAATGACATGCTCTTTCAGTGCTTGCTGTTTGTGGCTCTCATCACTGCTATTAAAATAGCGCTCATAAGCGATGAGCGACATTTTAGCATCGATAACCACATCTTTTTGTTCCGGCAGATGCACTATCACATCGGGTTTGAAGCGTTTGCCGTTGTCATCTTTTAACTCTTGCTGAGTTTGGTACTCGTGACCTTCTCGTAGGCCACTCTCTTGCAGTACTCGTTCAAGAATAACTTCGCCCCAATTACCTTGTTGCTTGTTGTCACCTTTAAGTGCATTGGTTAAGTTGACGGCATCTTGGCTCATTTTCATGTTGAGTTCATGCAAATGAGTTAGCTGGTGTTTTAAGGCGCTGCGCTCAGATTGCTCATGAGTATAAGATTCATTGATCTGCTGCCTGAATCCTTCAAGCTGTTGTTTTAGTGGCCCAAGTACACTGTCTATTTGACTGACATTTTGCTGTTTAAAATTTTCGCTGCGCTCTTCAAAGATGCGATTGGCTAAGTTTTCAAACTGGACGGTTAACCTAGCTTCGGCGGTTTCAAGCAGGCGAATTTTATCCTGCAGTGCTTCTTGCTCGGTGCGGCTCTTAATTAAGATCGTTTGCTGCATGGCATTGGACTTAGATAAGGCCAATTGGGATTCCATCAATTTGCGCTGAGTGTCGCTCAATTGAGTTTCAAGGCTGGTGGCACGCTCGGCCTGCGCCTCGACTTTTGATACTTGGGCAATGAGTACTTCAATCTTTGACTGGGCATGTTTTATCATGTCGTCTTTGTCATCGATAAGATCTTGCTGGTGGGCGGTGACGGCGGCGGCAGCATCACTGACTTGCTTATTAATGAGCTCCTGTGCGGCTTTGACTTGTTCCCAGCGCTGGCGGGTGAGCCTCTGATTTAATAAAGCGCCTATGAGTAACGAAAGGAACGCAATGGCGAAAAGAATAATGATTTGGGGCAAAGACAAGGCTGTCAGTTGAGGGGAAAAAGGCATGACGGTAACCAGTTGCAAGTAATGGCCTAGAGTCGCATGAGCGGCAGTTTGCTGCAAGTATGAGGCGATGAATTTCAAGGGCAATTGCTCAGCGAATGAGCAAAATAGCCTAATGTGATGGTTATTAGGTTCAAAAATCGCGGTTTTTTATCTGAAGCTGCAATATTTATCGGTTTTCCCGTGTCTACTCAATTATCACTATGGGTGTTACGCCTGGGCGACTAAGCGCTGTTGTTGGCAGCATAAAGCATTTAACAGAGGTTTTTTTATGAGTCAGAAGCCATCATTTATTCGAGGGATAAAAAAAACCGCGACTTGGGCGTTACCGGACAATCAAGTCACGCCTGAAGCTGTTTTTAATGACAGGCGTACTATTATTAAAGCTTTAGGTTTCGGTGGGTTAGGGGCGTTGGGGGCCAGTCTGTCACCTTCGGCACAAGCGGGACTTTTCGATGTGTTTTCTGATAAGCCCAAGGCTGAGTTTATTCGCCGTCCTCTTGATTTTTCTCGTCCACACGCTTTTATGCTAGAGACTGAGTTAACCCCTGAAGATAAAGTGACTCGGCATAATAATTTTTATGAATTTGGCACCAGTAAACAAGATCCCTTTGAGAATGCACAGCAGTTTAAGGTCGAGCCTTGGACCTTAACCTTAGATGGTCTTGTGGATAAGCCCATGACCTTAGACTTTGACGATTTAACCCAGTTATTTCCGTTGGAAGAGCGTACCTATCGACTGCGCTGTGTAGAGGCTTGGTCCATGGTTATCCCTTGGGTCGGGTTTAGTCTGGCGTATTTGTTGGCTAAGGTGGGGGTGAAAGGCAGTGCGACCCATGTGGCCTTTGAAACCTTGTACGATCCCAAGCAAATGCCAGGGCAGAAGAACCGACTCATGGGGGGCGGTATTCATTACCCTTATGTTGAAGGGCTCACCTTAGCTGAGGCTATGAATCCACTGTCATTGATTGCCGTTGGCCTTTATGGCAAAACATTACCGCCACAAAATGGCGCGCCTATTCGTTTGGTGGTGCCTTGGAAGTACGGCTTTAAGAGCATTAAATCCATTTCACGTATTCGGCTGCTGGATAGGGAACCGCCCACCAGTTGGAATCAATTAGCTGCAAATGAATACGGTTTTTACGCTAACGTGAACCCGAATGTGGATCACCCTCGCTGGTCTCAGGCCAGTGAGCGCAGCATAGGTGAGGGCGGATTGTTTTCAGCCAAACGCATAGCCACTCAAATGTTTAATGGTTATGGCGATGAAGTCGCGCATTTGTACAAAGGCATGGATTTAAGGGCGTTTTACTAATGCGCTTAACCCAAGCTGGCCTGTTCTGGCTCAAAGTCCTCTTGCACCTGTTGTGCATATTGCCTTTAGTATATTTAGTCTTGTTGGTGTCATCCGATAACGCTGGCGGCGATCCTGTGCAGTACATCATTCATTTCACAGGTATGGGCGCCATTAATGTCTTGGTGGCGACCTTGTTAGTATCGCCTTTTGCGAAGCGCCTTAAACAGGGGTTATTACTGCAGACCCGGCGTTTATTGGGGCTCTATGTGCTTGGTTATGCTTTGCTGCACTTGAGTGCATTTATCAGTTTAGATTTATTGTTCGCCTGGGGATTATTGTTTGAGGAAATAGTAAAGCGGCCTTATATCTTAGTGGGAGCAAGCTGTTTAATCATTTTGCTTATGCTTGGGTTGACGTCCTTTCATCGCGTGAAGCGCACCATGGGCAAACGCTGGCAGGCGTTGCATAACTGGGTCTACCTTGCGGCTATACTCGCGCCGGTGCATTTTTATTGGTCGGTAAAGTCGGAGATTATTGAACCTGGCATCTATTTGCTAATTTTTACTGGGCTCTTGCTGCTGCGCCGTCATATTTTGATGAAACGTTTAGGCTTTTTGCAGCAAAGGTAATTGGTATTTCTCAAACAGCTTTATGACGGATGTTTGATGCAGCGGCTTGATAATATAGCCTTTTGCTCCAGCCTCAATGGCTTGGCGAACGGTATTTTTGTTCTTGTTACCTGTGAGCATGATAATGGGGGTCTGCTTGTTTAAGTTTGCCGTTGTCCTTATTTGGTCGAGGATATACAGGCCATTAGTGTCTGGGAGATTGATGTCCATTAAAATGAGATCGTATTCTCGATTGCTCAAGCAGGCAAAGGCGCTTCGTCCTGTATCGGCGCTATCAAATTCAAGCTTGTAATTGCCCAATAGTACTTTGGTTAAGTGCAAGCTAATTTCATCATCTTCGATCACCAATACCTTAGGGGTTTTATCCTGAGCCGCTGGAGATGGCTTAGCTTGTACCGCAGCTGTAATTAAGGGGGAGCTAACCGTGGGCTTAGCTGCAGCAGTAGCCGTTTGGGTCGGCGTAGGGCTTGGCTGTGCGGAGGCTGACGCTGCAGGGAGTACAGGTTTAGTGTTGATAATCGCGGTGTCAGGAAGTTCTGTCTCATCAGAGAACAGCATGTTTTCTGCGCTGAAACTGCTTTGGGCGTCGCTGACGACTTGTTCCAATAATTGCATCGCTTTATTTTGAATTTTAAGCAGTTCGGGGCGAATTTCATCGGACTTGATTGCTGATAAGGTTTTCTTCAGCATGTCCATATCAAGCTTAACGGTTTGGTGTTTCTGGATCCTGTCCGCCGCCGCATCCAAGGCTTTATCTATTTGACTTAAGCTATCCTCGAAGTCTTTCCTCATTGATTCCTTGCGCTCTATGCCCTTGGCAATGATTTCTTTGGCGGCATCATTGTAGTTTTCTCGGTATTTTAAGAAATCAGTTTTCTGGGCGGAGCCTTCCGTAAGGCCCACTTTTTTGAGCAAATGCTGGCAGATAACCACAGGACGGTGCAACTCATACAAGGGCCTGGCGACGAGATAATCATCGATGATACCGTTGGTGTAGGCTTCAAAGGCATCTTTTTCATCGTGTCTTGAAATGACAGCCACCACACAGTGCTCACAAATCTTACCGTTTTGGGCGTCATCTAAGGCTTGGTAGTAAGTAGCTAAAGATTCTTGCAGGGTTTCGCAAGAGACGAAAATGACTTTAGGGGCGAGATCCCTTAAGGCTTCACTGATGGCGCGGATTTTCTCAACCACTAAGACTTTGGAGAAATTACGCGAGATGATATTGATCAATAGGGCATCATTATCCCTAGATTGAGTGAACATAAGAATATGTGTAACCAGACTACTTTTGGCCATATTAACCTTTCCTTGCCACTAGGTATGCCATTAGCCGTTCAATTTCATGTTCAACACTGTGTCCCATCCGCTCTACCTCGTCTAAATCTATCGGGTTGTTACTGGTCAAGGTTTCGAGCTTTTGGCATGCATCACTTAAGTCTTGGGCACCGATATACAAGGCGCTGCTTTTTATTGTGTGTACCGAAGAGTGAACGCTGACAAAATCATGCTCGATAAAAGCTTGCTTTAAGGCCTGATGACGCTGCTCTAGATTACCAAAGAATTGCACTAAAAAGTCATCTATTTCTTCATCACTAATATCGCCAACAAATTTATAGATGACATTAATGTCCATGGGAGGAGTGCTATCTTGGGTTTTGGCAGTTTGTGCATCAAGTTTTAATGCTTGAGCTGTGTCTCTGGAGGCCGCTTTTGCTCTAGGATCATCACTTTTTATCAGGTATTCGTTGGTAAAGTCTTCCTCATCTTCCTCATTGAAGGTGTCGATGAAGATATCATCCCTGTCGGTAAAGTCATGGGCTAAACCGTCTAAATTGTTTGATACGTCGTCATTTTCATTGTGTTCTTCTAAGAATAAATTCAAATCACAAAGGTATTTTTGCAACACAGGTAAGGACAAAGGTTTAATGAAAATCTGATTCACCCCGGCTTTATTGCACGCCTCTTGGCATTCAGAGGACTTATCGGCGGTGAGCACTATCACTTGTGTGCGGATGCGAAACTCTGTTTCTTCGATGTAGCGTAACGTTTGGGTGAGCTCGGCGCCGCTTAAATGGGGCATCTGATAATCAGAGATGATTAAATTATAGTTGTGCTGCTGAAACTGAATGATGGCTTTTTCAGGGTCGTCGCAGAAGGTCGCTTGCACCCCGATGGAGGCCAGTTGATGTTCCAGCACAAAGATATTGTCGGCATTATCCTCAACTACTAAGGCATTGATCCTATTTAAATTACTGGTCTCACGATTTTTTTGTGAGTCCTGTTTCTTATCCGGTTGGGTGTTTTTCACTAGCTCTAGCAATTGCTCTAACCTTAAGGGCATTAAGGATATTTGCATTAGACTGGTTTGATTGGCACTTAAATCCCCATCTTGAATGAGCAAGGCTTTACGTTGAGGCATGGCGTGTAAATGTTGGAACAGATTATTATTCTTAAGCAGACTATTGCAGAACTTTAGATCGGCCTGATTCGGGTCAAACAGTATCACAGCATCCGGGTCGGCAAGTTCGAGCAGGGTATAAGAGGATACATAATGCAGATTAAATCCAAGTCCATCAGCATAGCGCTGTAAGGTATAAGATAATTTAGGGTGGTTAGTGTAAATATTAAGATCGGAACGGCTCAAATCCTTAAGTGGATGCTGTTGGCTTATCTGAGTCTTTTGGGAGTTGGTGAAGGGGATCTTAACGATGAAGTAAAAGGTCGCGCCATGGTTTAATTCACTTTCAACTTTTAATTCTGATTGCATCAAGCGGCAAATTTTCTGACATATGCTAAGCCCAAGGCCAGTACCGCCAAATTTTCTAAAGGTTTCATCATCGGCTTGCACAAAGCCTTGGAATATTTTTTGCTGCTGCTCTGGGGTTAAGCCTATGCCATTATCACACACTGAAAATTTAAGTGTTTGAGAGGTTGCCGTGCTGCTAAGCGCCTCGAGTTTAAGTAACACCGAGGGATGCTCAGAGGTATTAAACTTAATTGCATTGCTGATGAGGTTATGCAGTATTTGGGTGATGCGCACATCATCATAATGCAGCAGTTTTTCAAGCTTAGGATCCACAAAAAGCTCTAACCATATACCCCTTTGCTGGGCCTGCACCGCAAAGGTTGACATCACATCTTCACACAAGAGTCTTAAGTCCGCATCCACCGCTGAGAGATTAACTTTATCAGCTTCAAATTTTGTGTAGTCCAGCACATCATTAAGTAAGTTCAATAGATGGTTTGCACTGCGACTGGCCACTTGTAAGTGCTTATTGTCCTGATAACGTTCATCTCTGAGGGTGAGCTCAAGTAGGCCGATAATGGCATTGAGTGGCGTGCGAATTTCATGGCCCATGGCGGCCATAAATTGACTTTTCGCGGTACTGACTTCTACTGATTTAAGCCAAGTTTTTTCCAATTTATCATGTAGTTGAGTAATATTGCTCTCATCGAGTAGCAGGCAAATTCGCTCATTGGCATCGGTAAATCTGTCTCTGTACTCTAATGTCAAACCATCAATATTGGTATAGCTAAAATTAATCAGTTGATTTTTGATGAACTTATGTTCAAACCAGCGCGTTAACACCTGTGCCTTACGTGGATTTGATTTGTATTCTTCATCTAAAATTTGGCCAACAAAATCAACCGCCTCCATGCCTATGACCTTGTCTGCTTGCAAGTAAGGGAAGTGCTGGAATACTTGTTGATTACACAGGACGATTTGATTATTGCTGTTAATGATAATTAAGGCTTCGGATAATTGGTTTACCGCATTAAGCAAGTAACGGTATTGCAGCAATACACTGTCAGTTTGAATAGCGCCTTTGCTTAAGGGGTGCCATATGGCCAGCCAATGTTGCTGCCCGAGTAAATCAATGGACTCGATACATAAAAATATCGCCTGCTCTTCATGGGGCAAGGTAAGTTCAATGCTTTGTTTGGATGCCAGTTGCTGAAATGCCGCTGCAATTTTTTTGTTATTTTCATCGGAAAACAAGGCGTCAAATTGTGCTTGCCCCGGCTGGGCTTTAGCAAGCAGGGGATGGTTGGTTTTGACGAGATTAAACTCAGCGTCCAGTAAAGCGTAATGATTATAATCATGCAGGACAGCAGCTTTGGCCGGGACTGTGGTCTTAGGCCTTTTGATGGCATGACAACAAACCAAGACCTCCTCATGCTCCAAGGCAATAAGGGATAAGCTGATGCGGTAATTATCAGTGTATAAGGAGCTGGTTTTATGGCCTAAAGAGAGAAAAGGCTGCAAGTGGTCGATAATTTGCTGTTTTTGAGCCACAAGCTCGTCGTGTTCTTCAAACAGCGCATTCTGTGCTAGACAGAGGCCTTGCCGGGAAAGCAATAAGCTTGGACTATTGATATGAGCGATTTCATTAATCAATCTGGGCAATTCCTGTTAATCGTATTACTAATAAAAATAGCAGTCTTTTTAAATATTTCCGTAGATGTTGAACAAAATATATCGCAATAACATTAACTTTGAATATTCAATGTTTCATTTCCCTGTCGTTTAAATGTCATTTTAAGCTGATTAACTTAAGTGACATAAAAGCCAATCGAGTAGTAATGGTCGGTAACTGCCAAAACAAACAAAGGGAGGGTGACTCGATGAATATAGCAATAAGTACAACGTTTTTGCATAAAGTTAATATAAAAGGGCTGATATATGGTCATGTTAAGGCACTGACATTAGCCTGTGTAGTGTTGATGTCAGCTGTGGCTACCGCTGATACGGATGTGTATTTTACCAATAATTCAGCGAAACAGATGAATATTAGCATCAGTCACAGCGGCAGTGATCAACTCATAAAAGGGCTGGAGTGGTTTCAACATGCTGATGTCATAGGTCCTTGGGAAACCAAGATGCTCTTGAGCGTTAATCGCTGGGAAGGGGTCAAGTCTGGGCATGATTATCACTTTACCACTAGCCTAACGGATAGTCAGGGGGAGGTTGTTGAACTGCACCAAGAAATTCAAGGTCATTGGTATAATTCTACCTTAAAGCATGGCTTGAGTTATGACGGTCAAGAATTGGAATGGCATCAAGACAGAGATATTCATCGATACCAGCAAGTGACGAGTGTAGATGACGCCAGTGGTTCATCCATGATGACCACAGAGTTTGCACTGAAATCCAGCAGCACCGCAAGATATGATGATCTTTACTATGCGCTGACCCCTCAGCCAGCGTTAGCCACAGATCCAATCGCCAACAATAGTTTAACCGTGATGACTTACAATATTTGGGCCTTACCTGTGATTGCTTCTCACATCAATGAGCGTTTGGCGCTGTTACCGCAAAAAATGCGTGGTCATGATGTCTTAATGCTTCAGGAAGTCTTTGCTCCTGGCCGTGGTGCGTTCTTGCGGGCATTGGCACAAGAGTACCCTTATCAGACCCGAATGTTAGATAAGTCTGGCGTCAATATTTATGATGGCGGTGTGATGATAGTGAGCCGCTATCCCATAGTGGCGCAGGCGCAGTTTGTTTATCCCGATTGCAGTGGCACAGACTGTTTTGCCGATAAAGGCATCAATTATGCGCAAGTTATCAAACAAGGTGAGGCTTATCATGTTTTTGCGACTCACACAGCTTCATTTGATACCGATGTGGCTAGAAGCAACCGCCAGAAGCAGTTCAAGCAAATGCGTGAATTCGCACATTCATTAGCGATACCCGCAGATGAAACCGTGATCTATGGTGGTGATTTTAATGTCAATAAACGCAAGTTTGAGGACGATTATCAGCAAATGTTCGCCAATTTGAAAGCAAAGCAACCCAGCTATTCAGGTTACATAGAATCTACCTTTGACCCCCGTATCAATGAGTTTGCAGGTACGCCTTTGTCTGGCGGTGAGAATGTTGAATATCTGGACTATATCGTTATCAGTGATGAGTATGCCCAGACTCAAAGCAATGACAATGATGTTAAGGTGCCCCGCAGTTCTGCCGCCAGCTTATGGCAGAAGTGGAACTTATCGGATCATTTCCCAGTTGTTAGCATTGTCGCGCCATTGACGCAACCGGGGCGTTAATCGGCGGGTTATATCGCATAAACAGCTGAATGATGACTGAGCCAGCTCAATTAAAGTATTAATTAAAGGTGCGGTGATTATTGCCGCACCCTTGAGCCTAAATGCAGTTATCAAAAGTGCTGCATCAAGAAGTGCTGTCATTCAAAGCGTCGCCATCAGATGTTCAAGTGTGAGATAGGAGGGTGAAATGAAACACAGGCTGACATTAAGCTTATTGGCGATGGGTTTTATTGTAATGGCCGTAATGGGGCTTATAGAGGTGATATCGCCTAATATTGCGGTGAGTGAAGCGGCGGTTCACATTGTGCTTGATGCTACTAGTGTGCAAGAGGAGGACCTTGTGATGACGCCTGCAAAGGCGGTCCTCAATACAGTCGTCACAGCGCCCACACAAGCGGTCCATGGCTGGTTAGATGAGCCATTCATCACCAGGATAGCCCAGTATAAAGGTCAAACGTTACAGCAGGCATTGAGTGATTTTTGGCGTTTGTGCCAACAAGAGGATGATTGTGATGCACGCTTGCAAGCACTGAGTCAGCATCTGACTCGTGAGCGTTTGGAATTATTGCGCACTTACCCGCCTAAGCTCGCCCAGATCCAAGCCTTGTTGGGGGATGAATTAATGCCTCAAGATATCCCTTTAGCGGATAAAGTGGCTCGAATACAAGCCTTGCATGCACAAGTCTGGGGGGAGGACGCGAGCTTGTTGTATTTTGATGAGTATCAAGGTTATCAATTTCATTTGAATGCTCAGGCGCTTGTGGATATTCAGGATCCACTAACCTTAGTGCAAGCGCTGACAGCTTTAGTACAAGATGCGTCAGCCGGCAATGAGGGTGTCCGTGATGGACAAGACAGAAACACACATCGCCATGATGGAAGTGATAGCAAGAATACCCTGAGTATAACGCGATATGAAACTGCTTTAGGCTTGATCCCTCTAGGGCTCAGTGAAGCAGATCACCAGCAGGTGGCGGCGGCATTAGCTGAGCAGTTTTTAAATGTATCTCAGCAGCATGAGATAAAGCGTCGTCAGCAGCAAGTGATGAGTCAGCAGCATCAGGTACAAGATTACCAACAGGGGTTAATGGCCTTATATACTCAGCTTGAAATGCAAAGAGCGTCAGAACTTGCCCATTTATCGCCAGAGGCGTGGCAAGATTACAGCAAGCAGCAAAAGACTCAATTCAGGACACACTTTTTTAACGGCCTTGTTAATAATGCCCCTTAACACAGACCTATTTCCGAATGGGAAGAAAAGGCAAACCTCAATGAAAAAGGCGCTCGAGATGAGCGTCTTAGGCTGACTTAGATTTTGATGTTCACTTTTTTATAAAAATCGTTGTTAGAAAAATCCTAGCGGATTGACATCATAACTGATGAGTAAGTTTTTGGTGTTTTGATAATGGTTGAGCATCATTTTATGATTTTCTCGGCCAATGCCCGATTTTTTATAGCCACCAAAAGCGGCATGAGCTGGGTAAGCATGGTAGCAATTTATCCACACTCGACCCGCTTGAATGCCGCGACCCATACGCTGGGCGCGGTTCATGTCTCGAGTCCACAGGCCAGCTCCTAGGCCATACTCTGTGTCATTAGCAATGGCGAGTGCCTCAGCCTCATCTTTAAAGGTGGTGACGGCAATAACAGGGCCAAAAATTTCTTCTTGGAATACCCGCATCTTGTTATGACCTTTTAAAATAGTCGGGTTAATGTAGAACCCTTGGGCCTGGCTGCCGCTTTGTTGCAAAGGATCCCCGCCAATCAGCACTTGGGCGCCTTCATTTTTGCCTATTGCTAAGTAGCTTAAGATTTTATCAAACTGTTCTTTTGAAGCTTGTGCCCCAACTTGGGTGTCAGTATCCAGTGGATCCCCTTGCTTGATGGTTTTCGCCCTTTGGATGACTTTTTCAATAAATTTATCATAGATGCTCTCTTGCACTAGCACCCTTGAAGGGCAAGTACAAACCTCACCTTGATTGAAAAAGGCCAGTAGCATGCCTTCGATGGCTTTATCTAGGTAGCTGTCTTCGTGTTCGAGTACATCGGCAAAATAGATATTGGGTGACTTACCGCCCAGTTCAACTGTAGACGGAATTAACGACTCTGCCGCGCATTTGAGTACGTGCTGACCCACAGCTGTAGAACCCGTAAAGGCCAATTTAGCGATGCGCTTGCTGGTGGCTAGGGCTTGGCCTGCTTCTGTGCCATAACCATTAACGACATTTAACACCCCCGCTGGCAATATATCTTCGATAAGTTCCAGCAAGACTAAGATGGATGCTGGGGTCTGTTCGGCAGGTTTTAATACGATGCAGTTACCGGCAGCAAGGGCAGGGGCTATCTTCCAAGCGGCCATCAATAGCGGGAAATTCCACGGAATGATCTGCCCGACGACCCCTAGTGGCTCAGGGAAATGATACGCAACGGTATTCATATCAAGCTCAGCGGCGCTGCCTTCTTGGGCGCGGATAGCGGCAGCAAAATAACGGAAATGATCGACAAACAGCGGTAAATCGGCATTTAAGGTTTCGCGCACGGCTTTGCCATTTTCCCAGGTTTCAGCCACCGCTAAGTATTCAATGTTTTGCTCGACCCTGTCGGCAATTTTAAGCAGTAGATTTGAGCGTTCGGTAACGCTGGTTTTACCCCAAGTGGCAAAGGCTGTGTGGGCTGCATCCAGTGCCAGCTCGATATCGCGGCCATCAGAGCGGGGCACTTGGCAGAAAAATTCGCCATTAACTGGCGAGCCATTATCAAAATACTTGCCGCCAACGGGAGGCTGCCACTTTCCGCCAATAAAATTATTGTAGAGTGGCTTGAAATTCATTTTGGCACCGTCTGTGCCGGGTTGTGAATAGATCATAAAAATTCCTTGTTGTTGTGGCTATTTTTATTGTGTTGGGCTTGTTAGGATTACAAGGACTATGTGTTACAAGGACTAAGCCAAGTTGGCCTTTGTTTTTAAAATTATTCAATTATCTGATAAATAATAACTTTAATTAGGATAGGTGTTTGAGCCTGTAAGTCTTACTTACTGCTCTGTGGTTACACTGTTCAGCAATGGCACGCTTGTGTGTGCCAAAATGGAGCATAGGTATGACAGCTAAAACACCGTCTTTGCTGCAAGGAAGTTCTCATTGGCTAACCGATTCTTGGCAAAGAAGCAGCTTGGCTGGCTTAGAGCAGACTCATCTCCCTGAATATCACAAGCTCGACCCTGTGAGTCTGCAGCAAAAACAAGCCGATCACTCTGTGCTTATTCGCTTAGTGGAAACCCAAGCCTTGCCGCTGTTTTATCAAGTCATGGCCCACAGCCAAAGCCGCCTTATTCTGTCAGCTAGTGATGGTTATGTGCTTAAGCATTGGGGGCTGTCGAAATACTCAGACAAGCTTGCGAATATCGCCTTAGATGAAGGAGTGAGTTGGTTAGAAGAAAACCAAGGCACCAATGCCATAGGCACAGCGCTTAAGGCGAGGCAGTTGGTGTCTGTGATTGGCGAACAGCACTTTTTTGCCAAGCACAGATTCATGAGCTGTACGGCTAGCCCGATATTTTCTCCCTCCGGCGAATTAATTGCGGCGCTAGATATTACCAGCGAACAACAAGTGCACAGTCAGCAAACCTTATTGTTGATTTCAAGTTTGGCCCAACTCATAGAAACCGCCTTATTATGCCAGCTCCCTGATAGCCATTATCGGGTAGACTTAGCCACCCAGCCGCATTTGTTTGGCTCCTTGTGGCAAGGGATAGCAGTGGCTGACAGTCAAGGTAAATTATTGGGTTTTAACCCCATGGCGAAGCATTTATTGCAGAGCATGCAAGTGGGGGACTCTCTGACTCAGCACATTGGCGATCGTTGGCAGCGAGAGCGGCATTCACAGCACAAGATGCTGCACCTTAAAACTCAGCAAGTAGAAAAACAGCCACTCAAAAAGTCAGCCCCTTCGCAGACAGCAAATAAACTCGGGCTTAAATTTAAAGACCCTCAATTAGAACAAGCCTGGCAACAGGCCAATAAAGTGTTAACTCGTCAAATCCCATTACTTATTTGCGGCGAAACTGGAGTGGGCAAAGAGCATTTTGTTAAACAACTTCACAGTCAGAGTGACCGTCACGCTAAGCCCTTAGTTGCGATAAACTGCGCGGCGATTCCTCACGACTTAGTGGAGGCTGAATTGTTTGGCTATCAAGCTGGCGCTTACACCGGCGCCAACAAGCAAGGGTTTATGGGGAAAATTCGACAAGCCCATGAAGGTTTCTTATTTCTCGATGAGATTGGTGATATGCCATTGATGGTACAAACTCGGTTACTGCGGGTTTTGCAGGAACGTGAAGTGGTGCCCATTGGTTCCAACAAGGCTATCCCTGTGGATATTCAATTGGTGGCCGCAAGTCATGGCGATCTATTGTCAAAAGTGGCAAGTGGTGAATTTAGACAAGACTTGTTTTATCGCTTAAATGGCTTACAGATAAGATTACCCGCCCTAAGAGACAGGCAAGATAAGCTGAGGATCATTGAGAAGCTTCATGGTAAATACCGTCTGGGTGAGCAAGGCATGTGTCCGCAACTGCTTGGGCTTTTGTTAGCTTATTCTTGGCCTGGTAACCTCAGGGAGCTGGATAATATGATGCAAGTGGCGTGTTTGATGGCAGAAGGTGAGCGACAACTCACGTTTGATAAATTACCTTCGCAGATCCAAGTTCAGTTGCAGACGTGTGCCACTGCGGTGAAACAGCATGGATTTTCGCCTGTTATAGAAACAAGTCATACCGAGCTTAAGCCCAAGTGCCGCCAGAATTTAGCTCAGCAGGTAGAGGCAGAAATCATGGCGGCATTTCTAGACGCAGACTCCAATGTCAGTCAGTGCGCTAAAAATTTGGGCATTAGCCGCAACAGCTTGTATCGTAAACTGAGAAAGCTTGGGGTGAGATGACACCAACCCGTACAGGATGGATCATGCTTGAAAATTTCAGATACAAAAAAGCCCCGTGATTGGCATAATGTCAATCACGGGGCTTTTTCATTAAATGTGGTCGGGATAACAGGATTTGAACCTGTGATCTCTTGTCCCCCAGACAAGCGCCTTACCGGACTAGGCCATATCCCGAAATGTCATTGAGATAAAGGGGGGTGTTCTCAACGAGCAAGCACTTTATCAATTGGATGTTATTGGCGCAAGCACTTAGTTACCTAGACAGTGTCAATTGCTTACTATCTAATCGCTACTTGAGCGAGTGAGACAAATTTTTCTTAACTCATTCTGATCATAAGCTTATTGATTATACAAGCGCCGGCCTTCTCGCATGACTTGCACCAGTTCCGGGGCACTCATTTTCTTGTCTAAGCGTTTGCTGAACTGACTGTCATAAATACGGTACTTGCCGTACCTGTCTAGCACAGTGATCTCATTCTTTTGGTAGATAGCAAATATTTGGCTGTCACCAATATACACCCAGGTTTCCTTGCTGGGTTCCAGCAAACCGCGGCCTGCGCTGTAGTCGGCCATGGGATTATCACAACCCAGCACTTGCGTCATTAAGGTCGGTACTATGCCGTAATGACTGGTGCGATACTTTACTTTACTAGCAGGAGTGTCGGGTCTGTGAATAATTAGCGGTACCCTGACATTGGCAGGAGATAAGTCCCGCTTAACCGCATCGCTATTGGTGTTGAATATCTGTCCATGGGTGCCTGTGATGAGCACTATGGTGTCGTTATCCACTTGAGACAGCAATTGCTTAAGTTGTTGGTCGATAAAATGTAACGACTGACGATATTGATTAAACAATACCTTCTCTGCAGGTTTTAACTCGAAGGGCGGCTTGACGGTTTCTATGCCCAAAAAGCCGATAGGGGTATCATAATCTTTTGGCGCCGTGAGATTGACCAAGGCAAACCAAGGTGCGCCGGTATCATCCGCTTGCTGTTTTTGCCACAGAGCAAAGTTAGTGACTGTGGCAAGATCGGCGGCAGCCCCGCCATCAAGGCGTGAGCTGGCATTCATGTCAAACCCATCAAACATGCTATTCATCAGGGCATTTTGACGATTGAATTCGGGTATAAATAACCCAAGCTCATAGCCAGATTTTAATAATTCATCGGTTATCACAGGGCGCTTATTGTGGAATTCTTGGCGGTCACTGTAGTTGGCCTGCAGGCCATAAAGCAATGAAAACATGCCTGTTTTAAACTGATTTCCACCACTGTAGTGCTTACTGAAAAATTGATTTTGCTGTTGATATTGAGATAAAAACGGCATGGTTTTGTCATCAATCATATCCGCTCTTAGGCTGTCTATGCTGATGAGTAATATGTTGCTGGCAGTTTGAGCACTGCATTGCAGTGGTGCTATGGGATAAGTTAATTTAGCACTGCCCGAGGTGAGCTTATTGTTTAACAGGGCATCAATATCTTTAGTGCCTTCAATGCCGTGACTCTCCATAAAGCTGCGTGCAGTGGCGGGATAGGAAAGTGGGTAAGCATCATCGAAGCGAGTAATGTCAGTGATATCGGCCGCATCGGCCCAGATGTGAATTAAGTGACTGGAAATAAAACACAGGCCAATAAACAACACCACTTTATTACCAAATTGTTTCTTTTGAATTTTCTCTATGCGCTTCCAAATAAAATTAGCCGCAGTTAACTCGATGATCACTATGCCTATGGGGGTCACTATATAAGAGGTGCCATGGAGCAAGGCATTGAGATCGGCCCAGGCTAAATCGAAGGCAAAGGGACTTAAATGAATGCCGTAGTCATCATAAATGATGGTGTCATAGAGCAAGATACACAGACCTAAACTGGCGACAAGGGCGCCTAGGCCTCGCAAAATTTTCGAATAGGGTAGCAATAAGGTCACAGGGAACAAGAAAACTAAATAGACGATAAACGCGAGAAAGCTAAATTGGCCTAAGGTGCTGATGACTAAATAACCCCAGCCTAGCAAGGTTTCTGGATAACCTAGGCTGGATAAATAGCGCGCGCCCACTATCATGGCCAGTAAGCCATTGAAGAAGGCGAACCAGTGGCCCCAATTGATAAGCCGAGATACTTTATCGCGACTCATTTGCTCTCTACGCTCGCTCATACTAGCTCGTTTTCCTGTCATTAATCGCTAATGGTGATCTGATACGGGCAAGATCATCAAGGATGAATATCTACTTTACTGATTTTACTAAGGCTTTTGCAAATTGTTCTGCCACGGCTTGACGCGATTCGCTAGGCACCTTGTTTTCTAACAGGTGAGTCACACAGTTGCCTAGCACCATTAAACTGAGGTCTGTGGGGGCTTGATGCTTGGCTAAAACTGCCAGTAGCTCACTGATTAATGCTTCAACTTGGGTATTAGTGTATTTTGATTGGATAGCCATAATTAAAAAATGTTCACAATGAAATGAATTAGCGGCATATAATAACGGATTTCCACCAGTATCACTATCAGGGCTTATGAGTATTAATATAGAACAAGCAATTATTCACGAGATTTCTCAGGATAGTCAGGGTCAACTTCGTTGTCGTCTGCGTCCTCAACCCTTGCTGAACAGTCAAGCCGTTGAAGCCATGCTGGAGGAATTACATCAAACTTACTCCGGTAAAGCAGGGAAGGGCTTTGGCTTTTTTGGCACCCATGGCGAAGACGGTGAGGCAAATCCCGCCTTTGCCGATGGTCTAAGTCAATATCGCAGTGGCGATTTGGGCTTTGTGGAGTTTACTGGCGTGGCCAGCAAACTGCTGCAAGAAGAGCTGGCAAAGTATGATTTTAGTCAAGGCGGTTTCTTGCTGATGTCATGTTACACCAGCATGACTAGCGATTATTTATTTGTGGCTCTACTCAGCGCTAAGTCATCGATGACAGTGCTTGATGATATGGAGCTGTCACAGAATAACCATTTAGATCTGAATAATATTCAGCTGGCAGCCCGTATTGACTTGACCGAATGGCAAGCGGATAAAGACTCTCGCAAATACATCTCCTTCATTCGTGGCCGTGCTGGACGTAAAGTCGCTGATTTCTTTTTAGATTTCATGGGCTGTGTCGAGGGCGTAAATATCAAGGCACAAAATAAAACCTTGATGCACGCGGTGGAAGATTTTGTCTCTGGCAGTGAACTCACTAAAGATGAGCGCCAACAATGCCGTGACAAAGTATTTGATTACTGCAGTGAACGCGCCGAAGTAGGGGCTGACATCGAGCTTAAAGATTTAGCCGATGAATTGGCTGACTCTGGCATGGATTCCTTCTATGATTTTGCAAGCTCGGGCACCTATGAGCTCGATGAAGAGTTTCCCGCGGACAAAGCCAGTTTACGCCAACTTAAGAAATTCTCTGGCACAGGTGGCGGCGTGACCTTAAGTTTTGACGGCGGTCATTTAGGTGAGCGGGTGATTTACGACCCGATTTCAGACACCCTATTGATAAAAGGCGTGCCAGCCAATTTAAAAGATCAGTTAGACAGACGCTTAAAAGGCTAGTGAGTTAAATAATACAGTACAAGTTAAGATACTTTTTTGTCGTTAGTTGTTATGGATAAACGCCTGTAAGGGCGTTTTTTATTTCATTACATTTTCCTCTAAAATCGGGATGTTTTTACTGTTCATTCCCTATTAATTGAGTAAACTAGCGCCAAAATTGACCTATTATGGGTTGAAACCGCTTTAAGGCTGCTTGGGGGGCATATGATCACTGCATATAGCTATCAGAATCGTCAACTTACTATTACTGAATTAACGGTAGATCATGTTTTGCCCAAGGACATGATTTGGCTCGATCTCTATAAACCCGATGAGAAAGAGCGTGAGTGGTTAAGTCACATTTCGGTGGAAGAAGTGCCCGATGAAGATGACATTAATGAAATTGAAGCGTCGGCACGTTTTTACCAAAACAACGATGGCTTGCACATTAACTCCTTATTCCCCCAACGTGTGGGACAAGACGTACGCGCCGTTAACGTGTCATTTAATTTGCGCGAAAGTTTTTTATTAACCATCAGGGAAGAAGATGTTGGTCTTATTCGTTTATTGCGTAATTACCTGCGTCTTGGCCGTTTAGAGATCAGTACTCCTCAAGGGCTATTGATTGAGTTATTCAATCTTAAAGTCGACTACTTATCTGATTTGATTGAAGATGTTTATACAGTTCTTGATAATGTTAGCCAGCAAGTCTTTGAAAATGATGAATTGGACCGGGTGTTTAAGTTGATTACGCTGCAGGAAGACTCCAACGGAAAAATTCGCTTAAGTCTATTGGATACTCAGCGTTCACTGCGTTACATGCAGCGTTATTACCGTGAGCAGCTTAGTGATGCCAACATGAAAGATTTACGTGAAATGCTGTCAGACATCGAATCTTTAATGCCACACAGCCAGTTTATTTTCGATAAATTAAATTTTTTGCTCGATGCCGCCATGGGCTTTAGTGGCTTACAGCAGAATAAAATCATCAAGATATTCTCGGTTGCCGCTGTGGTATTTATGCCGCCAACCTTGATAGCCAGTAGTTATGGAATGAACTTTGGCGGTATGCCTGAGCTCACTTGGCAGTTCGGTTATCCGATGGCAATAGTGATGATGCTCGCAAGTGCGGCCGGCACTTATTTGTTCTTCAAACAAAAAGGCTGGCTCTAGTCCTAGGCGCTAATACTAGGCGCTTATATCAAGGTTTGTTAGCACAAGCGCACAGTTCATATTGCTGGTGCGCTCAAACTGAGCCCCTGCTCGATGATGGCCAGTTAACTGTTATGGTTAACTTTCACTGCCAAGACCGTAGCTGACTTTCTCTCTTGGATTTAAGTATTTAAAGATGTTCTCTGGCAGGGCGGCAGGGGGAAGGCAGCGGACAATTTTGATGCCTTCTTGCTCTAAATCTATAATCGGTGCCTGATCTTTAGGAACTTGGGGATCGTAAACCATGATCCTCGGGAATAAAATATTCTTCAAGTTGACTGACATCACTAAGCCAAACTGACCTGATGAAAGCTCGATAATGCAACCTGGAGGATAAATGCCTAAGGTCTTAATCATCCTGCCAACATACTCTTTATTTAACTTCTTAGTGTAATTTTTATACAAAAAACTTAAGGCAGCAAAAGGGGTCTTACCCTTAGTTTGCATGTTGCCATTACACAGATTATCGTATTCATTAACCACAGCAATCAGTTGCGATAAATTATCCAGTTTATCGGCTTTTAATCCTTGAGGTGAGCCTGAACCATCGAGAAATTCATGGTGATTGGCAATTAAGGGCTCCGCCGCGGCCGGGAAATTATCAGCAAGTTTCAAGAAGTTAATGCTCATTAAAGGGTGCTGTTTAATGAAGTTAACTTCAGGAACGCTCAAAGGGGTACGCTTATTTAAGATGTTGCTGGGAATTTTCAGTTTACCCACATCGTGAAATAACGCCCCAATGCCAATCAACTCTATTTCTTCTCTGGACCAGCCTAAGCCCTTGCCTAATAACATGCATAATACTGAGACGTTAAGTGAGTGGTGATAAATACCTTCTTCGGGTTTGGCATCCCCCATTAAATGCAGTACTAGATTATCTGAATTGAGCAGCAAGTCGGTTAAATTATGAATGAGCTCTTTGGCATCATTGACGGCGTTTAATGGGCGGCTGCCTAATTTTGACACCACAGATCGCATCATGGCGACTGAGCGGTCAAATTGTTTTTCTGTCTTGTTAATGCTCCTGCGCATTTGTTGCTGTTTATCTATGCTGTCTTGCTTTTTTACTTCCATTTCATTTTTAAGCAGCATCATCTCATCAGTATCACTCGCATCGACCATATCATCGAGATCTATGCTGTCACCTTGAATGGCATCTAAGGCGAGGGGCTGAGTGTCACTTTTCTCTGGATTGAAGAAAACTTCAGTGATGCCTAAGTGCCTGATAAGCTCGATTTGAGCAGCATCTTTAATCTTAAAGCTACTAAAAAGAAAAGGATGATCTTTCCAAGAAACTGGCAGGCTAATATGAGTGCCGACTTGAAGTTGATCCACTGAAATTTTATGATTTTTTGTCATAGATCCATATATTCATTAAGCTGTTGCTAAAAAGTTATTATTATCAACAAATCTGCAATAACAAGGCTTTACATTGCTTATGCTACCGTGGCAGCATGTTAGCATTCCTCTTAGAAAAAATAATTAATTTATATGGATTTTATTGAAGTCTACCCTAATGCCATGAGTGATGATTTATGTGACCGTTTGATCAAGGCATTTGAACAGCATCCCAGTGTCGCGCCTGGGCGCACAGGTAATGGCGTGGATCTTGAGAAAAAAATCAGCCAAGATTTAATGCTAGACTCACACCCAGAACTCGCTGAATTAAAAAATGAACTGTTAGCCACCACACTCAAGCACAGTGTAGCCTATTTCAAGCAGTATTCTCTGGCGATGATGGGGGCGGTTTCGGTGGCGGTGGCCGATGAAAATGGCCAAGCGGTCACCTTAACCCCAGCAAATTTTGATGCCTTAGGTGAGCCAAGGGCTGAGGCGATTGTTAAGTATCTCTTTAGAAGTGGCACAGTTAATGTGCAGCGATATGAGCAAGGTAAGGGGGGATATCCCCATTGGCATTCAGAACAGTTTCCACAGCAAGGTCATAATGAGGCTTTGCACCGGGTTGTGTTATATATGTTTTACCTTAATGATGTGACAGCAGGTGGCGAAACCGAGTTTTTCTATCAAGAGCGTAAAATTTCACCCAAAAAAGGCACTATGGTGATAGCGCCAGCGGGCTTTACTCACAGTCACAGAGGCAATATTCCTTTAAGTGGTGATAAATATATCGCCACATCTTGGGTCATGTTTAATCGCGCCGAGCAGTTATATAACTTGTCTTAAGTGTTTGATGATGGATGAATAAAAAAGACGCCGAGGCGTCTTTTTTATTGTCTGCTAACTGTCGTACAGGTTTATTAGTCCAAGTTAGCTAATGGCTTAGTTGGTTTTCTTAGGGTGCATGACTTGCTCTTCAAAGCTTTTAGCGGCTTTTCCTGCCTGAGAATCATCAAAAATAGCTTGGTTAAATTCACCTTCAGATTTGGCAATAATCAAAGTAGCAACAGTATCCCCCGTGACATTTACTGCGGTGCGCAGCATGTCCAATAACCTGTCTACACCGATAATGAGTGCGATGCCTTCGACAGGCAAACCCACTTGATTGAGCACCATGGCAAGCATGATAAGACCTACACCTGGCACTCCCGCTGTGCCTATGGATGCCAAAGTCGCAGTCACAACCACAGTGGCATAATCTAAAAGACTTAACTCGATACCAAAGACTTGAGCGATAAAGACGGTGGCGACACCTTGCATGATAGCAGTGCCGTCCATGTTTAATGTGGCGCCTAAGGGTAAGGTAAAGGAGGCAATCTTATTGTCAACGCCCATCCTATGTTCGCTGGTTTCTATGGTGACAGGCAGAGTGGCATTAGAGCTTGCCGTGCTAAAGGCAAATAATTGCACGTCGCGCATTTTGCGCAAAAACATCAGTGGATTTAAGCCTGAAAAAAGTTTGAGCAAACTTGGGTAGACAATTAGCGCCTGCAGCAGTAATACCAATACCACGAGGAAAAAATATTTAAGCACACTGCCAAAGGTTTCTAAGCCTAAAGTTAGGCTTAGCTTGGCCATTAATGCAAATACACCGTAAGGCGCTAGCTGCATTATAAGGGTGACCACACGCATGATAACGTCATTGAGGTCATTAAATAACGCGGCCACTCGTACTCCGCGCTCGCCAATATGTGAAATAGCAAAACCAAAAATTACCGCAAAAATGATGATCTGCAGCATATTGCCTTCACTCAAAGCCTGCATTGGATTTGTTGGAACAATATTTATGATCACTTCAGCAAGGCTGGGGGCTTCTTTGACCACATATTCCATCTGGCTTGATGCCAGTGACGCGTTGCCTGGATGAATTAAAATCGCAGCCGCTATGGCAAGGGTTAACGCAATTGCTGTGGTAAATAAATAAAACGCTATGGTTTTACCGCCTAAACGGCCGAGTTTTGACGGGTCACTCAGTGAACAAGTACCACAAACCAACGAAATAAACACCAGTGGCACCACTAACATTTTCAAGCTAGCAATAAAAATAGTGCCAACAACATGTAAGAAACCCTCGGTAATGTAGTCTTGAACCCATTCACTGCCAGGAAAAATATTGCGTAATAAAAGACCAATAATGACACCGGCCCCCATACCTATGAGTATTTTACTTGTCAGTCCAAGTTTGTTTATTTTTATCACTCTGAGTCCTTTTTTTATTTTTAATTTTGAGTCATGCCTATAATTCACTGAAGCCTAGCAGTAAAGCTAAGCTGATGAAATGGACAATAAAGCTAAACTTCTGATATTTATTCAAGATAAATACAGGAAGTTGTAGAAAAGTTACATGAAATTTGTGTAATGTTAACCTATATATAATGAAGTATCGTTTTTTGAGTATTAAAAATACAACAAGGAGCCTGACAAATGAAGTCAGCTTATAACGTTTATTTAGCGCTTTTATTTTCATTGTTAATGTCAGCCTGCGGTGGTGGGGGTAGCATTACTGACTCCGGGGATGGCGGCAACGTTACTCCTCCAGTCACCAGCGTCGTATTATCTTCAAATATCGCCGATGTGACGGCGACAACTCCAGCCACAATTACCGCAACCGTATCTCACTCGGTAAACGGGCCCATTAGTGGTGAATTTATCACCTTCAGTTTAAAAGACCCACTATCAGGTACTTTCGATCCAGTATCGGGCACGGCGCGAACTAATGCGCAGGGCATTGCAACGATTAAGTTGTCTACGGCCGATAAAGCGGGTGCCAGCTTAGTCACGGCTGCACTGGAATCGGGCGAGTTCGGTACAGTCGCAGTGAGCATGAAAGGCGATGGTGGGCAAGCCGCAGGTGGTGCCCAAGTTGATTTAGTCTTAACGGATGCCGCAGGTCAAGCGATACAGTCTATCACCACATTAACGCCTGGTAAGCTCACGGCGACAGTAAGCGGCCTAACTAAGCCTGCTATTGTGACTTTTGCTAGCCCAATCGGTGATTTACCTATTAAAACAGCAGTGACCAATGCTCAGGGTAAAGCCAGTGTCGATATTTATGCCGGCAGTTCTTTAGGTGCGGGAGAAGTTACGGCATCTCTGTCAACCGGTGAAATCGGTAAAGCGATTGTAGTGGTAGGCGCCACCAATGTGGTAATGGGAAGCGGCAGCCCCTTTGTATCGGGTAAAGCGGCGGTGAGTGTCGTGGATTTAACTGCTGGCGGCACGGCGACTATTTCTGTGCTTATTCAAGATGATAAAGGTAATCCTTACACTCAGCCAGTGGATGTCAATTTTTCATCTACCTGTGCCACAAAAAGTCCAGCTCAGGCGACCATCAGCTCGCCAGTCTCTTCGGTTAATGGTGTGGCGACCACCACCTATTTAGCCCAGGGCTGTGTTGGTGCAGATCAAATTAACGTGACCGCTAATGCGGGTGGCATCAACCTTTCGGCCAGTGGCAGCTTAAACGTGTTACAGGCAAGTGTTGGCAGTATCGTGTTTATTTCAGCGCAGCCGCAAAACATCAGTATCTTAGGCACAGGGGGCACTGAGTCTTCTGTGGTTAAATTCAAAGTGCTGGATAAGAACAGCAATGTGGTCAGTAACCAAAGCGTCAGTTTTTCTCTTAATACCACAGTGGGCGGCATCAGTTTAGATCCTGTTGTCGCCACGACCAATAGCGAAGGCATAGTGCAAACCGTGGTGCGCACGGGTACGGTAGCAACGTCAGTGCGAGTCACTGGTACTGTGGATGGCTCGTCACCTTTGATTTCAAGCCAATCAAGCCAGTTAATTGTTTCGACCGGTATTCCAGATCAAGACAGTTTCTCGCTTTCGGCTGAGTTTTTAAATGCCGAAGGCTGGGAACAGGAAAATACTGTGGTTAAAGTCACGGCTCGCCTCGCCGATGCCTTTAATAACCCGGTACCGAATGGCACTACAGTGTCTTTCACCACTGAAGGCGGGGCGATTCAAGATGCCTGCCAAACAGTGAATGGCGCCTGTAGCGTCAATTGGACCAGTCAGCAACCCAGACCCGAAGGTGAAGTGATCATAGATGGCACGGGTGCCATGATACGTAACCCAAGTGCGGTACTAAGCTATGATGCTTCTGTGGGGCGCTATGGCAATATTTATGGCCAACGTTATGGTGGCCGCGCAACGATTACGGCTACCGCCATTGGTGAAGAGTCCTTCCCTGATCTTAATGGTAACGGCCGCTTCGATGCTTCTGAATTAAATGCCTTTTTGACTGAAAAAGATGTCAGTGGTAGACCCTTCGACCTAGCCGATGCCTTTACTGATTACAATGAAGATGGCTTGTTTAATCCTCAGCAAACCGGCGGACAAATAGGCGGTAATTTAGAGGAGTTGGTGGATTTTAATACTAATGGGGTATTTGATGCCGCAGACAGTAAATATAACGGGGTACTCTGTGCTCAAACAGCACATGCAGGTTGTGCCGATGGAGTGAGTGATTCACAGTCATTGTATGTTAGAGCGAGTCTAGTGATGGTGATGTCGGGTAGCACGGCCTACGCAACGAAGGGCAGTGATATTCTCATCTACGACCATACAGGTATCCATTCTGGCGGCAACATTACCATATTAGGTAAAGGTGCTGCTTCGGTATTGTTTACAATTTCGGATTTACATAATCAACAGATGCCTGCAGGCTCTAAAGTCAGGTTTAAAACCAGTGCCGGTTCTGTAGTCAGTTCACCTGAGCTAATTTGGCCAAGTTCAAATTATAATGGTGGTCGTGAATTCAGTGCGACCCTTAAAGGGGAGGATGAGCCAAATTCTGGGGTCTTTATTGTCGAAGTCGAGGCTCCAAATGGCTTAGTGACTCAGGTCGTATCCATTGCTGTAAGTATTATCTAATCGATATCTTGATAACAAACAATAAGGGCGCCAATTGGCGCCCTTACTTTTTCCATTATGTACTTAGTATGAGTTATTTTTGGAACTGATACACGCTGCCAAGCTTCAATATTTGGGTCAGTTCATCCAGCGCTGTGCGTGATTCAACAATCAACTGAGGGTCGGCTAAGTCTTTCACCGATAAGCTGTCGCGGTAATGTTTCTCAACCCAAGTATTTAATCGGCCAAAGAGAGCGTCGTTCATCAAGGTGTCTTGATTCACTGCGGCTAATTCTTGGTCGTTCAATGCCACCCTAAGGCGCAGACACGCAGGGCCGCCACCATTTTGCATACTTTGCTTCACGTCATAATAACGCACTTGCTTGATAGGTGTGCCTAAGGTCACAAGCTCATTGAGGTAGGCAAATACTGCGAGATTTTCCTGGCAATCCGTCGGTGCGATTATGGTCATTTCGCCACTTGGTAGCGTGATGATTTGGGTGTTGAATAAGTAACTTTTCACCGCATCATCGATGGACACTTGTGAGGTGGCCACTTTCACAAAATGCATGTCTGCATTCATTTTTCGGCGAATTTCATCAAACTTAGCGTCAGTATTTAAGAAGGCTTGCTCGTGATAAAAGAGCACATTTTGGTTACCCACTGAAATCACGTCGTTATGGAACACACCTTGATCGATAACGTCAGGGTTTTGCTGCATAAACACTGTGCTTTCATCTTCTAATTGATGCAAGCGTGCTATGGCTTGTGAGGCTTCTAAGGTTTGACGGGCTGGGTATTTTTTCGGTTTAGGCGCGTTAGGATTGGTAGCCTCCTGACCATAAACAAACAACTCAACCCCAGAATGACCGTATTCACCACACAAACGAGTGTGGTTTGCCGCCCCCTCATCACCAAAATGAGCATGTTCTGGCAAATGTGCGTGATGTTGGAAGAAATGGGGATCTTTAAAGGTTGCCTTTAAAATGTTGGCCGTGGTGATGGGCTCGATACTGCGGTGCAACTTATCCACTAAATTTGCAGGCGTGAAGTGCACCTTGCCATCTCGAGTATCAGCACTGGGTGACACAGTGGCGGCATTGGCCGTCCACATGCTTGATGCACTGCAACAGGCGTTGAGTAATGCAGGAGCCTGCTTAGCGGCTTTTTGGATAACTTCGGCATCAGAGCCTGAAAAACCAATTCGACGTAATGTGTAGAGGTCTGGGCGCTCCTGTGGGGCTAATACCCCTTGAGTCATACCCAAATCCGCCAAGGCTTTGGCTTTTTGCAGGCCTTGCTTCGCCGCTGCTTTAGGGTTGGCGGTTTGGGCCGCGTTACTATAAGAGGCCACGTTGCCAAAGGATAAGCCTGCGTAGTTATGAGTCGGGCCGACGAGGCCGTCGAAATTAGCTTCAAAGTGCTTCATTATTTATCCTATTAAAGAGGGCGTTAGTTATTGTCAATTTAACCCAATTTGATGCAATCATTACCGGTGAAGCTTGGATTGTTGAATGTCACTATTTTAAGGTTAAATCTTTTCATTTGCCTGCCAGTATACCTGTGGTTTTAAAGGGCACAAGTTTGGCCTAACAGGACTAAAAAGGGAAAAAGTGATTAAAAATGCAAGAGTTTGCTTAAGGGCTAGCCAATTGTGAGATTTTAGCCTAATAAAACGCAAGATTATTTTTTGATTTATTTATATTGTTCAAAAATTGACTCTATAAGCACATAAAAACGGTATTAACTTGAAACTATCGCCGCAACACTCTATATATGGAAACAATTTTCTATCTGTTTGAGACTTTTGGCGCAAATAAAACTATGGGTAAATCGCTAGTTATTGTCGAATCGCCGGCCAAGGCCAAGACTATTAATAAATATCTTGGTAAAGAATTCATCGTAAAGTCCAGTGTGGGTCACATACGTGATCTGCCGACTTCATCCACCTCTGACGGCAGTGCCAGCACCAAAACTGCCGCCGAAGTCAGAAAAATGTCACCCGAAGAGAAAGCCAAATATAAGCTTATCCGCGATAAGCAGGCGCTGGTCTCTCGCATGGGCATCAACCCAGAAAAAGGCTGGGCTGCAAAATACCAAATCTTGCCTGGCAAGGAAAAGGTCGTCAAAGAGCTTAAAGCGTTAGCCGAGTCTGCTGACCAAATATATCTCGCAACCGATTTGGACCGTGAAGGGGAAGCCATCGCCTGGCATTTACAGGAGATCATAGGTGGTGATGCTTCACGGTATCAAAGAGTTGTGTTTAACGAGATCACTAAAAGTGCTATCCAAGATGCCTTTAGTCAGCCGTCAAGTTTAGATACCAATATGGTTAACGCTCAACAGGCGCGTCGATTCCTCGACCGCGTTGTGGGCTTTATGGTGTCACCACTCTTGTGGAAAAAAGTGGCTCGTGGCTTGTCTGCCGGGCGAGTACAATCGGTTGCCGTGCGCTTAGTGGTTGAAAGAGAAAGCGAAATCAAAGCATTTGTGCCTGAGGAATTCTGGGACATCAATGCCGAGCTGAATACTGCCGCGAGCCAAGTACTTAAAATGCAAGTGGCCAAGTACCAAGGCGAAAGCTTTAACCCCATTAACAAGGCGCAAGCTGAACAGGCGGTTGAACGATTAACCAATGCCAGCTATTCAGTGAGCGCACGGGAAGATAAAGCCACCTCCAGCAAACCGTCGGCGCCTTATATCACGTCTACCTTGCAACAAGCGGCCAGTACGCGTTTGGGCTTTGGGGTGAAAAAGACCATGATGATGGCCCAGCGCTTGTACGAAGCGGGCCACATTACCTATATGCGTACCGACTCGACCAACTTGAGTCAGGAAGCGGTGGAAAATGTCCGCGAGATGATAGCGGCTGATTTTGGCACTAAGTACCTTCCTGCCGATCCTATCCGCTATGGCAGCAAAGAAGGCGCACAAGAGGCTCACGAAGCCATACGGCCCTCAAACGTGCAAGTGCAGTCGGCAAGCTTAACTGACATGGAGCGTGATGCTCAGCGTCTGTATGAGCTGATTTGGCGCCAATTTGTGGCCTGTCAGATGACACCTGCCCAATATGATGCTACCCGTCTTACGGTTAAAGCCGGCGACTATGAGCTTAAAGCCAGCGGCCGTACCTTAAGGTTCGATGGTTGGACTCGTGCTCAGCCACCTATGGGTAAGAAGAACGAAGAAGACAACACCTTACCCCATGTGGACAAAGGCGAGTCACTGACACTTAACACCTTAGCGCCTAAACAGCACTTTACTAAGCCGCCAGCACGTTATGGTGAAGCCTCATTAGTCAAAGAGCTTGAAAAGCGCGGCATTGGTCGTCCATCGACCTATGCGACGATTATTTCAACCATTCAAGACAGGGGCTACGTTAAAGTCGAAAACCGCCGTTTCTTCGCCGAGAAAATGGGTGAAATCGTCAGTGACCGTCTGGTTGGCAGCTTTAAGGAACTGATGAGCTACGATTTCACCGCCAGCATGGAGCAAACCTTAGATGATGTTGCTCAAGGCAAGCTGGAATGGAAACAAGTTCTCGATGGCTTCTACGGTGATTTTACTAAGCAGTTAGAAAAAGCGGAGCTAGACCCAGAAGACGGTGGCATGCACCTCAATCAAATGGTGCTCACCGAGGCGATTAGCTGCCCAACCTGTGATCGTCCCATGGGCATTCGTACTGGCACAACTGGGGTGTTCTTAGGATGTTCAGGTTACGCCTTGCCGCCAAAAGAGCGCTGCAAAACCACGATGAACTTAACCCCAGGGGAAGAAGCGGTCAGCGATGCTGAAGATGCTGAAACCGATGCGCTGCGTGCTAAGCATCGCTGTGGTAAGTGCGGTACCGCCATGGACAGTTACTTGATTGACGAAAAGCGTAAGCTGCATGTCTGCGGTAATAACCCAAGTTGTGATGGTTATGAAGTCGAAGCGGGTCAGTTTAAAATTAAGGGTTATGAAGGCCCATTAATTGAATGCGATCGTTGTGGTAATGACATGGAGCTTAAAAATGGCCGTTTCGGTAAATATTTTGGTTGTACCAACAGCGAATGTAAAAATACCCGCAAGCTGCTAAGAAGCGGTGAAGCTGCGCCGCCAAAAGAAGATCCTATCTTCTTACCTGAGCTTAAGTGCACTAAATCCGATGCTCACTTTGTGCTACGTGATGGCGCTGCGGGGATATTTATGGCCGCCAGTACCTTCCCTAAGTCTCGGGAAACACGAGCGCCTTTAGTGGAGGAGTTGGTTAAGTATCGCGAGCTACTTTGGCCTAAATACCAGTATCTTGCCGATGCGCCGGTTGAAGATGATGACGGTAATAAAGCCGCAGTGAAGTTTAGCCGTAAGACCAAAGAGCAATACGTGGCCACTGAGGTTGACGGTAAGGCAACGGGTTGGACTGCTAAGTATCATGGCGGTAAATGGTTGGTTGAACAAACCAAGAAAAAAGCCAAGAGTTAGTTTTTGAGCTTATCAATAGAAAACGCTACTTAATGTAGCGTTTTTTTTTATTTATTTTTCAGTGTTACTGACTGAAAAATCACACTTTAGTTACTAAGACTTCCATCAACTACACTTTTGGCTAGTGGAAAACTGAGCCTTAAGTTGTTAGTTTGACTGTGATGCTCGAATTGAGGTGAAAGCTATGCAGTTTGCATGGGCTCAAATCGAGTTAAGTTAGCCAGTTTTACCCAAGACATTAAGACAGTGATCCGTATTCACTAGCAGAACCCCTTTGGCAACAGGCATAGTTTTTCATTTGTAGTAGTTCCTTATGAAAAATCGAACCCTGTAACTTAAGGATTTCCTAGGCTGAATAGATAGTTAGGATAGTGCTTTAATGAAGGGTAATAACCGGGCTAACAGAATAGCTAGTGCACTTATAGCTTAACTAAGATTGAGTGCACTCGAGGCTAAGTTCATTTACGCTAGCGCAACTATCTTAACTGGACGGAACCTAAGTGTACTCGTTTTAAAACAATCACATGGAGTGTAATTGATGTTTAAAATCGTAAATTGGATGCTGGTTTCGCGTTCGCAGCTACTCACTGATTTATTGGAGTGCCGCTGGCCGCAAGAATTTTTAATCAAACTCACTCATGCAAGCCCAGGGAATTTGGCTGACAAACTCGACAGCCACCTGGTGAGTGTGGTGGTATTTGATTTAGCGACGGTGGATCTGCAACAAAGTTATCAGTTGCAGCGCCTTATCGAGCGAGAATACAGCAGTATAAAAACTGTGTTTTTGAATTTTCCTCGACAAATCGACGCGAAATTTTTGATCCATCCAGCAACCAGTGTCGGGGTGTTTTATCTAGACTCTGGCATAAGCGAAATAAGCAGCGGTTTGAATGACATTTTAAAAGGCCGCAGTGTGATGCCTTTTGAACTGCATCAGTCCATGCTTCATGATGATACTGAGGATGAAACCGATAGCCTCACCATTAGGGAGCGTGAAGTGTTGCAAGCCCTGCTGTCAGGCAGTACTAATTTGGATATTGCCAACCAGTTATTTGTGAGTGAAAGTACAATCAAAACTCACTTGTATCGTGCATTTAGGAAAATTGGGGTTTCAAGCCGTGGTCAAGCCATCGCTTGGGCCCAGACTCATATGCATGAAGTGAGGTGTTGATTTAGCCTATTGGCGTTAATGGTTACTTGTTAATTGTTAATGGTTAATAGCAATGACACCCAAAAATGCCAGCAAACTTATTTGCTGGCATTTTTTATGGCTCTCAATAACCAATAATATAAAAGGATAGTTAATTAAGTTTCTTATCAGTAGCTTAACCATATTTTTGCCGCATCTGGGTCGCTAATGCGCAGCGCCACAGTATCCAGCATGGGGGCTTGAAGCGTCAGTTGACCTTGCATCAACACATCGCGTCTAAACCAATGCAAGGTGAGGCGCTCACCCAGTTGATGATCTTGAAGCTGACGTTCAAATTCAGCGGTGACTTTTAATGCGTCACAACTAATAAGTACATCGCCCGCGCTGAGTCCTGCATCATGGGCGGGGCTACCTTGGGTGACGCTGATAATGGTCAATCCTGAGGCTTCAGCTTTAAATTTGGCACCAAAGCCAATCTTATAGCCTCTAGGCTTGCCATCATTCAGGCTGTCACCGAGGTCATTGCCGCCTTCACTGGCGCGCAGCGTCATCTCAATTCCGACTTTGGCCAGTAACGCTTCAAGGGGTAAATCTTCAGTGTTGTCTAAATAGCTGAATAGCTCATCACAGTTGCGCCCAAGGAGCTGCTCAATAATCGCCTTATGTGAGTTTTCATCTGTGCCTACGCCGGTTAAGCCATGGTGTTGCCATAATTGCTGCATCAGATTATCCAGTGAGTACTTACCTTTAGATTCGATGCGCAGGGTTAAATCCAGCATAAGGGCAAATAGCGCGCCTTTGGTGTAGTAACTCACAATGGCATTGGCAGCATTTTCATCTTGTTTATAAAACTTGGTCCAAGCATTAAAGCTTGATGCTTTTAAGCTTTGTTTAAAGCGCCCCTGACCACGGTAAACTCGGGTCATGGTGGCACTCAGTAGCTCTAGATAACTGCTGGCATCTATGCAGCCTGCGCGATAGGTTATAAAGTCATCAAAATAGGAGGTAATACCCTCATAGGCCCACAGTTGATTGGTGTAGCTTTCTTGGCTTAAGTCGAAGGGAATAAACTCCTTAGGCAAGATGCGCTTGACGTTCCAACTGTGGAAATACTCGTGACTGCAAAGGGACAGATAGGTGCGATAATCTTTATTCACTTTAGCATCGAGACTTTGGGGAAGATCTTTGCGTGAGCACATTAATGCTGTCGATGCCTTGTGTTCGAGGCCGCCAAAACCATTATCAAGCACGCGTGTCATAAACACATAGCGCTCAAAGGGCGCTTGGCCACCAAAAAGGTTTATTTGGTATTCACAAATGGTTTTGAGATCTTGACACAATCTTGCCATATTAACCCGGCTTGCACCGCTTAATACCACATCGTGGTGCACGCCACAGGCATCAAATTGTCCTATGATGAGTTCACCCATCTCCACCGGATGATCAATTAAATCTTGATAATTCTCGGCGCTAAAATCGCCAAAGCCAAATTCATCACCGCTCATGCGTTTAAGGCTGGTGGCAAGTTGCCAGTGTTGCAGTAACGCGTCTTGAGGTTTGGCTATGGTGACTGTGCTCGGGTTATCCTCAGTCCCTGTAACACTTAGAAATACACTGCTGCCATTGAAAAAACCATGACTCATATCAAGGTGAGCCGAGCGTACCGATAAATCCCAAGCATAGACTTGATAGCTTAGGGTTAACTTAGGACTGGTATTGGCGGCGCGCCAGCGCTGTTTATCCAGTTGAGTCAACGCAATGACTTGGTTGTTTTCATCCAACGCGCTAATGTCTATTATATTTCTGGCAAAGTCTCTTATCATATAACTGCCAGGCAGCCAGGCAGGCAAGCTAAACTCTTGGGCCTTCTGGGCATTGTCTAAAGTGAGAGTGACGTGAAAAAGATGCGCCTTAGGATCGAGAGGGACAATATGATAATGCATGAAAGAATCCAAAGTAGGGGCTTAAAGATGAGCCGCCAGAAATAATGTGAAGCTACATGCTGCCAAAAATGCACCGCTTAGGCAATGCTAACAGAATGCTGGGGTTAGAATTATCCATAACTGCCACAGACTTTATGTATATAATCATAGCTATTGCTATTCTTAACCAGAGGAGCCAAGTGATGGCCGAAGAAACCTTATTTAGTAAAATTATTCGCCGTGAAATTCCTGCCGATATTTTATATCAAGATGAATTAGTCACGGCGTTTCGCGATATCCAGCCTAAAGCCCCGACCCATATTTTGATTATTCCAAATCACTTGATCCCAACGACCAATGATGTGAAGTCATCGGATGAATTGGCTTTGGGGCGTATGATTACCGTGGCGGCCAAGTTAGCCTCTGAAGCGGGCATTGCAAAAGACGGCTACCGACTCATTATGAATTGCAATCAGCATGGCGGCCAAGAGGTGTACCACATTCATATGCATTTAGTGGGCGGTAAGCCCTTGGGTCCTATGTTGTCTGTGTAGTTCAGTGAAACAATGACATTAAAAAGTATGACAAGGTGAACCAAGTGTTATGCCAAATACCATGAAGATAAACAGTGAATTTTTCCCATTAACTGAGCTTGCGACTCGATTCGTCGCCCAGCTTGCACAGTGTCGCCGCTTAGGCATCAAGGTTCATGAGGCAAGTGAGCACCATGTGTTACTCGAGCTGCCCTACAGCCAAGATATTATCGGTTACCCAGATACTGGGGTTATCCATGGCGGCGTCATCACCACTTTAATCGATACCGGCTGTGGCACCGCTGTGGTGTGCGCTATTTTGAAGAAATTTCAATCATTAGAGATTTCACCCACCTTAGACTTACGGGTGGATTACATGAAACCTGCCGAGCCGAACAAATCTGTGTTCGCTTTTGCCGAGTGTTATAAGTTGTCATCAAGCGTTGCCTTTACCCGCGCCATCGCTTATCAAGACAGCATAGATGAGCCCATAGCCCATGCCGTTGGCTCTTTTATGCGTATTAGCCCCGAAATGGTGGGTGAGACTTTTAGGCAAGCATTAATGGGCAATTTAACCGAGGTCAGATCACCTGAGGAAAAGGCTGATGAGTAGTGACTTGGATGTTCAAGACGTAGTAAAGCGCGCCATAGAATTGAATGATTACAGTTATTTATTGGCCAAAGTGCCTTATTCGCAATTTATTGGCATGGCGGTTGAGCGCTTTGGTGATGAAATGGTGTTTAAATTACCCGCTAAAGACGACAATATCGGCAACCCTATTTTACCCGCCATTCATGGGGGCGTGATTGCAGGTTTTATGGAAATGTCGGCCATAGTGCAGTTAATGGTGTTTATGCAGGCGAAGAAAGTGCCTAAAATTGTCGATTTCTCCATCGATTACTTAAGAGCGGGTCTGCACCAAGACACTTTTGCCGAGTGTAAAATTACCCGTCAAGGGCGGCGTGTTGCCAATGTGAGCATCAATTGTTGGCAGACTAACCGTAAACAACTTATCGCCACCGCCAGAGCCCACTTTCTAGTTGAATAGTTAAGTCGAATAGCTTAGTTGAATAGTTTAGTTGAATCGTGACATCGTTTGGATGAGTGCAATTTTTTTTGGCGGTTAAATAGATTAGCCGTTAAATAGGTTAGCGGTGAAATAGGGAGATAATGAGATGAACACAAGATTGACATCAAGTTTGCTGCTCACAGGCTGTTTGGTCTTAGGGGCATGGGTTACGGGGTGTGCAAATAACACCGCCGGCATAAGCGCTGCCTCAAGTGGAGATAGCCGAGTAGACTCCAGCGCAGTTTCTCGTCAGGTTAAAATCGATCAACTGATGAGTCGCCGCCAAGGGGATTTACTTCAAGGCAGCGCCGTATTAGTGAGTCAAAAAAGCACAGATATCAGGCTGCAGTACAAGTTTACTTGGTTTGATATCGACGGTATTAGCCGAGATGATGAGTCTAATAGTTGGCAAGCCTTGACCCTGCATGGCAAAGCGCATAAACAAGTGCAAGGACTCGCGCCTAACCCACAAGCGGTCAGTTTTGAGATTTATGTTAGAGAAAGTCACTCAAACTAAAGATAAAAGTGGCTTAATTGTGACAAGTAACTGTGTCGCACTTAAGTCTGATGGTTTATAATCCCTCGCGCCAAGGGGTGTTAGGGCTAGTTGCTCTGACTGAGATATCGTTTGATAAACCCTTAGAACCTGATCCGGCTAATACCGGCGTAGGAATGGGCTTATTATTCGCGCACTTCTTAATCGCTTATCCATGCCGGATCTCAAACTATACATTTGAGGTCCTATGTCAGCTCCAACTTGTTTATCCTTACCCGTAAAATCTACCCTAACGCTTGCCATCATGGCCGCATTGACTGTGCCTGCCGTTGCCACTACCGCAGACATTGAACGCCGTGCCCTCGATGGTGACAAGATGGAAGTCATAGTGGTCAATGCCGATTTCAGTGGCATTAATCTCGACAAGATGCCGTCTAGTGTCACAGTCATCGACGCCCAGCAGCTTGAAGATGAAGGGGCGCAGCATTTTGAAGATGTGCTAAATAGCATCGCCAATTTTAATTGGTCTGGCGGCAGCTCTCGTCCTAAATATTTTCAAATCCGCGGCGTCGGTGAGCAAGAAGACTATAAAGGCGCGCCTAATTCATCCGTCGGTTTTATTATGGATGACATAGATTTATCCGGCCTTGGCAGTATTGCTAGCATGTATGACATGCAGCAAGTCGAAGTGCTTCGTGGCCCTCAAGGCACACAATACGGTGCTAATGCACTGGCGGGCCTTATTTACCTTAAAAGTAATGATCCGAGTCAAGAGTCAGAGCAGGGCATGGAGGTGAGCGTCGGTGATGATAACCTCACCACTTTTGCAGGTTTTAGCTCAGGGCCAGTTTCAGACTCAGGTAAACTCTTGTACCGCATCTCCGTTGAGAAACACAATCAAGACGGCTTTAAAGATAATCTTTATCTTGGCCGCGCTGACACCAATGAGCGTGATGAATTCAATACTCGCGCCAAACTGCGCTGGTACGCCACCGATACGCTGCAATTAGATTTAACCTTATTGCATGCTAATTTTGATAATGGCTATGATGCATGGACATTGGATAACAATGGCCGTCAGACTTTAACTGACTTACCGGGCACAGATAATCAGCAAACCACAGGGGCAGGCTTTAAGGCCATCTACAGCGGCGCCGAACAGTTTGAACTTACCTCGCTAACGTCCTTCGCCAGTACTGACCATCAGCATGCCTATGACGGTGACTGGGCGAATGACAGCTATTGGTCCTCAAAGCAATGTGCTGTTTGGGATGAGGATTGGACAATGTCCCTTGGCAGTTTACCCTGTGTTTATAATGCCACTTGGGATAAAAAAGCGGAGCGCGACACGTTAACTCAAGAATTTCGATTGGCTTCCAAAGAGAGCGGAAAAATATTCTTTGATTCAACTAGCTGGCTAATTGGTGTGTATGGCAGGCAACTTAAGGAAGATAACTCACTTATCGATTATGCTCGCTATAGCAATGGTCAAGTAAATCCAAGTGTTAAAGAAAGAACTAAATATTTAGACTCTCAATACGATGCTTCAAACTTCGCTATTTTTGGCCAACTAGATAGTGAATTAGAACATGGCTATTTATTGTCTGCAGGATTAAGAATTGAGCGTCGAAATAGTGATTATAGCGATACAAATGGCGATGACTTTAACCCTTCAGAAACCATGTGGGGGGGACACCTTTCATTATCAAAATCAATAAATAGCCAGCATACTGCCTATACTCGACTAGCCAAAGGTTATAAGTCAGGTGGCTTTAATATGTCATTAACTGAGGATTTTGCAGATAAAAGGTCCTATGATGCAGAGACTTTAAATAACCTTGAAATAGGTTTGAAATCATCGTGGTTAGATGGGGACTTAGTCACAAATACTGCACTATTTTATATGACTAGAGATGATCAACAAGTCTCAACTTCACTGCAAAATCCAAATGATAAATCTGATTTTATTATGTTCACTGATAATGCTGGCAAGTCTAATAACTACGGTATGGAATTTGATTTTGATTGGTATGCCACAAATAAAGTGAAGTTCTATGGAAGCTTGGGTTGGTTGAATGCAAAATACGATGAATATCAATATGCTGTAAGCGAAACAGAAAAAGCCAATTTAAATGGACGTGATTTAGCCCATTCACCTAAGCTGACCTACAGTGCAGGCATGACCTATCTGGCCGATACGGGCTGGTTTGTTAACCTAAATGCCAGCGGTAAGAGTGAGTTTTATTATTCAGACAGCAATGAATCAACCTCAGAGCCTTATGTCATTATGAATGCCAGAGTGGGCTATGAGACCCAGACATGGTCGGCGTATCTGTGGGGGCGTAACTTGTTCGATGAAGAATATGGTGTTAGGGGCTTCTACTTTGGCAACGAGCCAGATAGTGATTGGGCCGATAAGCAGTATCTTCGCTTCGGCGACCCGCGCCAGCTGGGGTTGACTTTATCTGTTAAATTTATGTAATCACTGGAGTAGGCACCTTTGGGTGCCTACTCTATGTTTGGTTTATCAGCCAAACCCAAAGGAGCGACAATGAAGCTTACAGTTGAAATCAGCATGTACCCATTGAAAGAGAATTATATAGAGCCCATTCAATGGTTTATTGAAAGGCTAGATGCCTACCCAAGCATAGAGCGAGTCACTAATGCCATGGCCACTCAAGTCTGTGGTGAGTACAGTGACGTGATGGCCATGCTCGCCATCGAGATGCAGTCTGCTCACCAAACCTGGGGTAAAGCTGTGTTCGTGTGTAAGTTTATCTGTGATGAGTTAGATCTCAGTCATCAACAGTGACTTGAGTCGATAAGACAGTTGTACGAGGAGAGTCCCCGTGTTTGAAGCCATAAATGTCGCCATATCAGAAGTGTCCATGATGACCTACTGGGAGTTGTTCGCGGTTATTTTGGCCGTGGTTTATTTGCTACTCGCCATGAAGACCAATATCTGGTGTTGGCTTGCCGCTTTCGTCAGTACCGCTATTTATACCGTGCTGTTTTGGAAAGTGTCCTTGTTGATGGAGTCAGTGCTGAATATTTATTACATGGGCATGGCACTGTATGGATATTGGCTCTGGCAGCAAGATGGCCAACCCATACCCACACAGCAAGGGGTGCCATCGAAGAATATCCAGTCCTCAAGCCAACTTGGCCCTATGGTGTTAAGTTGGTCACTTAATGCACACTTAATCCTTATCAGTATTACAGCCTTGATTTCCCTCGGGGTGGGTTACTTGATGGCTAATTACACCCAGGCCTCGTTTCCTTATTTGGATGCGGCAACGACTTGTTTTGCCGTGATGACCACCTACTTGGTTGCCAAAAAAGTGTTAGAGAACTGGCTGTATTGGATAGTGATTGATTTAGTGTCTATGTATTTGTATTTCCAAAAGGGCTTAATGTTAACCACGGGCCTATTTATGGCTTATGTGTTAATGGCCGGCATGGGATATGTTATGTGGCGTAAGCGTCTGGAAAGTCAGACGCAACATACTGGCGAATTGGCAGTCCGTTAATTATGACCCATCAATGGCAAACGCCGAGTGCGTTATTAGGCCAAGCCTTGTTGTCGTCCTTGCCTGAGTGGTTACAGCAGGCGTTGGCGGACATCGATGCCAAAGCCATGTTGCTGTCTGAAGGATTAAGTAATGCCAACTATCGCCTTTGCTGCCCACAAGGTGATTGGGTGCTTAGGGATAATCGCCCCCAAAGTCTTTGGTGCAATCGAGAGCAGGAGTTGGCTAATTGGCGTCTTGCTGAGGCGGCAGGATTAGCGCCGGCACTCATCTGGCACAGTGATGACAAGCGTGTTTATTTAAGCTGTTTTGTGGCGCAAATTCGGCCTTGGTCGAGTGTGATGAGTCATGAGAATAACAGCCTGTGTATTGAGCCTCCATTAACTGAAAGCGGGCCTTTAGATAATGTCACAGCACTTGAAGTTTTCGATGAGGCAACACCTGTCTCACTATTATTGAATTTGTTGCGGCCATTGAGTCAGCTTACTGTCCCCGATGTTGCCTTAACCCCAAGAGCCCAATGGCAAGAATATTTAGCGCGATTGACCGAGCTTGCCCGCGCGATGCCGAGCTCTCCCTCTAGCGTAAATAGTCAGTCAAATTTGACATCACCGAAGAAAACACACCTCTCTAGCCAATGGCACAGCGCCTTTACTCAACTGAGCAGCTTAGCGACTGAAATTGAACGCTGGTTAGTGCAACTGGAGTCTTGTTTGGTGGCTGATCAGTATTGTCATCGCGATCTTAATCCCACTAATTTACTCTTGGTGGGGGATAAATTACAGTGCATCGATTTTGAGTACGCTACTGCCAGTCATCCCTTGTTTGAATTAGCGAGCGTTATCACCAGCCATAAACTCACTCCTAAGCAACGAGATTCCTTGATTGAGCAATATCTGGCGTTTAACCCCAATGTGAAACCATCAGGGGTTGAGGCTATGCCTGCGGCAATCAATTGCTACTGGCTCTGCTGCGCCGCTTGGGCGTTACTCATGGCTGCAGAGCAAGATGAGGAGTGTCAAACGCAATACTTAGCCTACTTCAAACAATATCTACAACTCATTACAATTTAGCCTAAGCTAATAAAGGCTACAGGCTTGCGATGTTATTTTTGTGTTATATGATGACGCAAGTTGTTGACCTTATTCTAGGATGTTCATCTTGCTAAAAAAAACCATAACATGGCTAAGTGTGCTTTTGCTGCTGACGGCGTGCTCCACCAAAATGAGCTATTACTTTCTCGATTGGGCCATAGAGTGGGAAGTTGAAGAGTATGTGACCCTCAATAAGCCTCAGCAGAAGCAATTCGATGGCATGTTGGAGAAATTTTTAATTTGGCACAGGCAAGTTGAATTGCCAAAATACAGCAGTCAATTGAATGAACTCTTAACCCAATTACAGCAAGGTACACTGACTCCTTCGCAGTGGGTGACCCAAGTGCAGCAGGCTAAGGCCCATTGGTTCCGCATTTTCCATTATTTGTTGCCCGACCTTATCCCGTTAATTGCTTCTTTGAGTGATGAGCAAGTCAAAGGCATCATGAAACAGCTAAGAAAAGAAGAGCGAGAACTCAGTGATGAGTATGCGGGTAAAACAAACGCACAATTGCTTGATGAATCCAATGAACGCTTATTCGAGCAGGCCGATGATTGGCTAGGCAGTGTGACTCAAGAGCAGAAGGCATTGATTGAAACTCGCAATAGCCAGCGTCTAGCCACCTTAGACATGTGGCTCGAATATCGTCACGAATGGCTTAGGCAATTTGAACAGGCACTCAATCAGCGTGATAACGCCCATTTACTCACTATGCGACTAACCAAGCTGATGACTCAGCCAGATGACCTAAAGTCGGCAAGCTATCAGCAGAATATTGATCAAAACGCTGAAAACTTTGGTTCACTTATCGTTGAACTCAGTCATACTTTGAATGATAAGCAGCGAAAAAGATTCAATAAAAAGCTTAATTCACTGATAGTAGACCTTAATGAGCTCAGCCTTGACTAAGCCTTGACTAGACCTTGAACCGTTCTTGGCTCAATATTGGCTATGTTTGAACTGAGTCTTTTTTCCATAGCCAAACTCAAGCTAATTCAGGCCATAATCAACCCCCCAGTTTGCTTAATGATCTTATGATGTTGGTTCTGTGATGAAAGAAAATTCAGCTTCATTGGGTCTAATTAGCAAGATAAATGAATAAGGGCATCAAGATGCAGTTGTTAGTTGGGTTTTATACAGGCTTTTTAGCCATGCTTAAATCAGTAGAAGGCTTGGCACCACTGGCATTACGCTTGTACTTAGCGCCAGTGTTGATGCAGGCCGGTTACAATAAAATCAGTCACTTTGACGATACTGCGGCCTGGTTTGGTAATTCAGAATGGGGTTTAGGCTTACCTATGCCTGAGTTGATGGCGGCATTAGCCTCGGGCACCGAGCTTGTGGGCGGTGCGCTCTTGTTGTTGGGACTTGCGACACGCTTTGTGGCTGTACCTATGATGGTGACCATGTTGGTTGCCGCCTTTGCTGTGCATTGGCCAAATGGCTGGCTTGCGATTGCAGATGGCAGCTCTTGGCTTGCCAATGACAGGGTATTAGAGGCCGGCGAAAAGCTTGCGGCGGCAAAGAGTCTGTTGCAGCAACACGGTAATTATGAATGGTTAACCAGTTCAGGTAATCTGGTGATTTTAAATAATGGCATCGAATTTGCCATCACTTACTTCATTATGTTATTAGCGTTATTGATGCTTGGTGGAGGACGTTACACTAGCCTAGATTACGTTATCGCTAAGCGTTATCTCTAGCAGGATTTCCTCAAGCTATGTAAATATCCCACCCTAACGGTGGGATATTTGTTAGTATTTGGCATCATTTTTAGAGGATAGTTATTGTGGATGCAAAGCAACTTCTGTTAACCCGTCAGTCCAGCCCCCGCCTTATGGCCCCCGCCCCGAACGAGCAAGAATTAACATTTATTCTGGATGCGGGCGCAAGAGTGCCTGATCACGGCAGTTTAACCCCTTGGGAGTTTATTATTGCCGTCGATGAGGGCCTAGAACGACTTAGCGCTATCTTTGTTGCTGCTGCGACAGCCAATGGTGCCGATGACGCTGCCATAGCTAAAGCAGGCATGACCTCTGCACGAGCGCCTATGGTGATAACTGTGGTGGCAAAATGCCAACAACACGCCAAAGTGCCTATCATAGAGCAACAGTTAGCCGCAGGTTGTGCCACTATGGCCATGCAGCAAGCGGCTTTTAGTTTAGGTTTAGGCGCTGTGTGGCGCACTGGGGATCTGGCTTTTAGTCAGCAAGTTCATCAAGCGTTAGGGTTAGGGGAGTTAGATCAAATCGTTGGATTTCTCTATATCGGCACGCCGACAGTGACAGCACCTATCAAGGCACTAAAGCCCGGCAAGCAATTTAGCCGCTATATTTAATTTCTGTATGTAGACACAAGATTTAGCATTTAAGGGGCCTTAAGCCCCTTTCTATTAAGCGCTACGCATACGGGATTAATATCAATTAAGACTGACTCAATCGTATTGCTCTAATGGCAGCAGGCTTTGATACAAATAATAGCCCAGTGGGCCGAAGCACAAACTGAAAAATCCCCAAGAGTATCGTCTCAGTTGATTGAGCTCACCCTGGGTAGAAGTGATGGCGCGGTAGCAAAATAGCAGATGCAGTATTAAGAGTGACAATAGCATCAGTGCCAATGTCAAATCCGTATTATTCATGTCTTTCTTCCTTGGGTGACGTACTTCCTGAAACTCTAGCATAAGTGAAATATTAGCATTTATGCATGAAAATGCTAAAAATCCATCTAATTGATGATGTAAGTTACGTTATAGATGACTGAATTAAAAGATAATAAATGAGTTTCATATAACGTTTGTTTATAATATAGCTCCTTTGGTTATTATTTGGCTTAAACGTCTAGCATATCACTGGCATTAATGATTTATTGAGTGGAAAAGTTACGCATGTTCGGCGGTTGATATCGCGCTCGAGTTGAGCGCTATACGTGGATGAGAGGGATAACCGCCAATGTGATCTATTCTGCTTGATGGTATCTTGCAAACGCGCGGTCAAGATCGGCAATCAAATCCTGTGGGTCTTCAAGACCCACATGTAATCTGAGTAAAGGTTTGCTCTTATCCCAAGCAGTGGCAGTCCGAATTTTATCTATCCCAGGCACAGATAGAATAAGGCTTTCAAATCCCCCCCAAGAAAAGCCCATTTTAAAGTGCTGCATACCTTCTACAAAGGCTTTTAGGGCTTGAGGGGTACCTTGCTTTAATACGAACGAGAATAAGCCGTTCGCGCCGCTAAAATCACGTTTAAAAAACTCATGTCCTGGGCAAGTATCAAACATGGGGTGGCGGATATGATCGACTTCGGCTCTCGCCTGTATCCAAAGCGCGACTTCGAGGGCATTCTTCTCATGTTGCGCCATGCGCACCCCTAAGGTCCGCAGTCCTCTTGCCGCCAAATAAACATCGTCAGGGGAGGTGGTTTGGCCCATAAGGTAACTTTGCTCTCTTAATTTTGGCCAGTGTTTCTCATTGGCAGTGGCCGTGCCCAGCATCACATCGGAATGTCCCACGATATATTTGGTTGCCGCTTGGATAGAAACATCCACACCCATATCAAACGGGCGACAATTGATGGGCGAGGCCCAAGTGTTATCAAGTAGGGTGATGATGCCATGTTGTTGTGCTATTTGGCATATGTTGGGAACATCTTGAACTTCCATAGTGATAGAACCTGGGGATTCTAAAAATATCACCTTGGTATTGGGTTGAATAAGCTCGCTAATGCCGGCGCCTATCATGGGATCATAGTAGCTGGTTGAAATACCGAACCCAGCCAACAGGTTATCACACAAGGCACGGGTGGGTTCATAGGCACTATCAACCATAAGTAAGTGGTCGCCACTCTTAAGAAAGGACAGTAATGCTGCGCTAATGGCCGCCGCACCCGAAGGGTATAGCGCAGTACCAACACCACCTTCAAGCTCGCTGATGGCTTGCTGGAACGCAAAATGAGTACTCGTGCCGCGTCTGCCATAGAAGAGTGTGCCATTGGTTTTATTTTTGATGGCAAACTGCATTTCATCTAAGGTGTCAAACACCACAGTGGATGCCCTGACCACAGGGGGATTAATCACCCCCTGAGTAAATTTTTTATCGCGGCCTGCACTCACAATCTGAGTGGCTAGTTTGGGGGGGAATTCTTTCATCTTGGCATCTTTGTATAAGTATAATTTATTGATACTAACAGCTAGATTGCGTAAGTGAAGACTTAAGCAGACTAAGTTGAAAAACTCTCTCGTTCATGTCATGTCGTATGCGCCATAAACAAAGAGGCCTCAAAGAACTTATCTTAAGGCCACTGTTTACCTATCCACATTTTCGTATTTAGCGGGTATGGACTTAAGGTTGAGATTAGCCAGACATGGGCATTACGCGATTACGGCCAAGGTGTTTGGCTTGATAGAGTAACTTATCTGTGGCTTCAATAAACTCAGCTACACTTTGGCCTGGCTGCCATTCACTGACACCAAAGGAGGCCGTAATAGCGTCTATCTTAGTGTCGTTGCGTCTGTCTTTTAGGGTCAGTTTTTCGATGGCGCGGCGCAGTCCATCGGCTAACTGACGAGCCACCCTAAGTTGGCTCTTAGGTATGATGATGGCAAATTCTTCACCGCCAAAGCGATACAATTTAGTCCCGTCGCGACAACCTTCTTGCACCCGTTTAGCCACGGTTTTTAGTACCATGTCACCGAGTTGATGACCATAATTGTCATTAAAGGCTTTAAAATGGTCAATATCTAACAATACCAGGCAGTTACCAGCAGTCTTTTGGGCGACAATAGCGCGAATATCTTCATCAAATGCACGGCGATTGAGCACATTGGTGAGCGCATCGAACAACATGTCCTTTTCTGTCTCTGCAAGTTTTACTTTTAAGGTATCTATCTCAGATTGTGCCTTAAGTAACTGCTGGGAAAAATTGACAGCACTAGAGCGAATACTGGTGGACTCCTTGACTATGCTTCGCACCACACCAATCACTTGCTCTAAGGAGAAGCCTTGGCTTTCTAACTCGTTTAGTTTATTGAAATCTTTTTCGATGCGACTCTGAAATGACACAGTATCTTGATTGGTGTCTTTTAGTGATTGTGATAGATCACACACCATGGCATCTAAGCTCTGACGCATAGTGCGTACATCAAGTTCGACAGGATCGGACACATGCTTGCGATATAATAACTCGCTGCTGACAGGAGAATAACTAATATTCTGCTGTATCAAGTTATCAAGCTCTTGATTCAAGGCCGGGTTTTGTTCCCCTACATAGGCATACCACAAGGCATAATTAGTGGGGGTGGTAGGGATTTTATACTTGAGCATCAAGGGGACGGCTTTTTTCAGGTTTAATGCGGCCGTTTGTAATAGATCGTTTGACATGTTTTCCTCACCGATAACGGGACTGTCAATTGTTAGCTGTCGTTGATGTTAGCATTTTTGAAATAAAATGCTTAATAATACGGTACCCAAACAAGAGCAATATCCTTAAATATAGCAAGAGTGTTAACTTGGTTGAGTTATTTCTGCACAATAAACCTGAGTGTTAAATCTATGTATGAGTACTTTAGAAACGATAACCGACTGAAAAAACTGGGCCAGTGAAGCTGTAATCGATACTGTAATCTGACACTTTAAAGCTTTGGTTGTTCTGAGTGCTTGTTTCTGCAATATCCACATCGACGCGATAATAATTGTAAGCTAGATTTAAGAACCAGTTATCGGAAATTTTGGCCTCTACGCCAATTTTTATGTCCTTAAGTGAGCCTTTCACGTCTTTATATTTAATCGAGAAATATTGCGCATGGAACATGAGTTGCCAGTTGGGATAAAATTCATAATTGGCATAAACGCCGATATTGGGCAGTGGCGCCGTGAAGTTTTCATCAATAACCTGTGGGTTGGCAATCGCATTGTCACATAGCTCAGCACTTGAGTTATCAGGGACACAAATGCCTATGGTTCCTTCAAATTCAGTTTTCACAAACATGGTATGCAAACCCAAAGTCGCGCCAATACTGTAATGGGTTCCTTGCCAAATATCATAGCCGTAACCTAAGCGCATGATGTCAACATCTAAGGTTGTTTGCAGCTTACCGCCTGCTTTCACATCATAATCAACCCCATCGAGGCGAATTTGAAAAGCTTTCTCTAGGGATGGGGTTTGTGCTGTCCGGTGCAGTTGTTTCCAATCGATATACAGGTGATGGCGTTCATTAAAATCGTAAGTGAACTCGAAGTAAGGTAAGAACTGTTTCTCATCGAGCAGTAAGTCATCTTCGAAACTTAAGGGGAAATTACCGCCCTTAGTGTCAGAGACTAAAATGTTGGAGTCTGAGTTGGCGTAAAAAAGCCCTAAATTAAGCTTATATTCCTCTGCTTGAGCCAATGAAGCGCTTATAACTAAGGTGAGTAATCCTAACGAGCATTTTCTAAGCATGTGTTCCTCGGATCATTATTATTATTTTTGATAAACGACAACGGGCAGCACTAAGACGCGAATAGAAAGAAATTCATAGCCACACTGAAACAAACCAAAGCAGAGCAAAATAGACAGATGCAATACCAGTTTAAAGGATAGCGTAATACATACATTTTTTTGCAAAAGTGTTGTTTTTCTTCATTATCCTCAATTAGCTAAGCCAAAAAGCACTAAGTTTACTCATCATAAGTAAGACTAAATGACTAGTTTAAGGTAAACACTATGCATTACTTGTTGGTTTTTTGTAAACAAAAATTTCAGTTAAATCATAAAAAATGCATTAGTATGGCAATTTGTGCAGCATTGATGGCGAATTTGAACTGAACAACTAGCTGAGGGCTTGTTGATGTCATTAAGCTGAATACTTAGGCGCTGTGAGGTAGAAACGAAACATGAGCGCAATAGCGCTCATGTGATAGGGGGAAATGTTAGCCGTCCTTAAAGTTTCACTCTACTGTAGTCTTTGACGGCTGCAGCCAAATGTGAACGGTTATTGGCAAAGGTGCTACGGGTGTTTAGTCTGCCTCAGGCTCTTCATCACTGGCGCTATCATCGTCGATGTCATCAAATTCGATATCCACTTCTACAGCGGCTTTGGCACTTGGAGCGTGAACCGTGCCTACTACAGCGTAAAACGGCTTGCCCTTGGCTAGCTTGACGTATTTGGCCCACAATAATTCAAACTGAGTCGTTGGGGTTATGTTGCCCTGTGCCGCTTGAATGAATTGGTCTTCATCTGGGGTGCAGGCAAGCTGTTTACCTTCGACTAAATTTTTCATGGCATGGCCATGAAGTTCAAGTAATTCAGCTTCTTTGCTGGTAAAGTCTCCGCAGCGTTTAAAACCTTTCGGAAAATTAGCATCATCATAGAAGCGTTTAGTAGACACAAAGCTCATCCCAGTATTCGCTGCGATTGCTTCACTACCTAGAGTTGGGGTAAATGATTGCTGAGTCATGGTCGGCACCTTCTAGAATATAAAATACAATGGTTTGCAACTGGAGTATTGGCTAGTATTCTCGATTTTAAAATCAAAATATTTTGTCTTTGATGGTAAAGAAAATTTATGGATACGGATTTATTAAAAACCTTTTTAGAAGTTTCTCGAACCCGGCATTTTGGCAAGGCTGCTGAAAACCTTTATCTGACTCGAAGCGCAGTCAGCTTTAGAGTTAAACAGTTAGAGGGAATACTCGGGGTTGAGTTATTCGAGCGTTTACGTAATAACATTCACCCGACTCCTGCAGGTGAGCGATTATTAGGACACGCCGAAGCTGTGCTTACGGCGTGGGAGCGGGCTAAGCAAGATATTTCCTTAAGTCAAAATCATACTACTCAGCTCACTTTAGCTGCGGGTCATAATATTTGGGATGCCTATCTGCAGCAACATCTGCAGCCTTTGCATTTAGGCTTGCCGGGCGCGGCCTTAAGGGCTGAAATCTTAACCAGCACAATAATGACCCGGCAATTAATTGAGCGCACATTAGATATAGCCATTACCTTTGAGCCACCTAAACTCGATGAGGTGGAAATCGTGCAGTTAGCTCAAATTGAGTTAAGTTTAGTGTCAGATAAGCCGCATGCTTCATTACAAGAGGCTCAGCAACAGGCTTATATTAAAGTTGATTGGGGCACTGCCTTTAATATCATGCATGCCCAAGAGTTTTCGCTACTGCCTGTACCTGTGCTGCATACGAGTTCAGCGCGAATTGCATTGGATTTTTTACTTAACAATGGCGGCAGTGCATTTTTGCCAAATGCGTTGATTATTCAAGCGTTATCGGACAAAAAACTGAATTTAGTTCAAGGGGTGCAAAGTATTAAACGTACCCTTTATGCCGCCTATCTTGGTAAAAGTGAGCGCTTGCTGCAGATAGAGCAAGCTATCAGGTTACTGTCGAATTAAGTGATTAATGAGTAAATGTATTCAGCTTCGTGTCTAGGCCAAGCTAAAAAAAATTGAACAATCGCGGCGCTAAGATGAGGCACCAAATTGTGGCGCAAAGTATTAGGCTGAGCATGACGGCGGCAGAGGCGATATCTTTAGCTTGACCGCTCAAAGGATGGATTTCTTCACCCACCCTGTCAACCACAGCTTCGATGGCAGAATTTAACAGCTCAACTATCAGTACGATAAACAGCCCGAGGATCAGTAATATGCGCTCAACATAGGTGACATCGAGCCAAAGTACGAGGGGCAGTGCAATAGCCATGAGTACTAATTCTTGTCTAAAGGCGGCTTCATTGCGATAGGCTAAGGTGAGGCCGTTTAAAGAAAATCCTGTGGCGCGAATAATACGCTTAATTCCATGATTGTTTTTTGGTTTCATTTTGTCATATCTGTTTTTATTATGTGGCTAGAGTGTATCATTTTTGCCGTCATAAGCACTACGTCAGCATAAGCTGGGGCCTGTATTCAGTATGGTGATGTCAATAGCCATATCCAAATATACATGTACAGTGCCAGTCAACGAGAGATAAGGAATGTGATGATCAATCGAATTTTATTTGTCTGCATGGGTAATATTTGCCGTTCCCCCACAGCAGAAGCCATCTTTAGGGCGAAAATACTTAAGTATCAGTTAGCCACAGTAATAGATTCTGCGGGCACCATAGGCTTTCATCAAGGCCATGGACCCGATAAGCGTAGTGTGGAAGCAGGGGAGAAGCGCGGTTTAGACTTTACCGCTATGCAGGCACGGCAAGTGAGCGTTGAGGATTTTGAGCACTTCGATCTGATTTTGGCGGCAGACAGGTCAAATTTAATTGAACTTAAGGCAATGTGCCCAGCATACTTACAGCATAAATTGCAGCTGATGTTATCGTTCGCAGAACTTGGTATCGAAGAAGTGCCTGATCCTTACTATGGTGATGGAGAAGGTTTTGAGCGGGTGCTTGATTTGCTGGAAGCGAGTTTAGATGTGTTAGCACAACAAATTCAGCGACAACAAGCACAACTGACTAATATCGAATAACAATGCCTAAAAAGCAAATAGCCCAAGGCATAATGACCTTAGGCTATTGTTGGCTGAGAAAACCCGCTCAGCTCAATTTCAGTTTTTCTGCAACTTGAGTTTAATCGTTATGACGCTTTCCAGAGCGTTTTAATCGCTCCAACTCAATTTTTTGTTGCTTGATGGCTTCTTTTTCGGCTAATACTCGGGCCACTTCAACCTTTTCAATTTCCACCATAGCAGGGGTTTCCAAGGTCAATAACCCAATTTGACCTGAGCGATACTCATGCAGCAGTAATTCAGACACCTTGTGGTAATCAATACGCCCACCGGGTCTGAGTGCACCTCGTGAACGACCTATGGCTTCAAGCAGAGCCATATCATCCTTAGGTAACTCTTTAAGTTTATAACGCTCACAAATAGCGTCTGGATAGGCTTTTAGGAAGTAAGCCGCAGCGAACAGTGCCACGTCTTCATATTCCATGGCGGTGTCTTTGATGGCGCCAGTGACGGCTAAACGGTAACTGCTAGCTTCGTTATCCACTTTGGGCCACAAAATACCTGGGGTATCGGAAAGGACTATGCCATTACGCAAATTAATGCGTTGCTGGTTTTTAGTGACCGCCGGCTCGTTACCAGTTTTAGCGATAACACGTCCAGCTAATGTATTGATAATAGTAGATTTACCGACGTTAGGAATGCCCATTATCATGGTGCGAATGTCTTTTTCTGTGATATCTCGGTGTGGCACGAGTTTACGGCAAATATCGGGAATACGCTTAACCATGCCTGGTTGCAGCGTGGTGATGGCAGAGGCTTTAACCCCTTGCTCTTGCTCAAGGTATTCAATCCATTGGGCTGTGATTTCGGGATCCGCTAAATCGGCTTTATTAAGCAACTTGATACAAGGTTTATCGCCCCTGAGCTGTGCAATCATAGGATTTTCACTGCTGTATGGGATACGTGCATCAAGCACCTCGATCACTAAATCGACTTGAGGCATGGCCTCTTCGATTTCTTTGCGAGCCTTATGCATGTGCCCTGGGTACCACTGAATTGCCATGATTTGTGCCTTTTTACCGCGCTGTTTACCGCGAAATATAACAAAAGCGCTATTCTACCTTGTTATTGGATGAATTGTTATGGCGTTTTGCCATAAAAAAAGCGCCCTAAGGCGCTTTTTAATCAATAAAAAAGATTGCTGATATTACTTAGATGACACCAAGTTCACGTAATCTTTCCATCAAGTAGCTGTCTGCTGTATAGCGGTCAGACAAGACAACTTCTGGATTAGGGTGTAAAAACAATGGTAAAGAAATCCGTGATTTGGTTTTGTCCGTGCCTTCAGGGTTGATCACCCTGTGGGATGTTGACGGGAAATAACCCGCAGACGCTTCTTGCAACATGTCACCGATATTGATGATAATGCTGCCAAAATCACTGGGCACATCTAACCAAGTACCGTCTTTCGCTTTCACTTGAAGACCAGGTTCATTGGCCGCAGGCAAGACAGTGATAAGGTTAATGTCTTCATGGGCTGCTGCGCGAATGGCACCCATTTCCTCATTGCCTTTCATCGGTGGATAATGCAAGACCCTGAGCAAGGTTTTTTCACTGTCTTTGATCATCTCTGGCAAGGGGATGGAGAATTTTTTCGCCACATCGCTAGGGGAAAACTTCTCAATCCAACCTAATAATTCCGCGGCAAACGCATTGGCTTGTGCATAATATTCATTAATGTTGGCCTTTAATGAAGCTGGAACTCGGCCGTTAGGGTAAATATGGTAATATTCTTTGATATCTTTAACCGTATTACCTTTGGCTGTTTCAGAAATAGAGGCAGGAAAGAAGCCATCTTGAGTTTCTGGTTTAAATAAAAACTCATTTTTTTCATCAGATTGGAAGAATTCATACCATTCTTGATAAATGGCTTCAACCAACTCTTTTTTAATTGGGTGGTTTGATAACACCCCAAAACCTGTCTCACGTAAAGAGGCCACAAAGCGCTCGGCACTGTCTGGCGCTAAATAATCAATTGTTTCTAATTTCATTATATTCTACTTATTTTATTTTTAACCCGAGATGATTTTAACCTCGCAGTAGGTTAGGGGCAATTTTTTGAGACGATTAACGGTCAATATTTTTAAGCTGACATTAATTAACAACGTGTTGTTGACACTTATGGTAGAAAAAAGGCCGTTTACATTGTTAATCGTTAATGATTTATTAAAGTCTCGCCCAAGTAACTGGAGCAAAACCCATGCAAAAACTGACAGAGTTTGAACAATACGTGATAGAGCAAAAAGGCACTGAGCGGCCGTTTAGTGGTGAATATGTTAATCACAATGCTAAAGGCGTGTATTTATGCAAAAAATGCCTTGCTCCCTTATACAAGAGTGAACATAAATTTAATGCCCATTGCGGTTGGCCCGCCTTTGATGATGAATTGCCAGGCGCCGTTAACCGCCATGTGGATGCCGATGGTCGCCGGGTTGAAATCACCTGTGCCCAGTGTGATGGACATCTTGGCCATGTGTTTGAAGGAGAGCAGTTAACGGCGAATAATATTCGTCACTGCGTTAATTCTGTCTCCATGGTGTTTCAGCCAATTGACGACACAAATGCCGTATCAAATACTGAGCTCGCGACCTTTGGTGCCGGATGCTTTTGGTGTGTCGAGGCAATATTTGCCGCCCTTAAGGGGGTTGTCGAGGTCAAATCTGGTTACAGCGGCGGTGATGCTCATGATGCAAATTATGATGCTGTGTGCCAAGGGACGACGAGTCATGCTGAAGTGGTGCAGATAACATACTCTCCAGCCTTGATTGATTTTGAAAGCCTGCTTGAAGTGCTGTTTGCCAGTCACGATCCCACCACACTTAATCAACAGGGTAACGATAAAGGCCCTCAATATCGCTCGGTAATTTTTTGCCACAACAGCGCTCAGGTTGACGCCGCCAATCAGATGATTAGTCAATTAACTCAAACCCAAGTTTGGCCTAAACCCATAGTGACCCAAGTGGTTGCATTTGAGCATTTTTATCCGGCAGAGCACTACCATGATGACTATTTTGCTAAACATGGCGAGCAGCCCTATTGCCAAATGGTGGTGAAACCTAAACTCGACAAATTCAAGCAGCAATTTGCCGATAAACTCAAAGGCTAATGGCTGAGTACGACTAGTGACTGTTTTCTGTATCGTTCAGAAGCGGACAAAGCAGAGCATAAAAAAGGGCGACTTAAGATAAGTCGCCCTGAAGTTAATAAGCTAAAGCCTTATGAATCTAGTTTATCATCGGCCACTTTGTAGTGAGGATCTTCAATTTGGTTTACTTCCACTAAGTCGCGGGCCTTGTGTAGCAAGGCTTTACAATCTTGACTTAAGTGACGTAAGTGCAGACGCTTGCCTGCGGCCACATAACGCTCCGCTAGCGTGTCTATGGCATCGAGTGCTGAGTGATCGGCAACTCGAGAATTTTGAAAATCAACGATAATATCTTGTGGATCGTCTGCGGCATCAAACAAGTCTAGGAAGTTTGCCACTGAGCCAAAGAACAGTGGCCCATTTAAGCGATACACTTTCCAGCCATTAGCATCGATACTTTTCTCAACATTGATGTGTTTCGCGTGTTCCCATGCAAACACCAGCGCTGAAACGATGACGCCAACAAATACCGCAAAGGCTAAGTCGGTAAACACAGTCACTGTGGTCACAAGTATGATGACAAACGCGTCGTGCTTAGGCACCTTGTTCATCACATTAAAGCTTGCCCATTCAAACGTACCCAGCACCACGATGAACATCACGCCCACCAATGCGGCCAGAGGAATGATTTCAATAAAGGCTGAGCCGAATAAGATGAACGCCAGTAAGGCTATGGCAGCCGTTATCCCAGATAAACGGCCGCGGCCACCTGAGTTAATGTTGATCATCGACTGACCAATCATGGCACAGCCGCCCATGGCTCCGAAGAAACCGCTGGTGATGTTACCTACGCCTTGTCCAACACATTCTTTGTTACCACGGCCACGGCTATTGGTCATCTCATCGATAACCGTTAACGTCAGAAGCGATTCGATTAAGCCGACTGCCGCTAAAATACAAGCATAAGGCAAGATAATATAGAAGGTTTCAAAATTAAACGGCACGCTTGGGATGGCAAAGGATGGCAAGTTGCCTGCAATGGTCGCACTGTCATTTCCGCTCATTGTTTTTAGGAAATCAAGTACATTGCGGGTATCTAAATCCATGCCAACCACTATGGCGGTGACAGTTAAAATAGCCACTAACGATGAGGGTATGGCGGTGGTTAACTTAGGCAGAAAGTGAATAATCGCCATGGTAAGCGCCACTAAGCCTAACATTAGCATTAATGGCTCCTGAGCCATCCATACCATGTTGCCGGCCGCGTCTTTGACTTTAAACTGGCCAAGTTGGGCTAAGAAAATCACAATCGCGAGGCCATTCACAAAGCCTATCATGACTGGGTAGGGCACGATGCGAATAAACTTACCTAGCTTAAACACGCCGGCGCTTATTTGGATTATCCCGGCTAAGACCACGGCAGCGAATAAATATTGCACTCCGTGTTCCACCACTAAAGACACCATGACCACGGCCATAGCGCCGGTAGCGCCAGAAATCATCCCAGGACGTCCACCAATAACGGCGGTGATTAATCCCATAATAAAGGCGGCGTACAGGCCGACCATGGGCTCCACGTGAGCCACGAACGCAAAAGCTACGGCTTCTGGAATAAGGGCCAGTGCCACAGTCAGGCCTGATAAAATATCAGCCTTATGGCTACTGGTTTTATGACGGAGAAGATCGAACATTGAACCTCTGTATTTTTACTTGGGCATGTTTTCCATGCGTTAATGGAATGTCGCAGTGAACCGATTGAATGCTCAATCTAGTCTAGCTGACAAACAAGTGCTTTTTGATAATCTTTCGCTACTGCAATAAATAAAAAAGCCACGCTAGTTAGCATGGCTCTTTGATGCCAACTGCAAGTTACGGTCTGTGCATACCCGATGATGCACTATTACCTAATTTACTCTTAGGTGTTGCGTCTTCGGTAGCTGTATTGTCGTATTCACGGCCCTTTGGCGTATCCTGCTGTGATCTTTCATGAACAACAGGTTTAGTCATATCTGAACTGACCATAGTACCGAAGCGGCTGCCGCCAGTAGGCTTAGCAGCGGCACTGCTTACCGTACTTGCTTCTGTGCTTGAAGGTGCCAGAGCTGGAGCAACTTGCGCCACGGCTTTACGCGCAGGAATCGCAGGCTTAGCCATAGGTGCCGAGGCATTAGAGGCCTCTTTCGTCGCTTTAATAGCTTCATCAGTGTTATTGGTTTCAGTGACAACTGCTGGTTCTGCGGTCGCAGTTACTTCAGCCTTAACTTCAGCCTTAACTTCAGTGGCGACTTCAATAGACGCATCTGTATTAGCCTGAGTTTCAGCTGGCGTCGTTGCTTCAACTTTAGCTTCAACTTTCTCTTCTGCTACTGGGCTTGCTACAGTGTCGACATCCTGAGTCTTTACTTCAGCGTTCGCTGTCTCAGTCACTGTTTCAGTGGCAGCTTCTGCTTTGTCATTGATCTCGATGTTGTTTGCTGCATTGCTTACTTCAGCCTGCTCAACAGCGCTTGGTGCAGCTTGCTGGGCTTCACCATTGAGCTTTTGGGCAGCAATGGCATTTTGTTCGTCATTGAGCTGCTTTTCAAGCTCATCAACCGATGAGAATACCGCGCCTTGGCTGGTATCATCTTCATCACGGCGACGGCGTTGGCCTGCTGCGCGAAGATGACGTGGGCTACGACGGCTACGGCGTTGACCATCACGGCCTTCTTTAGCGTCATCATCTTGCTCAGCATTGACATCTACAGCTTGCTTAGGTTCAACCGTTCCAGCATCGCTCGCTGGGATTTCAGCAGTCGCTACCGAAGGAGCTGAAGCTTCATCACTTGACTCACTGGTGACTTGCTCGGCTTTCTCTTTACGAGGTTGACGGCGAGTACGTGAGTTTCTGCTTTCTGAATCATCGCTTTTCTTGGCGCTGGCAGACTGGTCAAGGTGTGAACCCTTGTCTGTATCTTGCGTAGGCGTCGGCTCTACTTGTGCAGCTGGAGTGTTAAGCGCTGCATCGGTTTTGACAGCTTCTGCAGTGTCAGTCGATGTTAGATCAGCATCTTGAGTCACTTGCTCGTTTTCAATACGCACCTTGCGACGCATATTGCGGCGTTGACGACGCTCACGGGCTGCTTCTTGCTTAGGGGTTTTCTCAGTTTTAACTTCAACGCTTTCAACGGCTTCTTGAACAGGCTGCTCTTGCTTAAGTGCCTTGTCAGTGCGGCTATCGTTACGATTATCAGTTCTTGCTGGGCGCTTGTCGTCTGCATCACGAACGTTACGTTCTTTATCAGTCTTCTTATTGCGGCCACGAGTGTCTTTGTTCTTATCAGCATCGTTACGGTTGCGGCTGTCGCTATCATTGCGGCTGCGACGGTTGTCGTTGCGGCTATCACTGCGACCATCACTGCGGCGAGGACGAGTGTTATTGGCAGGACGGCTTTCGCTTGCGGTGCTTTTAGTTTCAGCTTTGGGCTCCGCGCTCTTGCTTGGTGAGCTAAACAGGGCGCTAATGCCGGCTATGATGCGGGTAACTAAACCCGGTTGAGTGCTTTGAACTACTGGGGTTGCTTTTACAGGGGCATCAGGGGCTTTTTGCGGTGCAGCAAACCCTTTAAGTGCAGGTTGCGGCGCAGCTGCGCGTTCAAGTTTACGTGGTTCATAAAGCTTGGATAGCGGGGCTTCAACACGCTTATAGCTAGATTCTGTCATTTCGTCATCAGTTCTGTGACGCACAACGCGGTAATCTGGCGTTTTCATGTGTTCATCAGGGATGATGTACACTTCAACACCGTGACGCTCTTCTGTGATGCGAATAGCTTTGCGCTTCTCATTTAATAAGAAGGCGGCCACATCAACAGGCACTATGGCTTCTATCTGAGACGTGTTTTCTTTGATGGCTTCTTCTTCCATCAAACGTAAAATCGATAATGCCAGAGACTCAGTACTACGAACCGTACCTTGACCATGACAGCGTGGACAAATGTGTGCTGCCGATTCCTCAAGAGAAGGGCGCAGACGCTGACGCGACATTTCCATTAAGCCAAAACGTGAAATGCGGCCAAGTTGCACGCGAGCACGATCATGATGCACAGCATCACGCATGCGGTTTTCAACTTCACGCTGGTGTCTAACTGGGGTCATATCGATAAAATCGATAACCACTAGGCCACCTAAGTCGCGTAGACGTAATTGACGGGCAATTTCATCGGCAGCTTCTAGGTTGGTGTTAAGTGCTGTTTCTTCGATATCGCCGCCTTTAGTGGCGCGGGCCGAGTTGATATCGATAGAGGTCAAGGCTTCAGTTGGGTCAATGACGATTGAGCCGCCCGATGGCAGGCGCACTTCACGTTGGAATGCAGATTCAATCTGAGATTCGATTTGGAAGTGAGTAAATAGTGGCACTTCTGATTCATAAAGCTTTACGCGCTCAACGAAATCAGGACGCACTAAACCTATGTGTTGTTTTGCTTCTTCAAAAATACGGGGATGATCGATAAGGATTTCGCCCACATCACGGCGTAAGTAGTCGCGAATAGCGCGAACTATGACGTTACTTTCTTGATGAATAAGGAAAGGAGCATTCTGTGATTGGGATGCTTCTTGAATAGCATCCCAATGATGTTGAAGTACTTTTAAGTCCCACTTAAGCTCATTGGCTTCTTTGCCAACGCCGGCGGTGCGCACGATAAGGCCCATGCCGTTTGGCACTTCAAGATCAGCCATGGCTTCTTTAAGCTCGGTACGCTCATCACCTTCGATACGACGAGATATGCCGCCAGCACGAGGGTTGTTAGGCATTAATACCAAATAAGAACCCGCTAAACTGATAAAGGTGGTAAGTGCCGCACCTTTATTACCGCGCTCTTCTTTATCGATTTGAACGATAACTTGTTGACCTTCCTGCACCACTTCTTTGATGTTAGGACGACCTTGGAATGAATAACCTTTTGGGAAATATTCGCGGGCAATTTCTTTGAGGGGCAAGAAACCGTGACGGTCAGCGCCATAGTCCACAAAAGCCGCTTCTAGAGAGGGTTCTACACGGGTAATTTTACCTTTGTAGATGTTTGATTTTTTCTGTTCGTGACCTGGGCTTTCAATATCCAAATCATACAGTTGTTGCCCATCAACTAGGGCTACGCGCAACTCTTCAGATTGAGTTGCATTGATTAACATACGTTTCATGATGACATCATTCTTCTAAATAAGGTCATCAAACATCGCGAGTCGTTGCATAACGGGCCTGAATTTTCACGCACATCGCCTCACGGCGAGTATTCAGGCAATTTAGGTGCGCATCACTGTAAGACGCATCGCTGCGTGTCGCATCCTATTTATGGCTTATTTTCTAATGATTACAAAAACAAGGAATTCGTTGTAAAACATCAACCAACCCCATAAATTATGTCATTTACATCCGTTAATGCCCAAGTCGAGTCGGTTTGTTTGATAACAAGCTAAAATATCGTTCGAATTTGGGGGTGGAGACGGCCAAAAGCATCTTGGGTGTTAAGTGAGGGTTTAGGTTTAATTGTCGAAACGTTTTTGTCGTTTTTTATCTATATACAATTTGCAAATCAATGATTTGCGACCTTAATCATCACGGGATGTTGTGGATTGGTCTCCCGTTGAATGAGTGCTTATGAACACTTTATGCACTGCTTATCCTCATTCACTGGGGAAATATAGCAACATTAATCTTATTGAGCAATCAAAAGCCGACATTCTTATTGTACCCACAGCCAGTTAACTTGTTGTACAATAGCGCGGTAATCACTATATGGCGCCTTATGAATACTGAAACTCCCACACAAGTTCAATTGGTCACAATTGATGAAGATCACTTCGAGCAACGCATCGATAACTATTTAATCACAGCCCTTAAAGGCGTTCCTAAAAGCATGATTTATCGTATCGTGCGTAAGGGCGAAGTGCGAGTGAATAAAAAGCGCATCAAGCCGGAATATAAGTTACAGATCGGTGATGTTGTGCGAATTCCGCCCGTCAGAATGGCTGAAAAAGATTATCGCACGGCGCCCTCGGCGAACTTATCCCGAGTGTCTGTGCTTGAAACCCGCATTATCCACGAGGATAAGCATTTAATCGTGCTAAATAAGCCTGCAGGTATCGCAGTCCATGGTGGCAGTGGCATAGACTTTGGCGTTATCGAAGGTTTGCGCTCACTGCGGCCACAACAGAAATTCTTAGAATTAGTGCATCGTCTGGATAAAGACACTTCCGGGGTGTTATTGGTGGCTAAGAAACGCAGTGCCCTGAAACATTTACACGATCAGTTGCGCAATAAAACCATGCAAAAAGACTATTTGGCTTTAGTACGCGGCGAATGGCAGGCAAAAGATAAATCCATCAAGGCACCGTTACTTAAAATCACCTTAGCCTCAGGTGAGCGTATTGTGCGAGTGAACGCCGAAGGTAAAGCCTCCGAAACGCGTTTTCGCATTATGCAGCGTTATGATGGCTGCACCTTAGTGAAAGCGAGCCCTGTGACTGGCCGTACCCATCAAATTCGTGTTCATTGCCAGTTTGCAGGTCATGCCATTGCTTGTGATGATAAGTACAGCGAGCAATCCTTTGATGACAGTATGCGTGTTCACGGCTTAAACCGCTTATTTCTTCACGCCGCCGAGCTTAAATTTATTCACCCAGAGAATGATGAAGTCATGCAAGTGCAGGCGCCGTTAGATGAGAATCTAAGCCAAACCCTAGAAAAGCTTAAAAGGGTTTAGCATGAATAGCAGGCAATACGATTTAGTGATTTTCGACTGGGATGGCACCTTGATGGACTCAGTGGCCAAAATCGTTACTAGTTTGCAGTCTGTGGCTCAAGAGTTGAATATCCCCATTCCCACAGAAGAGGCGGTGCGGGATATTATCGGTTTATCCATGCAGCAGGTATTGCCTATCTTGTTTGCAGGTCATCAAAGCTTGTTTGATGACATTTTAACGAGTTATAAAAAGCATTATTTAGCCCTTGAAGCTGTGCCCAGTCCATTATTTTATGGCGTAGAAGATTTACTTAAGCAGTTAACAGCTGCTGGGGTCACTTTAGCTATTGCGACAGGGAAGGGGCGGGGTGGCCTTGAACGCGTGCTTGGCGTTACCGGCATAGGCCACTACTTTGCAGCAAGTCGCACCGCCGATGAGGCAAAGAGTAAGCCCCATCCGCAAATGTTGCAGTCGTTGCTGGCTGAGTTCGATATCCCTGCCCAGAGGGCTGTGATGATTGGTGATTCAGTACTAGATTTAACCATGGCCAATCATGCGGGCATGCATTGCATTGGCGTGAGTTATGGTGCCCATAAAGAGGGAAAATTGCTTAGCCAGTCTCCCAAAGCGGTAGTGCACTGCGCCAGCCAAATATTGGCGCATTTATAGGTCGTGCTAATAAAACACCCTTCTACTCAAACAGTGCCTTCGACTGTTAGCTATTCCTTACCATCTTATCTGCTTGTTATTGTGTACTTGCTCTAACCTTTATCATTTAACTGAGCACTGTTAACTGAGCACTGTCTCACCGTGCTCGGCTAACATATCGATCAGTGCTATTAGAGGCAGGCCTATTAAGGTATTGGGATCGTCGCCTTCTAAGCGCTCAAATAAGGCAATGCCTAACCCTTCACTCTTAAAACTGCCTGCGCAGTACAGGGGCAGCTCTGTTTCCACGTAATACGTTATTTGAGCTAGGCTCAGGGTTCTAAAATGCACAGTGAAAGGTACTATTTCACAAGTCATTTTATGGCTGTGGCTATTATAAACAGCAAGGCCAGTATAAAAGGTGATGGCTTTTCCCGAAGCTTGCTGAAGCTGGTTGATAGCATTGGCCTGAGTTAAGGGTTTGCCGATAATAGCCCCGTCAATAACCGCCACTTGATCTGAGCCAATCACTAAGGCTTCTGCGGCTGTGTGAAGGTTACTGAGCCCAAGTTCTGCTAAATAACGTTCAGCACCGGCTATGGCTTTCGCTTGAGCAAGCCTCACCACTAATGCTTGCGCGGTTTCATCTGCCAGTGGCGTTTCATCCACTTCAGGGCTTACACAAGTAAAATTTGGCGTCAGTTTTTGTAATAATTGCTGCCTGTAGGGAGAAGTGGAAGCGAGGATCAGCGTAGTTTTCATTTTTTAATCTTATGTTTGTTGAGCGACGCCAGTATTTTACCCACTTCTTTGGTTCAAAAGCAGTATTTTTAAGCGCTATTGGCTTGTGCTCATGGGCATGCTTGGGTAAAATTTCACTTCGGTCAATTAAATGTTGGTGTTTAAAGAAGAGCCAGCTCGACATTAATCTGTAATTTGCAATGTCTTAAGCTAAATTTTCTTTGACTCTAACCTTTTCAAACTATAATATGCGCGCCTTATGCAAACAGTAAAGATACCGGTTTCAATCGATCCTATACGTTCAGCTAGCAGTCATCTGCGCTTTAACGGCATAGTGCCAAGCAAAAATGTAAAAAGATTGAATGAATTATGTGCCGGCGACTGTTCCGATGTGACAGTGTCGTTGGAATGTGATGTCGATTTACAGGGGATAGTCTACCTTCGCGGGAAGGCTGTGACGGAGCTCACTCTGATATGTCAACGTTGCATGACACTATATACCACTGAGGTTACGGTCGAGTTTTGTTTGAGTCCTTGTAAGGACCAGGCGAAAATCGATGAGCTCCCGGATGCGTATGATCCAATTGAGTGTAATGAGATTGGTGAAGTACGTCTGCATCAATTGATTGAAGATGAATTGATAGTCGCTATGCCTATTATCCCAATGCATGAAGATTCTGAATGCCATTTGGGAGCGAAAGACATAGCTGTAGGCGCGATCGACCCCGCTCATGAGGAGCGTCCAAATCCGTTTGCAGTGTTAGAAAAACTGAAGAGCAAGTAATCTAGGAGACAGGTCCAATGGCTGTACAACAGAATAAAAAATCACGTTCAAAGCGCGGCATGCGCCGTTCACACGATGCATTGAGCACAGCTCAATTATCTGTAGACGCAACTAGCGGTGAATTACATCTACGTCACAACGTGACTGCAGATGGTTTCTACCGCGGCAAAAAGGTTATCAACAAGTAATTGTTGATTAACCGATGACGACGGATCTGACGCTTGCGTTAGATGCAATGGGGGGCGATCACGGCCCCCACGTCACTGTGCCTGCAGCCCTGCAGGCACTGAAATTTCACTCTCAGCTAAAAATCATTTTGGTCGGCGACAAGACCGAAATTGAACGACATCTACAGCATAGCGCTGGCATTTTTCTATCCCGCATTCAAATTATTCATACCACTGAAGTTGTTAACATGTGTGACAGGCCTGTTTTAGCCCTGCGCACCAAGAAAAACAGCTCAATGCGTCTTGCCTTAGAGTTAGTCCGCGACGGTAAAGCACAAGCTTGCGTCAGTGCGGGTAACACAGGTGCCTTGATGGCCATGGCTAAAGTCTTATTAAAAACCTTGCCTGGCGTCGACAGGCCTGCGTTAGTCAGTAGTTTGCCATCTATGACAGGTAGACCCGTATACTTACTCGATTTAGGCGCCAATGTTTCCTGTGATTCTGAGGCGTTATTCCAGTTTGCCGTGATGGGCTCTGTGCTATATGAGGTTGTACATAAGACCTCGCGCCCTAAAGTTGCGTTGCTGAATGTTGGGGTGGAGGAAGTCAAAGGTAACGATCAAGTTCAGCAGGCAGCTCAACTTTTGCATCATACAGAACAAGTTAATTACACCGGCTTTGTGGAAGGTGATGAGATCTACACAGGCAATGTCGATGTCATCGTCTGTGACGGCTTTGTGGGCAATATCACCCTGAAAACCTCGGAAGGCATCGCAAAATTATTGGTCAGCGAATTAAAACGTGGACTAAATCAAGGATTATTTGTTCGTTTTCTCTCCAAACTCATCGCTCCCCGTATACATGCAGTACTCAGCAAGATGAACCCCGACCACTATAATGGTGCAAGTCTGATAGGATTGCGCGGAATCGTGGTGAAGAGTCACGGCAATGCCGATGAAGCCGCTTACTTACAAGCTGTTAATCTTGCCGTGACAGAAGCCAAACGTCGTCTTCCTGAAATGATTAAAGATCGTTTGGAGTCGATTCTTTTAGACATCAATAGCTGATCCCAAATATGCATACAAAAATTCTCGGAACAGGCAGTTATCTTCCTGTGCAAGTGCGTAGCAATCTTGATCTAGAAAAAATGGTTGATACCAATGACCAATGGATTGTTGAACGAACGGGTATCTCTGAGCGCCGTATCGCGGCCGCTGACGAGTCGGTTTCAACCATGGGTTATCAGGCTGCATTAAAAGCCTTAGAGATGGCAGGTATCGAAGCCAGTGAACTGGATATGATTGTCTGTGGCACCACAAGTGCGACTAATGCTTTTCCTGCCGCGGCCTGTGAAATTCAAGCGCTGCTCGGGGTGAACACTATCCCAGCATTTGATATAGCCGCCGCTTGCTCAGGCTTCGTTTATGCGTTATCTGTTGCTGATCAATTCGTAAAAACGGGTGCAGCTAAAAAAGTGTTAGTGATAGGTGCAGACGTATTATCACGCCTGTGTGCCCCAGAAGACAGAAGCACGATTATTTTATTTGGCGATGGCGCTGGCGCCGCTGTGATTGGCGCCAGCACTGAACCTGGCATTATAGCGACTCACATCTATGCCGATGGCCGCCAGGCCGATCTATTAAAATGCGCTTTCCCGCCTCGTTTAGGGGAGTCAACAGCTGCCATGGGCTTTATGACCATGAAAGGCAATGACGTTTTTAAAGTCGCCGTTACTCAATTATCCCATGTAGTGACTGAAACCTTGCGACTCAATAATGTCGATAAATCAGACATTGATTGGTTAGTGCCTCATCAAGCGAATTTCAGGATCATTAATGCCACAGCGAAAAAGCTCAACATGAGTTTAGATAAAGTGGTATTAACCTTGGCAAAACACGGCAATACTTCAGCGGCCTCAGTGCCTATCGCTTTGGACGAAGCCGTGCGTGATGGCCGAATTCAACGTGGTCAATTATTGTTACTAGAAGCCTTTGGAGCTGGATTTGCCTGGGGCAGTGCCTTAGTACGTTTCTAGTTATTAGTGCGTTTCTAATTGAATTTGTTAGGTATTTTGTTAAGTAAGTTTTAGTCGTTAACTGTGTTCATTAGGTTGTGGCCTAGGGGAATAGCGAGTAAAACATCGATTAAATAAACACTGAGTAATTAAAGGTAACAAAATGGAAAATTTTGCGTTTGTGTTTCCGGGCCAGGGGTCTCAGGTCGTAGGAATGTTAGCGGATTTGGCTCAAGTACAGCCAATAGTCACTAGTACATTTACTGAAGCCAGTGAAGCCTTAGGTTATGATCTATGGGCGCTTATCCAAGCGGGTCCGGCTGAGACATTAAATGAAACAGATAAGACTCAGCCTGCACTCTTGGCTGCCAGCGTCGCCATTTGGCGTGCCTTTATCGCCACAGGTAAGCCACAGCCCTCAGTGCTTGCGGGCCACAGTTTAGGTGAATACTCTGCGTTAGTCTGTGCAGGGGTTATTGATTTTAAAGACGCGGTTAAGTTAGTAGAGCTTCGCGGCCAACTGATGCAGCAAGCTGTTCCAGCGGGTACTGGCGCCATGTATGCCATCATAGGGTTAGAAGACGAGGCCATTGCTAAAGCCTGTATCGATGCGGCGCAAGGCGCTGTTGTGAGTCCAGTGAATTTTAATAGTCCAGGTCAAGTGGTGATAGCTGGCGAAAAAGATGCCGTTGAGCGCGCCGCTGCTGCATGTAAGGCTGCTGGCGCTAAAATGACTGTGGCATTACCTGTAAGCGTGCCATCGCACTGCGCCTTAATGAAACCTGCAGCAGACAAATTAGCCGAAGCACTTCAGAGCATCACCTTTAATGAGCCAGCTATCAAGGTTATCAATAATGTGGATGTCGCCATGCCTACCCAAGGCGACGATATAAAAGATGCCCTAGTGCGTCAGCTTTATTGTCCAGTGCGTTGGAGTGAGACTGTTGAATTGATGGCATCTCAAGGCATTGATCAATTAGTTGAATGCGGCCCAGGTAAAGTACTGACAGGCTTAACAAAAAGAATTAATAAATCTGTTTCCGCTCAAGCGGTCAATGATGCGGCTTCATTTGCGGCATTAACTGAATAAGGAGTTCCAATGAGCTTTAGCATTAATTTAGAGGGCAAAGTTGCCCTAGTGACAGGCGCTAGCCGTGGTATTGGCCGCGCGATCGCTGAAACCTTAGTTGATGCAGGTGCTGTGGTTATCGGCACTGCAACCAGCGACAAAGGCGCGGCAGCAATTCAAGATTATTTAGGTGCAAAAGGCTTTGGCTTAGTGCTTAATGTCACAGATACTCAATCAGTTACAGATTTATTTGCCCAAATTAAAGAAAAAGCTGGCGATGTTGATATTCTCGTGAATAATGCGGGTATCACTCGTGACAATTTATTGATGCGAATGAAAGATGAAGAGTGGCAGGATATTATCGACACTAACCTGACGTCGCTTTTCAAGCTGTCTAAGCCTGTGATGCGAACCATGATGAAAAAGCGTTTTGGCCGGATCATCAGTATCGGTTCTGTCGTGGGCACCATGGGCAACGCTGGCCAAGTTAATTACTCGGCGGCTAAGGCTGGATTAATTGGATTTACTAAATCTCTTGCAAGAGAGGTTGCATCACGTCAAATAACGGTTAATGCAGTTGCACCAGGTTTTATTCAGACAGATATGACAGATGAGCTGACTCCTGAGCAGCAACAAGCTATCATGTCGCAAGTTCCGATGGAACGTTTAGGGCAAGCGCAAGAAATTGCCAACGCAGTATTGTTTTTGGCCTCGGATTCAGCTGCTTATATCACAGGTGAGACATTACATGTGAATGGCGGCATGTACATGGTTTAAGAGCGATGGTAGATTAACTACCTTTAATTGAGTCTCGATCCAGTTCTATTCATTGCTTATTGTCGTGGTTAGACCACAAAAACTAAGCTTGCATTGTCAGCTGGATCGAATAAACTACTCGCAATCTTACGCAAGTGCGTAATTTGAATAGGAAAGAAACTAATGAGCAACATCGAAGAACGTGTAAAGAAAATCATCATTGAACAACTAGGCGTTAAAGAAGAAGACGTTAAATCAGCGGCATCTTTCGTTGACGATTTAGGCGCAGATTCTCTAGACACAGTTGAATTGGTAATGGCTCTAGAAGAAGAGTTTGATACCGAGATCCCTGATGAAGAAGCGGAAAAGATCACTACTGTTCAAGCAGCGATCGATTACGTTTCTAAGAATCAGTAATCTAGATATTACAAAAACAGGCGGCATTTATGCCGCCTGTTTTTGTTTCTGCTATTGCGCTTAAGCCAAATAGCCACAGCCGCTTTAGCAAACCCTCACACACCGTTTATCCTGTCTCAATTCCCAGCCTGAACCTCTATGCCTTATTTCAGACTCACTCGGAATAAACGGTCAAATATAAACTCGTTTTGTTAAGCATAACAATGAAGGTGAATACTATGACTAAACGTCGCGTTGTGATCACAGGCTTAGGCTTAGTGACCCCGGTTGGTAATGATGTGGAGTCTTCTTGGAAGGCCTTATTGGCAGGGCAGAGCGGTATCGCCCCCATCACCAAGTTTGATGCTACTGAATTTGGCACTCGTTTTAGCGGTTCGGTTAAAGATTTTGATGTCGAACAGTACCTGACGAAGAAAGATGCCCGTAAGATGGATTTATTTATCCAATACGGTATGGCTGCTGGCATCCAAGCCTTGAAAGATTCAGGCTTAGATATGACCCAAGAAAATCCTGCCCGCGTAGGCACAGCTATCGGGGCTGGTATGGGCGGCATGTGGCTGATTGAGCAAGGCCATTCGGCGCTACTTAATGGCGGCCCGCGCAAGGTGTCACCATTTTTTGTCCCTAGTACCATTATTAATATGATAGCCGGTCATTTATCTATCATGTACGGCATGACAGGCCCCAATTTTGCAGTGACCACAGCTTGTACCACAGGCGTGCATAATATCGGTTTTGCAGCCCGCACCATTGCTTACGGTGATGCGGATGTGATGCTTGCTGGCGGCGCAGAAGATGTCACCAGTCCTTTGGGTGTCGCAGGGTTTAACGCCGCTAAGGCGTTATCCACTCGCAATGAGAACCCACAGGCAGCAAGTCGTCCATGGGATAAAGACAGAGACGGTTTTGTCATCGGTGATGGCGCGGGTGTCATGGTCATGGAAGAATATGAACACGCTAAGGCCCGCGGCGCTAAAATTTACGGCGAGCTGATTGGTTTTGGCATGAGTGGTGATGCGTTCCATATGACATCACCGCCAGCAGATGGTGCTGGGGCGGCTGCCGCTATGGTCAATGCCATTAATGATGGTCAGATAGCTAAGGAGCTTGTGGGCTATATCAACGCACACGGCACGTCGACGCCTGCTGGGGATAAGGCCGAAGCGGCGGCAGTTAAAGCCGTGTTTGAAGCGCATGCCTATAAGTTATTGGTGAGTTCGACTAAATCGATGACAGGTCACCTATTAGGTGCAGCAGGTGCCGTTGAAGCGATTATCACTTTGCTGGCATTGAGGGATCAACAGGTCCCGCCCACCATCAATTTGGACAACCCAGATGAAGGCTGCGATCTGGATTTTGTTGCCCATACTTCACGTGCTCACAGTTTCGATTATGCATTATGTAACTCATTTGGTTTTGGCGGCACTAACGGCTCTTTGCTGTTTAAACGCTGGGAAGATTAATCAGAAAGTGACACTGGCTTACAGTGACACTGGCTTGAGAATAAACCCGTGATATGCATAAAAAAAGCACCTTAGGTGCTTTTTTTATGCCAAAATTACCCCGTCAATACGATACGCATAGCCCTTGGGAGCAATAAGCGATGGCAGGAAAAGACAGAGCGTTAACCTTGAGATTTTTAGCCGAGCCTGCGGATGTGAATTTTGGCGGCAAGGTTCACGGCGGCGCCGTGATGAAATGGATTGACTTAGCAGCCTACGCTTGTGCTGCAGGCTGGAGCGGTAAATACTGCATAACAGTGTACGCTGGTGGCATTCGCTTTGTGCAACCTATCCATGTGGGTAATATTGTTGAAGTCAATGCAAAGGTAATTTATACCGGCACCACCTCTATGCACGTGGCGCTGGATGTGAGAGCAGGCGATCCTAAAGACAGTGAACGTCATCTAACCACACATTGTATTGTTATCATGGTGGCGGTGGATGACGGTGGAAAGCCCAGTGAAGTGCCTGAGTGGATCCCCGTCGATGGCGAAGATATAAAACTCAGGGATTCAGCACTTAGGCTGATGGACATGCGTAAGCGTATTGGCGCTGAAATGGAAGCTCATGTAAAACCTGCGGGTTAGAATAATTAGAGGATGATATGGCGAAGGTTGCATTTATTGGTTTAGGTGTCATGGGGTTTCCTATGGCAGGGCACTTAGTTAAGCAAGGTCATCAAGTGACCGTTTTTAATCGTAGCCCGCAGCGCGCTGCAGATTGGGTTAAACAATATGGCGGCTTAAGTGCTGCAAGCCCTAAGCTTGCGGCTATGGGGCAGGAGATAGTCTTCACTTGTGTGGGCAACGATGACGATTTACGTCAAGTGGTGCTGGGTGATGATGGCGCTTTAGCCGGTATGAACGCTGGCAGTATTTTGGTTGACCATACTACGGCTTCTGCCGATGTGGCCCGTGAAATTGGCGCTGTTTTAAAGGCCCAGGATATAGGTTTTCTCGATGCGCCCATCTCTGGTGGTCAAGCCGGGGCCGAAAATGGCGCATTAACTGTGATGATGGGGGGGGAGCTTTCTCAGTTTGAACAAGTCAAACCTGTGATCGCCGCTTACAGTCGCTGCGCCGAATTGCTCGGTGACGTGGGGGCGGGTCAATTAACTAAGATGGTTAATCAAATTTGCATCGCAGGTGTGGTGCAAGGCTTAGCTGAAGGCTTGCATTTTGCTAAAAGCGCTGGGCTTGATGGCATTAAAGTGGTTGAAGTGATTAGTAAAGGTGCAGCCCAAAGCTGGCAAATGGAAAATCGCTATCAAACCATGTGGCAGGGTAAATACGATTTTGGTTTCGCCATCGATTGGATGCGTAAAGATTTAGGCATAGCCCTTGATGAAGCCCGCCGCAATGGCAGTCAATTGCCCTTAACCGCCTTAGTGGATCAATTCTATGCCGATGTGCAAGGGATGAAAGGGAATCGCTGGGATACCTCAAGCCTTTTGGCACGACTCGAAAAAAATCGTTAATTTTGACTTAAGATGATTTCAGCTTGAGCTAGAGACCTGCTTAAAAAACAACAAGGACAGCCTAGGCTGTCCTTGTTCATTTGGGAGCATCGAAACTGTTAGATTTGCGGCTCAACCACTATGTGCTCAAGTTCGACAGCAGCAACGGCATGGAGAGCATCCATGGTGGCGCTGACTAAGCTAATTTTACCTTTTGATGACTCAACCAATACCGCACGCTTGATGTCGCTAAATTGCTTGTCGTGACGCATTAGGTTAGACAAGGCCATTTGCATGGGCAACATAGACGGATTAAAGGCGGCATTTTCGGCATAACGACCACAGTAAGTTTTACCGTCTTTGGTTTCTAATACCACGGCTGCATAACTTTGGGTGTAGGGAGCGTAACTTAATCCCGCCTGATCTAGGGCTTCGATGATCATGGGATCATCTGAATTAAGTGCAAGCTCTACTTCACTTTTCGACAGTAATGGCGTGGTCACATTCAGATCGCTTGGCCCGAAGGCGTAAGGCAAATAGTGGCTCAGTGGTTTAATTTCTTGCTGCGGCAGATGAATTCGTACCAAGCTGCCTTCAACCAATTCATTCATAAATTGACGGCAATGGCCGCAAGGGCTGAAGTTAACTACGATATCCACTATCTTAGTCTCGCCCGAGAGCCATGCATGACTGATGGCGCTCTGCTCAGCATGCACTGAGTGAAATAGGGCTTCATTGGGTAATTCTAAATTGGCTCCCATGTAGATATCACCGCTGCTTCCCTTGGCTATGGCACCCACATAAAATTCACTGATGCTGGGATTGGCTAAAGATGCTGCTATCGGCAGCAGAGCCAGCAGTAAATCGGCTTCAGCCAAACCACTGGCTTTTTTAAGCTCAGCGACTTGATGGGCATCGATATGACCACAAAACTCTTGTTGCAGTAACGGGATTAGCGCATTGGCTAACGGTTTGGGTAATTGGGTTATGCTGTTAATAAAGCGATTTTGCATTTCCCTGTTCCTTAATAGTAATTGGCTTAAACTAAAAATAACAAAAATTAAACTAAAGTGCTTGTAAATACTGACAAAGTGCTCTTAATAATTTCTGTTTGTGTTCATCTTGTGCGCTAGCTTCCAATAAATTCTCTAGTTTGATTACATAATCAGCATCGGCAAGTCTAGATTGGCAAAATTCCCGCCAGCGCACTGATTCGTCATGATCAAGTAATTCTGGGTAATTGCGGCCGCGGTAGCGAAATAACATTTCAGCAATGCGATTATCATCAAATTTAAGGTCCAATGCGGCTAAATTCTGCGGTTGAGTCTGACGTATGATGTCCATTTTTGCTTTATCCGCGTGACTAAAGAATCCACCGCCATAGAGCATGAGATCCGGATCGCTATGGTTAAACTCTTTCGTTTGCTCAAACACGCCAACTAATTTCTCTCTGAGTTCTGGGTGCTGTTTAAGACGTTTGTATTGCTCGCGGGCAAAAGCTTTATCGAAATTAAGCCTTGAGGTTAGGTCATCATCGAGTAGCTTGGGTGAAGCAATAAAAGGGCACTTATTAAGATGAATTTGCTTTAACGGGATTGGCAATTCATCAGGGGCTAAGTCCGCTCTTGAAGTGTACATGCGCGCCGCTATCTCTTCCGCTGACAATTCCAGTAAAGGGCTAATATCCATGGCCAAATTAACGCACAATACGGCATTTTTATTGGTGGGATGATAAGCCATAGGGGCAATCAAAGTGGTACAGGCATTCAGGGCGCTAATTTTAGAGCTCACGTGCACCAAAGGCTGCATCTTAAGCACATCGATTTGCGCCGCTACAGCTTGTTTACGGCGTAAACTAAAATAGTAGTCATACAGCTTAGGTTGTACTTGTTTAATCAATTTAGCCATGGCGATGGTGGCATACACATCAGACATCGCATCGTGAGCTTTCTCATGACTGAGACCATTGGCTTGGGTTAACAGCTCTAATTTAAAGCTGACAGTGCCATCTTCTTTACGGGGCCAATTTATACCATCGGGTCTAAAGGCATAACAAGCACGCACTAAATCAATAATGTCCCAACGGGAATTACCGTTTTGCCATTCTCTGGCGTAAGGATCGATAAAGTTACGGTAAAAACCATAGCGGCTGACTTCATCATCAAAGCGCAGCGAGTTATAACCCACGACACAGGTATTCTCTTGACTGAAAAGGGCATTAATGCGGCCCATAAATTCAGTTTCAGGTATGCCTTTCATATTGGCCAATTGTGGCGTGATACCTGTGATTAAAATGGCTTCGGGTGATGGCAGGTAATCTGTGGCTAATTTGCAGTAGAAGGTTTCTGGCTCACCTATGATGTTTAAATCAAGATCGGTTCGGATACCGGCAAACTGAGAAGGCCTGTCTTTAGCAGGATTGGCGCCAAATGTTTCATAATCGTGCCAAAACAGGGTCGGCTGAAGAGCTGTTGTCATAAATAACTAACCAAATGAAGCGAATGAGGCAATATTAGCACTTATCGAGTTTAAAGTAGAACTAAGCCTCAAGGGGATAAAGCTGTATAATAGCCCCGCTTATGGCGAATACACCATTAATTGCCAGTCTTAGCGTAGTGATTGAGTACTGTTATTGAGTCTCAATGTTAAATGACACCCTTTGAATAAAAGTGAATGAGATGCAATACCTTTGTCCCCTGTGTGCTGGCGAATTAACTAAAGTCACTAAAACTTGGTCCTGCTTGAAAGGGCATCAATTCGATTGCGCCAAAGAAGGTTATGTCAATCTCTTGCCAGTGCAAAAAAAGAATTCAAAAGATCCAGGCGATAACAAGGAAATGATGCAGGCTCGCCGGGAGTTTCTCAATAAAGGTTATTATCAATCATTAAGTGATGCGGTGAATGCACTGGCTTTGCGTTATAAACCAAAGGCAAAGCAAATCTTGGATTTGGGCTGCGGCGAAGGCTACTACTCGAGCCGGTTATTTGCCGCGCTTAATCAAGACCTGCAAGAGCGCAATCTCGATGAGGGACCATGCTGTCAATTGCAAGGTTTGGATATTTCCAAAACCGCTATCCGTTATGCGGCTAAGCGCTATCCACAGATGTCTTTCTGTGTGGCCAGTGCCTATGAAATGCCTTTTGCTGCGGCTAGCGTGGATCTTGCGTTAAGAATTTATGCCCCTTCTAAAGCGGAAGAATTAGCGCGTGTCATAGCCGGCAATGGCATCTTGATCACTGTCTCCCCTGGCCCTATGCATCATTTTGCCATCAAAGAAATGATTTATGAGTATCCAAAGCCTCATCAGGACAGGGTGGATAGCATAGAAGGCTTTGAGTGTATCGATACCCAACGTTTAGAATCTCAGATGAGCTTAGATAATGCTGTTGATATTGTTCACTTTTTAAATATGACCCCCTACTCATGGAAATTAACCCAAGAGAAAAAAGCACAACTTGCCAATGAGGGCCTACGTTGTGAACTTGATTTCCATATTGCTGTGTATCGGCGCATTGCCCTTGCTTAACCCAGCAGCTTAATTCAGTTGCTGAAAATGGAAGCTTTCGACTGCCCTAAGGTATTGAACTTCACTGTTCACAAAATAAAACAATCATCGAGGGTGGTCATACCATTAGTCAAGTTATCAATAAGCTAACAGATTAAAGGCTCACACAGTCAACTTAGCTGTCGACTAGGAATAAAAAGTGAAGTTAATCCTGTTGTTTGTTGACATCCCGATTAAATGCTTTATAGTTTATCAGGCTTGAAAGTTGGGCTTATATTTATGTGTTTCAATACGACCAGTTTCGTCCTGTGAACATAAGTAATACCGGCATTTTCCAGCTCTACGCCGTTAAGGCTTTAATTATTTTTTTACAGGATTCATATTATGTCTCAAGTTACTGGTGTTGTTAAGTGGTTCAACTCTGATAAAGGTTTTGGATTTATCGAGCAAGAGTCTGGCCCAGATGTATTCGTACATTTCCGCGCTATCAACTCTGACGGTTTCAAGACTCTTGACGAAGGTCAAAAAGTGTCTTTCACTGTGACTCAAGGTCAAAAAGGTCCTCAAGCTGAGAACGTTTCAGTAGTTGGCTAATAATACCTAGCCCAGCGCTAAGTATTGAAAATAGGCTGCAACTTAGGTTGTGGCTTTTTTTTTGCTTAAAATTTACTACAAATACGATCAGCGGATTAATTTTCTCAATCCTTCCTAGCGACTATCTCGCTAGTTACGGTCAAACCCCGCGAATTTCCGGTTATTTATCTTGGTTACGATTATCTTAAGTCCAAAAAAATAGGCGACCTGAGTCACCTATTTGAATTTGCTTAGCACTGTTTAACAGAACACATCTGCTTCAAAGCCACCTAAGTTTACGCGAACAAGGTATCTTCCAAGCTTCTGCCTTTTAACAGCATCTTGTATTGCCAGCCCTGTGTGCTGAAAAGGGAGAATAAGGCTTGCTCTAGGTCAACATTTGCAGCCGCTTGATAGCTGATAAGCAGTTGCTCTTCCTTATTGGTCACATCAAGCACAGAGGGGAGGGCCTTGATGGCGCTAACAAGTGCAGGGTAGTCGGCTTGTTTCATCACTAGGGTAAGATAAGCACTGCCGTCTTGTTGGGCTAAGGAGACTGATTGCGCTAATCTTCCTTGTTCTAGATAGACAATTTGGTCGCACAATTTTTCAAGCTCTTCCAAGTTATGGGAGCTAATAACAAACTGAGTGTTAATGGATTGGGATTTTACTATCTGGCGAATGAGCCTTGCATTGACGGGGTCGAGTCCTGCCGTTGGCTCATCCAGTAAGACTAATTTAGGCTCACCAATTAAGGCCTGAGCGATAGCGACCCGCTTACCCATACCATGACTCAGACTCTTAGGTTTAAGCTTGGCAGAACTGCTTAAATCGACTAATGCCAGCACTCTTAAGGCTTCTTCTTTGGCCGCCATTTTAGGCATGCCTTGCAAACGTGCAAAAAAGCTCAGTTGTTCTAACACAGTTAAATTGGGATCTAACGCCGCATCTTGTGGCAGCGCCGAGACAAGTCCCAGTAACTCTGAGCTCCCAGCTTTGTGCCCCATGATGCGAATATCACCTTCACTAGGTAAAATATAGCCGCACAATAAGCTAAATAGGGTGGTTTTACCTGCACCATTTGGGCCAACAAGACCAATAGGAGCCCCTGCACTTAAGGACAATGACACTTTATCTAGGGCTAATTTATCACCGTAGTGCTTAGAGACTTGTTGGCATTCTATCAGCATCATAATGAGCTCCTTTGCATATAAAGCCTTCCGATGAATAAGATGATTAAGGTTTGCAGTAAAGGAATGGGGGCGAACAGTAAAGCAGCAGTGCCTTGGGTGTTCATCATGCTAATGATCTGCGAGCCGGGAAGGGCCCATTGTAAGAAATCAACACTGGGGAACTGGCTATTAATCACGGCAATGCAAATAGACACTAAGGCCCACAGAATGACGGCGAAAATAGTGGCTTGCCGTGCAGATTTTGCATATAGAGAGAAAAGTGCCATCACAGCAGTGTAAGGTAACAGCACGATAACAATATTCAGCAATACATAAAAACCTGTGCTGATGGCCTCCAGCCACAAACTTGGATCACGGCTTAATGCCAAGGCAATCGTTGCTAAGACAGTAAAACAAATGAGCGCGAGCTGGATCAACATCTGCCCGAGAAAACGGCCAAAAAATAGCGAATCACGACTGACCCTTAAGCTGTAAAATCTAAAAGTCCCTCTGTGTTTATCTGAGCTAAATTGGTCGGCACTGATAAAAATACTGAACATGGGGAACAGATACAAACCGGCACACCAAAACACAGCAAATTCCGCCACGGGCCACATAAACAATTGATCCAGTGCATTGGGACCAAACACAGCCAGAGTCAGCTGTTTAAAGCTTGGGTCGAGCAAGAAGAAGGTGGCCTCCTTGATGGGGTAAAGCAGAATAAGTCCCCAGATCAATATAAATGCCAACAAGGCGACTAAACCTTGGCCTTGGGTAAAGCGCTTACTGACTTCATTGAGTGCAATTAACCAGATGTGTTTAAGCCCGGAGGGCTTGCGGGATAACGCCATTGTTGTTTCCTTAAGTTTGTGCCTAGTACATTACAAGGCAGTGAGACTTGGCTTAGCCGAATTGCCAGATGCCTAGCTTGCCTTATGTATTGCTCAATAAACCCAGTAGCTTGGCCTCTAAAGATGCCACTTGTTGTTCGAGCTGATTAATTCTGCCTTCAAGCTGGGTGAACCTCTCATCAGATTCGTAAGAATTGTCCACATTTGTTCTGCTGCTGAGATGAGGTGTTTGTGGAGGGCGCTGATGCTGTGTGTCAGCGGCCAAGGTCAAAGCCTCACTTACGCCATGGCTGAAGAGTTCGATGTAACGATGTTCACGTTTATTGGGCTCCCTTGCCAACATAGCAACATGAGGCTTATCTGACTGAGACAAGCTATACAGGCAATGTTCAACTTCACTGACATGGGAAAATTCATGCAGTCTTTGACTGCGACTCTTGAGCTCCCCAGGCGTTTGTGGGCCTCTGAGTAGCAACAAGCAGATTAATGAAAGCTCTGCACTGGAGAATTGCAGTTCACTGAACTCGGTATTGCAGAATCTGTGCTTGTATTTAACGACTCTACTACCAAAGCCAGATTGTTCACTGACTAAGCGCTTCTTGGCTAATTCATCAAGGCTTGCTTGAACTTGGCTTTCTGTGAGACTCATTACCGGTTCACGGCTGCTTTTTTGGTTACAGGCAAGCGTGAGGGCATTAAGTGAAAGCGGGTATTGATCTGGGGTCGTGACTTCCTTTTCTAACAGGCAGCCTATGACTCTTGCTTCAAATTCAGTGAGTTCCATCATACATCTCAAAAGAAAACAGGCTTCCATTTATAACAGAAGCCTGTGACTGAATACACTCTCACTGAGTTAAAACAGGGTTTATTTGCTCGAACGCAAGCCGTCGGCATCTATACTGAGCTGTCCGGCTTTGAATAAACCGCCGATAGCACGTTTAAATGCTTTCTTACTCATGCCTAACTGTTCATAGATCACTTCTGCATCTGTCTTATCGGTTAGGGGTAAGAAACCACCGGCACGATGCAGCTTATTGATAATGGTTTCAGAGTGTTTATCGAAGGACTGCTGGGCACCTTTTTGTAAAATTAAATCAATTTTACCGTCGCTGCGCACTTGTTTAACAAAGCCGTTGATCTTTTGCCCGAAGCTGAGTCTTTGGAATACTTCATTCTGAAACAACACGCCCCAATGCTGGTGATTGACTATGGCTTTAAAGCCTAAGTCAGTCGTGCCGCCGATATAGAGTTCAACTTCTTCGCCAGCTTGATATTCGGCAGGGGTTTTATCGAGGAATTTATCGACTTTTGATGAAGCAACAATGCGCTCATCGGCCTGGTTCGCATAGACATACACTAAGTAAGAGCGGCCAACTTCAATCTCTCTGTGCTGTTCACCGAAAGGCAATAATAAGTCTTTGTCTAAGCCCCAATCGAGAAACGCGCCATAAGAGCTGGTTGCTACCGCTTTAAGGTAGGCAAACTCACCCACTTGAGCCAGTGGTGTTTGGGTAGTGGCGATAACTATGTCTTCAGAGTCTAAATACAAGAACACGTTTAAAATGTCACCCACAGCGCAACCTTTAGGGACAAACTTCTTAGGCAAGAGCACTTGACCGAGCTCCTGTGCATTAAGATACACACCAAAGCTGACTTCTTTTACCACTTCAAGTGGGTAGTTCTTTCCAATCTGTATCATCTGTGACTCTGTTTCGCTTATAAAAGTAAAAATCGCCCTGATTATATACTCAATTGTGTCGATTGTAACTTTCCAGGGCCCTTTGCCTAGTATAAAAAATACAATGGATTAAAAGTTCATTAATTAAAGGTGAATTGAATGAAAAAACATCATACATATGACTCTGTGATGCCTTATGGCAGTTAAGGCCGAGAGCGATTGTTGGTTATGGAGGCGCTAACGATGTGCCTAAGCACGGCTAACAGGATTTTTTTAACCAGATCAAAGCTTCTTACTTGCAATCAGCAGCCGCTCGCGGTTTAATTGCGCCGATCGCTGATTGTAATTATTATTGCCAGCAATTTTGAGTGTTATGCTCTGCCAGCAAGGATCGGCAAACAGCGTGGTTAACGATGCAAATCAGACTTGGGAGACGATTCAGGTAGAATGTACATAAATACCCTTTTTATAGTGTTTGTTCACCCTTTCAAATCTGTCTATCTCGTTTGCCTCTTTACGCTGCAGCCACAGAGTTATTGCAAGTTTTATCTGTTTGACTCATTCGATGTTATCGCGGATCGCGCTATACTAACGCCTGTTTCTGGAGTTTTTAGTGTGCGGGTTAGTTTTAAATGAAAAGTTCACAGGCCTGAGTTCAAGCCATTAATTTGGGTCTTTTTTAAGCGGCGACGATAGCGATATCAGCCGGCGGTGAACCAAGGTATAAAAACAGTGCTTTGGTATGGTTTATTACAGCAGTCAAATCCGCCGAGTCGGCCGCTGCTCAATATTAATATTATGGGAATTTATATATGAATGATTGGACAATCGAAGATGCCCGCGCAGGCTACAATGTGACTCATTGGAGCCAAGGCTTTTACGGTATCGGTGAAGCTGGCGAGGTGACAGTATCGCCCGATCCATTAAACCCATCCAACAAGGTCGCCTTAGATACACTGGCACAAGATTTGGTCCAAGCAGGTATTGCCTTACCTGTATTAGTGCGTTTCCCGCAAATTTTGCACCACAGAGTCGAAAGCCTGTGTGATGCATTTAACCAGGCCATTCAAAAATACGAGTATCAAAACGATTACTTATTGGTGTACCCCATCAAGGTAAACCAACAGAAAACGGTAGTTGAAGAAATTCTAGCCAGCCAAGTCTCTAAAGAAGTACCTCAGCTGGGTTTAGAAGCAGGCAGTAAGCCTGAATTGATGGCGGTACTCGCCATGGCACAAAAAGCCAGCTCAGTAATCGTCTGTAATGGTTACAAAGATAAAGAATACGTTCGTTTAGCCTTAATTGGTGAAAAGCTAGGCCATAAAGTTTACATCGTACTTGAGAAGATGTCTGAGCTTAAAATGGTGCTTGAAGAAGCCCGTGAGCTTGGCGTCACTCCCCGTCTTGGTTTACGCACCCGTCTTGCATTCCAAGGCAAAGGTAAATGGCAAGCCAGTGGCGGCGAAAAATCTAAGTTTGGCCTTTCTGCAGCCCAAGTGCTTAAAGTAGTTGATGAGCTGAAAGAAGCCAACATGTTGGAGTCTTTACAGTTATTGCATTTCCACTTAGGTTCTCAAATTGCCAACATTCGTGATATTCGCCAAGGTGTGAGTGAAGCGGGCCGTTTCTATTGTGAGTTACGTCAACTGGGTGCCAGCATTAACTGTTTCGATGTCGGCGGCGGCTTAGCGGTTGACTATGATGGCACTCGCAGTCAAAGCAATAACTCGATGAACTACGGTTTAACCGAGTACGCCAATAATATCGTTAACGTGTTAACGGATTTGTGTAACGAATACGAGCAGCCAATGCCACGTATTATTTCTGAATCTGGTCGTCACTTGACTGCGCACCACGCAGTGTTAATCACTGACGTGATTGGCACTGAAGCCTATATGCCTGAAAATATTCAAGCACCAGCCGAAGATGCGCCGCAACTATTACATAACATGTGGCAGTCTTGGACAGAGATCAGCGGTCGTCACGATCAACGTGCAATTATTGAAATTTATCACGATAGCCAAAGCGATATCGCCGAAGCGCATTCTTTGTTTGCCGTCGGGCAATTAAGCCTGATGGATAGAGCCTGGGCTGAGCAAACCAACTTACGTGTCTGTCATGAAGTAAAAGGTTTGCTAAGCAATAACAACCGTTACCACAGACCGGTGATTGATGAATTAAACGAAAAATTAGCTGACAAGCTATTCGTTAACTTCTCATTATTCCAGTCATTGCCAGATGCATGGGGTATCGACCAAGTATTCCCAGTATTGCCACTGACTTGCCTTGATAAAGCGCCAGAGCGCCGTGCAGTAATGCTAGATATCACTTGTGACTCCGACGGTATTGTCGATCAATACGTAGATGGTCAAGGTATCGAGACGACATTGCCAGTACCCGCATGGGATCCTGCTAACCCGTACCTGATTGGCTTCTTCATGGTGGGTGCATACCAAGAAATCTTGGGCGACATGCATAACCTCTTTGGTGACACTAATTCGGCTGTGGTATTTGTTGAAGATAACGGTAAAGCACGAATTGAGTCGACGTTAGACGGTGACACTGTGGCTGACGTTCTGCGTTACGTTAACTTAGATGCTGATGAGTTTATGCATACCTATGAAGAATTAGTTGAACAGCACATTGTTGAAGACGAACGTGCTTCAATTTTAGAAGAGTTACAACTTGGACTTAAAGGTTACACTTACTTAGAAGATTTCTAAGTAAAGGTGTCTTAGTGTAAACCGGCTGTAATGGCTGACAATAAAAACCGGGGTAACCCGGTTTTTTTATGCCTTGCGCGTTAACATTTCAAAGGGTGCTTGCTATGCTCCCGCTGAATGACCAGATAATTAATACGATTGGTATTAGTCTTTTGTTGGAGTTTGTGTGAGCTTATGAGCTTATTTTTTGAAGGCGCCGAAAAAAAACTTGAAGTGGTGGTCAGTGAAACTGGGCCGAACCTTAGGCATCTTGGGATGGATTTTTGGCAGGCCCTAGTGGCCAGCGCCGATGCGGATATCCTCTCTCAGGTGAGTAATGATTATCTGGATAGCTATATCTTGAGCGAATCCAGTTTGTTTGTGTGGGATAATAAACTGGTGATGCTTACCTGCGGCGGTACTCGCTTAGTAGATGCGCTGCTGCACTTTATTCAATGCATAGGTGTCGATGTCATAAGTTTTGTGAGTTTTCAGCGTAAAAATGAGTTTATTGCCGCGCTACAACCCAGCACATTTGCCGAAGATATCGCACTTATACGTCAGCACATCACAGGCAAAGCCTATCGTATCGGTCACTTAGACAGTCATCATCATTACCTATTTCATAGCCCCAAGCCTTATCCCAAGGCGCAGAAAGAGATAACCTGTGAGCTATTGATGTATCACATCAGTGGCGATATCGCCGATTATTTACGCTCAGAGGCACAAGAGGCTGCGGTCATTCGGCAGAAGCTACAGCTCTCAACCTTGTTTGCCGACTTTATCTTGGACGACCACCTCTTTAGCCCCTTTGGTTATTCGGTCAATGGCATCAAAGACGACAAGTACTTCACCATACACATCAGCCCCCAAGAACAAAGCGCCTATGTGAGCATAGAAACCAACCTAGATCTGGCTCACTATCGGGTTCCAGTGTTCGCTAATTTGTTAGCGCGGCTAAAACCCAGCAGTTGGGACATCATAGGGTTTAATTTAGCCCATGAAGAAAAGGAGTTTCATGCACATTTATGCTTAGGGAGTTGTTCAATTACCACTTCCCTAGGGTATAATATTCACTTCAGCCACTATCAACAGTCTTGTAAAGAAGTGCTGATCCCTGAATTCATGTAATTGTCGGCAATTGCCATCCTGGAGAGTTTATGACCACCATCGCAGAAAAACCTGATTATTCGCTATATTCCAATGCGTTTGGTTATTTGCGCCAACCCCTAAATTTCAAACCTACAGAATCCGATGCAAACGTGGTTGTGATAGGTTTACCTTTTGATTTGGCAACCACAGGACGTTCTGGTGGTCGTATGGGACCTGAAGCCATTCGCCGTGCATCGGTGAATTTGGCCTGGGAAGATACTCGCTGGCCTTGGGATTTTAGCCTTAATCAGTGCATCAAGATTGTTGATGCCGGTGACTTAGTGTTTAACTGTGGCGATCAAGAAGATTTCACCACACGTTTAGAAGCCTTCGCCACTCGCGTATTGGATGCGGACAAAGGGCTATTAAGCTTTGGTGGCGATCACTTTGTGACCTTGCCGTTATTGCGCGCTCACCAGAAGAAATTCGGTAAAATGGCGCTGCTGCATTTCGATGCCCATACAGACACTTATAGCGAAGGTAGCAAGTACGATCATGGCACCATGTTCTATCATGCACCTCGCGAAGGCTTAATCGACCTAGATCATTCAATGCAAATTGGTATTCGTACCGATTACACCAAAGAAGGTCATGGTTTTGAAGTCATAGATGCGGCCATGGCCAATGACTTGACGCCTGAGCAAATCGTTGAAAAAGTGCGCGCCCGTATTGGCGATATGCCGTTATACGTGACCTTTGATATTGACTGCTTAGATCCGGCTTTCGCACCAGGAACTGGTACGCCAGTATGCGGCGGATTAACCACAGATAAAGCCATGAAGATTATTCGTGGCCTACGTGGATTAAATATCGTCGGCATGGACGTAGTCGAAGTGGCGCCTTCTTATGACAGTGCCGACATCACAGCCCTTGCTGGGGCGAGCCTAGGTCTTGAAATGCTGCACGTGTGGGCCGATGCCCATGGCTTCGTGAAGAAGTAACTTACACTAAGGTGAGCTCAGTCAAGATCAAGTAAAGCCAACCTTTTGTGTTGGCTTTTTTATTGCTACTATGCCAGTTAATTAGGATTGGTATTAGATTTTAAGGATTAACATGAGTGACTTAAGTGATATTCGCCGCGAATATACTAAGGGCGGTTTACGCCGTAAAGACTTGCCAGACAATCCTATGGCGCTGTTTGAAACTTGGATGACTCAGGCTAAAGAGGCCAACTTAAGCGATCCTACCGCCATGTGCGTGGCCACTGTGGATGAAAATGGCCAACCGTTTCAGCGCATTGTGTTATTAAAGCGTTTTGATGACACAGGGTTTGTGTTTTTCACTAACCTTGAGAGTCGCAAAGCCAAGCAAATAGCCATTAATAAGCAGATAAGCCTGTTGTTCCCTTGGCACCCTTTAGAGCGTCAAGTGGCAGTGTTAGGCGAGGCCGAACCTTTGTCTATGATGGAGGTGGCTAAGTATTTTATCAGTCGCCCAAAAGACAGCCAAATAGCGGCCTGGGTATCGAAACAATCCAGTAAAATCACCGCGAGACAAGCCCTCGAAGGCAAGTTTAATGAGATGAAAGCTAAATTTGCTCAAGGTGAAGTGCCCATTCCTAAGTTTTGGGGCGGCTTTTTAGTGCGGCCTAAAAGCATAGAGTTTTGGCAGGGCGGTGAGCACAGGCTTCACGACAGATTCATTTACACTAAAGCCGCCAGTGAATGGCAGATAGACAGATTGGCGCCATAATTTATGAGTGAAGAGACGAGTCGTGCCAAAATTTGGGTGGATGCCGATGCCTGCCCTAATCCGGTGAAAGACATGTTATTTCGCGCCGCCGAGCGCAAACAGGTTAAGGTCATTTGTGTGGCTAACCAACTTATTAGGGTGCCAGTATCCCCGTTTATCTCAGCCATCAGAGTGAGTGCAGGGTTTGATGAGGCGGATAATTATATTGTTGAGCAAGTCAAAGTCGGCGATCTGGTGATCACAGCTGATATTCCCTTGGCAGGAGATGCCATCAATAATGGCGCTATCGCACTCAATCCAAGGGGTACCTTGTACACGGAACAAAATATCCGCCAGACATTAACCATGCGTGATTTTATGGAAGAGCTTCGCAGCAGCGGCGTGCAGCTCGATGGCCCTAACAGTTTTTCCCAGGCTGATAAGCACGCATTTGCCCAAGCATTGGATAAATGGTTACAAAAATTAGCCTAGCGGGTAATTTCATATTACTCTACTGCTTAAGTATTAATTGATATAAGGCGCGCGCGATGAAAAACGCATTGAAACATGGACGGATACAAAGATTTATCAACCCTTTGCTGACATTGAGTCTGTTAACTTTCGCTGCTGTGAGCGCTGGGGTACACGCTGAAAATTGGCAGGTTAATGCTGGTCACTCCAACATCAGCTTTGTATCTACCAAGAAGGTCGACATCGCCGAAGTGCACAGGTTTAAACAGCTGCAGGGCAGCCTTAGCGAACAAGGCCAGTTGGCATTAGTGGTAGATTTAGCCAGTGTCGATACTGGCATTAGCATTCGCGATGAACGCATGGCAAGCCTGCTGTTTGAAGTGGCTAAGTTTCCTAAGCTTGAACTTACAGCTCAGGTGAACCCTAAATTAATCGATGACTTGCCCTTAGGGGCAACCTTAGTCACACAAGTGGCGGTGAAAATTCACCTTCATGGATTAGAGCAAACTAAGGATATCGATGTGCTGGTGGCCAAATTAACCCCTAGCAAGCTTGTGGTCACTAGCATGAAACCTGTGATTGTGATGGCAGATGAATTTAATCTCGGAGCAGGGGTTAATAAATTACGGGATATCGCCGGCCTGAGTAGCAGTAGCATTAGCATGTCAGTGCCAGTTTCATTTGTGCTAACCCTGTCGCAGAAAGTATCAAATAAGTAGTAACATCAATAGCATAACGCGATTTTAGAGGCGAAAATGGTTACAGATAAAGACGGGTATTTACATCTCATTCAATACCTTACTGAGCACCTTGGCTTGTTTGAGTCACCGGATCCTCAAGATGCTATGTCAGATACCGTACTTGAGCTATTTGAAGAGCAATTGGCCGCGCAGATCATCATGGTTTGTGGTCAAAATCCGGAACTGTCATTTGAACAACGTAATATGGTGATCCGCGAAGTGGATGCGATAATTAGCGATCTTGAAGAGATTTTAGCTAAGGTCGCCAACCATAGGGCGACGGCATCTCAGAGTATTTTTGTCAGTGAGTTTTCAGGGCTAATAAAAAATCTTTTTGATCAAGAAATTGATCATTTATTGAGGTAGAATTCGTCCATCACAGTCCTGCTTGAGCAGGAGCTGATGATGAGTGAGTTATCAAATACATTGCCCAAGTGCATTTCACTTGGGCCTATTTTTTTCGTTATAGGGTTAGTCATGTTTAAAAGCGTGTTGATTAGTACGGTTTTATTTGCGTTTTCCTTTGTCTCACTTGCAGGAGATAAAGTCATTTTACGCCAATCTGAGATGATGACCATTGAACCCAAGGGCCTGAGTTATCATGCTCGTATGGACACTGGCGCGGAAAATTCATCCTTGCATGCCACAGAGTTAGAGATTATTGGTGGCAGCGCCAAGAAAATGAAAAAAAACATAGGGAAAACTATCGCCTTCACCACTGAGAACGAACAGGGTGAAAAGAAGCGCATGGAAGCCAAAATTGTTGATACCTCCACAGTGAGCAACTCCCAAGGCACAGAAACCCGTTACATAGTTCAATTGCCTATTCGTTTTGAAGGCAAGACCCACAAGGTGGATGTCAATTTACGCGACCGCAGTGCGATGGAGTATAAATTACTCATTGGCAGAAGCTTTTTAAAGAAAGGCTATGTTATTGACGTTTCGAAGAAAAAGCTGATTGGTGAACAGGCTAAAATCAATGTGAAAGAAGCCGGTTTAGTGTTTAACACCCGTATTGATTCTGGTGCAGTACAGACCTCACTACATGCCATAGATATTCACATCGAAGATGAAGATAAGGTCAATATGAAAAATAATATTGGCAAAAAAATCACCTTCACCACAGTGAATGAAAAAAATAAGCGCAAGACGATTAAAACCTATGTCTATGGCACTTCATATATCCGCAACGCCCAAGGGGATGAAACCCGCTATACGGTTATGTTAAATCTAGGCCAAAAGGGCAGTGAGCATTTGGTCAGGGTCAACCTAAGAGACAGAACTAAAATGGGTTATAAATTGCTTATTGGGCGGAATTGGCTTCAGGGTCGTTATTTAGTGGATGTCACTAAATAGCGCTAGCAAGCAATAGAACTTGGATTCTTTATGTTTAAATGGTCACCTATGGTGGCCATTTTTGTTTTTAACCCTATTTTAGTCACCCATAGTGATGAACTAGGTAATAAAGTTGTATGTTTGTTAATTTTTTTGTTGCCATTTTTTGGTAACAATTTAAAGTTACGCTCCTGTCTGGACTGAGACCAAACCCTGTAAAAAAAGGGGCACCAATTGTTTGGTTAGCAAGGCTCAGAATAGGCAACTTATAATAATATGGGGACACACCAATGATAAGTAAAACCAGCCTAGCTGTGCTGACGGCAACGGCGATTTCATCGCTCAGTCATGCAGCAGATAATCCAATCATCACAGAATATGTGGAAGGCAGCAGTAATAATAAAGCCATTGAGCTTTACAATCCTTCTGCTGCAAGTATCGATTTAAGTCAGTATCAGCTTAAATTCTTTTTTAATGGCAGTACCACGGCCGGCAGTACAATCGCGCTGGCGGGCACGTTAAATCCTGGCGCGACCTATGTCATCGCCGATGATGATGCCAGCCCAGAAATTTTGGCTAAAGCCAATTTAGCCAGCAATGCCAGCTTCTTCAATGGCGACGATGCTATTGTGTTATATAAGCAGCAGCAAGTGATTGATTCCTTAGGACAAGTGGGTGTGGACCCAGGTTCTGAGTGGGGTAGCGGAGACCTATCGACTCAAGACAACACCATAAGAAGAAAGACCAACGCACTGACTCCCGATACTGTGATAGATGATGCGGTTAGCTTAGATAATTGGCTGGGTTTTGCCAAAGATGACATCAGTGATTTAGGCCTGTTTGCTGCAGGACCTGGGGAGCCAGACCCGACCGAACCTGTTGAATTCGCCTGTAATGAACCGGCGTCAGCCATACACCTTATTCAAGGGACCACAAACACAAGCCCATTAAACGGCCAAACCTTAGATGTTGAAGCTGTGGTGGTGAGTAATCAAGAAGCGGGCCTTAAAGGGCTGTTTCTGCAAATGCCTGATGGACAAGTCGATGCAGACTCACTCACTTCTGAAGGTGTATTTGTCTATACCGGCAATGCCCCTATGGGTTATTTAGCCGGTGACAGTATACGCATTCGTGCCAAAGTCAGTGAGTATCAAGGTACCACTCAATTAACTCAAGTCACTCACCATAGCTTATGTGCAGCAGGTCAGCCTCTACCTACTGCCGCTGAAATAACCTTGCCAGTGAACGATATCGCTGAGCTTGAACGTTTTGAAGGCATGGCGGTGCACTTCAGTCAGCCTTTGGTGGTGAATGAAGTTTATAACCTTGGCCGTTATGGCGAAATCAGTTTAGGCAGCAGCCGTCATTTTATCGGTACCCAAGTGGCCGCCCCGGGCGCGGATGCGCTAGCAGTTACTGCGGCTAACTTACGCGATAGCATATTGCTCGATGATGGCCTAACGGCGCAAAATCCCGATCCTATTCGTTACCCAGCGCCTGAGCTTAGCGCCAGTAACAGCGTGCGAGTCGGTGATTTAGCCACAGACTTAGCCGGTGTGATGCACTATGGTTTCGGTAAATACCGCATTATGCCCACAGGAACTGTCAACTTTGTTGCCAATAATCCTCGTACCTTGGCACCAGACGCAGTAGATGCTGACATGAAAGTGGCAAGCTTCAACGTGCTTAACTACTTTAATGGTGATGGCATAGGTGGCGGTTTCCCAACGGACAGGGGCGCTGACTCTGCCAGTGAATTTGCTCGTCAAAAAGCCAAGATAGTTAGCGCTATGCAGGCTATCGATGCCGATGTTTATGGTTTAATGGAAATCGAGAATGACGGCTTTGGAAGCAACAGCGCCATCGCTGACTTGGTTAATGGGCTAAACAGTGCCATAGGTGAACCAAGATACCAATACATAGCGCTTGATGGCCCAGGCATAGGCACAGATGCCATCACTGTTGGCATGGTCTATCGCGGCGATAAAGTCACCCCAGAAGGGGCGGCGCAGGTATTAACCAGTGCTAACTCACCTTTAGATGATAATGGCCAAGTGTTATTTAATGACACTAAAAACCGCCCTATGCTAACGCAAAATTTTGTCCATCAAGCTAGCGGTGAACAATTTGTGGTTGCGGTAAACCATTTGAAATCCAAAGGCAGTAGCTGTGATGCCTTAGGGGATCCGGATCTTAATGATGGTCAAGCCAACTGTAATGTGACTCGTACTCGCGCGGCAACGGCGGTAGCCCAGTGGTTAAATACTGTCTACCCTGAGCAGCAAGTGTTAGTGATTGGTGACTTGAATGCTTACGCAAAAGAAGATCCTATTACGGCATTGGAACAGGGCGGCTTTAGCGAATTGTTCCAGCATTTAGGTCACAGCAATGCCTATTCTTATGTGTTCTCAGGAGAATCGGGTCAGCTGGATCATGCATTAGCCAGTGCTTCACTGCTTGATAATGTGGTGGCGGCTCAAGAATGGCACATCAATACCGATGAGCCCACTATTCTTGATTACAACGAAGAGTACAAGTCGGCAGCGCAAATCGCCAATCTGTATCAAGGGGATGCGTACCGTTCATCAGATCACGACCCTGTGATAGTCAGCCTTAATTTTGCTCCGGCCAATGTGGCGCCTGTTGCAAGCTTTGGCTACCAAGCCAATGCAGGTCAGCTGAGCTTCACCTCCACATCTACCGATAGCGACGGCGAAATCGTCAGTTACCAGTGGGACTTAGGTGATGGCAGTGTGGCTCAAGGTCAAACCTTAGTACATGAGTATCAGCAAAGTGGCAATTATGCTGTGACCTTAACCGTGACAGATAACGGCGGCTTAAGCCACAGTATGACCCAGAGCATTGAGGTCAGCGTTGCACCGCAAAATGCGCTGCCAATTGCGCAAATTTACCACTTAAGACTGTGGGTGTTTGACTTGTTTTTCTCCTTCAGTTACGACACTGATGGTTACATCAAGCAGCACAAATGGCGCTTTAGCAATGGTCAAACCATGAAAGGCTTTTCTGCCATTCAGCGTAACCGCCGCGTCACGAGTGTTGAATTGACTGTGACGGATAACGAAGGCGGCGAGGGCAGTACCAGCCTGACTTATCGTTAATCCATTTTTAATGTGAAACACACAAAAGGCTTACCTAGGTAAGCCTTTTTTATTGTAAAAATACACTGGTATGACTGGCCATCTCGCAAAGCTGTAAGCATGAAATTTGAGATTAAGTGCGCATGCATAAAATCTTGTTTACTTAGAGTTATCTATCTGCCTTTGTAAAAAGAGCGTGCTGCTTGCTGTATTTGATGACTGTGATTTAAAGCCATTTTTCTTTAACACTGCTATGGAGGCGTGGTTATCAGCTTCAACGCCAGCGATAAGTGTGTGTATGTTTGGCTGCAGGCTTGCCCAAGTGATGATTGCAGCAATAAGCTCACTGCCATAACCTTGGCCCCAGCAGGACTCCTGCAATAGATAACCGATATGCATTGCTGAATTTTCATCGGTAACATGCGAGAGAAATACGAGTCCCACCAGTCTGTCGTCTGGCTTAAGTCTAATGCCATAAAAACCGCCTTCATTGCCCCTTTGTTGATACCAGCTTTTGGTCGCAGTTATGCTATTTAGCTCAAGCCATTCAGAGGGTAAATAGGCTGTGGCTGCTGGTGTGAGTAGTGCCATGACCTCTGCTATCATGGCATTTTCTTTATCTGGGTCTTGAGTCACGCTCTGTGCTTGAAAATGATCAAATTTTGGCATGGGGCTAATATTCAAGCGCTGGCTTGAAAATGCAGTTTCAAACAAACTCGATGTAGGTAAACTGCTTTTTGTCGTCATGGTATTAGCCCCTGATTTACTGTTGATATCGGCGTTAAATCCTTAAGTTGATAACTGTTTACATCGCCCAATTAGAATGGCAATTATTCAACCAAATTGTTTTCTGGTGCGTTGATATCATGATTTTTGGATTGCCTAAACTCCATGGTCATTTGATAACCTTTAATAGCAGGGACGGCTAATGCATTTAAGCATAGCTGTGCCAGCATGATTAAGGTTGCTGTGGCTAGCGCATCGAGAAACCAGACTATGATAATTGCGCCTTGACCTAGATTATCAGTCATCGACCCTGACATAAAAGCAAGATCGGGCAGGGTATGCAGCCCAGTGAGCCCATGGAGTGTCAGAGCGGCCCAAAAACCAAAGCAAAATGGGCAGCGCCATGCCTCGTAAAGATAAGCCAAGGGTTTAGGTAAATGTTTGATAATAGTATTAAACCAATTTCCCCAATCTGGTAGTTTTTCCCAGATAAGTATATGAAGTGATAGACCAAGTAAGGCTAAGGTTAGGTTCATGTTGTTTTCCAAAGTGTTGATTAATAGGTTTGTATTCGTTGATTACAGCTGTTGTTAACTGTATCGATATCGGCGGCTTTTAGCTTAACATCCAGCTTTGAAACCGCTGATGATCACGGCTTCAACCTCGTTCATTCGATACTCTCGGCTGTTAACGCCAGAAAATTGGGCTTCTGCCAAAGTGCGCTTAATGACTTCCACCAGTTTCAGCTCTGCCATGCTAGGTGCTGGCTCTTTTGCGACCTCTTCAACTGAGTCTTGCTCATTGTTGGCGGGTAAAGACGGGCAAGCTTGAGCCGCGTATTCGGGCATCTCATCCCAGATATCATCGATAATGACAAATTTCCCCAGAGGCTTAAGCACCCTTAACACTTCATTTAGGCCAGCTTTGACGTCCGTCCAATGGTGAAAACTATTAACGGCGAGCACCAGATCTAGGCTGTCATTTTCAAGGGGAATGGCTTCGGCGCCCGCGTGAATAAAGCGAATACGCTGAACATCTGTATCTGTCGTTACGCTCGTCACGAGTGTTGCCATAGGTGTCAGCTTGGTGGCGATTTCAAGCATTTTCGCTGTTGGGTCTATGCCAATCACTTGTCCAAGCTTAAGCGTTTTAGCAATAGCTCTGACGGCTGCACCACTACCACAGCCTATGTCCAAGACTTTATCAGTGTTCTTTAAATGGCACAGTTCTGGGACTTTTTGATGCAGCGGCAGTTCACCCCATTTGGACACATAGTCTAAGGTGTGCTGTTCATTCCAAGCGCCCATTGGGCAAGTATCTCTTGTCTGTTGATCTGTGTTCATAGTCGTTAGCTTTTAATTGGTTAGGTAAGCTAACTATCTTGGTTTTTGGTTAGGTAGTCAAACTATATTTATGTATTTATAACGTAGCGGTCATAAAACAAACTAATAAGTGCGAGTTATCCATCTGATAAATAATAAGTAATTTAACATTCGTTTAGGAAAGAAAAATTTCTGCTGTGAGGCTTTGACTTAGCTCCTTGGCGTGTTAGTTTGCTAAGCTAACTAATACCTAGTACCTTGATGGCAATTACGATACGGCGATAATTATGACGATGGATTTACACACCTCACTGATCAAACTACAGCGAATATTGTCGCAAACTTGGGGTAATCAGGTTCAGGACAAGCAGCAAGAGGTACTGAGCGCCAGTGAATTTGAATATCTTCATTATGTGCATGTTGCAGAGAGTGCCCATGTGCATGAAGATCCTATAGATGACACAGATGTTGGACACGACTCCAGCAGTCATATGTCGGCGATAGCGGCGGAAATGCAGGTGCAAAAATCATCGGCGAGTTTAATGGTCAATAAACTTGAGAAACGAGGGCTTATCGAACGTGTCACTTGCCAATTCGATGCAAGGGCGCAACATATCTTGTTTACAGATAAGGGCCGAGAGTTATATTTGTCTACCGAGGCGAGGGTGTACCTAAGTCTAGCGGCATCTTTTAAGAATAAGCTTGATGCAGATGAGTACCAACAACTTGAAGGCTTGTTGAGCAAAGCCTGCAGTAAGCTAGACTAGTGTTAAATGAAGCATTTGTGATTAGTTGCGTGCTTACCATCTCTCCATAAATGAGCTAGATATTTATTAAATTTGCTCAATGTCTCAATGTTAAGATCAAAATTTTTCTCAACGAATTGCGGTAAATTGTGCCGAGACCAGCTTCCAGTCTGCCCCTATTTTTGATGCAACCCAGGTGCCTCGCATCGCAAAATGTCTTTGATCTCCTTGGGGAAGTGTCATTGAATAAGCCAGCTTTCCTAAAATAACTGCGGTGTCGCCGTAAATGCGTATTTTCGGCTCCTCAAAAGCCACAACGGGCCCAGGACGTTTGTGTTCCGGCGCATAAAACTCAAGCATCTTGGCTCTCGGATCGACTTCGCCTGCCGGTGACACTTCCATATAACTTTCATCGGTAATCGAGGTTAATGTGCCTGAATCAAACTGGGTTTGCGCATCCACATGTTGGTTAACCAGATGCAGTAACCTAGATTCAGTTTCCTTGCTGCCCGCATACGCCATTGACATGCCCCCCCAAGATAAGATGATCACCACTAGTGATAACAATGTTTTCATGTATCTGTTCTCCCTGTTTAAATCGCTACTTTGACCATCTGGATGTGTAACATTAGCCAGCCTTAGGGCACTCTTCACTGGTCTTCAGGCTAATGATGCACTGCAGCGCCGGCAGTTTGTTGATTGCGACGCTATCAAGTTAGTGACATCTAGACTCGCCCTTAGGCGGTCACAAAGTCAATATTACGGGCTAAATCGGCCTCGGCTTGAGCTTCATTTCCTAAGGCTTTAAATATTTCGGCCCGATTTTCATAATGAGAAGGGTTATTTGGCTCCAATTCAATGGCCCTATTCATGTCCCGCAAGGCTGCGTCATATTGTTCACGCTCATAATGGATCACAGCGCGATTAACCCTAGCGGTTGCAGAATCACCCGTTAGGGATATGGCGCGGGAATAATCCGCAAACGCCTTATCCTGCTCATCGAATCCAGAGAAAACATCCCCTCTGACAAGGTAAACATCTTGCTGATGCGGCGACAATTCCAAGCTGTGGGCGAAACATTCTAGCGCTGCAGGCCATTGCTCCAAAAATACATGGCACATCCCCTTATTGGAATACACTTCAGAGTAGGGTGCACTGTATTTGATGGCCGACTCATACATGCCGATGGCTTGCTGATATCGACCTAAGCGCTGCAATAAATTGCCTATCTCGTTGTAATATTCTGAGTAGTAGGGATCCATTTCCACGGCTTCATTGTAAAATTTCAGCGCGGCCTCAGTTTCACCTAATAGGGTGTAGACTTGAGCAGAATTGTACAGCAGTACGGAGCGGTGTAATTTATGGGCTTCATCCCCAAGCCGTTCAGTGAGGAAGTTAAAACCTTCGGAGCAAAGTTGGAGGGCTTCTTCACTGCGTCCCTGTCGCACCCTCAGAAAGGCAAGTCCGTTATCAATAAACACACTTAAGAAATCATGCTCCAAATCGCTGACCTTGCCTTGTGCCGTGGCAATCTCTTGTTTAGATAGCATGATATGTTGTTGGGCTTTTTCTAGGTCTTGCTGTTTCAGATAACGCAAATAAACCATGGACAATAAATAATGCATTCTGGCTTTTAGGCTGGGCTGCGTCAGATAGGGCTGTGCGTATTTCAATATAACCGCCAGCGCTTCATGTTCTCGGCCTGTGGTGACCATGCCTTGGAAAATATTGCCGAGGTATGACCAACGCGTGATTTGATCGTCTCCCACGAGTTGCTCAAGATAGGGCAGGACTTTATCGACGAAGCTTGCGGACTCATGGTAGTAGCCGTAATGGTTATATAAGCACAGCGCACGAATGGCGACTTTAGCGACTGAGAGTGGATCCCCTGTCTGCTCAAAATGTGCCAGCATGGATGAGAAACTATTCTCCCAGCTCATCATGTCATTGGTTGAAATAAGCTGTTCGTACAATGTTGCATCGAAGGCGGGCATTTCTCGGATCAATGGCTCAGCTTGCGCTGATAAGGTATCGATAGGGTGAACTGGGTTTAAAGCCATTCCCAGTTGTGCCAGATCAAACGGCAAGGTTTCACCATCAGTCAGCACTAGGATATCTATGTCGGTAACCCTTCGAGCCAATTCAAGGAAGAAGCGGCTCGCCAAATAATTCGCATCAGAAAAATTGCCAACCACTATGCGCCATTTCTGCTGAGCTCCAGCAGAGGCTTTCCACTGCTTCACAATCTCCACGAGACTGTTCACCATACGATAGGCTCTGTCCAAGGGAAAATTTCTGGTTTTTTCAGCGCCAGAGGCCGTATCTGTCAGACACGCATATTTCAACCCTATCTGCTCTCTATGTTCAGCAAGCACCATATAAAGCGCGTAGTTATGTTTATCCAGTAATTCGTCACTGTCTTGGTCATTCAGGTGGAGCCAGGCCTGTTCAACCAACTCCGACACACCACTCCACACACCGTGGCGGTTAAAATCTGCATTTAATTCAAATGCGCGTTCCACAGCTTGAAACCCTGCCTCTCGTTGACGCTGAGCGTCTGAAGCTTGGATATGAAAATACTTATTATTATCATTAGGTTGTAACATTTCGATTCCTTTTTAGAAAGTTAAACCGGCCGCGAAGCCACAGCAGCATACCGCCGCCGAAGACCAAAAGTGAGCAGAGGAAGAAGGCGATAAGATCAACCTTGGTCCAGAAGGGAACTTGTGCGCCATCGCCCACGGCTTGCCACGCATCACGGGCGTATTGTGTCAGCGCCGGTACGATAATAAGCACAAGGAAAATCATTGCGGCGATACGACCCAATAACCAAATGGTTGAAAATAACCGCATTGTCTTTAATTGACGCTTGTCTATGGCTGAGGGCAGGGGGGCACCAACACGGCCCAAACTCAAGCGGAACAAGCAAGCACTCAGATAGGTTCTGGCCTGTTGATCTAAATTGGGGTTATCTGTGTAGTTAGACAGTATGTAATACACATCTGTCCTTAAGAAGATATTGAATTGCCAGGTAATGGTGATGAGTATTTGCAATGTGAGCGCCTGAAGTATTTGAACCCAGACCCCCTGAACGCCATAGGATGACAAAATAGCCAAGATGATCACTATGGATGAAACACTGAACAAATCGACCAACATACCCGCCATTAATGGTAAATAACGCTGTGATTTGGGTTTTCCATAGATGCCGGAGAGATCGCACTCAGCAACTATGATCCACAATCTATTGCCTATGCCTAATTTAGGTTCTAACCCTAGGCGTGCCCCAGCAATCATGTGGCCACATTCATGCATCATGGAAACGACAGCAAACAAAAACAACAGGGATAGGAAAAATAGGGTAAAGTTTTCTGTTATATAAAGCGCACTTAGGTTGATCCTGGCTTGAGGCTCTGTAACGTAAAGGTAAGCGGCGCAAGTTATCACCAAGCAGTAAATCAGCACTGCAGGCCATGAAAAGAACAGGCTGGCCCCTTTTGCACTCATTTGGAAAACCCAACGTTTATCTGTTTCAGCCGACAGTTTTGAGTGTGCCGCGATTGCGGATTCGGCGTCCGTTTTATTTTTATGAAGAAACTCAACTTCCAATAAAAACTCAACAAATGATCCCACATCTATGTCTTCAGCGAATTCATCTAAGCAGGTTTGTTTTATTTGAATTAGCGAATGTCCCTCTCTTAGTCCTTCGATGACACGCACGCCTTCTACAGGAAGCTGATAAAATTCATCTAATTCTGTGTTGCCAACAAGATATTCTTTTCCCTGAGGCTGAATACTGAGAGGTACTAAGTGATATTCATCGATATTTGTCATTTTTATACCCAGAGATTTTGGGATGATGGGAAATCATAATGCTAAAGGCGAGCTTACTGACACAGAGATATGCCAGTAAGCCACTGAACATTCAAGATATTGCTGGAACGTTCAGTTAACCGACTATACTGGGAAAGGCCAGCATTCCCAGATTGGGTATAGTGCAACAGCAGTAGTCTTCAGTTTTTGAACTTTAACCGCATTGATCTTTTTCATTGTATTATCTCCATATAAATTTAGGTTAAGACATCATTTTCGTTTAGTTTAAAAAGCAACCAAGGAAACATGTCGAAAGCAAACCTATAACAGTTCGTTAACATTAACAATGTGACCAGCTCAAAAATCAATCAATAGTTTTATGCCCTAGCTTTCCATGGGAAACCTAAGTTAAAACTAGGCATTCGATCTAGTTAGAGCGTGATGAGGAATTCGAAAGCACAATAAACCATTAACTATCAACAGGTTAATTTTTTGTGAGGATTAAGCACGAACTGACTACTGTGAGCATTTAGAAAGTATCGACGACATTTATCGCGTTGAGAGCCGCACTTTAAAAATTCGCAGCCCTTGCGTCCTATGCTTGAAAGCAAAATCATCTTAACCTGGGTCTTCACTCAGGTATTGAAAGCGAACTAGCTTATCAATGCCGTTATGGTTTTCAAAAAAGAGTGCAATACTCTCAGACGCGCCGCCACCCAAAATATAAATAGGATTATCTTGCTCTGAAAGTTGACACAATTCAGGGATATCTGAAGGATTAAATGGATTGTGGCAGTTATAATTTTTCGCAAGGTCGTAATTTGACCAATATGTTAATTCTGTCGCTAGACTAAATTTTTTTTGCTCTGTTGTGGGTGCTGGCACTGGCGATTTGCCTTCTTCATAATCCCAACCTTTATTGTCGATAGAGACGGTAAATTCGATTACATCATTGAGTTTAGACAATGGCAGAGGGGTTAATTCGCCAAGTGTAGTGCCATTTCCTCGGTCATATCGTAAATATTCAAAGGCGATGGGGCCGGAGGCAAGATCATCGAGTTTTGCTTTAAGTTTGAGCCGACGGGCAATTTCCTGCGCTATCTCTATCCGGCTAGGACTCGTGGTTTCAGCTTCAATGACGTTATTTGAGAACTTGGGACCCGATTGTTCGAAGGCTAAATCAACAAGGGTTTTACCGTCTCGATGAACCATTAATCGACCAATGCTGGGGCTTTCTGGAAACTCAAATACGTGATACTCGTATTTACCATTATTAAAAGTGTAGCTAGCAAGATTTGCGCTGCCATCATATTCAACGCTACCGTGATAGAGGACCATGTCGGGTTCGTCATCTTGGAATTTATGTCCAGGCCATACGGCATAGCGATAACCTGCGTCGCCCATGTCATCAATGCGGACATTAAAACGCGCCGAGTTCCAACTGAGAATAGGGCGGCGGTATTGTGCAAGACTGGGGTGCAGTTTTGACTGTTCAAGTTTATAAGCATCAATTAACGCACGTTTTTTGGCATCGGTTTTCTTCGCAACATACTTAAGTAATCCGTCCTCGGTACCCCAAACTTGACCGTTATCCAGCATTACGCCGCGCCAGCCCACAGTTTCCCAGTCTATCAATGAAGAGTTTGCTATTTTATCGATTATCGCTTCATCAAACACTAGGTCAAACCGATTGAGCATATCTTGCTCATTAATAATAGGTTGCAAAGGTTTTGGCAGCATAAAGGGGTAGGCAATGACGGCGGCTATTTTGGTTTTGTCACGAGATTTAAACGCGCTAATTACAGCAGCAAAGTTTGCGATGACAGGGTTTACTGGATTCACAGCATCGCTGGATGCATTGTCTATTCCGGTTGGAGCGTCTATCGGCGATTCCAGATGCAAAGCTGGCTCTATATTTACAGCCGTAGTGCTTAGATCAACAGTTGCAGGAGACGTCACGCCTAATAACAGCAAGATGGATACAGATTTAACAAACAACATAAAGTTCAACTTCTTATCATTAATAGCGGATGCACTGATTAGGCATATTTACAAATCAGTTATGTGTAATTGGATTACCTTATGACATTAAGAACAATTAGGGGAATGAAAATTATACGTTTTTTTTCAGCTGTGGTGATAGTAATTGAATGAAGCGGTAATAACATCACTTAATGAGTTTCCCGGTATAGTTAATGTTCGATTTGTTTAGACGTGTTAACATGATGAGCAATCAGAACCCTCCATTAATTTGTGTTCGCACAAAAACATTAGTAGATTATTCAGGTTGATCCTCCCTATTAATGAATTAGTAAGCTCTGGCTCTGGGATGTTGAATTCAGATTGAAAAAAAAGGAAGTTGAATGATTGTTGTCAAAAATATTTTAACGGGGTTTTTTATTGTTGCTGCAATGTTAATTACACCTAACGCGTTTGGCATTAATAGTTCGTTTACTTCAGGGAATGTTGCTTCCTCTTGGGTTAGTGGCCTGACAGTAAGAGATAGTGAAGGAAAGCCGATTACTAAACTTGCCGAGTATGAAAGCGTGTTATATCTAGGCCAACATTCAACCGTCAAAGAATCAATAGTTATCAGAGGCACTAAGTTCAATGATTTTAGATACTTTATTAAAACTAGATCTGGTCAGGAAGGCTGGGTGTTCGGAGGTGGTCTAAAAAAATCGATATTAACTGATTCAAAATATAAAAATATGGCTAACTCATGCTTTTTTGCCAACGCCCACAATGACGGCCCTTTGCTCTTATCAACAGAAAAACAAAAGAACATAGATGGAGCTGTGATTTATAAATATATAGAATCATTGAAAAACAAGCCACTCGTATATAAAAAAACCATCTTTGAATCTGCTTGCGTGGGAACACTTGAGGAAAAGTGTTTCGTAAACAACATTCTAGAGCGAGAACATGAAAGTGGAAGCGAGTTGTTTTTATTTAATAAATTTGCACCATTTTTAGGTATTGAAAATGGGATGGATAAACAGAGTGTTTATAAAATACTCGGAAATCCCAGCGAGTACAATGACAAATTATCGGTTTATACTTTTTCATTTTTACTAAAAAGTGAAGATTACCAGGTCTGGGTTAGTTTTAAAATTAAATTTTATTTCGACAATCTAGATAACCTAGAATCAATGGTTGTTTGGTACTTCTTTAATGAGGACTGTTAGTCTAAATCGCCAAGATATTGATGCGAACCCATCTAGTAATAAATACTTTCGATAAGGTTTTCATAAATCTTCAATTGAAGGTTTTTTAAATTGAAAGTTTTCACCTAATTATGGTTAAGGTATTAATTTTTATGGGAATGGTTAGTGTTTTAGAATTTGTTGGGAAAAATGTCGGCTTACCTGTAGAGCTTAAAGTTACTTTGGGTATTTTTATGTTGGCATCTTGGTTTTTTGGCCTTCTCTGGTTATTATCATTTTTACTTAAAGGCGTAAATTTTATAAAAATGCCATACGTTTTATATTCAAATTTATGCTTACTCCCGAATTCAGATAATAACTGCGACACTCTTAATTGAGGCGTAGAAGAAGCCAACTGCTGAAAGTGGTAGGCTTTATCTCGCCAAAGAAAAAAGAGTATCACTATGAGTTATCAGCAGTTGACTGAGGGAAGAAGATATCAGATTTCAGTCCTTTTAGACCAGGGTATTTCGATAGCTTTGATTGCAAAAGCTATCAATTGTCATCGTGCGACTGTCTATCGAGAACTAAAACGTTGTCATGCCCTGCAGGGTTATTGCCCTGACAGCGCTCAAGCCAGTGCGTGTAAGATGCGGCGTCATTCAGCCAAATATACCATCCCCGATACAAGAATAAACTTCGTCCGCTTCCTACTGCAACATGATTGGAGCCCAGAGCAGATTTCACGGGTGTTATCGGGCATGAACCAAGCTGTTAGTCATGAATGGATTTACCGCTTTGTGGCAAGGAATAAACGTCAAGGCGGCAAGCTATATCGCCATCTACGGCAAGGTCATAAGCGCTATCGCAGAGGTAAAAAAGAGAAAGCGCCAGCGATTAAAAATGGTACCTCTATCGACTCTAGACCTGCCATTGTTGATACTCGCGAACGTTTCGGTGATTGGGAAATCGATACCGTATTAGGCAAGCATGGGACAGGTTCAATAGTGACAATTTTAGAGCGAAAGACCCGTTTTTATTTAATAAAGAAAGTGGCCTCAAAATCTGCTGAAGATGTGACTAAAGCGACTATCGAATTATTGATGCCCTATAAGCAATATGTGCACACTATAACTGCCGATAATGGTCGTGAATTCGCTCATCATGAAGTCATAGCCAACGCGTTAGACACAACATTTTACTTTGCTCATCCGTATAGTTCTTGGGAACGTGGCGCCAATGAAAATGCCAACGGTTTATTAAGGCAGTATGTAAAAAAAGGGACTGACTTAAGGACAGTAAGCGACGCCATCATCTTATTTGCCCAGAACAGGATTAATTACAGACCTAAGAAATGTTTGAAGTTTAAGCAGCCAGCTGTTGTGTTTAAACAATTAGCCGCTTAATTTGGTGAGTGTCGCACTTCGGAGTTGAATTCGGGCTAACTTCTATCGCGCTTGTTTTATTGTCTTTATATGAGCTTGGCATGAATGCTGTTCTCTATGTTCTCCCTTTTATCATTTTTGAGCTTACTCCATTACCTGCATTTTTTTGTATTTTTCAAGTAATATTTTATTTAAAATCAAGGGTGAAACACACATCTTCATAACAATCTCCACCAGAGTGACAAAAGAGCCACTAAGTAATAGGTTGGCTACTTTGGCTACACGCTCAAACCAGTTTGTTGTTGTAAACTGAACGCGCTGATGACTACGTCTAACGGCGGCAATTTAATGGAGGCATCCATTGCAAGATGTTGAAAGGCAGTTGCACAAAATTATTTGCAGGTGCCATTTTTATGCGGTATCGCTATCTTTATAGTCACCAATAGAGTCTTTGATAAGCTCTTGTGCAATAGTCTTTTCTGCCGCTGTTCGCGCCTCTACCACGAGTACAACTTGCCCATTTTTAATTGCATCTTCAATTAATGCTGAAAAAGGCTTCTTATTTTCAGCTGCACCTATGCTGGCACCCACCACGCCACCAATACTGGCACCCCAACCGAGTAGTACTAGCGGTGCAATTAAGGGGCTGGCCACAAATAAAGTAACATTGGTCGCGATCAGAGCAACTTCGATTAACGCACCAATACCTGTTCCCACTCCAGCACCAATAGTGCCATCCACCAATATATCTTTTAAAACTTCATTGTTACCTTCGGTAGGTTTATGAGTAAGTGCAGGAGAATGATGTGTGTAAATTTTAACGCGTTCGGGTGGCAGTCCATTTTCAATCAGTTTTGTAAAAACATCATCTGCTTCTTGGTTATGTTCAAAAAAGCCCGATACATAATGGGTGTAATGATTCATGAGACTTCCCCAATAAAGTGACCCGCTTTAAACGGTAGAAGTTTCAGTCTACGATGAATGTTTCCTGTCGTCTGTGTGCAGCCGTACATAAGCGCAATGTCCTTTAACTTCACCCAAAAGCCAATGGGTTCGGGGTGGAAGACCCAGACTGAAAAATCCTTGTTTATAAATAATAAAGCCTTTGCTTTAGCTTGAGTGCAAGTATAAAGTTCATATATATTATTGTTTTATAAGGTTTCCAGGGGTTAACGATTTAATGGTCTCATTATTTCCAATGGCATAAAAAGCAATTTCTAGAAGCCAGGATTGGCAAATCACTTAATGTAAGGATGCAATTGAATGTACCGCATTGGCACTCTTTTTATCTGCTTGATTATTACGGCTTGCTCTTCGACCAAGGTTCATCTGTATACCCATTATTTGTCTGATGAACAAGTTGCAGCGATCAGTGCCAAACTGGAAGCCAGTCATTTTGAAGTGCAGACCAATACCTTGTCTTTCCCACAGACGGTTGAAGAGTCCACAGTGATTTATTCTCCATTAATTCAAGACAAGTCGAGTATAGAAAGACTAACCCAAGCATTGGCTGAGCTAGATTGGAAGGTATCAAGCGTGCAACCCTTTGTTAAAGGTAATCATTGGTACAAGCAGGATAGCGTCGGTTTGTTATTGATCCCAGAGGGTATAAAACAACAAGGTGAAATAGCCAGCCAAGACTTAGCTCATGAGTATGTCAGTAGAGATTGTGATGCTTCGCAGTTGAATTCAGGGGTAAAAATTCAATTAAATCGAGATAACACTTATCAGATGGTCTTTACTCAGGACACAGCAGAAAGCACAGATCACCTCAAAGGATTTTGGAAAATAACCAGTTACCCTTATATGGAACTATCATCACAAAATGAGCGCTGGTGGTTTTATTTTGAAATCGAACAAAAACTAGAAACAGACAAGGTGAGCAATATAGACATCATCGAGCTAAAACCTGCAGATAAGTATAAATTCTTTCCAGATTGCCGCTTTGTTTTTGGCATCAGAGTGTAATCAAAAACGTATCCGTAAACTTGGTAAGCGATTTCACGGCCCAGTGGCCACACTTCAAGAACTCACCCTCTATTGTGAGCATCTAGAGAAATGGCTACGACACTTTGCCAATTCCCCATTTGTCAGGACAGTTGCTAGCACTTAAAAGCGGGATAATCTAAAACTCCTTTTAATAACAATTTACTCGAAAACAGTTTATCCATCCGATGGTTGGGCTATGGTGCTTAAAAAGCACTATTGAACAATGAAATCAGCCCATCTAGCCAATCAGCTTCCATAAATTCATTTCACATCCGCCTTCCAGAAGTGACCCATAATTGTTCTGAAGCCAATGCCAAAAATGCTTTATGCTATTGTTTTATAATGGCTGGCCGTATTTATTTGCATGATTGGAGTACAGGCTAGCTAAGGTATTTACTCATCTACAAGCGTGTATCACTTATTACTGAGATTTAGAAATTGTTATATTTTTGTTTTGTTTAATAAAAATAAAAGTGCTAGGTTTTGCGTGTGCCGAGCAGTAATTATATTTATATCGTATAGGCATGCACATAACCTCATTGGCTCTTAAGAAAATTAATGCGAAATGTTTGTAATAAAACAAATTTAATGGAAATATTCAATTCATATTAAGGAACAATCATGAGAAAAAGCGCAAACCTGAGTATATTAGCATTATCCTGTTTAACCGGATTAGGAGCAGTTTCATTTTTTACAGAAGCTGCTATTCCTAATACTATCCCCAAACTTTCTATGGTAGAACACGCAGCACCGGATCTTGATTCACTTAAAAATGATGTGATTAATGAACCCTCATTTATTAATTCATTATTCTTATTGGGCCATCATCTTGGTTACGCTTGGGCGGGAGGTACGGCTTCCCAGTACGTAGGTCAAGATATCGACGTTAGGCGAGAGTCCAGCAATGAGTATAGTCTTAAAGCCCGCTATAACGGCAATGATCCTTATGCGGGTGGCTACCGAGCCAGTGAACGTTTGAAGGTTAATCTACAAAATATACATTTTGTGACTAACCCCCAAGACTTACAGCTAGGTAGCCCTCAGGTGTATGATCGTGAAGCGATTTATACTGCTCCCGTCGTCATTTACAACTGGGGTGAAACTGAAGATACAGGCGTTGCGACCTTAAATTATGATTACACCACCAGCTGGGCTAAGACGGATAATTTCTCATTTTCTGAGACAATCGGCGTGACCAATAAATACGAGGTCGGGATCCCAGGCTTAGGCGGGGCCGCGGCAGAAATCCGTGCCGAGTTCTCCGCGACCCAAGGCTGGAGTGAAACTGATGGAAACAGTACCTCGATTTCGGCCCAAGCTCAGTATAGGGCTCTTATGCCACCTCGCAGTAAGCGTTATGTATCCATCACCTTATTTAAGCAAAAGGCTGATGTCCCATATACCTCACGTTTATTTATGATGTACGATATAAAATATGAAAACTTCTTAAGGTGGGGCGGTAATGCACATATTGACCATCCAACAAACAGACCTAACTTTCCTTATACTTTCGGTGGAGCCAATGCGAATAATCTTAATGGTCCGGAAGCGTTAGTCGACCAATACCTTCATCAGGATATTAATGGCTATGGAGTATGGGATTGGCCAGCGGCAATTAATTCAGCCCAATCTAAAAATAATTTTGAATGGCAATTAGCCAGTATTATACGAAAACATGGCGCGCCTATTAGTGGCAAGTTTACCGCAATAGATTCTAGTCAATTTAATGTTGATGCCAGTGAATCATTCCCGTTGACGGCTGAAGATATTGCAAACCGCCCGTTAATTGAGAAAAATTTGGCCCCTAACAGGTCAGTCGCGGTTAACAGAATGGTGCCTGATAGCAACATTCAAATTGAAGTCGGGGATATTGAAAATAATGATATCGATGGTCTAATAAAAAGGGTAAGTATTTCTAAATCAGGCGATGTTATGTTGAATAATTAATATGCATCATGGATGAAAAGTTAACCTTATACCTTAAGAGCTTTATCGAGACATATATGGATACCTCTATTGCAAGATATTTACGCTAGCCTTTAAACCAGCTAGTTATATAAATGCCGAGCCAGTATGAGGATGTTTAATGGTACTTCCTAATCGTTAACATAATTTATACGGATGACTAAGACAGCCATATACCTTCCATAAAATAGCCCGCTAGTGCGTGCTATTTTTTTATGCTTGTTCTAGCCTCTGGGCGAAATGAGGCCACGACCTCATAGAACTCAGGCTAATGTTGAAATTCTTGTTTAACATCAGATCATTGTACCACTGCTGTAATCGTGAAGTGCGCCGTGCCCTCTCTGTTTATTAAGAATGTGTGATGATGCATTTAGTTATTGAGTTAGCCGGGTACAAACGATGCTCATCCTAGCCGTTTATGTGACATTTCTTGGTTCATGCGCTGCCCCAATGAGCCCATTTCACAGCCCAGTGGGCGTACTTCAAGAGCTTACCAGCTATTGTGAGCATCTAGAAAAACGGCGACGACACTTTGCCAGTTCCCCATCTGTCAGGACAGTTGCCAGCACTTAAAAGGGGGCTAATCTCAAACCCCTTTTAACAGCAATTCCTTTCAAGTCACCCTAACAATTCAATGGGTTGGGGGAGTGTGGCTAAAAATCCTTGTTTTTGAATGAAATCAGTTCATTTAGTCAACCAGCTTACGTAAACTCATCTCATTTTGAACTTTCGCTGCGAAATGCCTAAATCTAGTTTGAGCGTATGGCGAAAGTGCAGTATGTTATTGTTTTACAATGGCTGGGCAGATTTATTGTTGTCAATGGCTGTTGACTAGCACAATGGAGTCCAAACTTTGTTTGGAACAAAATCGCAGGGTTCCACTCTGCACTGGCCAAGAGGGAAGGTTCAACAGCAAATCCTCCCTCTTGGATCTCCCTCCGTGCCGCCCGCGAAGTTGTTGCTCCTCATATTCACATAAAAATACCTAACGGCTCGACAGCACATCCATGTGCCCTACGAGCCTTAACCATCATCCCTGATGGCTTCACGGTATTTTTATGCGAATATTTCGGCAACTTCGAGGATATTGGGTGCAACCTGTGAGTGTGGTGCTAAATTGGAAGGATTAGTCCGATTAACTGTGTCGATAATGACTATGTTGCTGAATTTGTTATGTTAATTAATGCGCCAGTGGGTACACTTCAAGAACTTACCCGCTATTGTGAGCATCTAGAAAAACGAAGGCGACACTTCGCCAGTTGCTGTCAGCACTTAAAAGCCAGCTAGGTTTAAACGCCTTTTTTCACAATTCAAAGTCAAACCACCTTACTCATTCAATGAGTTGGGCTATTGTGGCTAAAAATCACTGTTTATCCTGAATTAAACCCCGAAATCCGCCGATTTAGCCAATCCGTTTCCGTAAACTCCTGCGATATTGGTTTTCTTGCAAGAAAAACCGACGTTCTAGCTTGAGCAAATGTTGAAAGTGCATTATGTTATTGTTTTACAATGGTTGGCTAGATTTGTTTGGCAAGCCCTATAGAGATTCTTTTTTTTAACCAATTATTAGCTTTGAAAAATAGAAATAACAGGGTTAGGAATACTGTCTTCGGCCTATGCTAACGGCGTTATGAGCTTATCGACCACCAAGGATAGATAATGAAAAATTTTTACTTTATAGCCATCCTGGTAGCTCTTTCTGCAATAGCTAATGCCTCTGAAATTAAAACACTATTTAGTACACCAGAAACTTCGATTAAAGTAGAGACATTTTGTAGTGAAAAGCACTGGAGAAGCCCAATGTTAGTTTCTCCATGTATCGATAGACAGTTTGAAGCAATTTCTGCGATTGAAAGTTTCCACCTAAGGAATTACTCTGATACAGCTATCGATCATCCAGTAAATAGGATATTAATTAACTCAGTCAAAGAAAGCTCTGTAGTAGTTGATGGTAAGCCGTGGGTTGATTGGGTAATGGCAAAAATACGATTCAAGCGTGGGATGCAAGATTGGCTTCGGGCCCAAGGAAAGTCAGATACTCAAGTGGATTACGGGTTGTGAGTCATAAGAAATCTAGCCGACCATCGCAAATAGCATGATTTCGCTTCTCCTACTAAACTAAAAAAAGTTGATGATGTTGGAGCGTCTTGTTTACCTATTTATTGCCGCGCCTTCGTAGAACTCAAATCAGTATCGAGCTTATTGTTTAACATCAGACCCTATTATCACTGCGGTAGTCGAGTCGTATGACGTGCCTGCTTGTGTGGTGATGATGATTATTCGGGACCATCGCCGTGGTTGGCTAGGAAAACAGCTAAAAATAACTGTTTTCGAGTAGACTCCGTCTATATTAGCCAATCAGCTTTTATAGATTCATGACACATCGGCTTTCTAGCGACAAATCCTCACAATCCTGCTTGAGCACATCTCGAAAGTGCATTAGGCTATTGTTTTACAACGGCTGGCCGGATTTATTTTAAAATTTCTCTTAAAAATGGAAATTCGAGAATACAAGATGAATTAATTTTATTACGAATATCATCATCACTATCACTATGTTTTGCCAAGCAAAGATAATACTTAATGTTTTCATGGATAGCATAGATGAGCCATTCGCCAGTCGTTTTTTGTTCTTCTCTACGCCTCTGTAGATTACCTGTAACGAGATCATTCACTATATGATGAACATCCTCTGCAGTTACATATTGTTCTTCACCACTTTTTTTAGCATCCATTATTCTTTGCTCGAAATAAGGAATACTGTAGTTATTTAGAGCATTCTTAACATTTTGAGCTAATCCAGAAATGCTAACATCCATGTAATGTTTATGCCAAAGTCCTTTAAGCGGAGGTCTTTTAAATTCAGATTGCTCTTTAGTGTGGCTCTGGCGGATCCCCTCATAATTTAGGTCTGCCAGCGGTATGAACCAGTTTGATATATTCGTTTAATGCCCAGTAAATTATCGATGCTTTTAGTGTGTATTTTGGCCTTCGCCGCACTTCTTTTCCTAATCTTACAACGGATAATACAGCGCGATATTTGATGCTGTTAGCTTGGAAATCCTTCTGCCAGCCAAGATGCCTCGCGGCTATGCCTATACACCACAACAGTATTTCTGCCAGCATAGCGATAAGCAACAATACATCATATCGCTTTGGACACCGACTGCGACTTTGCCTCAATCCCATGCCATATTGTGGGCTTTTTAAATCCCGAAAGGTTTCTTCAATTTGCATGCGTTTAGCATATAGCTCAACCACTTTTGCTGGATTGAAGTATTCAGGCGGTAAGTTGGTCGCCAGCAGCCACGGCTCCTTACTGCCTAAGCGATAACTCTTTTGTGCGGTGTGGTTTCGGCCCGTTTTTGAAGAGCGCTTATCTTTACGTAATTTGGACTTAGCCTTAAATAGATGTAAATGGCAGCTTAGCGGTGATTTACGTGCAAGCTGAACATTACCTATGTATTTAGCGGTTGAGTTTGCTTTTGAGTAGAGTGATTTATTTGAATGCCAAGTGGTTTGCCCGTGGTGCATAAAGCTTACATCGCCTCGCACTCTGCCAAGCCAGAACCAGCCATAGCGCTCAACTTCCCTAAACCAGGTATTGCGATAGCCTGCATCGGTGACAATCAGAGGACAACAACCTTGAGGTAAAACGTTGGCAAGTTCAGCGAGAAAAGCATTATGGCTGCGAGGTGCGTTGTAGTCCTCAAACAAGAAAGTCCGTTCATACAGAGTCACAGAGCGACCTTGAACGCTGATGGATGCGCGTAGCGTCATTATTCGAAGCTGTTCACGGACATCAGACCAATCGACGAGAATAATAGGCATAGGGTTTGCGCCACAAAGATAGCGAGCATGCCACTGATATATTGTTATTTTATCTTGAGCTAAGTGATAATTACCTAAGAGTCGGTCAATACGTTTAATGTTGTGTTTAGCTGCCACGGAGCCCGTAATATTACGACCAAGCTGAGTAAGTGATAGTTGATTACCATCGAGGAGTGACTCAGTGGCAACCATCAGAGAATTAAGTCGTTTTTGGTGTATTTGAGGGCATTGTTTTTTGATTAAATCGTGTAAGATATGGATATCACGCATGGTGTTAGATCTAGTAGGTTTTTGGCGAAATTGATTAGATCAGATAGCACCATGCGTGTCTACTAAATTGAAAATAAAAGCAATTATCAGGGGATTCCCTAGAGTGTGGCTTTCAGGTTCAGTTCCCTCAAGAAATTTCACTTCATGCATGACAGCATCAAGATTTATAACACTATTTTCAAATCCAAAGAATAAATCTAACAAAAACGATATGCCATATCGATTTCCTAACATTTTTTCGATTCGAATCATTGCTTTGAAATCATTGATTTGTTTATACATCTCAGGGGATTCATCTTGAACTTTATCTAAGAAAATCTTCTTCAAATTTATTTCTTTGTTCTCGCAAACGTTTTCCATATAGATCCATGATGATTACAGCCGTTTACGTGTCCACGTTTAACGACTCGTTAAGTGCCTAAAACTCATTCCAAAATGTATCAAATTCTTTAAGAAACTCGAGTTTCGTGTTTGACTTTAAACCATACACAAAGACATTATTTTTCAATTTGACAGATATTACATATAAGTTATCAGGTTGTGATTCTAGTTGTAATTTAGTTTTACAAGGACCGCTTGTAAAAGGTACAACTTGAATATTTAACTCAATAATACCCTGTACTTGACCTTTTTCTGCCAAATCATTGATCACCCAAGCTAGCGCAGCTTTTTCATCAATTCTTGCGGGATTGAACTTTTTAATAATCGCATTTACTTTTTTGCCAATTGCTGTCCAAGCATCCAAGTTTTTATTAATTTTTTCACCAAGTAAAAAAGCACCAACAAGTGAAGTACCTGCAATAGCTTTCCAGTCTATGCTATTGAATAATTCAACTAAAATACTTGGACAATCTGCACCATGCCCAATATTTGAATAATGAACATTAAGATCTTCATCTATCACTTGAATTAATGAATTTTTTATTTCATTCGAGAATACAGCCTCATCCCACTTTTTTGTATCATAATATGGGTCACTAAATATTAGTTGCATTTTAAACTCCAAACCTGAGCCGGCACTTAACGTTTTAGTATTTATACGTTGCGCTGTTTGCGAGGCATAAATTGGTTGTTGGACTTGGTCGCTGCCACATCCAACGTGAATTGGTATGCTTGATGCTATAGGAATTTGCTTTTCTTGGGTAGTAGCATTTTATACTGCTATAAGGCTAATTGTTTGTTCTGATTACACCTTTTAAGCTAGTTTTTACCTCGTACCATCATCTTTATCGCCCTGTTATCTTCCTACTACGATCATTCATCTTGATTTTTCTACGTGGTGATGTGCGCTATCGTCTCATCTAATTTGGTATTAATAAAATACGATGATGGACTTAAAAAGAACCGATCTTATTAATAATTATTTTAATCAATACCTTGAGTGTAGACGTGGATTAGTGGAGTGCTAGTCTTGAAATTAAAAAGGTTACGCAAATGCTAAAAAGGTGAACCATGGAAATTTGCGAGACGACCGTCCATCCCATGGACGGGATGTTCGAGCCCTCAGGGATGACTCTGGTTTAAATCAAAAGCGCCGCGTGTCGGAGACTTATTGTGAAGTAAAAAGGGCATGGCAAGCCTGTATGGCGGGATTTAACGGTAATCGCTCTAGTTCTATGTTCGGCTTTAGCTAAATATATTGTTTAATATCGACAGAATAAATAATGCTGGATTACGGATTACGGATTACGGATTACGGATTACGGATTACGGATTACGGATTACGGATTACGGATTACACACAGCCATATTCTTCCCAACAAAAAAGCCCGCAGTGCGGGCTTTTTGTGTTTTACGCTTTCTCTAGAACCTAGGTTCTGCCATTAGCAGGCCTTAAAATGTCATTTCTGGCACATGGGCTGGGACCACAAGTTTGCCGGCGGTCTTGGCGATGATCTCATCAACCGACACCCCTGGGGCGCGCTCTAGCAGATGGAAGGCGCCGTCTTTGATTTCCATAAAGGCTAAATCTGTCATGACTCGTTTGATGCAGCCAAAACCGGTTAAGGGCAGCTCGCACTTTGGCAGTAGTTTTGAATTGCCGTGTTTGTCGGCGTGCATCATGGTGACAATAATATTGTCAGCGCCGGCGACTAAATCCATGGCGCCACCCATGCCCTTGATGAGCTTGCCTGGGATCATCCATGAGGCGATAGAGCCATCGACGTCCACTTCAAAGGCGCCAAGCACAGTTAAATCCACATGACCGCCACGGATCATGGCAAAGCTTTCTGCCGATGAGAAGAATGACGCGCCCGCGACCGCAGTCACGGTTTGCTTACCAGCGTTAATCAGGTCAGCATCGATTGTTTCTTCGGTTGGAAACTCGCCCATGCCTAATAGGCCGTTTTCAGACTGCAGCATGACTTCCATGCCAGCTGGAATGTAATTGGCCACGAGGGTGGGGATGCCTATGCCAAGGTTGACGTAAAAGCCGTCTTGCAATTCTCTGGCAACGCGCTGGGCCAGTTGTTCTCTTGTTAGTGCCATGATGTGCTCCCTTATTTCGCTGCTGTAGCTGCTTTGACTGTGCGCTGCTCGATGCGTTTCTCAAAGCTTGCCTTGATGACGCGATCCACATAAATACCTGGGGTATGAATATGGTTGGGGTCAAGCTCACCAGGTTCTACGATTTCTTCTACTTCCACTACGGTGATTTTACCCGCTGTGGCCATCATAGGGTTAAAGTTAGCGGCAGTATTGCGAAATACTAGGTTACCCATGGTATCGGCTTTCCAAGCGCGCACTAAGGCGAAATCTGCGGTTAACGACTCTTCTAGCACATAATGACGGCCCTTGATTTCGCGGGTCTCTTTGCCATCGGCGATAGGGGTGCCGTAACCTGTGGCAGTGAAAAAGGCGGGGATGCCAGCACCGCCGGCACGAATTTTCTCGGCCAAAGTGCCCTGTGGGGTCAAGATGACGTTGAGCTCACCGGATAGCATTTGCTTCTCGAAGGTGGCGTTCTCACCCACGTAGGAGGCGATCATAGTATTGATTTGGCGCTGCTGTAGCAGTAAACCTAGGCCGAAATCATCCACGCCAGCATTGTTTGAAATGGCGGTTAAGCCTTTCACGCCAAGCTTAACCATGTGGTTAATTAATCCCTCTGGGATACCGCACAGGCCAAAGCCACCGACCATAATCGTCATGTCGTCAGATAAGCCTTTGAGGGCTTCATCGTAGCTGTGGACGACTTTATTGAATCCTGCCATCTTGTTGTCCTTAATCGTTATTTTGATATTGGATAGGTTCTAGGTTCTAGGTTCTAGGGCCTAGGAACTCGATTTATCGTAATCTGTAAACGCTGTTTATCCCAGCGCGTTAGCCACTTTTGAGGCGCTCATGCGGCCTAAAGCCTGACTGATATTCTTGCCAGCCTGAATAAGCTTAGTTAAGTCTATGCCTGTGTCTATGCCCATGCCGTGGAGCATATAGATGAGATCTTCGCTGGCCAAGTTGCCAGAGGCGCCTTTAGCGTAGGGGCAACCCCCAAGACCTGCAACCGATGAGTCAAATACGCTTATTCCTGTGGGCAGGCAAGCTTGAATATTGGCAAGGGCCTGACCATAAGTGTCATGAAAATGCAGCGCTAATTTGTCTATGGGCACAAGTTCTGCCACGGTTTCCAGCATTCTACGGGCATTATTGGCTGTGCCAATGCCTATGGTGTCACCCAGAGATATTTCATAACAGCCCATTTTGTAAAGGATTTCAGACACGCGGGCCACTTCCGAGGCCTTTATCTCACCTTTATAGGGGCAGCCGAGCACACAGGACACATAACCGCGCACGGCGATATTCCTCTGTTTTGCCATATCCATCAAGGGGATAAAGCGCTCGATAGACTCCTCGATGGAGCAGTTAATGTTCTTCTGGCTAAAGCTTTGAGAGGCGGCACCAAATATTGCCACCTCATCGGCACCTGCTGCAATCGCAAGTTCGAGCCCCTTAAGGTTTGGGGTCAAGGCGCTGTATACCACGCCTTGCTGACGCTTAATGCCATGAAGCACAGCACTAGAGTCCGCCATTTGTGGCACCCATTTAGGCGACACAAAACTTGCCGCCTCGATGCGCTTAACGCCAGCGTCTGCCAGCTGCTCAATCAAGGCAATTTTCGCCTCGGTTGGCACGCTGACTTCATTTTGCAAGCCATCGCGGGCGCCCACCTCGAAGATACTGACGTTAGTTGGCAACATCTACGCCTCCTCGCCCTTAGCGTCTGCAGTGTCAGCGACCGCTAGCGGCTCGACTTCAAGCAGCTGCGCACCGTCTGTGACTAGTTCGCCGCTTTGGAAATAAAACGCTGTCACTTTGCCATCAAAAGGCGCTTCTGAACGGGTGATGTATTCCATCTAGGCCTCCTTGTTGTTAGCGTTTACTATGTCGACAGCTAGCGGCTCGACTTCAAGCAGCTGAGCACCGTCTGTGACTAACTCGCCGCTTTGGAAATAAAACGCCGTCACTGTGCCATCAAAAGGCGCTTCTATGGTGTATTCCATCTTCATGGCTTCCATCACCAATAAGCCTTGGCCAGCGGTAACGCTAGCGCCAACATCCACTAAATGAGTCACTACAGTGCCATTCATCGGTGCTTTAAGTTTATCAGCACTGTTAACTTGCTCTTCAGCAATTTGAGCCAATACCGCCTTGAAATGATAGCTTCCAGAGGACAAGAACAAGGTGAAATCATCCCCTTGATGGCTTACCGGGATTTTAGACTTATGGCCGTTGATTTCCGCCAATAACAAATCATCCCTTAGCTCGCCACTGAGGTTAAGCACTTGCTCGTCTAAGGTATATTCGTTAACTAAGGTTAATTGATAACCATCACCTTGAGCCACAAGCAATAAGTTGTGCAGCGGCTGCAGGCTTTCTTTGCTGTCAGGGTCTTTGGTTTCATCAGATAATAACGCCACATGATGAATGCTGTCGCTATTGAGCCTAAAGCCGCTCATTTGTCCCCAAGGAGAGTGAGGGTCTTGACTATTAATTGCCAAGGCTTTTGCCGCTTGCTTGCGGGATAGCACTTGATACAGCCCTGCTAACGCTAACGCGGTTTGGGCTTCGCTGGAGGCGCTGCCAATCAGGGCATCACCGTAGCGTTCGATAAAGTCTGTGCTAAAGTCGGCGGCGGCAAAGGCGGGGTGCTCGGCGATATTGGCCAAGAACTCTATGTTGTGCCTAAGGCCACTTATCTGATAGGACTCAAGGGCATGTACCAGGCGCTGCAGGGCGCGGGGGCGCGAGTCATCCCATACGATGAGCTTGGCTATCATGGGGTCATAGAAGTTACTGATGACATCGTTCTCACGTATGCCTGAATCTATACGCACATGCTGGTTTTGTTCAGGTTCACGCAAAAAGTTTAATTTGCCGCTGGCGGGCAGAAAATCATTCTGCGGATCTTCAGCGTAAATACGCACTTCAAAAGAGTGGCCGTGAATGCGCACTTCTTGCTGTGTTAGGGGTAATTCATCGCCACTGGCGACCATCAGCTGCCACTTAACTAAGTCTTGCCCGGTAACCATTTCTGTCACTGGATGCTCAACCTGTAAGCGGGTGTTCATTTCCATAAAGTAGAAGCTGCTGCTCTCATCGGTGGCTAGGGTATCGAGCAAAAACTCAACTGTGCCCGCACCCACATAATCTATGGCTTTAGCTGCGGCGACCGCGGCTTGACCCATTTGTGCGCGAAGGGCGTCGGATAAACCCGGCGCTGGGGCTTCTTCCACCACTTTTTGATGGCGGCGCTGAATAGAGCAGTCTCGATCTGACAGGTAAATCGCGTTGCCATGGGTGTCGGCAAACACTTGCACTTCAACGTGCCTAGGTTGGCGCAGGTAGCGCTCCATTAACAGCTTGTCGTTACCAAATGAAGAGGTGGCTTCACGGCGGGCAGATTTCACCGCCGCTAATATTTCACCTTCATTTTCAACGATACGCATGCCTTTACCGCCGCCGCCGTAGGCCGCCTTGATAAGCAGTGGAAAGCCGATAAGTTTGGCTTGTTGTACTAGGTTGTCATCGGTTTGGTCATCGCCATGGTAGCCTGGCACTAACGGCACATTGGCCTTACCCATGATTTCTTTTGCTGCGCTTTTACTGCCCATGGCTTCGATGGCTTCACTGCCAGGGCCCACGAAGGCAATGCCATTTTGCTCACACTTGCGGGCAAATTCGGCGTTTTCAGACAAGAAACCATAGCCTGGGTGAATGGCACCGGCGCCGGCTTTCTTGGCGATGTCGATAATAAGATCGGCTTTTAAATAGGAATCTGCCGGTGCACTGCCGCCTAAATAGAAAGATTCATCGGCCATGGCCACGTGACGAGCGTCTTTGTCGGCATCCGAATACAAGGCAATGGTGCGCACACCCATACTTTTTGCGGTTTTGATGATGCGACAGGCGATTTCACCGCGGTTGGCGATAAGTAACTTAGTAAACATTATTGAGCTCCTTTGGCTGGCGTTGCAGCTTGGGACCAGTTAGGTTGACGCTTGTCGAAGAAGGCATTTAAGCCTTCTTGGCCTTCGGTGGATACACGAATGCGGGCGATTTTCTCGCTAGTGTAGGCAAGGGTTGCCTCATCGATAACGCCGTCTTCAAGGCGTGAGACTAAGGTTTTAACCCAGGCCATGCCTTGGGGGCTGTTGGCTTTAAAGGCGTCGATAAAGGGTTTGGCGGCGGCGTCTAAATCATCATTAATCTCGTGAATGACCTGATGAGTGAGGGCGCTTTGGGCATCGAAGCGCTCGGCGGTGAGCATGTAGCGTCTTGCTTGGCGATTGCCCATGGCGCGCACCACATAAGGGCTGATGACGGCAGGCAGTAAGCCGAGTTTGACTTCACTTAAGCAGAAGCTTGCGCGACTATTACTGATGGCGATATCGCAGCAGCAAATTAAGCCTAAGGCGCCGCCAAAGGCCGCCCCTTGCACTAAGGCAAGACTAGGTTTTGGAAACTTGTCTAACAGATGCATCAGCTTTGCCAGCTCATTGGCATCATTAAGGTTTTGCTCAAAATCCATCTGGGCTTGCTTGCGCATCCAGTTAAGATCGGCCCCAGCACTGAAATTTTTGCCATTAGCCCGCAGCACCAAGACTTGGCACTGTGGGTCTGCGGCAAAGGCTTCAATGGCGGTTATCATCTGGGCAATCATGACTTCATCGAAGGCATTGTGTACATCGGGGCGATTGAGTATTAGCTCGCCCACGCCCTCATTAAGGTTCGATTGTACATATGAAGGCTGTTGATTATTATTCATTTTTTTATCCCTATCCTATCCCGAACATAGTGGCACAGCGGCGCAATTACATGCGGAACACACCAAAACGGGTGTCTTCAATGGGTGCATTAAGCGCTGCCGACAGGGCAAGGCCGACTACATCACGGGTTTGGGCTGGGTCGATAATGCCATCGTCCCACAGGCGCGCACTGGCATGATAAGGATGACCTTCTTTATCGTACTGGGCCACAATCGGCGCCCTAAAGGCTTGTTCTTCTTCCTTGGACCAGTCTTGACCCTTACGGGCGAGACCATCGCGGCGCACTGTGGCTAACACGCCTGCGGCTTGCTCGCCGCCCATCACAGAAATGCGCGCATTGGGCCACATCCACATCATAGTGGGCTCGAACGCGCGGCCACACATGCCGTAGTTACCCGCGCCATAGCTGCCGCCGATGATCACAGTAAACTTAGGCACATTGGCACAAGAAACCGCGGTCACCATCTTGGCGCCGTGCTTGGCAATGCCTTCGTGTTCGTACTTTTTACCCACCATAAAGCCGGTGATATTTTGCAGGAAGAGCAAAGGGATTTTGCGTTGACAACAGAGTTCAATAAAGTGGGCGCCTTTTTGCGCCGACTCAGAGAACAAGATGCCGTTGTTGGCTACGATGCCGACGGGATAGCCGTGGATACGGGCAAAGCCGCACACTAAGGTTGCACCATAGTTGGCTTTAAATTCATCAAAGTCTGAATCATCGACGATACGAGCGATAACTTCTCTGACATCGAAGGGCTTTTTAAGATCTGTGCCGACTATGCCGTAGAGCTCGCTGATGTCAAATTTAGGTGGCTGAACTGGGCTTAGCAGACAAGTAATTTTCTTTTGATGATTAAGGCGGGTCACGGCGCGACGAGCAAGCTCTAAGGCGTGATCATCATTCTGGGCTAAATGGTCGGCAACCCCAGAGATTTTAGTGTGCACTTCGGCGCCGCCAAGCTCTTCTGCGCTGACTTCCTCGCCTGTGGCGGCTTTTACCAGCGGCGGACCTGCTAAGAATATGGTGCCTTGCTCTTTAACGATAATGGACTCGTCCGCCATGGCCGGCACATAAGCGCCACCTGCGGTACAAAGGCCCATCACCACGGCAATTTGCGGTATGCCCTTGGCTGACATTTGCGCTTGGTTATAAAAGATGCGGCCGAAATGATCTCTATCTGGAAACACTTCATCCTGGCGTGGTAAGTTAGCACCGCCTGAGTCCACTAAATAGATACAAGGCAAGTGGCAACGGCTGGCAATGTCTTGGGCGCGTAAATGCTTTTTCACCGTAATGGGGTAGTAAGTGCCGCCTTTGACTGTAGCATCGTTGGCGATGATCATGCACTCGACGCCGCTGACGCGGCCAATGCCTGCGATAATGCCCGCCGCTGGTACGTCTTCATCGTAGACTTCATATGCGGCAAATTGGGATAATTCTAAGAAAGGTGAGCCTGGGTCGAGCAGTTTTTCTACTCGTTGGCGCGGCAGTAATTTACCACGGGATAAATGACGCTCCAGGGCCACAGGGCCGCCACCTTGTTCAATTTTAGTGAGTTTTTGTTTGAGATCGTCGACCAATAACGCCATATCATCATACTTGGCTTTAAATTCGTCGCTGCGGGCATTAATTCGGCTGCTCAGTTGCGTCACGATAATATCCTTAATGAAGCAAATAAAAGGGCGAGGGCAGAGCCTCGCCATACAGAAGTGGGCTACTTAGATTCGTTGAACAGTTCACGGCCAATGAGCATGCGGCGGATTTCTGAGGTGCCAGCGCCAATTTCATACAATTTAGCATCGCGAAGCAGTCGCCCTGTGGCGTACTCGTTAACGTAACCGTTACCGCCAAGTAGCTGTATGGCATCTAAGGCCATTTTGGTAGCAAGCTCAGCGCTATAAAGGATAGCGCCTGCGGCATCTTTACGTGTGGTTTCGCCGCGATCGCATGAGCGAGCCACGTTATACACGTAAGAGCGGGCGGCATTCATGCCAGTGTACATGTCGGCAAGTTTGCCTTGAACCAACTGGAACTCACCGATGGATTTGCCAAATTGCTCACGCTCATGGATGTAAGGCACTACGATATCCATACAGGCCGCCATGATCCCAAGTGGGCCACCAGATAACACCACGCGCTCGTAATCTAGGCCACTCATCAACACTTTTACGCCGTTGTTTAGGCCACCTAGAATGTTCTCTTCAGGCACTTCACAATCTTCAAATACTAGCTCACAGGTGTTAGAACCGCGCATGCCTAATTTGTCTAGCTTTTGCGCCTGAGTGAAACCCTTTGAGCCACGCTCGACGATAAAGGCGGTAATACCGTGGGCGCCTTTGCTGATATCCGTCTTGGCATAAATCACATAAGTGTGGGCATCTGGGCCATTGGTTATCCACATTTTATTGCCGTTAAGTATGTAACGGTCGCCCACTTTACGGGCGTTAAGTTTCATGGAGACCACGTCAGAGCCCGCATTTGGCTCACTCATGGCCAGTGCGCCAATGTGCTCACCGCTGACCAATTTTGGCAGGTACTTGGCCCTTTGGGCGTCGTTACCGTTACGATTGATTTGGTTAACACATAAATTAGAGTGGGCGCCGTAGCTTAGGCCAATGGAGGCCGAGGCGCGGGAGATTTCTTCCATGGCAATCACGTGAGCTAAATAACCCATGTTGGCGCCGCCAAATTCTTCTGGCACAGTCACGCCTAATAGGCCCATGTCACCTAGCACTGGCCATAACTGATTGGGGAAGGCATTGTCTATATCCACTTGGGCGGCAATGGGGGCGATTTCCTTGGCGGCAAAGCCTTGGACTGCATCACGCAGCATGTCGATATCTTCGCCCAGACCAAAGTTAAGACTAGTGTAAAGTGCGCTCATAATTATGTGTCCTGTTGATTAGCTATTCTTATAATTTAGGGTGACGGCTCTGTTGAGGGTCACTTTGATGATTAACATCAGCGTGTGGCATTTAATAAGCCATTCTTGCCTTGGTTTCGCCTCCCACTGTGTGGCCCAAATTGAGGCGAAACTGAGCTTAAGCTGATGTTAATTCATGTTTAAATGGGTTATTTTAATGCGCTATGTTAATGCGCTAGTGTTATGCTTTTTTCAACTCGTTTTGCTCAAGGGCTGCGCGGCATTGCTGCTCGGCTGAATTGAGCTCCATTAACACCACTTTTATGTCATCCATCTGCTGCTGTAGGGCAGATTTTTTGTCATTGACTAAATCGAGCATGGTATTAAGCTGAGCCGTGCTGCTCTTATCGGCATCATAGAGTTCGAACAGCCTGCGAGTTTCTGCCAAAGAAAAGCCTAAACGCTTTCCGCGCAGAATAAGCTTTAAGCGTACCCTGTCTTTTAGACTGTAAACCCGAGTCTGGCCGCGACGCTTTGGCTTTATTAGGCCTTGGTCTTCATAGAAACGAATACTTCGTGTCGTGATATCGAATTCTTTCGATAAATCACTAATTGAATACGTGGATTGTGGATTGTGTAATGTGCTCATGGGCCACCTAAAAAACGTCTTTCATTGCAAGATATATGAAGTTTACGTAAAGGTAAAGTTTGTGGCCGTTTTTGCCGCAATAACTTGGCTAACCTCAGTGTTAAATTCTGTTTCCACTTTGGGGTTATTTCAGTTATCTAGCTGTAAGTTAAGTGATTAACTGTAAAAACTATTGCGGTAGGAGTGGTTTGCTGAAAATTAAACGCTCGCTTGAATATGTGCTTGATAAGTCACTGGCTTTCCCTGGTGATTCTTCATAGGCATTGCGCGTGTTTGCTACCTAGCGGTTTTCCTACTGGCGTTATCGGTTGCGTTTGTCGCTGGCGCGTCTGCCAGCACTTTCTTCTCGGCGATTGGTTTGGCCGTCGGATCCAAACAAATCTTGGCTCAAACCAAAGTCGTTACGCCTGCCAGCCTCTTCATCTCGTCTATCGTCAAAATGTAAGTAACGGCATTGGCAGTCACTCGCTTGACAATTTTCAAGGGGAAGCATGGGCGCTTCATCGGACAGGTAGCGCTTCTTAGCCAGTTTTCGAGCGGCGATACAACAATCGGGCAGGGTTTCTACACTCACGCTGTGGTAGGGATTCTGGGCATGATGATGCTTGGGCTTATGATGGCGTTGTTGAGTACGATTTTTCCTGTGCTGATAAAAAAATAAGCCGAGGATAGCCAATAAAAGCAAAACAAAAATCAGCATAGTAGCGCCCGTGACATCGAGAGTAATAAATGAATTCTAGACTAAAACCCCTTGATTGAGATAAAAGTGTGTCAGTTGCGGTTTTGCCAGAATGACGAGTCAGGTTAATAAAAGGATGGGCGGGCTCTAGTTGTTATCTGATTATCATCAGCGAGAGAACTAAGCAGCCAACTGAACAGGGGGAAATATGCCTGCTCAGCCAGTCTTTAGCCTTGATTAAGAGAATTTAGCTTAGAGAATAAGCTTAAATAAACAGTCGATTAGAATTGGGTGGGATCGATATTAAGCACGATTTTACCCACAGCTAACTGATTTTCGCTGCGTTCATGGGCCAGTTTGACTTGCTCCCAAGGGAAGATACTGTCTATCTTTACTCGCAGTTGCCCTTGCTCAATCAGCTCCTTTAAGATGACAAGCTCTTGCTGACTCGGCTTGACCCACATGCGGATAAATTCTATTCCTAATGCACTAGCCTCAGCATGGGGGATTTCATCGAACGTTGAGACTAAGCGGCCGCCTGATTTTAAGGTCTTAAGGGAGCGAGGCAAGATGTCATTGCCTCCCATGGCGGCGAACACTAAATCTACGTCAGTGGCTTTATCCTCGAATGATTCATTGCGATAATCGATAAATTCATCGGCGCCCAGGCTCAGTACTAAATCGCGTTTGCGGCTGGATGCCGTGGCGATAACCTCTGCTCCCGCCTGTTTAGCCATTTGCACCGCGAATTGCCCCACAGCACCTGAGGCATTGTGAATAAGCACCCGTTGTCCGGCTTGAAGCTTACCTTCGGTCATTAAGCCTTGCCAAGCCGTTAAGGCAGCCAGTGGCACTGCGGCACTGCTGGCCATGTCTAGATTGTTGGGCTTAACGCTGACAAAGTCGGCATCGACGGTTAAGAACTCGGCATAGGCCCCTTGGCCTGCAATAGGGGCGAAGGTGAAAACCTTATCGCCCACTGCAAACTGGCTCACATCCTTGCCAATCTCGGCAATTTCCCCAGCGGCGTCCCAACCCAATATTAATGGCAGCTGATGCATGTCGCTGTCTTTGAACATGCCGTTTCTGACATGAAAATCCACTGGATTAATCCCAGCTGCGGCAACCTTTATCAACACTTGTTGTGGCGCGATTTGAGGTTTTGGCAACTCACCATAAATAAGCTGCTCTTTGTCACCGTATTGCTTGATGTAAATGGCTTTCATGTTATTTCCTTCTGGGCCTATGGGCTTAGATTTAAACCATAGGCAGAGTATTGCTGCTATTTCACATAGGTTCTAATTGATGTTTTATATGTGATACATTGATTAATATGATGTATTGGGGCAAGGATGAGCGCGGGGATGAGTAAGTTAGATTTAAATTTATTGGTGATATTCGATGCCATCATGAAAGAGCAATCCATCAGCGCTGCGGCCGAGCAATTAGCCATGACTCAGCCCTCAGTCTCTAATGCCGTCGCTAGGATGCGTCACAATTGGAAAGATCCGTTATTCATTAAACAAGGACGCGGCATTAAGCCTTCACCCTTCGCCCTTGCGCTTTGGCAGCAGGTGGCTTCGCCCCTTGAGCAAATTCGCTCGGCGGTGTCATCAAAGACTTTTAATGCCGCCCACAGTGAGCGTACCTTTCGCATCGCCATTACCGATGGCACATCGGGATTATTTTGGCCTGCCCTGAGGCGCCATTTAGAGCGACATGCCCCCAAGATAAATCTGCACGCCGTGCCTTATAAACTCGATGGCGAAGCCCTATTGGTGAATGCAGAGGTGGATTTGGTGCTGGATTATTATGAAAACCGCCATCCACAGATCCTGAGCCAACATTTATTCGATAACCAGTTTGTCTGCGTGATGGCAAAAGCCCATGCCTTAAGCGAAAAAACGCTGACCTTGGATGACTTTGCGGCAGCAGAGCATTTATTGGTCTCCCTTTCTGGTGATGCCAGTGGCACAGTGGATAGAAAACTCGCTCAACTTGGCCATAGTCGGCGAATTGCCATGACAGTCAATAGTTTTGCCAGTGCAAAAACCTTGATAGAAGAGAGCAGGTTAATCAGCACTTTGCCTTATTCCATCATAGCGAGCTGGCAATCTCTGGATAAACTTACAGTGAAAACCTTGCCTTTCACTGTGCCTAGCGTGCCCATCAGCATGGCATGGCACAGCAGAAATGACGCCTCCATTAGCCTGCGCTGGCTCAGGGAGGCAATAGTCGACATAGTGAAGACACAGCCACAACGCTTTAACAATGAAAACTAAGGAAGCACAATTTTTTGGCTGACTCTTGCCGGTAAACTTTATCCACTTAAGCCTAGGTCAGAAAAACTTTGGTCCCATGGACGTTGGGCCTAAACCTTGGCCGATTAGCCACTGGATCTTAAGTTTATGGCTGTTTCTATTAGTTTGCTGCAGCAGATAACTGCAGCAGGAGCGAGAGTTTAAGTTGATAAATTACCCAAAAATCCCTATAGTATCGCGGCTTATTTTTTCCCTCGGTTTAGCCCTCTGTGAATGGCTAGGCTTGACATGTTTTACATGACGTACACAACTCGATTTGGAATTTCATCTTGATTACTACAGCTAACATTACCATGCAGTTTGGCGCTAAGCCGCTGTTTGAAAACATCTCAGTTAAATTTGGTGGCGGCAATCGCTACGGCCTTATCGGTGCCAATGGTTGTGGTAAATCCACATTCATGAAAATTTTGACCGGTGATTTAGAGCCATCGAGCGGTAATGTGTCGTTAGATGTTAATGAGCGCATGGGTAAGTTGAACCAGGATCAGTTCGCCTATGAGAAATTTTCCGTGGTCGATACCGTGATCATGGGCCACAGAGAGTTGTGGAAAGTGAAGCAGGAGCGTGACCGCATCTATTCTTTGCCAGAAATGACCGAAGAAGACGGCATCAAGGTCTCCGAGCTTGAAATGGAATTTGCCGAGATGGACGGTTATACCGCAGAATCTCGCGCTGGCGACTTATTGCTAGGTGTAGGTATAGGCACAGAGCAGCATTTCGGCTTAATGAGTCAAATCGCGCCAGGTTTTAAGCTACGTGTATTGCTAGCCCAAGCCTTGTTCTCAGATCCAGACTTGTTATTGCTCGATGAGCCAACCAACAACTTGGACATAGACACCATACGTTGGTTGCAAGATATGCTAAACCAACGTAACAGCACCATGGTTATCATCTCTCACGATAGGTATTTCCTTAACTCTGTGTGTACACACATGGCAGATTTGGATTACGGTGAGCTGCGTGTTTATCCTGGTAACTATGATGAATACATGATGGCTGCTACTCAAGCACGTGAGCGTCTACAGTCAGATAATGCCAAGAAAAAAGCACAAATTGCTGAGCTGCAAACCTTCGTCGCCCGCTTCTCGGCTAATGCGTCTAAGGCGAAACAAGCCACGTCTCGCGCCAAGCAAATCGATAAGATTAAGCTTGACGATATCAAGGCTTCAAGCCGGGTGAACCCCTTTATCCGTTTCGAGCAGGAAAAGAAACTATTCCGTAATGCGTTAATCGTTGAAAATCTCGCTAAAGGCTATGATAAGCCCTTGTTCAGTAACCTAAACCTGATGGTTGAAGTGGGTGAACGTATTGCTATTCTTGGTGAAAACGGCGTGGGTAAAACTACCTTAATGCGTACTTTAGTGCATGATATTCCTCAGGATGAAGGCACTATTCAGTGGTCAGAAAATGCCAATATTGGCTATTACGCACAGGATCATGAAGCGGATTTTGCTAACGACATGACCCTATTCGATTGGATGAGCCAGTGGCGCAAGCCAGAAGATGATGACCAGTCAGTGCGCGCTATTTTAGGTCGCATGTTGTTCGGCTCGGATGACATTAAAAAATCAGTGACTGTGCTTTCTGGTGGTGAAAAGGGCCGTATGTATTTCGGTAAACTTATCATGCAAAAAGCCAACATCTTGATGCTCGATGAACCCACCAACCACATGGACATGGAATCAATCGAGTCATTGAACAATGCGCTGGAAATGTATGAAGGCACCTTGATGTTCGTCTCCCACGACAGGGCATTCGTATCATCCTTGGCAACACGTATCCTAGAAGTGACGGCTAACGGCGTGAACGACTTCAAAGGCACTTATGATGAGTTCCTGCGCAGTAAAGGCATTGACGCTTAAATCATTTTTGTTGTGATAGTAAAAACCCGCTAATCCAGCGGGTTTTTTTATGGCGTAAATTTAATATCTATACTTACGCTGCAAAACTAATAGAATTGTATAATAGTAAGACCTCTATGAACCTAGGTAGCCACTGGGTCAGTTTTTGAAAATCGCTTTTTAATCTGAACACTTAAGATTCCCTGCAGCGTATAAAAGCTCTGCTAAACTCAAATTACCTTGAATTCGAGTGTGGTGAGTGAGATGACGTTGAATTTTCAAAATTTTAAAATCCGCCATTTATTAATTTTAATTATTAGCTTTGCGTTAATCTTTTTAGCGGCATCCACTACGCTTCTCAATCGGTCGCTATTTTTTGCTTCTGCAGAGAAAAGCATTGAAGAGGAACTTCTGCCTAATCAGCTTGCAAAAATTGAAGCGCAAATCCGCTATCAGCTCAGTACACCCATTGAACTTTCAAAAGCCATGAGCCAAAACACTTTCATCTTAGATTGGGTTATGGCACAGGAACCCGCGGCTCAACAACAGCAAGTGATTGATTATTTAGCTCATGTGCAGAAAGAAAATAAAGCCGGTGTGGTTTATTGGGTATCAAACGTCAGTAACCAATATTTGACCAATAACGGCGTATACAAAACCATGAGCCAAAGTGACGAGAAAGACGCTTGGTTTTACCGTTTTTTAAGCGGCAATAAAACCTTTGAGATCTCCTTCGATTTTGCCGCTAATGGTGTCGATTTGACGGCTTATGTTAACTACAGAGTGAAATACAATGGCAGAGACTTAGGGGTTGTCGGCATTGGTTATAGCGTCAATGAGTTAAGCAAAAACATTCTCAATAATAAGGTGGGCGAAACCGGTTATGTGTTTATTACTAATGATGCCGGCGACATCATTATTCATCCTACATTGAATCAATTAGAGAGCAAAAAACTTCGTCAAAACAAAGGCTTTACCGACATTGCCGATAGCTTGTTAAAGCCTGATGCCAGTTATAGCTTTAATGAAACCAAGCTAAAGGGGGAGAATGTCTATGTGGCGAGTGTGGGGATCCCTGAGCTTAACTGGAAGATTTTGGGGGTGCTGCCTAGCGAAGAGCCCATGGCCAGTATTCGTTCCACCTTGCTTAAAAGCAGCGCCTTAAACTTAGTGATAGTGATTTTCTTTATTTTAGTCATGGTCAATCTTGCCAGCCGTATTACCTTGCCCATCACAGAAATTGGTGAGCGCTTGATGACAATGGCAAAAGCGGGCGGCGATTTAACCCATCAGCTTAATCAAGACAGGCGTGATGAACTGGGCACCTTAGCCCAAGGATTTAATGCCATCATCAGCAAGGTGCGCTCCATCATGGTGGACATCAAGACATTAGAAGATCAGATGACCCACTCGTTCAATGATATGCGCCATATGTCCTCAGAAATTAATAACTGCGTCAGCGCTCAGCAGCAGGAGTCAGATTCTGTGGCAGCGGCGGCTACACAAATGACCCACAGCATACAGTCAGTGAGTGATTTAGCCAATGAATCGGCCGCAAACACTGAGATGACTCAGCAGAAGATAATCCAAGTCAATCAAGGGGTGCTTGAGTGTAATCAATTGATGCAATCCTTACATGTGAGTAATGAAAGCACTCAAGAAAAAATCTCTCAGCTGGCGGCGCAAACCTTGACCATTAGTTCAGTGGTGGATGTGATCAGCAGTATTTCTGAACAAACCAATTTGCTGGCATTAAATGCCGCCATTGAAGCGGCTCGGGCCGGTGAACAAGGCCGTGGTTTTGCCGTGGTTGCCGATGAAGTGCGTACCTTGGCGGCACGGACGCAAAAGTCCACTCAAGAGATTAAGTCTGTTATCGATAATTTGCAGGCTCAATCGAAAGAAACTGTGTCTGCCATGCATAAAAATACTGAGCTTGCCTCTGCAGGGCTTGAAAAAACCAGCGTAGCCAGTGAAGCGTTAAAGCAAGTGGTGTTGGACATAGGCAATATTACTAATCAAAACACCCAAGTGGCAGTGGCAACACAGGAGCAATCCAATGTGATTGGTGAGCTTAATTCCAATATCAATCGCATTGCTGATATGTCGCGTATGATTGCCGATTTCTCCACTCAAACCCAAAGCTCAGTACAGCAATTAGATACTCAAAAACGCAATCTCACTCAATTGGTTGGGCAATTTAAAACGTAAGTAATCAAAGCTGTGCTGATTACTGTCTAGGTCTGAATAAACCGAGCACTTTGCTCGGTTTTTATCTGTTTTACAATGTGTTAACATTGGCACGAAACAATAAACAAGGATGGTAATTTCAATGTCAGTCAGCAGTTATTTTAGCCTTAATCAGAAGGCATGGGATGAGAGGGCCAAAGTCCACTTTGACTCGCAGTTTTATGACGTAAATGGATTTATGCAAGGCCAGAGTTCACTCACTGAGATAGAGTCGAGTGAATTGACTGAAATTGAAGTCAAAGGCAAAAAAATGCTTCACCTGCAATGCCACTTTGGCTTAGACAGTTTGTCTTGGGCGCGCTTAGGTGCCAAGGTGACGGGCGTTGATTTTTCAGAGCCTGCCATAAATAAGGCCCGCGAGTTAAATCATGCCTTAAACTTAGATGCGTGTTTTATTTGTAGCGATGTCTACAGTTTTGGTGAGCAGGCCAAAGCCGAGTTTGATATTGTGTTTACCTCATTTGGCACTATTTGCTGGCTACCTTGCATAGATACTTGGGCCGAAGTGATTGCCGATAGTTTGAAAAGTGGCGGCTGTTTTTATATGGCTGAATTTCATCCCATTCGTGATTTATTGGATGGCGAAAGCTATTTTTATGCCCCAGCGCCCTTTGTGTGTGATGAAGGCACCTATACAGAGAATTGTGATGGCAAACAAGCCAGCATGGCGTCATGGTCCCACCCATTAAGCCGAGTGATCACCGCATTGATCAATGCCGGTATCAAGATAGATATGGTGAATGAATTTCCCTTCAGTCCCTTCGATTGTTTCGATGGTTTAGAGGAGCGAGAGCCTAAGCGATTTTCCCAGTTGGTTGGCGAGAACCCTTTACCTCTGGTATACAGTATCAAAGGGACTAAAAATTAATTAAATCAGTCTATTCAATCTTGTAATTATCAATGTGAAAAAACCTTAGCAGGAGAGTGCCATGATTGCCGTTATATTTGAAGTTGTCCCCACAGTAGAAGGCAAGAGTGAGTACTTGCATGTGGCTCAAGAAATGCGTAAATACTTGGAAGGGCGTAAAGGTTTGATTTCCATTGAGCGTTTTCAGAGCTTAACCGATGATGGCAAAGTATTAAGTCTGTCATTTTGGGAGGATATTGACTCTATTACTCATTGGCGCAACCAGATGGCCCACAGTATTGCGGCTGAATCAGGGATTATTCCTTTGATGTTTAAATCCTACCGCATACGTATAGCAGAAGTGTTTCAGGATCACAGTGAAATGCTAGAGCAGGAAGCGTAACGGGATATACTCATCTGTGCACAATCCAAGCAGTCACTTTTTAGTGACTGCTTTTTTATGTCTATTTGATTTTAACTGTGACCTAAGTCGAGAGTCTTTAATATCAAGCTTGTGAAGCTTCACAGTGCATGATTCACTCATTCAATGGGTATCACTCTCGGTTGATTGAGGTTAAGTCATTTGAACTTTCAGTATTTTATTATTGCTAAAGCCTTGCATGTGTTAGCCATAGTGTTTTGGATTGGCGGGGTGGCTTTTGTGACGACAGTGCTGATACCTGCCCTTAGGCGCGATGCCGATGCAGACCAGAGATTAACTCAGTTTGAGCGCTTAGAGGGCTGCTTTAGCACTCAAGCTAAGCTGTCCACCTTAGTTGCAGGGGCTTCTGGTTTTTATATGCTCCATGTTATGAATGCTTGGTCACGTTTGCTTGAGCCTAGCCAGTGGTGGCTGCATCTGATGATCTTCGTCTGGACATTGTTTAGCTTAGTCTTGTTTGTGCTTGAGCCATTATTTTTACATCGCTGGTTCCACACACAGGCGATACAAAACAGTCGGCGTACCTTTAAGGTATTGCAGCTCATGCACCTTGTTTTACTGAGTTTGAGCCTAGCAGCCCTGTTTGCAGGCATGATAGCTGCCCATGGCTATCAATTCTGATATTTAGCCTGTAAGACCCTAATAAGGGCCTTAGGAATAAAGTTAATTAAATCAGATGCCAACATGCTGTAAGGGCTAAGCGCTAGTGCGGCGATATCCCCAGCTAAACCATGTAAATAGACCCCTAAACACGCTGCATTTAAGGGAGAAACCCCTTGGGCGCAAAATCCCGTTATCATTCCGGTTAACACATCCCCCGTACCCGCTTTGGCCAACGCACTGTTGCCGGTAGGATTAATAAACACGCGCTTTCCATCGGTTATTACAGTATTGGCCCCTTTTAGTACCACTATGGCGTTAAATTGCAGGGCTGCTTGCTGTGCATATTTCACTCTATCGGCTTGAATATGGGCGACTGAGACCGCTAACAGGCGTGATAATTCCTTGGGGTGAGGGGTTAGTAGGCAGTTTTCCGGCAGGGTTAAGGGTTTACGTGAGAGAAAATTAAGCCCATCGGCATCTAACACTATGGGGAGGGTTTCTTGTTGTAGGCCATGGAGGAGGGCACAGAAAAAAGCATAATTATCAGTGTGCGCTTCATCTGCCACTCTTGCTGTCTGGGCTATCCTGCCAAGGCCTGAACCTATGCTCATGCTACACAGCTTGGTATTCACTCGTTTAAGCTGTGACAAAATCTGCGCCGCGCTTTCGCTGGGCAAAAAATCATTTGCAGCCTCATGGACGCTTGGCAAAGGCAAGAACACCAGATCTGGGCTTTGGGCAGCCACTCGCTGGCAAACCAAAAGGCTGCTGGCTAACGTCACATAACCCGCCCCTACGCGCAGGGCTGAGATACTTGAAAGGTATGCAGCGCCAGGATAATTGATGGAACCTGCCACATTGAAAACATGACCAAAACTTGCCTTATGGCTTTGTTCTGAGCGGGTTGGCAACATGGCTGCGATGGCATTTAGCGCCAGGATTTGCATCATGACTCCTTATGGATGGTTCAAAAGGCAGGTGTTAAGGACTGGTGCTAAGGGTCAATTCTGCTATTAACCATAGTGCTTCAAGTATGGCCTAACCAATATTATTAAGGGTCATATTTGTGAATTAAACAGGGTTTAATTATTGCAAATTCAAAAAAATAACCCTTTGTTATGGCTGAATGATTTTTACCTTCTACACTTGGTGTTATCTAATACATTGAGGGAATTGGTATGCTAAAAACTATTCGATTTTGTATCTGTTTGTTTGGATCTGTGTTTGCATCTATGGGCTTAATGGCCGATGAATTGACTATCGGGGTTGAGACCACAGAGTATTATCCTCAATATCAATATGAGAATGGAAACTACCAAGGTTTTGCTCGCGACGTTATTGATTTGTTCGCCAGTAAAAATGGCCATAGCGTCAGTTACAAAGCCTACCCAATAAAAAGACTCTTGAGTGTTTATTTAGCGGGTGAAGTGGACCTTAAGTACCCAGATAATGCCTTCTGGGCATCGGATGCCAAGGCTGCACACAAAGTCGTCTATAGCGACCCTGTGGTTAATTTTATTGATGGTACCTTAGTATTGCCTGCCAATAAGGGGAAAGGCATTGGGGATAAGTTTCGCCTTGGCACCATAGCGGGTTTTACCCCATTTGATTACTTAGATAAAATTGGCGCCGGAAGCGTTAAGGTAACTGAAAACAATAACTTAGATGCACTTGTTAAGCAGGTAGAAAGTGGCCGTGTCGAGGGGGCTTATTTCAACGTGGCGGTAGCCATGTATCATTTGCGGGAAGTCATGAAAAAACCTGAATTGATGGTGTTCGATGCTTCTTTGCCTCACACCCGCAGCGCCTATGCGATTTCAAGTATTAAAAGGCCGGATATCGTCGAGCAGTTTAACGCATTTTTGAAATCAAGCAGCGCTGAAATTCAAGCCTTGAAAGATAAATATCAGGTGGAAGCTGGGATAAACTAGGTCAGCAAATCACTAAGCGTGAATGACACACCAAGCAGGGCTTGCTTTACTTAGTTAAAGCAAGCCCTCTGTCATTTTTAGCGCTATTTGTGACACTCACTCAAGAGTTTAATAAAAAAATCACTGCCTTTTTTATTGGCAAAAGCCATGTTGCGCAGAGGGATCGATTCAGGATCATGATAACTGGCTAAAGCTTGTTCCATGCTGGACTCTCGAATGATATGCAATGTGGGGTAGGGAGAGCGATTAGTGAAGTTTGCCGGACTGTCTTGGGGTTCATCTTCAAAGCAATAATCAGGATGAAAGCTTGCCAGCTGATAAACACCTTCATAGGCATTATCCAATAGCGCATCATTGGCAGAATCAAGCAGATCTAAGTAGTCATAAAACCCTTCAAAACCCCGCGCAAGTATGACTAAACTGGTTTCCATATCAGGGTTTTCATCTAGAAATTGGCATTCTTTAATGAGCGCCGCCAGTACTTGCTTACGCTTAGTTTCTTCTACCACTAGATAGCGAATACTGCCCCGTTCAACTTCTTTGCGAGCAAAAGGGCAGAGGTTATATTTCATGATGACATTGCTAACCCAGTTAGATGTGGCGCTTATCATCTGTTGATGTTCTTGCTGCTGTTGATCCATTACCTTTATCTCAAAATTGGCTTGTTTGGGGCAAATTCTGCCCTGGGTGATTTGGGTGTTTAGCATTCAAGACTCAAGCCCCTATCATAGGCAAGATGGAGGCGACTAGCAGTAACGCCATGGTAATATTGAATATTTTTTGTTGACGCTGGTTTTTTAATAATCGCTTGAGTGCCACACCAAAAGTGAGCCACACCATGGCGCAAGGAAAGGCGACACATAAGAACACAGTCGCTATGGTCAAGACTTGTGGTGTCATATCCGCCGTTTGTACGGTAAAGGTGGCAATGGCACCGACCGCCATGATCCATCCCTTAGGATTCACCCATTGAAACGCCGCCGCCTGAATAAAACTAAAGGGTTGGCTCAATTGTTTCCCTTCCATCTTGTTACTGCTTCTGGCGATTAACCAAGACAAATACAGCAGATAACTCACCCCCAGTACTTTAATGATGAGGTGCAATACCGGGTAGGCTTGAAACACTGAGCTCAGACCCAGTCCTATGGCTAAAACCATGCAAGGGAAACCTAAACATATACCAGCTAAATGAGGTAATGAAGGCTTGATGCCAAAATTCACCCCTGAAGTCATCAACATGATGTTGTTTGGCCCTGGGGTTATGCCAGATGAAAAGGCAAACAAGGTGATGGCGAGTATTAACTCCATAACGGGATCCTGAGTCTTAATGAGAGGCGTATTCTACTGGCAGATTTACTGCTATGGCTAGACATATTGTGGCTGAACACAGAGAAACAGGGTCAATAGCATGACGGTAATGATCCTTAAGGGCCTCAGGCTTATTTGAGGTAGCTTTTAAGGATTTGTATCACTTGTTCCACTTCGCCCTGGCGTTCACTTTCGCTAATGGATGCATCACCTAAGTGTTCCCTGATGTGGCTTTCTAGCACCTGCGTCATCAGGCCATTGGTGGCGCCGCGTATGGCTGCGATTTGCTGCAATACTTGGCTGCAGTCGGGCTGAGTTTCAAGCAGTTTCTCCAGTGCTTCGGCTTGACCCTTGATGCGTCGAACCCGAGTCAGGATTTTTTTATTGTCTTTATGTATGTGTGACATGAGAATATTGATCTTATCTATACTGGGGTATAGTATAGTTTAATGGTATCCACACACTCAATCAAGCTCAATATCTATGAATACAAGTAAAGTTAATCCAGCATCTACTGCGCACAGTCATCATTACCTTAGTGAAACCAAGGGAAAAGAGTCTAAGGTGCTAATCGTGTTTTTTATTACCTTGGTCACCATGTTTGCCGAGATTGGGGTTGGCACTTGGTCAGGCTCCATGGCCTTGCTGGCCGATGGTTGGCATATGGGCACCCATGCGGCAGCATTTGCAATCACCATGTTCGTCTACGCCTATGCGAGAAAGCACAGCCATAACAGCTTGTTCAGTTTCGGCACGGGCAAAGTGAATTATTTGGGAGGATTTGCCAGTGCAGTGGCGCTGTTGATCGTGGCGTTATTGATGATAGTAGAGTCCTTGCATCGTTTATGGTCTCCAGAAAGCATCGCCTTTGATGAAGCCTTGGTGGTGGCCTTTATTGGTTTAGGTGTGAACGTTATTTCTGTGTTTGTACTGCACGATGAGCATCACCATCATGCTGACGAACATCACGAACATCACGAACATCACGAACATCACGAACATCACGAACATCACGAACATCACGAACATCACCATCATGCTGACGAACATCACGAACATCACGAACATCATGAACATTCTCACCATGGGCATGAACACAAAGATCACAATTTGTCGGCGGCATATTTTCACGTGCTCGCCGATACCTTGACCTCTGTATTGGCGATTTTAGCCTTGTTTGCAGGGCGTTACTTTGGTTGGCTGTGGATGGATGCCCTCATGGGGATTGTGGGGGCGGTGATCATCAGTAAATGGGCCTTAGGCTTAATTAAGCAAACCAGCACAGTGCTGCTGGATAAAACCCAAGCTCCAGCTAGTGTCGCTGCCTTGAAGCATATTATCGAGCAGGACCCGGATATTAAGGTTGAAGACTTACACCTTTGGACCCTGAGTGAAGGTCATAATGCGGCTATTTTGTCCATTTGTTCTCACAGCGGGCAATATCATAACAGGAGGGAGCATTATCAAAAACTGCTGGCTCATCACTTGCCCAAGGTGTCACATATCACGGTAGAGATGAATTAAGCCTTATTCATCTGTGATAAGAAAGGATCCTTTTGGGATCCTTTTTTATGCCTAAGGGCTTGAGTGAGTGATAATGCGCTGTAATTAATTTTCATGTTGGTTTGTGTTTCAATTTGCTGTTTGTTAGCTGAAAAGGAAATGAAAAGTAGGTAATTTGTTCTTATTTGTTTTATTAGGTTGTTTTTATTGTATTAAGTTTTATTTATTTCAATGAGTTTACTGTATTCGTTTGCCAGCTAATCCTGAGCTTTGCTACTCTGAAATGGAACCTATGAAACTAAAGTACGTAATAAAAAAACAATTACGTTTATGTCAGCAAAAGAGCAGTCGCAATGAAACAAGCATATTTAACAGCACTCATTTCAGCATTAATGGCGTCTCAAGCCGTCGCCATTGAGATATACAAAGACGATACCAATAAGGTGAACATTGGCGGCTGGATTGACGTGCGTGCAATAGACACTCAAGACGTTAGCGAAATCGCAAACGGCGCTTCGAGAATTAATTTTGCGTTCGAGCGCCAGTTAAAAAATGACTGGCACGCCTTTGCCAAACTCGAATGGGGTGTTGACCCTGTGGGCACAGGTCGGGTGATTTACAACGGCGATGAAAGCTTTGGATCCTCTCAAGATGACTTCATCTATAACCGCTTGGGTTATGCCGGGCTTTCGCATGCGGATTATGGCAGTTTAACTATGGGTAAGCAGTGGGGAGCTTGGTACGATGTCGTGTGCTACACCAACTTAGCCTTCTTTACCGATGGTAATGCATCAGGCACTTACACCTATAACAAGTTTGATGGTGCGGTAAATGGCACTGGCCGCGGTGATAAGATAGTGCAATACCGTAATCGCTTAGGGGATGTGTCTTTTGCGGCGCAAGTTCAGCTAAAAAGCGAAAAAATCACCTTAGATAAAGCGAATGACCCCCTTGAAGTGAGTCGCCTTGATTATTCGAACACCGCAGGTCTTGGGGTGACATATCAAGTCAATGATCAATGGCTTATGACCTTAGGTGGCAACTATGGTCAAGTGGAAGGCAATCGCTTTGATGGCACAAGCTTTGATGAAACAGATTATATCTATGGCTTTGGTTTTGCTTACGGTTGGTGGGATGTGGCCGGTTTTTACGCCGCGGCTAATTTCAATTGGAACCAGTTCCATGATACCGATAACCTAAACCGAATGATCCCAGAATCAAAAGGCGTCGAGTCCATTATTGCTTACCAATATGACAATGGCATTCGTTTCATCTTGACCTATAACTTACTCGAAGCCAGTGCAGAGTATGCCAAGGCTTACCAAGGAGATGTGTTTAAGCGCCAATCTATGGTCGCCGGCGTGCATTACCTGTTTGATACCAGCACTGTGGTGTTTGCTGAGTTTTCTAAAAACTTAGGCGATTTTAATGGCCAAAGAGCAGCCGCAATGGAATTGTCAGAAGATGATGCCTTGCTCATTGGCCTGCGTTATTCGCTGTAATTTCAGTCTTATTGAATTGACTTAATAAGCCGCAACCTTAGCTTGCGGCTATTTTATTAACCTCATTTTTTCACACAACTAGATTATCCCTAGGCATTTAGGCACTTATTCCATAGAATGTATGGTTGTTTATTTTCCTAAGCGGTGTGTGTGTTTTACCGCTGTATTCTGGGTGTGTGCATGTCGGCTAAAATTTTTAATCTGCCAATCAAGATGACCTCAGCCTTAGTGGCTAAGTTGTTCCCTGCCAATGTGTTACAAAAAGCACAGAATTACGTGATCCAAGGTCGGGTACTGGATGTGACTGCCAGTAGCGACAATCATAATATTGAATCCTTTGTGGCTGGCAGTCACCCAGAGCCTTATCGTCAAGACATCACCTTAGTGAACATTAATCATAAAATTTTGATGAATGCTCATTGCACCTGTCCCGTGAGAAGCAATTGTAAACATGTGGCGGCGGCGTTATTAACCTTAGTGGATAAAAAGCCAGTAGAAGAGCAGCGCTTATCTCAATGGTTGATGCAACTGGATGAACAAGCCACTTCAGGTAGCGCAGATGAGTTGCCCGAGCAAGAAAAGGACCGCGTGATTTTCGTGTTGTCGAGCGATCATCAAGGGGTATTTGTTGAGCTTAAAAGAAGCAAGCTCAACAAGAAAGGCCAGTTTAATCGAGGCAGTAAACTGGCACTCACCGAAGTGAAATATCATATTCCTTGGTGGATATCCAAGGAAGATGCGCAAATTGTCAGCTTACTGATGTCAGTGCTGGCGGCTAATCATCATGCCTCTAAAATTTACCTTGAAGGTGAGATTTGTGCCCTGGCACTCAATAAAATGCTCAATCTGGATACCTGTTTCTGGGAAGATAGCCGTTTCCCTATCATGCGAACACAAGCCATCACCCCTGAGTTTATTTGGCTTGAGTTGGATAGAAAACACACCCAAATGCAAATGCAGTTGCCAACACTGGAAAACTGGGAATTTATCGCCACTGTGCCGCCCATGTTTGTGGATTTAGACTACTTACGAATTGGTTTACTAGACACTGAACTCACCACAGCCAAGCTTAAATTACTGCAACAGATGCCGCCTGTGCCACTGACTCAAGTGGACAGTATTAGTCACAAAATGCTGCAGCATTTCTCGCCGCGCAATGTGCCTGTGCCTGCCGATATTGAGTTTCATGAAGTCGATAGCCCGCTGAAGGTGCGCCTTACTTTAACTATGGTCAAATTGTCTGATGCCATGGGCGCTGGCAAGCAGCCGGCATTAAGGCTTGAATTTCTCTATGGGGAGATCTGCTTTAGCGGTAAGGCAAAGCGTGAAGCCATCAGCTTAATTAAAAAAGATAAGGTGCAGTATCAAGTCAAGCGAGATTTGGAGGGCGAAACCCGCGCCGCCGATGCGTTATCGACGCTCAAGTTTAGCTTCCTAAACCCTTTAGATGTCGCAAGCAGTGAAACATTGCACTGTTTTGCTACTTTGGGCATCTTGCCTGATGCCATCTATGCCTGGTCGCAGTTTGTAAACACTCAAGATGCCGTAGACAATGACAGTGCGAGCACTAAGCAAGCGTTAACTAAGCTAGGTTATGAGTTGATTGAGGCCGAGGATTTTGACCTTAATATTGTCGCCGCGGAACTAGATATCGATCTTAATGACGATGAAGATAATGGCTGGTTTTCGTTGTCGTTAAATGCCGATATCGATGGCCAGAGTGTGCCCTTGTTAGCCTTAGTGGCACGCTGGCTGCAACAACATGGGGAGCCAGATGATGAGCAGTTCCTGTTGCTGCCATCCCCTAATGGGGGCTTTATTCAAGTCAAAGCCAAAACCATTAAACCCTTAGTGTCCATTATTAAGGAACTGTTTGACCGTCACGGCGAAGATAAGCTGCAAGTGCCTCGCAGTCGAGCTCATTTGCTCAATGAATTAACCGCCAGCGAAATTCGCCTGCTTAATGGCGAGCGGATCCAAGCATTGGCGGCCAAGCTCGGTGAGTTTAAAGGCATAGTGTCGGTGAGCTTGCCTGCGGGCCTTAATGCCACCTTAAGGGATTATCAGAAACAAGGGCTGGACTGGTTATGCTTCTTAAAAGAGTATCAGCTTGGCGGTATATTGGCCGATGATATGGGCCTAGGTAAAACCATTCAGACCTTGGCATTTTTACTAAAGGCGAAAGAACAGCGCGGCGACAAAACGGCTAAAACCAGCCTTATCATCTGTCCAACTAGCTTGATTGGCAACTGGTTAAAAGAGACCCAAAAGTTTGCCCCAAGCCTTAAGGTATTGGTGATACATGGTAATAAACGCAAAGACTTGTTGGCGCAAATTGAGCAGCATGACTTAGTGATCACCACCTATCCGCTTATCTTGCGGGACGAGCTTATCTATAGTCAGATCCATTTTGAACACCTTATTTTAGATGAAGCTCAGCTGATTAAAAATGCCCAGGCCAAGGTGACTCAGTTGGTTAAAACTTTGCGGGGCCGTTTTCGCTTGTGCCTGTCGGGTACCCCCCTTGAAAACCACTTAGGCGAGCTCAAATCCTTGATGGACTTTTGTTTGCCAGGTCTCTTAGGTCAACATACGCACTTTTTAAAAGAATTTAGAAATCCAATAGAAAAACAAGCGGATAAAGAGAAGTTAATTCAGCTTTCTACGCGAATTTCCCCCTTTATGCTGCGCCGTACTAAGCAAGAAGTGGCCGCGGAATTACCGGAGAAAACTGAGATTATCTCTTCACTCACCTTGGAGAAAGATCAGCGTAACTTGTATGAAAGTATTCGTTTAGTGATGGAGAAAAAACTGCGGGAATTGTTCGCCCAAAAAGGCGTGTCTAGCAGTCATATCGAGTTTTTAGACGCCTTGCTTAAATTGCGCCAAGCCTGCTGCGATCCTCGTCTGGTGAAGCTTGAACAAGCGCAAAACGTTAAGAGTAACGCCAAGCTTACCTGGCTTACGGAAAACTTAACTGAAATGGTGGAAGAGGGGCGTAAAATCCTTATTTTCAGTCAGTTCACTGGCATGTTATCCCTAATCGAAGAAGAGCTGCAACGCCTCAATATTGACTACAGTTTGCTGACTGGTAAGACTCGCTCAAGGCAAACACAGATAGATGACTTCCAGGAAGGCCGTAAGCCTGTGTTCCTAATCAGCCTAAAAGCGGGTGGCACTGGGCTTAACTTAACGACCGCAGACACAGTAATCCATTTCGATCCTTGGTGGAACCCAGCCGCCGAACGCCAAGCCACAGACAGAGCCCACAGAATTGGACAACTGAACCCAGTATTTGTCTATAAATTGATAGCCCAAGGCACGGTGGAAGAAAAAATCCATGAGATGCAGCAGCATAAGCAGGGCCTTGCGGACAGCATCTTGTCAGACAAAGAGCAAGGCCCATGGCAGGGAAGTGCAGAAGACTTGTTAGCCCTGCTAAGTTAATTAAAAAAGTATATTAAAACAGTGGGTTAATTCAGGTCCTAGGCCCTAGGGTTTAGAACCTAGATCCTAGAATCTTGGAGCAAGATCCTAGATCCTCATTGCTATCTGTCGCCTATCTCAGCTCTCGCCCCGTATTAAGGGCGATGAGCTTATCCAGCACTCGCTCGCCATCCATGCGTATGCCATTGTGCTCGTATTCTGACGTCAGCCAGTACTTAAGGCTGCCTACATCTTTAGTGGTTTCTAAGCTGTACTGCATCTCAACAAACATGTCTTCGCTGTAAATGGCGGCGCTGACGGGCACTGTATTGGCTTTAAGTTGCTCGAGATCATACAGTGCTGGCCAGTCTGATTTCGCGGCCAATAATTCGGCGGCTTCTTTTAAGGGCTGAAGTTGGCTGAATTGATCGAACATCCAAGGGTAAACCATTTCACCTGTGAACAATAAATCTTTGCCGAGGTGATAATTAAACTGACTATATTGTTCACGCACTCGATGAGCGGCCCAATTTGAGGCGCTATTTTGACAATAGATGGACTCATGCAGCACGGCGAACAGCGGGTTGGTGTTGTAATCTAAAAATTGACCAAACTGATGCAAAAACAGCGGATTCACTTTAACCCCTTGGGCCGTGTCGATTAAGGCTTGTTCCAGCAAGTAATACACGCCCTCAGGGCCTTGTTCCATGCCAAGATTTATACCTAACAGTTGCAGCATTTCAACGGTTAAGCGCTCCCCTGAACTGAGTAATACTTCATATTCACTGATGTGACTGGCAAGCCTGTTGGCAAGCTCTCTGGCATCACTAAAACGGCTGAAAAAATCCTGATTTTTAGCTAATACTCTTTGATAGGTCGCTTGATAGACTTCATCGGCACTGCGTTCTAGGGAGGGAATGCCGCCAGTGATATAGGCGGCTTTCAGCCCTTGTGGGGCGGCACTTAAATAACGCAGCACACAAAAGCCGCCAAAGCTCTGACCTAAAATGCTCCAAGGCCTATCAGGGCTGAGTTTAGCGCGAATGAGCTCTGCATCACGAATGATGTTATCACTTCGAAAATGACTTAGGTATTCAGCTTGCTGCTGGGAGGTCAAATGAGCCAGACTCTCAGCGCTCACAGGAGTTGAAAGCCCGGTGCCTCTTTGATCTAATAAGAGGACTCGATACTGAGTTAAGGCGCGCTTTATCCAACCGGTATTGGCAACAGGCCTAACGGCGCCAAACCCTGGGCCCCCTTGAAAGAAAACCAAATAGGGCAGTTCTTTATTTTGGTGTTCAACACTTGAAAGTTCACGCACAAAGAGGTTTATCTGTTCACTGGGGCTTTGTTGGTAATCCAGTGGGACACTGAAGCTGTGTTTCTTCGCTATGATGCCACTGAGCTTGTTATCTGTGCGCATAATGCACCTTTTATAAGTTGTAAGCTTGGAATACAAGGGCTCTCTTAGGTGACTGAAATTTAAAAAGCTGAGTCGGCAGTAGCAGAGGCATTTGCATTATGAGAGTGGCAGAGTGTAATACCTTAGGGCACTTTTTTGAAATTTAAATCCTGTTTGTTTTTTCATCCACAGCAATTTCTTTCATCATTTACATTAGTCTGCTAACTTGATTAGATTAACCTCTTCTAAAGCAATGGCTTGCATTTATTATGACCCATGACCTGTTAGATTTGTTGCGACAATGGCATCAAAGCCCCGATGAGGCTTGGGTGTTGGCTGTCTTGACTCAAGTTCAGGGCTCGTCTTATCGAAAACCTGGCGCCATGATGTTATTTCACCCCATGGGTAAGAGTTATGGCATGTTAAGTGGTGGTTGCCTAGAGGCGGACCTTCGCCGTCATGCGCAGCAGGTCATCCAAAGCCAATGTGTTGCTCAGGTTGAGTATGATGCCAGCGATGAGTCAGATAGCAGTTATCAGCTGGGCTGTGGCGGCATAGTGAACATCATGTTAGTGACAGTGACTAAAGCTAACGATTATCTCGGTTTTAACCCGTTATTAGCGGCATTAGCGCGAGGGGATAGCGTCGAGTATGAGTTGAGTTTGCCAGCAAACGCCAGTCCGTGTCAGCAGGCAAGCGCCAAGCTTAGCATAGTGCCTTTATCCGACAATTTGACTCAAGCTCAATTGAAGGGGGCGCATAAGGCTGTCACTGCTTATAAGCATGAGGTGTTAACTATGCGTTTAGCACCGCCCATCGCATTAGGCATTTTTGGCGCGGGTCTGGATGCACAGCCTGTAGCGGCGATGGCCCAGCAACTGGGCTGGCAGGTGAGCGTGTTTGATGAGCGCAGCGCCTATGGCAGGCTTTATGATTTTCCCTCGGTCAAGGTAGTCAAAGGCCCCTTTGACGCCATAGAACCCGCAATACTTAAGCGCTTAGATGCGGCAATTGTCATGAGTCATAACTTAAATTTAGACGCCAAGGCGCTCTCCTTGCTGGCATCGCTTTCCCAGCCGCACTCCCATAATAACCTAGCCTATTTAGCCTTACTGGGCCCGCCCCAAAGGCGGGATCGCGTCTTGAGAATAGCGGGACTTGAATTGGCAGACATTAAGTGCTTTTTCTCGGCGCCAGCCGGTCTTGCCTTAGGCGGTGAGTTACCAAGTTCAGTGGCCCTTAGCATAGTGTCACAATGCCATGGGGTGCTTCATGGCAGCGCTATTATCGCACTCGATGAGGTAATGGGATGCCCTTAAATAAACCGATTAGATTGGTGCCCGTCATACTGGCCGCCGGAGGCAGTCGGCGCTTTAATGGGGTAAAGCTTATGAGCAGGCTTAATAATGGCAAGCTTTTACTCGAGCACAGCATTCAGCAGTTGCAGCTAGGCTGTGAGCAGTTTCAGGCTCAGCAAGACGGCGTGCATTCAAACGCAAGTGTTAATCACAGTGTTGACATTTCTAGGCTCGAACTCTCTCCTGTGACAGTCATTTTGGGCGGCCACCATGAGTGCTTAGCCCCGCTATTGCCAAGCGGCATGGCTTATCGGCTAAATCCAGATTGGCATCAAGGCTTAAGCAGCTCGATTCGAGTCGCGGTTAAGCATGCAGCTGAGCTTGATGCCGATGCCTTATTGCTGACATTAGCCGATCAAGTGGCTCTCGAGTCTCACGATTACGCTGCGCTATTCGCGCTGTTTTGTGGCAGATTTTCACAAGGCGCTCCCCATAGCGGACAGACAACGGCGGCTTTTTATCGGCAAACTCCTGGGGTTCCTGCTATTTTTTTAGCTGATGATTTTTCTGCCTTGAGTCAATTAAACGCAGATAAAGGCGCTAAGGCCATTTTAGTTGAACGCCATAACCGTCAACAATTACAGCTATTGCCACTGGAACAAGCGGCGATAGATATCGACACCCAAACAGAGTTATCCTTATGGTTGGCTGATGCCTAGGCGCGCCGTTCTCGGTGCACAGTTCTAGACATCCAAGTCTCGCCAGCCCTCACTAAGGATCAGGGCACATAACTCGATAACGCTAAGCGCTACAATACCAAGGAGTGAGTGATGCCAAGTTCAACCCAGACTCTGCTAGTCAATGGTCGCAAGTTTACTTTGGATGCAGATCCTAAGATGCCGGTGCTGTGGGCCCTTCGAGATTTAATTGGTCTCACAGGAACTAAATTTGGTTGTGGCGCGGGCCTTTGCGGCGCCTGCACCATACATCTGGATGGCAAGCCTGTGCGAGGCTGCCTGACAAGCCTGAGCCAAGTGCAAGGCAAACAAGTCACCACCATTGAGGGCTTAGAAGCGGATAAACTCAAAGCCCAATGGCTTGAACATAATGTGCCTCAATGCGGATATTGTCAGGCGGGGCAATTGATGTCGGCGGCGGCATTGTTAGCCAGTACCCCAAAGCCGAGCGAGCAGCAAATTAATGAGGCCATGGTGGGCAATATTTGCCGCTGCGGCACCTATCCGCGGATCAAGGCGGCAATTCAAGCCGCTTCGGAGGCATGAACATGACACAATTTACAGCAGTGGAAAATGTAAGCCGCCGAGATGTACTTAAGTTGTTTGGCGCCGTGGGAGGAGGCCTTGCATTAGGGGTTAGTGGCCTAAGCTGGAGCCCGATGGCGTTGGCTCAAGATAAACAGGCGGCGCTGAATCTTTTTATCGCCATAGGCGAAGATAACAAGGTGTATTTAACCTGTCATCGCTCGGAAATGGGTCAGGGCATTCGCACCGGTATTCCCCAAGTGCTTGCGGATGAACTGGAAGCCGATTGGGACAAAATAATCGTAGTGCAAGGGCTTGCCGATAAGCGCTATGGCAGTCAAAACACAGACGGTAGCCGCTCTATTCGCAAGCATTTTCATAGAATGCGTCAAATGGGCGCGATGGCGCGCACCATGCTAGAACAAGCCGCCGCCAATCAGTGGCAGGTGGCTATAGAACAGGTTAAAGCTAAGGGCCATAGAGTCTATTTATTAGTAGATGCGGCTACAGGGGCAGACATTGAAAGCCTTGGCGGCAAGAGCTTAAGTTATGGTGAACTTGCCATAGCCGCATCTACCTTGGCCATGCCAGATGCCGATAGCGTGCGACTCAAGCCTGCCAGTGAATTTACTCATATAGGTAAGTCGCACACCATAGTCGACATGGACGCTATGATCGAAGGTAAAGCCGTGTATGGCTATGATATTCGTATGCATGGTTTGATGCATGCCAGTATCAGCCGCCCGCCCGTGCTTGGCAGTGATGTGGCAAGTTTAGATGACAGTGAGGCACGTAAAATTGCTGGAGTGGTGGACATAGTCCGCTTAGCGGTGCCAAAAGGTGCCCCCTTGTTTCATCCCTTAGGCGGGGTGGCAGTGATTGCGACCAATACTTGGAGCGCCATCGAAGGGCGCAAAGCCCTAAAAATCACTTGGACACAAGCCCCAAACGACGGTCATGATTCAGATGCCTATCTTGCAGAGTTGGTGACGCGCGTGGGGCAGCCGGGTAAAACCCTGCGCCATATTGGCCCCGAAACCACGGACTGGCCAGAGACACAGACTCATAAAGCCGTGTATACCTTACCCTATCTGACCCATGCCATGATGGAGCCGCCAGTGGCTACGGCCAAGGTCAGCAGCAAAGCCTGCGAGCTCTGGTCATCGACTCAGACACCACAAAGTACTCAGCAAAATGTGGCTGCAGCCCTTGGCTTTGAAGAACAGCAAGTCAAGGTCAATGTGACCTTATTGGGCGGCGGGTTTGGGCGTAAATCTAAACCCGACTTTAGCGTCGAGGCGGCAGTGTTATCCCAAAAACTTAAGCGTCCAGTGAAGGTGTGTTGGAGCCGAGAAGATGAAATTCAGAACGGCTATTATCACGCCATCAGTGCCCAGTTATATCAGGCCAAATTCGACAAGGACAATAAGCTGGTGGCCTTTCTTGCCCGCAGTGGTTTCCCCTCTATTAGCTCAACCTTTGCCGAAGGGGTGGATGAGCCTTCAGCGGGCGAGCTGGATTTAGGCTTTACCGACGTGCCCTTGGCGGTGGAAAGCCTACGTTTAGAGTCGGTTAAGGCCAAGGCCCATACCCGCATTGGTTGGATGCGCTCTGTGTGTAATATTCAGCACGCCTTTGGTATTGGCAGTTTCGTCGATGAGCTGGCCCTAAAAGCCAAGCTGCCTTGCATCGAGATGTGGCGTCAGTTGCTCGGATCTGCGCGGATAGAGACCTTTAAGGATCAAGGGTTTGAATACAGTAATTACGGTGAGGAACAAGCGGATCACCCCATAGATGTTGGCCGTTATCACAGATTGCTCGATGATATGCAGGCCAAGCTTAAGCTTGAACCTGCGCTTAAGGCGAACCAAGGGTGGGGCTTTGCTATTCACAGAAGTTTCGTCAGTTACGTGGCGGTGGCGACCTTAGTCGAAGTTAACGATAAGCAGCTTAAGGTGCTTAAGTGCATCGCCATGATAGATGCAGGTTTGGTGGTGAACCCAGATAGGGTTAAGTCTCAGACAGAAGGGGCGATGATTTTTGGCTTAAGCCTTGCCATGATGGGGGAGATAAGCTTTAAAGAGGGCAAAGTGGTGCAATCCAATTTCCATGATTATCCTGTGCTGCGTCTATCTCAAAGCCCCGAGATCAGTGTGACTTTGATTGAGTCGGATGCGAAACCTGCCGGTGTGGGTGAGCCTGGGGTGCCGCCAGTGGCACCGAGTTTGACCAATGCCATCTATGCCGCCTGCGGTATTCGGGTGCGGGACTTACCCGTCAGCAAAGAGTTCACGGTTTAAGCATGATGAGCCTATTAAATTGAGTGTCACTAATGAAGAACGCTGAATTCATTGTCATCCTTGTAGTAAAAAAACACAAACTTTGACCATTCAAGGCGGTTTTTAGGTTTTTAATCACAAATAATGGCATAAATTGTTTTTTTACGAGCAATTTAGCGGTAACTTAACAACATTCTGTTGTTGCTGCCTTGGGCAGTCTGGAGTGAGTTATGGAACATCGTTGGCCAATTGCTATTTCTGCCGGTTTATTAGCTGCGCTTTGGTGCGGCGCTGCGGATGCGTTTTCCCTGGTGACTTGGGTGGGATTTTTAGGTTGCAGCACGTTTTTCGCGCAAACAGACACTGGGGTGAAAGGCTTATTGATGGCGTGGTTCACTAACTTATCTGGGGTGTTTTGGGCCTGGCTTATTATTTCAGCGAGTAGTCTATTCGATTCAGCCTTGATGGGTTATGCCCTGACGGGCCTTGTCACCATGGGCATGTGTTTGCAGGCAAGCTATCGGGGATTGGCCTTTATTCCCGGTACTTTTATTGGCTGCTGCGCCACATTTGCCTTGGGTCCTAATATCTTAGCGCTCACTAGCGCCTTGATGTTAGGCGGTTTGCTGGGCCTGTGCATGAGTCAATTCACAGCATTCTTGATCCGCCTAGAAAGCGGTTTTTCTGGGGTTATGCAAACAAACTCATCGGCAAAAACTGACCTGCAAGAAGGTGCATTACAGAAAAAAGCCCCGTAATTCAATTAATCCCACAGGCATATTAAACCGAGTCTAGATGGGGTAAAATTGGCAATTATTCATATTGATTTTACCCATGACTATTCCTATTAAAAACCTACCAGAAATCGAAGTCAGTTGTTCAAATTGCCAGGCCACGTGCTGCCGTCTAGAGGTGATGATAATTACCGACACAGGGGTGCCAGAGCAGCATATTTCCCGTGATAGATGGGGCGGCGAAACCATGTTGCGACTCGATGATGGTTGGTGTTCGGCTGTGGACCGTGAGACTTATATGTGCACGATTTATGAGAATAGACCCTTGATTTGTCGAGAATTTGAAATGGCGTCTTATGAATGTAAAGTTGAGCGAGGGCTGATATAACAGCCAACGGCAATACGCGTCATTCAGCTTATTGATAATAAATATTCCTTTCAAGGAACATTACTTGCAAAGATGGCTAGCAAACATAGCTAGCAAAATAGCTAAGCAAAGTGTTTTTGCATTTATCTCATCCTGTTTACCCCTGATTAACTCGCGCATTCTGCGCAATATCACACTTTGTTCACTAATTTAACCTGAGTCACAATTCGGCTATGCAATGCCCTTGTGGGCTCAAGTTCGCTTTCCTTTATTGATCTAAGTCACTAAAAAGTATTAAAGGCGCATGTAACATGCTTTTTTGATGGGTGCGGCATTTTGTCGCATAGGCAAAAAATGCTTGGAGGCAGGGTGCTGTTGGTGAACGTGAATCTTAACAATATCAAAAGTTTAATTTTATTCCTGAGTCTGTTGTTAGGGATGGCTTTCCCTGCTGCGGCATTATTTGTCAGCCCCGCAAAACCCGCCATGCCTGAAATTCAAGCGCTATTCCCCACTGCCAGTAGCATAAGTGAAAAACAAGGTGAGCCTGCTATTTGGACGGTTCATCAAGGTGAGGAGGTGTTAGGTTATGCCTTTGAAACCAATGATATCGCTAAAATTCCGGCTTACTCTGGCGAGCCTGTCAACATGCTGGTGGCTATAGATGCCAAAGGGCAATACTTAGGCGCTAAGGTGCTCGAGCATCACGAACCCATTATTTTGGCGGGCATTCCAGAAACTAAACTGTGGAAATTTACCGACCAATACCAAGGGCTTAATGTAAAAGACAGGATCAAGGTTGGCGGCAATGCCAGCCAAGGCACCATAGCCATAGACGGCTTATCGGGCGCGACTGTGACTGTAATGGTGATGAATGTCGCTATTACTAAGGCGGCCACTAAGGTGGCGCAATCCTTGGGGCTAATTGAAATTAAAAAAGGCATTATTCAGCCTCTTTCAACCATTAAGCCTGACGTATTTGCTAAAGCTGATTGGCAGACCCTCACAGGCGATGGCTCGATTCGTAAACTCTATTTAAAGCGTGCCGTGGTGGATGATGCCTTTATGGGCACAGAGGCTGAACACGTAGATGAAGCCAGCGCGTCGCAAAAACAAGACATGTTTGCCGAAATCTATTACGCCTTATTGGATGTACCAACTATAGGTAAAAACTTACTCAGTGAGGCGGATAACGCTTGGCTTGTTGACCCACTCGTTAAGGGCGAGCATTTATTGGTCCTCATGGGCAATGGCTACTCTTTTAAGGGCTCGGGTTATGTGCGCGGCGGTATTTTTGACCGTATTCAGCTGCACCAAGGGGATGAGGCCATCTCGTTTCGCGATCTCGAACACAATCGTTTAACGGATCTTGCCATCGAAGCTGCGCCGCATTTTGCGGAAATGTCGGTGTTTCGCATCCAGGCGCATTATGAGTTTGACCCAGGTGCACCTTGGCAATTAGAGCTGTTAGTGCGCCGGCAAACGGGTCCTATCGATAGCCTATTCACAAGCTTTAAGGGCGAATACCAGATGTTGCCCAAGTATGTGGATACGCCAGCGGCGATCATACCTGAGCCAGAACGCAGCTTAATTGAGCAAGTGTGGTTTGAGAAACGCTATGAAGTGATAGCGCTCAGCATAATGATCACTGTGTTGCTGTTGATCTTATTCTTCCAAGATGTATTAGTGCGTCACCCCACCTTTATTCATAACCTGCGCCATGGTTTTTTGATTGCCACTGTGGTGCTAGTGGGCTGGACTTGGGGCGGGCAGTTGTCGGTAGTGAATGTGTTTACCTTCTTGCAATCTTTAATGGGTAACTTCTCCTGGGATTTATTCATGCTTGACCCGATTATTTTTATTCTTTGGGCGGCGGTGGCAGTGACCATTTTACTCTGGGGCAGGGCTGTGTACTGCGGCTGGTTATGCCCCTTTGGCGCGCTGCAGGAACTGGTCAATCAGTTCGCCCGTTTTGTAAAAATCCCCCAATTTGAATTGCCCTTTGCGGTGCATGAACGTCTTTGGGCGATTAAATATTTAATTCTATTAGTACTGTTTGGTGTGTCCCTCGATTCGCTGGCCATGGCGGAGAAATTGGCTGAAATTGAGCCGTTCAAGACCACCTTCTTACTTAAATTTGACCGCGAGTGGCCCTTTGTCCTCTGGGCAAGCTTTTTGATTTTACTTAATTTAGTCAACCGCAAAACCTTCTGTCGTTATTTGTGCCCACTGGGGGCTGCGCTTTCGGTAAGCAACAGTGCTCGCTTGTTTAATTGGCTTAAGCGCCGTGAAGAGTGCGGCACGCCTTGTAAAACCTGCGCCACAGAGTGTGAAATTCAAGCTATTGAACCTAATGGGGTGATCAACATGCGTGAATGCCATTACTGCCTCGATTGCCAAATTACTTATTTTAACGATGAAAAATGTCCGCCACTTAAAAAGCTGGCTTACAAGAAAAACAAATACAAAGAGCATCAAATTGATGCGGTCAATGTGGCCAGTTAATGATGTGATGAATTACTTTTGTGATACCCCAAAACAGCAAGTGTAATGCTGATGTTTTAACACGATGGAGATAAAAACGATGAGCGAGAATAGCGAGAATAAGAGCCTTGAACTCCAAGACTCAAGCCGCCGCAGCTTTATGGGGCGCTCGGCACTAATAGGTGCAGGCGCCGTTGCCGCGCCAATGACGGCAGCCATGTTTGCCTCTATGGCAAAAGCACAAACCCAAACCCAAGGTGCTAGCGCCGTGGTGCATCCTGGTGAACTTGACGAATACTATGGTTTTTGGAGCGGCGGTCACTCAGGTGAAGTGCGTATTCTAGGTATTCCTTCTATGCGTGAGCTGATGCGTATTCCAGTATTCAACATAGACAGTGCTACAGGCTGGGGTATTACTAACGAAAGTAAACGCATTAAAGGTGACAGTGCCCATTTAATGACAGGCGACTCCCATCATCCACACATGAGCATGACCGACGGTAGCTACAACGGTAAGTACGTTTTCATCAACGATAAAGCCAACTCTCGTGTGGCTCGTATTCGTTGTGATGTGATGAAAACAGACAAGATGATCACCATTCCAAACGTGCAGGCGATTCACGGTTTACGGGTACAAAAAGTGCCTTATACCAAGTATGTGATCTGTAATGGTGAGTTCGAAATCCCCATGAACAATGATGGCAAAGCGTCACTGGAAGATGTCTCGACTTACCGCTCGCTGTTTAACGTGATTGATGCCGAAAAAATGGAAGTCGCTTTCCAAGTGATGGTTGACGGTAACTTAGATAACACAGATGCGGATTACGACGGTAAGTACTTCTTCTCCACCTGTTATAACTCAGAAATGGGCATGAACTTAGGTGAAATGATCACCGCTGAACGCGATCACGTGGTGGTATTCAGTCTAGAGCGCTGTTTAGCAGCACTAAAAGCGGGCAAGTTCACTAACTACAATGGCAACAAGGTGCCTGTACTTGATGGCCGAAAAGGGTCTGACTTAACCCGTTATATCCCTGTGCCTAAATCCCCACACGGGATTAACACGGCACCAGATGGCAAGTACTTTGTCGCTAACGGCAAGTTATCACCCACGGTTTCTGTGGTTGAAATTGCCCGTTTAGATGATGTATTTAGCGGCAAAATCCAGCCAAGGGATGCCATCGTTGCCGAGCCAGAATTAGGTTTAGGGCCACTGCACACGGCATTTGATAACAAGGGGAACGCATTTACGACCTTGTTCTTAGACAGCCAAATCGCTAAGTGGAATATCCAAGATGCGATCAAGGCCTACAATGGCGAAAAAGTAAATTACTTGCGTCAAAAGCTTGATGTGCATTACCAGCCAGGCCACAACCATACTTCACAGGGTGAAACCCGTGATACTGATGGCAAGTGGTTGGTTGTATTGTGTAAATTCTCTAAAGATAGATTCTTACCTGTGGGGCCGCTTCGCCCAGAAAACGATCAATTAATTGATATTTCTGGTGATGAAATGAAGCTAGTTCACGATGGCCCAACCTTCGCAGAACCCCACGATTGTATGATAGTGCACCGCAGTAAAGTGAAGCCACAGAAGTTGTGGACCCGTGATGATCCTATGTTTGCTGACACTGTTGCCATGGCGAAGCAAGACGGTGTCACCTTAGAGATGGACAACAAGGTTATCCGTGATGGTAACAAGGTGCGTGTTTACATGACCTCTATCGCACCCAACTTTGGCATGAATGAGTTCAAGGTCAAGCTAGGAGATGAAGTGACGGTTGTGGTGACTAACCTTGATCAGGTCGAAGACGTGACTCACGGTTTCTGTATGACTAACCACGGGGTACAGATGGAAGTGGCGCCACAGGCCACTGCTTCTGTGACCTTTATCGCCAATAAGCCAGGGGTGCAGTGGTATTACTGTAACTGGTTCTGTCATGCACTGCACATGGAAATGCGCGGCCGTATGTTAGTAGAAGCGTAAGCCTTAAGCGCAAAAACTAAGAGAACTTCTCTTAGTTTTTGCGGCTTTTTTAATTAGGGTTAAGTAATTTAGCGATGGCGGCTGCAGTTTATTTATGATCAACACAGTTAACACATCAAGCAGGGAGTAATAAGATGACGTTAAGCGTCACCCATCATTTCATCAGGCAACAGCAGTGTTTTTGCCGCATCAGCCGAGGCCAATCATGATGCCTAGCTCATTCTTTGGTTTTTCACTTTCTCGAAGAGCAAGCGTACTGCTTGCTAACGCACTGTTATTGCCATTGTTATTAGCACTGCTATCGCCACTGGCCTTTGCCGCCATTATTGACGTAACCCCAGCGGATAACCTGCAAACCACACTAAATAACGCCCAAGATGGTGATGAACTCATCTTAGCTAAAGGCATATACCAAGGTAATTTTGTGGTACCCCGAAGCGTCACACTCAAAGGCAATGGTGAGGCGGTTATTGATGCCAACGGCAAGGGCCACGCCTTACTGCTGACCAATTCTCACATCACAGTGGATGGACTTAACATTCAAAACTGGGGACAAGATTTAACCGCCCAAGACTCAGGCATTTATTCAGACAAACAAGCCAGCCATATCGTGCTCAGCAATAATCACTTGCAAGGTAGTGGCTTTGGTATTTGGCTGCAAAAAGGCCAGCATATTAAGGTGCTGGGCAATACCGTAATAGGCAATGAGGCGCTTCGCTCATCAGACAGAGGTAACGGCATACAGCTTTCCATCGTGCAAAACGTGCTGGTAAAAGGCAATGATGTTAGCGGCACCCGTGACGGGATTTACATTATTTCTAGTCAACATAATGTGATAGAAAACAATATAATGCATAACCTTCGCTACGGGGTGCATTATATGTATTCTCACAGCAATAAGGTGATGAATAACAGCGCTTATGATACTCGCGCTGGTTATGCCTTAATGAGTTCACGCCTACTTACCGTAACGGGCAATCGAAGCGATAACAGCGAAGATTACGGCTTTTTATTGAATTTTATTACCTCATCCACCATCAGCCATAACCGCATCACCAATGTGTGGACCAAGCCTGAAAACAAGGTCTTAGGCCGCGATGGTAAGGGCTTATTTGTCTACAACAGTGCTTACAACACCCTAAGTCATAATTTAGTGAAAACCGCTGAAATTGGCATACACCTCACCGCTGGCTCTGAAAATACCAAAGTCTTTGCCAATAGCTTTATTAACAATCCTTTGCAGGTGAAATACGTGGCCAATCGCGAAGAAGAGTGGAGCCTTGATGGGGTGGGTAATTACTGGAGTAACTACCTTGGCTGGGATCTTAATAATGACGCCAGAGGCGATACCCCCTTTGAGCCCAATGATGGCATAGACAAGCTAGTATGGCAGTACCCAGAGGCGAAAATTTTGCTTGATAGCCCCGCCATTTTAATGCTGCGCTGGGTGCAAGACCAATTCCCTGTGCTTAAGCCTGCTGGGGTAAAAGACAGCTTCCCTTTGATGCAGCCAATCGTACTTTCACAAGCTGAATTTGCCTCTGCGCAAGAAAAATTAGTGCACTCTGAAGAATTAGCACCGTCTCAGTTAGCAGTGCCGTTAAATGCCCAAGAACCTCATTTAGTGTCAGTTACCGTTTCAGGTGGAACCCTATGACCCAAACATCCCCAATGGCATCCCCGATGACGCCCGCAATAACACCCGCAATAGTGTCGCTCAAGCAGGCAAGTAAAGCCTACCAAGGCCAACAAGTATTAAGTCAAATTGACCTTGATTTAGCCCCAGGTGAAGTGCTGGGATTATTTGGTCACAATGGCGCCGGCAAGACCACCATGATGAAGCTTATTCTCGGCATTATGCCCCCAAGCCAAGGCAAGGTTGAAGTCTTTGGCGTCGACCCTATGTCAAAGCAGGCATGGCTTGGCAGGCGTAACATTGGTTATTTACCTGAAAACGTGAGTTTTTACGACGAGCTTACCGGCAAACAAGTGCTTAATTACTTTGCTCGGCTGAAATCTGTGGATAAGCAAAGCGTATTAGCGCTACTCGAGCAAGTGGGCCTAAGTCATGCCATGAACCGTGCGGTCAAAACCTATTCTAAAGGCATGAAGCAGCGCCTAGGGCTTGCTCAGGCATTTTTAGGTGAGCCTAAATTATTACTGCTCGATGAGCCCACAGTGGGGCTTGACCCTATCGCCACCAAGGAGTTTTACCAAAGCGTTGATAAGCTTAAAAGTGATGGCGCCAGCATTATCTTATGCTCCCACGTACTGCCAGGGGTTGAGCAGCACATAGACAGAGCCTTAATTTTAGGGTCAGGTAAGGTGCTCGCCATAGGCACCTTGGCCGAGCTTAGGCAGCAGGCTAACTTGCCCGTGGCTATTCGCACCCAAGGCTTAAACGGCAGTTTGCAGCAAGATGCCGCGCTCAATGGCTTTATGGTGGGGGCAGATTTACTCCACGTCAGTGAAGCACAAAAAATGGCGGTAATGCGTCAATTAATGAGCCTAGAAAGCCTTAAAGACATTCAATTAGAGCCGGCGGACTTAGGCTGCTTATACCAACATTTTTTGAGTCAAGCTGCAGATAAAAGCGCTGCAAAACCACATTCTGCCGAAGAGAGAGTACAGCCATGAGCCCAGTTATCGCCGTTGCAATTAAAGAGTTTCAAGATGGGCTGCGTAACCGCTGGTTAGTGTCAATTACTGCTATTTTCGCCATCTTATCCTTGGGGCTGAGCTACTATGGCTCGGCGGCATCTGGCGAGCTTGGGGTGGCCTCTTTATCGGCGACCATTGCCAGTTTATCAAGCCTTGCGGTGTTTCTAATTCCGCTTATCGCCTTGCTGCTGAGCTATGACAGCTTCGTCGGTGAGCAAGAGTCAGGCACTTTATTGTTACTGCTCACTTACCCGCTAAGTCACAACCAATTGTTAATCGGAAAATTTTTAGGCCAAGGCAGCATCATCAGCCTAGCGACTATTTTAGGCTTTGGCAGCGCGGCGCTGTTACTTGGCTTTCAGCTGGAATTTACCCCAGTGTTGGCCTCCTTTGGGCTATTTATCTTAACCGCCATTTTGCTGGGCTTAAGCTTTATGAGCATCGCCTATGTGATAAGCCTAAGCGTCACTGAAAAATCTAAGGCGGCGGGCATCGCCCTTATGGTGTGGTTCGGCTTTGTATTGGTGTTTGATTTAGCCTTATTGGCCGTGCTGGTGGGGGTAAAAGAAGGGCTTGATCAACACAGCCTAGTGCAAGTGATGCTGTTTAACCCTGGGGATTTATTTCGCTTAATTAATCTGTCCGTACTGGACACAAAAGATGTCAACGGCGTATTGGCTGTGGCCATCAACTCGGGCTGGTCGAGCTCATCCTTGCTTGCCATGTTAGCGGCATGGGTAGCGCTGCCCTTAGGGCTTGCTGCGGTGATTTTTAATCGCAAAACGCTCTAGTTAATAGCTGATAGCTAATAGCCGAACACGGATTACGGAAATAGATTACGGATAACGGATAACAAATAACAGATAACAGTTCAGACAGTATTAACCTGAAATAGCTATCAATAATAACAAGCAATAGGATGATGTAACCATGACAAAGAGCATGATCAAAAACCGTAAAAAATCAGGGTTTGGCCGCAATCTCCTTGGCGCCTTTCTCGCCATCGCCAGTGTCATTAGTGTCAGCATTGGTCTCAGTGGTTGCGGCGGCCCTGATACTGTCGCGCCCCCAAAACAAGCCCAAGCCATTGACAGTACCCATGAGTGTCACCTTTGCGGCATGTTAATCACCGAATTCCCCGGCCCAAAAGGTGAACTATACACTAAAACCTCAGAGAAAGTGAAAAACTTCTGTTCAACCAGAGACTTATTTAGCTTTTTGCTAGATCCTGAATATGTTCATCAAGTTAAAGAGGTGTATGTCCACGACATGAGCCTATCGCCTTGGGCCAAACCCAACGACAGCCACTTTATTAATGCAAGGCTGGCTTGGTTTGTGGTCGGCTCCAGCCAAACCGGCGCTATGGGGGAGACCATAGGCAGTTTCAGCGTTAAAAAAGATGCCGAAGCATTTATCGAGCAATACGGCGGCAAACTCTACCGCTTCGATGAAATCACCCAAGCACAGCTGTAGTGCGAAGGTTTTTTTTACTTATGGGTAATAGGTGGGATGTGAGCTATATGAGCAATTAGTCGATGTTAATAAGGCAAGTGTTAGTGTTACTGTAAATCAGGCGTACAGGCTTGCCATGGCATCAGCTCTTCGACACGCAGCACTGCTTGTTAAATCAAGAGCTTCCCTGTCGCTCGCCTCGATGCCCTATTTCCTAAAACAAGAAGTAGACGGTCGTCTCGCAACTCTTGTTATGGGATGACATGGCTCACCTTGTTAGCATTGATGTTTACTGTAAGTTTAAAGACTTAAATTTAAAAATCCCGTCATTTTTTACACAACCTTTGCACATTAAGTCTTGAGGGTCATATTTTTTACTAGTAGTATCAGCGTGTTGGATTAGATACTGTGGAAATAATAGGTTCCTCTTTTTTTGGGTAAAGAGTCTCGACAAAGTGCGCATGCGCGTTTATCCAACAGGTGTATTTAGCGTATTGTTGAGTATTCTATCTAAATACAAAGAGTTAGCGGTGCGCGTTTTTACTGGTCTAATGTGGTAGACGCGCATGCGCACTATACAAAGGTTATGTTTTTAATTGGAATATGCTATGAGTCTGGATGATTTAGAATTACAGATTGAAAGGACATCGAGACTGGTTGTCGCCGCTATTTTTGTAGTTCCATTTAGCTATTTGATTTGGTTTGTTTGCGCCGGACAAGTTGTCTCTGATAATACTTCTGACTGGGGGACTTTTGGCGATTTTGTTGGAGGAGTCCTAAATCCTTTAATAGCATTTTTTGCATTCTATTGGCTGACCAAATCAATTAGGATTCAGAAAGAAGAGTTATCTGAAACAAAGACAGCTCTCCAAGAAGCTAGTGTGTCTCAAAAAGATCAAGCAGAGTTAACATTTAGGACATTAAAAGTTCAAGCGCTAAACTCGCAGCTAGAATATATTAATACGAGAATACTTACGGAAAGGGCATATATTAATCAGCTGCTTCAGCAAGCTCAAAAACACGGTCTTAAGTACACAGTTATAACCAAGGATGCTGAGAATAAGAAGTTAGAAGATATTTTACCTCCTTTAAATCAAGAGATTCTAGATCTTTCTAATCAGCAAAAGGATCTTCTTCAGCAAGTACAAAACATAACAAGTCAAGTAAGTGGGACGCCCAAAAGCGGCGCCCCTTCTTGAAGCGCTGGCGGATCCCCTCATAATTTAGGTCTGCCAGCGGTATGAACCAGTTTGATATATTCGTTTAATGCCCAGTAAATTATCGATGCTTTTAGTGTGTATTTTGGCCTTCGCCGTGTTTTATAATGGCTGGCCTGATTTTTTGTGATTTTTTGCTAAGTTTGCCAGCAACACACATGGTGTTAGTTTTAGTCGCCATCTTGAGTAAGAGTGGCGAAATTGATTAGATCAGATAGCACCATGCGTGTCTACTAAATTGAAAATAAAAGCAATTATCAGGGGATTCCCTAGAGTGGGGCGTTAGCTACACCGAGGATATATGGATATTCGTAAAAGTAAGAAAGTCATTTTCAACGCCTTATATGCTTTCATAGGATTATTTGCTTTAGCTGGCTTGAGTGGGCGTATTGCATATGTTCCTCTTGAAAATCTAGAACTTACACTTTTCTTGATGTCTTCAATTATTATATTTACCTTGCTCATTTGGTTAATGGCAACATATAAAGGAACTAAATCCCAGCCAACCGGATTTAAGCAAATGGCTTTACTGATAAAAGAAAGAAAAGTAAAAGAGGTTCTAATTGTTATTGTTTTTCTTCCTTTGGTCTGCTTTCTTATAGGGTATTGTGTTTCCGCTTTAGTAGTAACTATTCCAGCTTTACCTACAAAAATTTTCACTCATAAAACAGAAATTAAACAAACGCAATGTATCAAGACAGGCAGCGATAAAGTCAGAGGTGATTGGTCGATATTTAAACTCTCCAATGGTGAAGAGTGGAAAGTTGCGGGGTATGGAAAAATCTGCCCATCAAATGAACGTAGTTGTACACTGAAATACTCTGAAGGCTATTTAGGTTATTATATACGCGATGTTATGTGTAGCTAATCGGGTCACCGGAGGTGTCTAACCTCCAGCCCCCACACTACCCTGTATGCGGCTCCGCACACGACTGAATGGGCAATGATGCTCCGTGCATCAAAATGGTATTCTCTCCGTCCATGGAGGTCAGATTCAGGAGGTAGAGCAATGCAGGAGCATGTTGCCGAGGTCGGTTCATTTACTCTCTTCAATGAATGACCTAACCTAGACTTGCTGGTTAGCGTCTTAGTTTCGAGAGTGAACTGCGATCCATCCATCTCTTAGTGAATATAATCCTGCTTTTTATTCGAGCTTGGCATTACTCAACATTAGCTGTATCTCTGGTCATTACTGAAGACAAGAGCCGAGCTTCGCCATAGGACATTGCGGAGATGTAACTTTAGCAACACAGGGGTCACAGAGGCTAGCGGCTTCCTTCATACCTCGGGATAAGCCCTTGCCATTCGCTAGTCGTTAACGTTTAATAACAGCAGGTTGTTAAGCGGTGATATTCCTACAGAGCTTATGTATAATGGAAAGTCACCTCATTAGTTCATGCCCATGCTGGGCGTACACAAGGTAATTCAATCTGACAAAAAGAGCTTGTCTCGTTTTTTGCAAAAGGCGCAAAAAACAATCCAACTGTTTTTGCAGTTTAATTAAGCGTTATAAGCCATTATGAAAAATCTGAGAGTTGAATCGACATCAATAAGTTGGGATTTTAACGAAGCAACGGTTTCAATTGATGAGGGTTACCTGATCAAAGGCACTCAATATGTTGCCTCTGAAAAATTATTATTGGTGCTAGCAGGTGAACGAGGTGTTGCTCAAAACTTGCTTGCATACAACGAAGATGGCAGTTTGAAATTTTCTTTGTACCCTCCCAAAGGCTTTTTCTGCTATTTTACTGACGTTAACGGCATCGGAGTAACCTGCGGGTATGAGTTAAATGAGATTCAAAACTACCACATTAATTTTAATAAAATGAGTCTCGAAGAAAATGGCTTATAACAAATAAGGATAGGCCGCGCGAAGCCGCGTCCTTATCCCAAGTGTTGAACAAGCCCGAGTTTGCTAGGAGATTAACGGTGCCATGCATTGTTAAACACGAATAAGGGCTGCATTAAAAGGCGAGCAAGCATCGAGTTGAGGGTGTTCATAATTCTGTGTCAGGTTAGTTTCACAGATCGATATATTCGTCCAAACGGCCTTCGAAGTGGATTGATAGCTGCGATAGCGTCAAATTCCAATTCTGTACGGGGTGAGTCCAGCGCTCAGCGGCCTTCAATATACCCGCATAAAGCAGCTTGAGAATTTTAATGAAAACCCACAGTAAAACGTTAGTTTTATGCTTTAAATTTAAAAGTTAGACCAAAGCTAACAAGGTGAGCCATGGTCGTTTACGAGAATCATCTACTCGTGGTGTTGCGCATTGATATTGAAACCACAAAAAAGAGCAGCCGTTGAGGCTGCTCTTTTTATTGAAGAAGATAGTTTATTGAAGAAGATAGTTTGTTGAAGCTGATAGTGACGGATTGGCCATTTCTTTGATCATGTCTAATGCGACGGCTTCGGCAATGCTGATGCCGTCTATACCTGCAGATAAAATCCCGCCAGCGTAACCAGCACCTTCGCCTGCAGGGTATAAGCCTTTAGTGTTAATGCTTTGGTAATCTGCACCACGTTTAATTTGCACGGGTGAAGAGGTGCGGGTTTCCACCCCGGTTAACATGGCATCTTTACTGTCAAAACCACGAATTTTCTTACCAAATGCAGGCAATGCTTCACGGATAGCATCGATAGCAAATTGGGGCAGTGCATCGCTTAAGTCGGTCATTTTTACATTGGGTTTATAAGATGGCTCGACATTTTCATAGGGTTTGCCAAGACCTGACGCTAAAAAGTCGCCGACCATTTGCGCTGGTGCATCGTAATTGCTGCCGCCCATAATATAAGCATGACGTTCCAATTTACGTTGTAGCGCAATACCTTGCAGTGGATCATTATCAAAATCGCTGGGATCAATACCTACCACAATGGCACTGTTAGCATTACGTTCACTGCGTGAGTATTGGCTCATGCCATTGGTGACTACGGCATGCTCTTCTGATGTTGCCGCGACAACGACGCCACCTGGACACATGCAGAAGCTGTAAACACTGCGACCATTTTTACAATGATGGACCAGCTTGTAATCTGCAGCACCTAATATGGGGTGGCCTGCATTAATGCCAAAACGGTCTTTGTCGATCATTTCTTGTTTGTGTTCTATGCGAAAGCCAATCGAGAATGACTGCGCCTGCATGTAGACACCTTTATCATGCAGCATTTGGAAGGTGTCGCGGGCACTGTGGCCAATGGCTGCGATAACATGTTTTGAATGCAGCACTTCACCACTTCTAAGGGTGACGCCTGTTACTTTACGATCGGTTATGTTGATTTCATCGACACGGGTTTCAAAACGAATTTCACCCCCTAGGCGAGTGATCTCACGGCGCATTTTCTCCACCATGGTGACCAACTTAAAAGTACCAATATGTGGCTTGCTGACATAAATAATCTCAGCGGGTGCGCCGGCCGCCACAAATTCTTGTTTTACCTTTAAGCCTTTAAAACCTGGGTCTTTAACTTGGCTGTATAACTTACCGTCAGAGAAGGTGCCTGCGCCGCCTTCACCAAACTGTACATTTGATTCTGTGTTTAGCTCACTGGTACGCCAAAAGCGAAAGGTATCTTTAGCCCGTTCATGGACAGATTTACCGCGCTCTAAAATAATCGGCTTAAAGCCCATCTGCGCCAATATTAGTCCGACAAATAAGCCGCAAGGCCCCATTCCAATCACGATTGGGCGCTCGGTTAAGCCTTCGGGTGCAGTAGCAACATACTTATAATCGGTATCTGGCGAAACGCGGATGTTGTGATCATGAGCAAGGGATGCCAATAACGCCGCTTCATCGACATTGGTTAGTGTCACATCTAATGTATAAATTAGCGAAATTAAATTCTTTTTACGAGCATCGTAGCCACGTTTAAACACATGTATATCAACCAGTTGCTCCGCTGAAATAGCAAGCTTTTGCAATACGGCATCTTGCAGTGCATCTTCATTATGGTCCAGAGGCAACTGTACTTGGTTTAAACGGATCATGATTTACCTAAAGTGAGACTTAAAAAACAGCGCGTAGTTTACGTGATTTAGCAATAAAATGAAATTATCTATTGATGGCTGATTTAAGTTAATCACTCAGCTTTGCAAGGGATGTCACGGGCCAGTGAAGACACCTCAAGAAGAGGCTTGCGATTGTTTTACAGTTAGTATTCTGATTTAATTCTTAGGTTTACTGCACGTCTCTGAGGTAGTTTGAAATAGACATGTTTGTGAACTTAATGTCACGAAAAAAGTCGTGAAAACTTAATTTTAGGGGAAATGGATGAAGCTTAAAATAGGAATATTCAGTGTTATTTTTTTTATATCAAATGTGGCTTTTGCAGGGAAAGAGAGTACTTATTTACAGAATATTAGCCATTTACAGAGCAAGGCCAAGGCTCAAACCCAAGTGATGGTTTTGGGGAGTACACATCTTAATAGCATTAAAGGTAAACTGGATGAAAGTGCACTATCACCCATTATTCAAATGCTTGCTAGCTTTAAGCCTACGGCTATTGGCATCGAATCGTTAAGAGCAGAAGATATTATTGCTATGCTCAATGGCTCCGATGAGTACCAAGCTGTTTTAGCACAATTTGTTGGTGATACCTTGCTTTCATTGGCTAAGAAAGAGCAGGAAAACTTAGGCATTACGGCAAAAGTGGCGATAGCTAAGCTTAAGGTGTTATTGGATGTGCCAATGCTTACCACTGAACAAAGAATAGAGGTGATTAGATTTGCCATAGCGGGATATAACAAAGACACCGCTGTGCTTCATTGGCGCTATTTGAACAGTCATTCGTCCATCGAAACCATCTCACCCGGATTGAAAGCGTATCTTGATGCAAGTGCTCGCAGCAATAACGAAATCAATACCATTGCTACGGCTTTAGCTTTAACCCTTAATATTAATCGCCTATACCCTATTGACGATCATCTAGATAAAGACATGTATTCAAATATGGTAGAAAAGCTAATGGATTCATACAACGAATCTAAAGCGTTTAAGGCTTTTAGCACAAGTGAGTATATAAACAAGCCTGAAAGGCTAAAGGCTCAAGGGGTTGAAACCGGTGACTGGCTACCGCTTTTTTCATGGACAAATAGTGATGAATATATGTCAGATGTCATTGATAAAGAGTGGCGTCTATTTGTTGATGAAGATATAGATGTTGAGGCTGGCTTGTCTCGAATTGCTCTATGGGAAGTGAGAAATCTTAATATGGTCTCCAATATTATGAGGGTGGTTGCTGATCATGTTGGAGAAAAAGTCATTATTGTGGTTGGTTCAAATCATAAGGTATTTTTAGAGCAGTATTTATCTAATATGATAGGAGTAAATATTGTTCAGTTTAATGACATCTTGTCCAATAAAAATAATATAACAACCAGTAAATTATAAAGACTTGGGAGGTAAACTTGGCAATAAAAGCCAAGTTTACTTCCCATCTTGATCCAAGCATTCCGTTCTGTAACCTTTTTTTTGCGTGTAAACCGCTAACCTATTTTTCGGCTAGACCATACCAAAATGATTGATCAAAAGTGGTGATATACCAGTCATTCCCTAACGCCGCTGAGGTGAGTCCGGTATAGAACTGCCCTTTGGAAACACCTCGGTGCTTGGCGAGTTAATAGGTCGACGGATCCTGCTTTATTCTCACATTGCTGGTCAGCCAATATCGACATCCCCATTGCGTTAGGTGTCCCATCACGCGCTATTGTCCTAGCTTACCGAAAGTTATCCACTGATCTGATGGCATTGCTGGTGTTGCGCTTTATAGGGGCTCTTTATCTGAGGGCTAGATATTATGAATAGATATCCTGAAGCTCAATTATCGATTCTTGATAACATAATCCAGCGCGCCTGTAATGGCGGCCACTTGGGCAAGAATGCAATTCTCATCATCCACCAGTGGGCTATCTGGATAGACTTCCGTGGTGGTGCAATAGGTGGCATCTGTCATGCCAGCACATAACCCCAAGGCCTTGGTGGGGTAGTTAATCACCCCAAATTGTGCGATGGGCACCCCAATCAATCTGGCGTGTTCACCCGCTGGGGCAATATGCGTGATGGCATTTACGGCGTTAATGACGGCTTTTTGAAATTCAGCTTGGGGTTTTAGGGTGTCACCCACTAAGTAAAAACCATCGGGAATGTCCCAATTATCATAACTTGTACCGTCTCGGGCGGCGAGAGCGGGCCTAAATTCGGCGTTATCTGAATCAGTGGTTTCGTGTAAATCGATATGCAGGCTAAAATTAACGGCTAATTCACCGAGGGCCGCCATCAAGGCGTGGGCTTCTTGTACATCGGATAGCTGAACCTTGGATGCTTGAGCTTTGGCCTGAGTCATTGCTGTGTCATGGGGAGCAGTGTCATGCACAAATGAGCGGTTTGGATCGATAGCGTGCGGGTTCCAGCGGTTAATGGTTTCATATCCCCAGGGGCTTAAGCAGGGCACTATGATGAGATTGGCGTGCTGGCAATAATGCTGGGCTTTAGTGCGCAAGAAGCGAATTGCGCCTTGTACGCCGCTGGTTTCATAACCATGAACGCCACCTGTGATCAGTACATTGGGTTTAGTTTCATCCCAGTGACGGCTCTTAAATAAATACACTGGGTAATCGCTCGCCCCTTGATGCAAGGTGTTATAGGCCAAGGTATTGTAATGCACTAGCTCAAGGGCAGACGTAATCTCAGGATGTGCGTTCGATTGAGTGGCCGTGGTTTCCATGGGGTCGGCCGTGTTTGCCGAAATGGATGCAGGATCTAGGATAAGTGCTAACACTTGCTCGGCGTAACTACGTTGAATTACTTGTTTATTAAGCCAAAGGGATTTTTCCTCTTCACCCCAAACTTGGCCGGGTTTGCCAATAGGATAAGCGCTTGCGTGAGGAGTTGAAGGCATGCTGGAGTCCATGAAATATCCTTTAAATAATGATGCTCTGTTAAGGGCTGATGACGAATGTTATTTGTTATTTTACTTGTTGTTTTATTTATTACTTTTTGTGCCTAGCATTCAGGTTTTTATTGGCTCTGAATGAGCGAATTGGGCTAGTATAGCGCAATTGGCGGGCGGATTAAGCTCGCCTTTGGCATCAGGGTTAAATGGCTAGGCTGTAAACCAATCAGTCATGAGTTATAAACTAAACAGCGATAAATCAGTGATACGCACGCAACAGGAATGATGATGAATAAGTTACCCTTAGATGAGTTAATCGTAGAAGATGTGCTGTTAGGCGAGGGTAAGGCGGCGGTAAAAGGCGCCTTGATCACTACTCACTATCGCGGCGTATTAGCCGATGGCAGTCAGTTTGATTCATCTTTCGATAAAGGTCAGCCATTTCAATGCGTAATAGGCACAGGACGGGTGATTAAGGGCTGGGACCTTGGCCTGATGGGGATGAAAGTGGGTGGCAAACGCAAGCTTTCTGTACCCGCGCATTTAGCCTATGGCGAGCGTCAAGTGGGCGCACTTATCCCTGCCAATGCGGACTTATATTTTGAGTTGGAATTGTTAGAAGTGCTGACGCGGGATGATTAATGGCTATTGGCTAAGCGCCAACATTTAGCATCAACACTGAGCCCAAACAGTGCGCTCGGGCCCAGTGTTGAAGTATGGATTTGCTTGTCTTAGTGATGTTTTGACATCAGGTCAAAATCATCCAAGATGGCGTAAGCGCAGGGGATCACGAATAGCACCATTAAGGTGGAGGCAAAAATGCCGCAAACAATGGAGACCACTAAGGGCTGGACGATTTGCGCTTGTAAGCTGGTTTCAAGCAGTAAAGGCAGCAATCCCGCGGCAGTCGTCAGGGAGGTCAAGATCACCGCGCGAAAACGCTCGCGACTGGCACTGACCACAGCCTCCGTCACATCATCACCCTCATCCACATGGTGACGAATATATTGCACCAGCAAAATTGAATCGTTCACCACAATACCCGCCAATGAAATAAACCCCATGATAGAGGGCATAGATAAGCTGTAGCCCAATAATAAATGCCCCCAAAGCACACCAATTAATGCCATAGGGATGGCAAGCATGACGACAACTGGCTCGATATAGCTCCTAAATTGAAAGCTTAGAATGAAAAACAAGCCAAATATCCCCAACATAAAGCCTTTAACGAAAGACTGCCCCGTCTTGGCGGTTTCCTTCGCTGAACCTTCAAAATTAACGCTTACCTCAGGGTGTTTAAGCTTAATATCCTCTAACCATTCGCTTTTTACTTTAGCTAAGGTCTCAGCACCATTGGAGCGCCGATTGTCCACATCGGCCATGACGGTAACGGTTCGCTGGCTATTAATGCGAGAAATTCGCACGTAGCCTCGCTGGTGCTCTAACTGGGCGATGGCGCTTAAGGAAATGGTTTTACCACTGCTTGCCATGATGGGAAAGTTTGCCAAGGCGTCAAGATTGCTTGCTTGAGTTTTATCGAGTTCGACTGTTATCTCTACATTTTCAGATCCTACCTGCACCTCATCGGCTTTTTGTCCGTAATAGGCACTGCGCAGCTGCTCCGCCACTTGCTGGCCGTCTATGCCGTAGGCTTCAGCGCCTTGGCGTAAGCTGACTTTAATTTCTTCCTTGCCTGGGCGCATGTCATCCAAAATGCCATTGATACCATGGAACTGGCTCAGGTAGTGCTGCAGTGATACTGAGACCTGCTTAAGATCATCAAGCTTGTTACCTTGTAGTCTTATTTCAATATCCCGGCCAGCAGGGCCTACACTGGGTTCTTTAAAGACCAAGGATAAGGGCAGGGCCAGCTCGCCAGTATTGAGGCGCCAGTCATTAATAAACGCATCGATTAAGGTGCTTCGCACTTCGGCTGAACGTAAATCCAGCCTCACAGTGGCGACGTGGGGGCCTTTTTCACCGGCATCGGCATTGAAATTATACTGGGCAGTAAAATCCAGCAACAAGGGCTCACCATTTTCGTGGCGCTGACTGTAGTCATCGGCGGTGCGCTTGGCACTGGCAATCAAGGTCTCAACCACAGCTTGTGTCTGGCTTAGGCTACTGCCAGGGGGGAGAATAACTCGGGCCTCGGCGATATCACCATCGAGATCAGGAAAAGGCACAAATTTTATTAGTCCGCCAGCCACTAAGGCAATCGATGCCAATAACAGGCCAATGCTCAGCCCCACAGTGGCGTAGCGCCAGCGAACGGCCAATGTGACCCAAGTGACCAGCTGTTTATTTCTAAAACCTTCAAAACCTTGGGTGAAGTCAGCTTTAAATTTAGGGATGGCGCTCAAGGTTAATTTAAGCCAAGGCAAGCGATGTAAACCCGCTCTTTGAGTGCTTAACCAAGATTTGGCGCTAGTGGACTCTTCTGTTGCCGCTAATTTCCGCTCTGCTTCATGGCTTAAAGAGTGGTTAAGGTGATTGGGCAATATCAAAAAGGCTTCGATTAAACTGACGCTCAGCACCATGATAAGCACCACAGGAATGACAGACAGCACGGCGCCCATTTGCCCATCTAGGCCGAGTAAACTGCCGAAGATAAGAATGGTGGTAAGAAACGATGAAATAACCCCAGGGGTGACTTTTTTAACCCCTAGTGTCACCGCCTCATGGGGGGGATGGCCGCGGTCGATATGGGCGGCAATGGATTCAGCCAGCACTATGGCATCATCCATCATAATGCCTATGGCCATAAGCAGACCCACTAGGCTGAGCATATTGATGGATACCCCAAAGAGACTCATCAAATATAGGCCGCCAAGAAAAGCCACTGGCAGCCCAGCCGACACCCAAAATGAGTAGCGTAGCGAGAAAAACAGCCACATGCTGATAAAGACTAATACCATCCCCTGCCAGCCATTTTTAAGCAGCATGGACAACCTGTCTTGCAGCAAGGAGGACATGTCATTGGTGAGGGTAATGCTTATGCCTTCGGGAGCGTTTGCTTGCTCCGTTTCAATAAAGGCACTGATGCTGGCTTTTATGCGTAGGGCATCGTCCGCTTTATTCTTTTTAACCTTGATAATGGCCGCTTTCTGGCCATTGAAATAGCTGTGTTCTTCATCGATTTCAAAGCCTTCTGTGATGGTGGCGATATCTTTTAAGCGCACTAGGCTGCCATCCACTGCCGAGGCTATGACTGTTTTGCCTAGGGCGTCTGGGGTCACTTTTCGTTCATCGAAACGCAGCAAGATGTTCTTGTCGGTAAGTTCTAGGGTGCCGGCCGGCATTTTTACGTTCTGGCGGCTGACTTTATTGGCAATGTCATTGACTGTCAGCCCAAGGCGTCGCAGGGCGAGCATGTCGAGGGCTATCACTAATTGATGATCTGAAAAGCCAGTGACAGACACTAGCTTGACCCCGGTTTCAAGCTTTAATCTTTGCTTAACATCTTCGGCATAATGCTTAAGGTGAGGCCAGCTGGTATCGGCGGCGATGGCGATATCCACCACAGGCTGGGCCCAGTCTTGCTCTTTCACTATGGGGGATTCAATTTGCGACGGAAAATTATCTATGCTGTCAATCTGGGTCTGTACGTCAACCAAAAAGCGCCCCATATCGGCCTTACCATCGAGCTTTAGTCGCATGGATGCCACGCCTTCTTGGGCATCACAGCTCACCTCTTCAAGGTTTGCTAAACCATCGACGGCATCTTCCATGGGCAAACACAGGCTTTCTTCCACTTCAATAGGAGAGGCACCTGGATACACCACAGTGGCTATCACGTAGGGAGGCGCAAAATCGGGGAAGGTTTCCCGCTTGATATTGCCAAGGTTCAACAGCCCTAAGAGTAGCAAGGTCACCATGAGCAGATTGGCTAAGGTAGGGTGACGAGTAAAATAGTCAATCATAGACTCGGCTCCACTTCACTTGGGCTGACTCTCAGGCTCATGCCGGGCATTGCGGGGATAAGATCGTTAACAATTAAGCGGTCACCCTCTTGCAAAGACTGGGCGACTAGCGTGCTTGTTGCTGAACGGTTATTTGGCAACTCATCCTCTGAAGCTAAGGCCACAGCCACAGTGTCGTTATGCCTAAATAGGGTTTTCACCGTTTTAATGAGCAAGGTGTTATCGGCAGACATAAAATACAGCTTATCGCCATGGAGCGCCTTTTGCGGCACCACAAATTGCATCGATGCTTGCCCTAAGATGGTGGCGCTGACAAACATGCCCTTGGTCAGCGGGGGGCTCTTGAGTAAATCCAGCTGGTGATAGTCTTGTTCCACCTCAAGGTACAAGCCAATGCTTGCCTGATTGGGGTCGACCATTTCTGCCACTCGGGTGACGCGGGCAGGCCAAAGGTAGTGATGATTGGCGATTTGAAGCGTCACACTTGCGCTTAAGTTAAGCAGCTCAATGGACGGCAGGCTTGGCTCCCTTGGCTGCTGTTCAAGGCTAGTGACTAAGGTGCGCATATCATTGAGTGACACTTCGGCTTTAATTTCAGCGGCGCCCAATTTGTGGGCACTGAGCATAGTCATACCTTGGGTCACCACTTGATCCTCTTCCACATTAACTTCGGCAATGCGAGCCTCGAAAGGCAGAAACACTTGGGTTTGATCAAGCTTTCGCTGGGCATCTTTGAGCTTGGCTTCATCAACATTAAGCTGGGCTTCGCTGACTTTTCTATCATCGGGCAAGAGTTTAAGTGAGCTTTGTAGGTCTTCCACTAGCTTGGTCTGCACTAACAGGGACTGATGCTGGGCCTCAAGCTCAGAGCTGGATACCAGCTGACGATTTTTTAGGCTGAGTTTCCTCTGGTATTCTTGCTGGGCCAGGGCAAGTTTTTGGCTTTCAATCTTAAGGCTGGCATTTAAGTTACGCTGCTGCTGTTCAAGGCGCGTGAGCTGGGCCTGAGTGGCGTGAAGCGCCGCCTGTGCTTGTGCCAATTTAAGCTGGTATTCCAAGGGGTCAATTTCCAGAACTTTCAGGCCTTTTGGTAGCATGCGCCCAGACTCCAGTTGTGGATGGCGAAAAATAACCTTGCCACTGACTTCTGCGATGGCATCCCAGGCTTGTTTAGGGGCGACCCGACCAAAGCCTTCGATGCTGGGGGCGAGACTGATTTTTTGCAGCCCTTGGGTTTCCACCAATACGGCGCGACTGTGACTTATGTTCACCGGGGGTGAGGGTTTGAGAATGATGGCGATAACCAGTACTAATAACCCCAATAGAATGCCGTAGAGGGCTAAGGCCTTTTTATTTGGGTTCATGAGATGTCACCTCTGGCTTAAACAGTCCATGGGCGAGCAATTGGCTGTTTTGTGTTGCCAATTGCTGTAAAAACTCAGGACTGATTTCAACCCCCAATTTATTGAGGAAAATATCTGGGACAAGAAAAGGGAACACCATCATGGCGAAAAAACTTAACTGGGCACAACGGCTGTCGACTTCCTCCCTTAACAGGCCTTGAGATTTGAATTTGTCAAAGAAGAGTAAATCCTCTAGATTAATTATCTCATTGAATGCTTGAGCTAATTCCTGATTTTTAGCTTGAGACTGATCTAAGGAGGCCAATTTAAAGATAAGCCGTGGAAAATGCGGGTGCGCCGCCATGACTCGATAATAGGTGAGCATAAAATTTGCGGGGCCATCGGCCCCTAAGCTGCGGTTCAACTGCCATAATTGCTGCTTAACTGGCACAGCCGTCTCACGGATCATGGTGGAAAACAAGCCTTCTTTGGAGCCGAAGTAATAGCGAATAAGAGCGGGATCTGTGCCGGCTTTTTTGGCAAGCTCGCGGGTAGAGACTTGGGCGTAATCCCGTTCGACAAATAAGCTTCTGGCCGCCAATATTAATTGTTCGCGGGACTGAGTGTCTTGGCTTGGCCTGCCGGCCTTGGCTTTCTTTGGGCTGTTTTTTTGCTCAGGAATTGGATCAGGAGTAGGCTCAGGAGTTGGCTTCATGATGATATCTTCTGTTGTGTTAATTGAGTAAGGCGAGAGGGTTTAATTCCCCATCTGATGAATAATCTTAGAATAGCCAATAATAAAAGGGCAGCTTATAAATTCCCCGTAACCCTTAAAATGATGAATATGTCGATAAAGTCGCTATAGAAATAGACCAAGAAGAGTTACCATAACGGCCCTTTTTCAGCCCAAGATGTCATAACCATGGATAAGCTACTTGCCCCTATCTACTCTTTTTTAGCCTGTGAAACGCCTTTGGCTTGGATAGATGAAGCCAAAAAGCCCGACAACCTCAGTGCACTGCTTATTGACCATTGCAATTGTGAGCTTAAGGCGGCGCAGACGGCCATGTTTATGATCAGAAAATATGCCATCGATGCGCAAAGTGCTGCGGCGTTAACCGCTTGGTCAGCCCCTTATCAGGCTTTTGTGTATCAAGATGACAGAAATACCAAGGCATTTTTGGCGCGAGAGGTGAAAAAGAATGATATTAGCAATGAGCTAATCGTCACTGGCAAGCTTGCCGTCGGTGAGGATCTACTCAATAAAATGATGCGTTTAATCAAGGAAGAGTTTCATCATTTTGAGCAAGTGTTAGCCCTGATGGATAAGCGTGATATTAGCTATCAGAATATCCGCGCAGGCAATTATGCTAAGGGGTTAATGGCCCATGTGCGTACCCATGAACCTTTGACCTTAATCGATAAGCTGATCGTAGGGGCGTTTATCGAGGCCCGCTCCTGTGAACGTTTTGCTAAGCTCGCGCCTTACTTAGACATTGAACTCAAGCGCTTTTATTTATCATTACTGCGCTCTGAAGCGCGCCATTATCAAGATTATTTAAGCCTTGCCAGCGATATTGTTAAGCAGGGGGTCAATACCCATGCTAAGAGCAAAACCCCAATCACCGAGGCCGATTTACAGCAGCGTATCGCTTTTTTTGCCGCCGTTGAAGCCGAGCTTATTCAAAACCCAGATAGCGAGTTTCGCTTCCACAGCGGCGTGCCTTGTTAACCATACTCTTTGCCGCGCTAACCGTTTGACCTTGGGCGAGACATTGAAACAACGAATAGTCCCTAGGGGCACGCAATTTACCTTTCACAGGCTAGCACTTGTGGCATACTCTTATTATCTGGCTGTGTTCTGTTCTCGCAGTGAACTACAGTTATAGAAGGAGCCGCGAAGATTACATCACTCTCGCCACGGCTGGTTAGATGACAAAACTGTTAATCTGGCATAGGGATATAGCGCGTTAATCGTTGTTTAACCTAAGGCTTAATGAATGAAACAATGGCTATTTCTTTGGATATGTTTATCTTGCGTTAGTGTTAATCTCAGCGCTGCAGATGATAGTGATTTTAGTATTGCAGGGGCTGAACTTGCCCCCCATTCTGGTCAAGCATTACCACAAAAAGGTTGGGTGCCACAGGTTATCAATGAAGCCTTAAAGAGCAGTGGTTATCGGGTTGATTTTCAATTCTTACCGTTTAACCGCGCCTTAGTGTCGGTAAGGAAAGGCCAAATCGATGCCATGTCTCCCTTATATATCAGTGAGTTGAGAAAAACGTTTCTGTATTATTCTGAGCCCTTGGTGATATCAAAAACCTCACTGTTTTATACTAAAGAAAAACCAGTAAATTATCGTAATATTTCAGATCTCAGTGGTCTCAAAATAGCCATCATGCGTGGCGCCAGCGTTAATCCTGAATTTGATAAATATCAAGATATGATCCGCATAGAAGTCACAAGCTATGAGCAACTCGTGCGCATGTTACTCCTAGGGCGAGTGGATGCACTGGTGGGTGAGGAGTTTGTTGTACGTGAGATAATCAAAAATGACGATGAATTTAATGGCAAACATAGGCTGCTTCAAGGGGATGTCGCTTTGGCAACACAGGGGCTCTATGTTGCAGTATCTAAGGCCGCACCCGATGCTGCAAATAAATTTAATGCACTTAAAGTGGGATTAAGTCAGCTAAAAGCCTCCGGTCGGTTTAATCAAATTTTGCAGCAACACGGTATAGCTTATGAAAATGGCCTGATTCAGCCAGTGCGAGACCCTTTGGATGACATACATTAGCTCACTAAGGGTCAGGATCATAACATCGGTAACAACTCAGTTATTTACGGTTTTGCCATTTAATCAACACAGAATATTTCCATAAATTCTGGATAACAAAATAACCTACCAGTGCCGAAATGCAGGCTAAAATGCCGCAGCCAAGTAGGAATGGCGGCCCTATAGTGGCAAGGGAGGCTTCAATCCATTGCCAACTGGCTTCAAAATGAAATGCTTGGCTCTCTAATCCCATCACTTTCGCACCCAATAAATATGCGGCATAGAACATTACCGGCATGGTCAGCGGGTTAGTTATCCAGACTAACGCCACAGATACGGGAAGATTAACGTTAAATAAAATGGCAAATCCAGCCGCCGCTATCATCTGAAACGGCATAGGTACCCAGGCAAAGAAGAGCCCGACGGCGAAGGCACCAGGGGCCGATTTGCGATTCAGCACCCATAAATTTGGCTTGTTCAATAGTTTGCCAAAAATACGCAGATGCTTGTGCTCACGAAGGGTGGCAGGATTTGGCATGAATCGCTGGATTAACTTTTTTGGCATAATTCTCAATTGCTGTCTTTAATTAATTCATTATGAATGGATATATTTACGGCTTTTGTGCTTGTTTACTATCAAGTTTACTCTGGCCTGCGCTGTTCGCGCCATGGACCTGGCCGATCCTCATCATGGTGTTCGTTATTTCGAGAAAAACCTCAGGTTTTTTTTGCGGAATGCTCTTGGGTGCCTTGTGGATTTCATATTGTTTTTATTCATTATTTAACCAGCACGAGCCCGCAATGACTCAGCATGGGGAGTTCACTGGGCAAATAGTATCACTAGTTCACCAAGAGCGCGACTGGATAAGTTTTGACGTGAAGGTGATTGACCCACAGTTTAGGCTATTTCCGCGTTTTTATCGTTTAAATTGGCGTGAGCCGCTGCCGCTCGCCTTAGGGCAAGTGTGGCGTTTTAACGCTAAGATGAAAGGCATTACTAGCTTGCTCAATGAAGGCGGTTTTAATCAGCAAAAATACTGGCTAAGTCAGCACTTAGTGGCCAGAGGAAAGGTGACCGAGGCGAGTTTGTTGAATAAATCGCAGAGCTTACGCCAAGGGTTACAGGAGAGATTAAGCCCCATTCTTATGTCTCTTGATGGCGGGGATATTTTGCAGGCCTTATTACTGGGTGACAAGAAAGGGATAACCCCAGCGCGCTGGCAAGACTTAAGGCGTACGGGAGCGGGGCACTTAGTGGCCATTTCAGGCTTACATGTGAGCGTGGTTTTTGCTGCAGTCTTATTGTTAAGCCTGCGTCTGTTGGTCTTAGGTTACCCTTGCGAAAGCCTACGTAACTGGGTTGTCGCTATGGGAATAGCCTTAGTTGTGGTGCTCTGTTATGGCTATATTGCAGGATTTGCTATTGCCACTCAAAGGGCGGTGCTCATGCTGCTGCTCTTGGTAGGATTAAGCCTACTTAGGCAGTTTAGCTCCCCTTGGGAGCGATTAATTTGGGCATTGTGTGCCGTGCTATTGTTCGACCCTTTCGCGCCGTTAAGTGCAGGGTTTTGGCTTTCATTTTGTGCCTTAAGCATCATTTTACTGAGTGTCACACTCGATAAGGTCAGTGGGAATGCCCAGGAAAAGTCCCATGATGCAACAAAACAAACTGTCATTCATCAAGAGCCAGCGTCAGCACAATGGGCTTCTTTTGGAATAATCGTCAAGCGTGTTCCTTGGCGAGAAAAGCTTGACCTATGGGGGGATTCTTTAAAGCATTTTGCGGCAAGCTTGTGGCGTATTCAATGGCGCCTCGCCTTAGGGCTTGGGATACTGCAATTATTGCTATTTGGCACAGCGGCCCTTCACAGCATTTGGCTTAATTTGTTGTTCGTGCCTTGGTTTAGTTTCATCGTCATCCCACTGGCCTTGTTAAGCCTTATTCTCTGGCTCGTTTGCTACTTAGGCTATTGGCTTATGCTAACGCTGTTGGCTTATGGGGCCGCCGCTGTTATCGGGTTATCAAGGTTTATTGATCATGAGGCTCATTTTTTTCAGCCAGATTTTTTGCACTCTCTTTCATTGTCGCCTTTATTGTCCTTAGATGGATTTGTTAACACCCAAGTCATATCAGCGTTTGCCCGCGAGCTGAGTTTGAGCTTAGGGCCCAAGCTATTTTATGTTGCCGAATTAAGCTTGACGCCATTTTTGTGGATTTTAGATGCCAGCAAGCATTTACCTTGGGCTGAGTTTAGTCTTGCAACCTTTACCTTAGCGCAAGTGATATTGGCCTTAATAGGGGGGGTGTTACTGCTTTATCAAAGATGCAGGCTTTGGCAGATAATGACCATGAGCCTTTGCTTGCCGCTGCTGTTTACTGGACTTATGGCGCTTAGCAGTCAGCTAGGCTTCAATCGATTACAGGATGAAGGGGTAACGGAAACAGACTGGCAGCTCCATGTGCTGGATGTGGGCCAAGGGAGCGCCATCGTGGTGCAGCAAGGCAAATACGGCCTCATCTATGATACTGGCGCAGCTTATGGCCTCGATTTTAGTTATGCCAAGCGGGTTATTCTGCCCTTTCTCATCGCACGGGGAATATCTGAGCCCGAGTATTTAGTGTTAAGTCATGATGATAACGACCATATGGGCGGTGCCAAGGTGTTGATGGCCGCATTCCCTTCGATGAACGTCATCAGTGATATTGCCCGATTTGCAGATGAAACGTGCCGGCAAGCGCCGTTTAGCTGGCGCGCATTGACCCTTGAATTGATGAGCGCGGCGACTGAGCCTAAAGATAACAATGCCTCTTGCGTCATAAGGATAGGTAATCACCATGGACGAGCCTTACTCACGGGAGACATAGAGGCGCTGCGAGAATTTAAACTGTTGCAACAAGGCGTACCTATGGCTGCTGAAGTCTTACTCGCGCCGCACCATGGCAGTAACACCTCCTCTACAGCGGCTTTCTTGCAAGCCGTTTCGCCTTATTCTGTTATTTTTAGTGCGGGCTTTGCTAATCAGTATGGTTTCCCTAAACCTCAAGTGCTAGCACGCTATCAGTCACAGGGCATAGAGCGCTATTCCACAGGGGAATTGGGGCAAATTAGCGTAGATTTTAGCCCTTCGTCTATCCGTATTCGCGGCTATCGCACTGAGCGTGCGCCATTTTGGTATAACCAAGTGTTTAGATTTGGTTCGAGCCAAAAACCAGAGTAGAATGCACACCTTATTTGTAATTCTGCATTATTGGATCCCATGACAGCATCACCCAAAAATGAAATGAGCACAGTATTTAAACGCTTGATGACCTACGTCATGCCAATGAAAGGCATGCTAACCCTGTCAATCTTAGGCTTGATTGTTTACGGTCTTGTGGATGCGGCATTCATTGCTTTTATCAAACCGTTTATCGATGAAGGTTTTAGCCAAAACCCCACCGTTGTGGCTGGGGTTGAACTGCCAACCAGTGGCGGGTTTAGTGCCAATAAAGACGTGATGTTAATGGCGCCTCTCGTGGTGATTGGCATGTTTACTTTGCGCGGAGTGGCAAACTTTGTCTCTACTTACTGCATTTCATATTTAAGTGCTCAGCTTATTATGGATATGCGCCAGCAAGTGTTTGAGCACTATTTGCGCTTACCTGTGAGTTATATCGACCGCGAGAATAGCGGTAACTTGATCTCAAGAGTCACTTTCGATACCGAGCAGATAGCCCGTGCTTCTGGCAGCGCCTTAATTTCAATCGTCCGAGACAGCATTACTGTGATTGGCATGTTGGCATTGATGTTTTTCTATTCATGGAAATTGTCACTGTGCATCTTAGTCATAGGCCCCTTGATGGGGGTGGTGATAAGCATAGTCAGCAAGCGATTCCGTAAAGTCTCAGTGCAAATTCAGTCGGCCATGGGCGGGGTGACTGCCACCACGGAGCAGATGATAAAAGGTCACAAAAATGTCTTATCATTTGGTGGTCAGGAAACTGAAAGTAAACGCTTTTATGAAGTTAACGATCGCAACCGTTATCAGAATATGAAGCTTGCGATGGCGCAATCTGTCAGCCAGCCTGTGATCATGATCATCGGCTCCTTCGCCTTGGCATTCGTGCTCTATGCCGCCAGTTTAGATAGTATGAAGCTTGAGCTCACCGCAGGCACCTTTGCGGCTATCCTAGGCGCTATGCTTGCCATGCTGCAGCCAATTAAAAACTTAACTCGAGTCAATGCCGAGTTTCAGCGCGGGATAGCAGCCTGCACCACGGTATTTGAATTATTGGATACCTTGCCTGAATCCGATACGGGTGCCCATCAGGTTGAACGTGTGCAAGGCCATTTACGCTTTGATAACGTCAGTTTCAGTTATCCAGGACAGGCTAAACCTGCGCTGAATAACATAGATTTTGACGTCAAGCCGGGTAAAACAGTGGCATTGGTGGGGCGTTCAGGCTCTGGTAAATCCACCATGGCAAGCCTTATCACACGTTTCTATACTGGCCTTGAACAAGGGGATATCCGCCTTGATGATGTCAGCATTTACGACTATTCACTTAAATCGTTGCGCTCGCAAGTGGCGCTAGTGTCACAGCAAGTGACCTTATTTAATGACTCTATCGCTAATAATATTGCTTACGCTTATCCAGGTGAAGTGAGCCGTGAGCAAATTCTTAAGGCGGCCACACTCGCTCATGCGATGGAGTTTATCGAACAGCTTCCTGAAGGTTTGGACACCCAAGTGGGGGAAAACGGGGTATTGCTCTCTGGCGGTCAGCGTCAACGTATCGCTATTGCCAGGGCCATGCTGCGCGACGCCCCAGTATTAATCTTAGATGAAGCTACATCGGCGCTGGATACTGAATCGGAAAAAGCCATTCAGTTGGGACTCGATAATTTACGTCATAATCGTACGTCGATTGTGATAGCGCACAGGCTTTCTACCATAGAAAGCGCCGATGAAATTTTAGTGATAGATCAAGGCAAGATTATCGAACGGGGCACTCATGCTAGCCTTATCGAGAAAAAGGGTGCCTACGCAGGTTTGTATCAGATGCAGTTTGGCGAATAAATGCAGCGCTGGATAAATAATATTTGGTATGGCTCAAATCCCATTAAATGGCTACTAGTGCCGTTATCTGGCTTATTTTGGTTGATTTCGAGTCTGAGACGGAAAAAGTTTGCTGGCAGCCCATCGGCATCAGAAGCCTTAGGGGTGCCAGTTATCATAGTCGGTAACATTACCGTGGGTGGCAGTGGCAAAACACCTATGGTCATCTATCTCATTGAACTGCTTCGGCGCCAAGGCTATCGCCCAGGGGTGATTAGCCGCGGTTATGGGGTAAAAATAGACGGGGTTAAGCTGGTTGAAGCACAGGCGAGCGCTGTGGATGTCGGTGATGAGCCCGCCATGATAGTGGCCCGCACTCAAGTGCCCATGGCTGTGGGACCTGACAGGCTTGCCGCGGTGAGCTTATTGCAACGCCATTATGATATCGATGTCATTATCAGCGATGATGGCCTGCAGCATTACAAATTAACTCGAGATATAGAGCTTGTTATCATAGATGGCGCTCGGCGTTTTGGTAATGGTTATCTGTTACCCGCAGGGCCATTACGGGAAGGATTATGGCGGTTAAAGACCATAGATTGGCTGATTAATAATGGGGGGAAGGCCCAAGACAATGAGGTGTTGATGCAGCTGGAACCTAAGCCCTTGTTGAAGGTTAAATCGAGTCAGCCTGGATTGGAAAGCCTAGATAAAGCACTGCCCGTGGTGGCTATGGCCGGCATAGGTAATCCAGCGCGATTTTTTGACTCACTTAGCGGCCAAGGGTATCAGCTAAAGCACACCTTAGCATTTGATGATCATCAGGCATTCGATGCTCAAGCACTCATTGCATTGGCGGGGGACTTGCCGCTTATTATGACGGAAAAAGATGCCATCAAGTGCCGCGACTTTGCTCAAGATAATTGGTGGTATTTACCGGTTAATGCGAGACTTAACGCAGATTTTGATAAGGCATTGTTGGCCCGTTTAGCGCCATTAGTGCAGATAAAACCATAAGGAAAAAGCAAGATGGCATTCGATAAGAAATTGTTAGAAATAGTGGCGTGTCCTGTGTGTAAGGGAAAGCTTGAATTTGATAAACAAGCGCAGACGTTAAATTGTAAGTTCGATAAGTTGGCGTTCCCTATCACAGAAGGCATCCCTGTGTTACTTGAAAATAGAGCACAACCTTTAAGCTAATACCTTGGCTTATGAGTTTTATTAAAACACCTTAGGGTGTTTTAATTTTTGTAATGGGATTGTGAATTTTGTATTGCTTGGTTTTAAAAAGTGTAATTTGGTGATTAATTGGTTGAGCAATTATCGTAAATAAGTATTAATTTACAATAGTTTGCTTGCATGGGCCTATATTTGAAAAGATAATTATCTCCTTCGTAGAAGGAGTATGACTATGTTGCCGCTAGATGATTTTAAACAAGTGGTTTCTCAAGTGCGTCACACCCACTTGGGTGAAAGAATTTGTTTTTTCCAATATCAAGGGAAAGGATATTGGCTTAAACAGGCTGAGCATCTGCAAGGTGCGATGCGACTCGTCAAAGACAATCCTTATGTCTCCATCCAAAAAGAAATTCACTTATTGACTCAGCTTAATGCTCAGGGCGCGGCCGTGCCTATGTTAATGGACAGTGGTGCTGATTATTTGGTGTTGGAAGATGCGGGAAAAACCCTCAAGCAGTGGCTAACAAGTCATGAAACGACTCAAGATCAACTGCAAATCATTCTTAATGATGCCAGTCGAGCCCTAGCTAAATTGCACACTATGTCTTTAGCCCATGGCCGCCCAGCACTGCGAGACATTAGTTGGCAGGCGGGTGATGTTAAGTTTATCGATTTTGAAGCCAATCAAGCTAAGCAGAGCTTATGTATGCAGCAGATCCGGGACTTACTCATCTACATACATAGCCTGTACCGTTATTTAGGGCCGCAGAGTCAGATGATTTTTGAGGCCATTGCAGAATATCGCCGTCATGGCGGTGATGCCATTTGGCAGCAAGCTAAGGCCTTTGTGGCCAGTTGGCAATGGCTCTATTATTTTGCAAGGCCATTTCGTCATGTGGGCGGTAAAGACTTGAAACCCATCTATTGGGTGTTGTGGCATTTTAGGCAAGCGCCGAAATGGGTTTAGGTTTCAAGTAACGACGTTAAATAAAAAAGCTTGCCTCAGGCAAGCTTTTTTATTCGTGAACCTAGACGCTACATCAAACCTTGGTACAAGGTATTGATCCATTTATCTTCGGAGATAAAGTTCCAACCCCAGTTTTTCCACTTTTTCGGTACCCCTTGTTTTTTGATTTGCTTCAGGTTCTTGCCTAGACTGATTTCCTTTCGCATCCAGTTGATGCTGTCATCGAGCATGTGCTTAAACTTTAAGAGATCGTTTTTGGTGGCCATTTCGCCATGACCTGGGATCACTTGGGTCTTATCATTGATCAAACTAAGGGCCGCTGACACATTGTTGCGATAACCCAAAATAGAGCCGCCATGATCTAAGTCGATAAAAGGAAATTTGTCTTTAAAAAACAAGTCGCCCATATGGATGATATTGGCTTTTTCCCAAATGACTATGCTGTCGCCATCCGTGTGGCCAGGACCTAAGTGCTTAACCGCTAAGGTGTCATTATTGAAATGCACCGACAGGCCTTTATCGAAGGTGATTACTGGCAGCGCGACTTTATTGAGGCTTTTATTTTCGCTCAGGCGACTCAATACATTATGGTGAGCCAAAATAGTGCCTTGCTGACCGAAGTGCTCATTGGCACCTGTGTGATCCCCATGGAAATGGGTATTAATCACATACTTTGGCATGCCGACCTGCAGAGTATTGAGGGCTGCGGTAATTTTCTCGGCCAAAGGGGCGAACTGATCGTCTATGATGAGCAAGCCATCTATGCCAGAAGAGACGCCAATGTTGCCGCCAGCCCCCATAAACACATACACATTTTCGGCTAACTGGGTCTGAGTTATCTGTACTTCTGCAAATCTGTCTGCTTGAGCATGGGCAAACTGAGGCACAAGTAGGCTACAAAGGCTAAGGCCTAAAAGAGTGTAACGAGCTAAGAACATGGATTATTCCTTTCTTTGGGCAGGATCTACTGTCCAAGGTAGCAGCTTTTTCGCCAAATTGTCAGCCATGCCCAGTCTAATTGCCGCTTTATAACGCATTCTGTATAAGGCTTGATAGCATAAAGGCACTAAAAACAAACTGGTGGCGGTTGAAAAGGTGAGGCCACCGATAATGGCGATGGCCATAGGTGAGTAAGGGGGACCTCCGCCGCCAATTTGTGTATCCCCAAGAGCCAGCGGCACTAAACCTAATACCGTGGTGCCTACCGTCATGAGTACTGGGCGTAAACGTGTGACACACACACGGCCAATAGTGTCACTGAGTTCATCGAGGGCTGGGGTCATCTGGTTGATTTGATCCACTAACACTATGCCATTGTTTACCACGATCCCCATCAAGATGAGTATGCCTATCATGGACATGATCCCCATAGGGGTCCCCGTCAATAATAAGGCCCAAAATACCCCAGTAATGGAGAATAAGATCGAGGTAATAATGGCTGTGGGCAGCAGTAATGACTCGAATAATGCCGCCATAACTATGTAGATCATAGCGATAGCTAAGATCATATTCACAAGCATCACAGACTGCTCTTCATCTTGACGTTCAAAGCCGCCGCGTAAGCTGTAACCGTAGCCATAAGGGAAGTTTATTGAGTCCATCACTTGCGTTATTTTTTCTTGGGCTTCCTCTGTGGTCAGTTCTTCTGCATTAGCACCGATGGAGAGCGCCGTTTGACGATTAAAATGACGAATAGTGTCAAATCGAGGCACGACCTTAATATCCGCCAAACTGTCTAAGGTATAAGTGCGATCACCTTGCCTGATGATGGGCATTTGTTTGAGCACTTCTAGGGAGTTTTGCCAGCTCTTATCGAAGGCAAGTTCGATGCGAAGCTCACCATTGGGGTCATGCCTGAAAGAGCGTAGCGGTACCCCTCTGAGCGCCAAGGCGATGTTTGAGGCAATTTCGTTAAGCTTAAGGTCAAGGCGCATGGCCATTTGGCGCTTGATAACAATGACGACTTCTTGCTGGGCGCCGCTGACTTCAGAGCGTACATCCTCGAGGCCTTCAATATTACTTAATAAGGGCACCACTTGTTCACTGAGTTTAATGAGCTCAGAAGCCGAGCGACCGGTTAAGGTGACGCGTATTCCCCTTTGCTCACCGCCCCAACCAAATTGAGGCTTGGCAATGGAAAACTTAGGAAAGCCCTCACGTATGCTCTTTTTGAGCTCAGACATGGGAATGGGAATGTCTTTTTTTAGAATAAGCGTCGACTGGCTATCTTGCGGGCTGTAGTAGCTGTAGACAGACTCAATAAAGAATTTCTCTTTATTGGCATACAAGTAGTCTTCCATCTGCTTTACCGTCGCCTCTGTGACTTTAAGGTTGTGGCGGCCTTCAATTTGATAATTGATATAGAGGCGATCATTGCCTTCTCCATCACTTTGATCTTGCTTAATAAAGGTCAAGGGCAATGCGGTAGACACTAAGATAACCAGGGCAATAGCCGCCGAGATCTTAGGATGGTTAAGTGTCCAATTTAGGCTGCGTTGATAGCCCAGTTGTATTTGACTCTCTTTAGTTTGTTTAGGTGTATCGAAATGCAGCTTAGTTAGCAATAGCGGTATTAAGGTTTTGGATACCAGCAAGGATGCAGCCAAGGATATACAAATGGCTATGGCCACATGCTCTAAGAAAATGGTGATTTCAATCTTTACCCCGAAAATATTAGGTAAAAACACGATTGCCGTGGTCATGGTACCGGCCATGACAGCCAGTGCCACCTTCTCAACCCCGGTAAGCACAGCGCGTTCATTGGCTTTGATTTGACAACTGTCGTTATCATCAATATTGCTTGCTTGTTTTTCTTGCAGCACACTTTCAGTGACGACCACGGCATTATCAATCAACATACCTACGGCCAATAACAGCCCCATCATAGATAAAATGTTGAGGCTATAACCCAATAGATACATAACAGCGAGTGTCATGCAGATGGAAATAGGGACAGAAGACACCACCACTAAGGTCATCTTTAGATTACGTAAAAACAAGTACAAGACGCCAAATGACAGCAGGGCGCCAATCAAGCCTGAAATAAGTAAATCTGACAATGAAGACTTCACCCCGAAGGCTTGGTTTTCCATGATGAACAGCTTAATGCCATTAAACTGTTTATCTTGTTTGACGATGTCAATGACCTTAAGCACTCGGTCGGATACATCCACTAAGTTGGCCCCTGATTCTTTAAATACGTCTAAGCCCACGGCGTATTTTTGGTCCAGCAAGCGGCCTTCTACTTGTTCTGGCAAAGAGAAATTGATTTGTGCTACATCGCCTAAGGTGAGCCCGGGTTTGATAACTAAGCTTTTGATATCTTCAAGGCTTTTAAATTCGCCTTTAGGTGACACTTGATACACATGAGTATTGGCCCTAAGGGTACCTGCGCTAATGACGAAGTTTTCATTTTGCAGTCTCCGGGTTAAGGTCAAGGTATCCACATTGGCAGCGCTGAGTTTTAGCGCATCGAGCCTGACTTCAATTTGCTTTTTATCGACCCCGTATAAGGTCACTTTAGAGACGCCATCAACACGTTCTAGGGGCTTTCGTAGTTGTTTATCCAATAAGTCGAAGGCGTTAGACAGCTCTCGTTCACTGGATATACGTATGGTGAGCACTGGCATATCGGCGGTGGAGAATTGCTGAATGAGCACCCGCTCGACATCTTTTGGCAACAAATGTCTTACCGAGTCGATTTTTTCTCGCGCCTCAAGGCTTTTGGTGGCAACGTCCTCCTCCCATTTCATATTAAGCTGAATTTCAGCGCCATCTTGAGAAGAGCTTGAATGCACTTCATCGATGCCACTCATGGTGGCCAGTGCCTCTTCTAAGGGTCTGGTGATATCACGCTCAACTTCGGCAGGAGATGAGCCGGGGTAGGGCACTTGCACCATGATCTGCGGTATGTCTATTCCTGGGAACATCTCCAAGGGCAACATGCGGCTGGATGCTAACCCAAAAAGTAAGATGGCAAGGAAGAACATGCTGGTGGTAACAGGCCGTTTTATGGCGAGTTTGGTGAGATTCATGACTGAGCTCCTTGTTCTAGGTGCTGGGCTTGCTCAATCGAAGGGGTATTTTTTGCATTGGCGGCATAGACTTTTTTATCAAACAGACCGTAGAGTGCGGGGATCACCAACAAGGTTAATAAGGTTGACAGACCTAAACCGAAAATAACCGTTATTGCCATAGGCGCACGCACTTCACTGCCATCACCTATGCCAATTGCCATGGGCAATAAGCCAAGGGTTGTGGTTAAGGTGGTCATCAAGATGGGCCTTAAGCGAGAAGAGGCAGCATCTATGATGGCACTGTGCTTGTCTTGGCCATCACGGCGTAATTGATTAATCCTATCCACTAATACAATGGCATTATTGACCACAATCCCCGCCAGCATAATAAGACCGATGAACACCACCACACTCAAATGAGTACCTGTGATGTATAGGCCTATGATACTGCCACCGAGCGCCATGGGTACGGCGATTAAGATAAGCAATGGATGCAGTAAAGATTCAAACTGGCTTGCCATCACCAGATAAACTAAAAATACCGCTAGCACTAAGGCGATTTTTAGTGAATCGAAGGAGTGCTTCATTTCTTCATTTTGGCCGCCAAATCGCGCCTGAACTGAACTCGATAATTGCAATTGCGCTAAAATGGCTTCAGCTTCCATGACAGCCTCACTTAAATCCCCATAGGCAAGGTTAGATGACACTATGGCCACTCGTTGCTGGCTTACGCGATTAATGGCCGATGGACCCACTTTCAATTGCACTTGAGCAACGGCGCTTAAAGGGATGGGTTGAGCACTGTTTGGGTTGATGATAAGGGCGTCAATATCGCTAATTTGATCTCGCTCGCTGAGTTCGCTTCGCACCAAAATATCCACTTTACGATCGCGAACCGTATATTGGCTGGCGACAGTGCCGCCAATGCGCTGGGCGATGCGGGTGGCGACCGTGGGCGCGTCCATGCCTAATGCGGCGAGGCGGGCATGATCAAACTGGATGCTTATTTCAGGCTGACCGTCGCGAAGGCTAGTGTTAAGGTCGCTAAATCTATCGGATTGCGATAGGGCCTTCACTAAGGCATCGGCGCTGAGTTTAAGCTGAGCTAAATCATAACCTGCAAGCTCTATTTCAAGGGGCGGTTTAAAGCTAAACAGTTCTGGATGTTCAATTTTGGCTTCTAATTCAGGCAAACGGCGCGCCGTTTGACGCAGCACATGGCTTACCGCATCAAAGGCTTCAGCATGGTTAAGCACGACTTGTAAGCGGCCCCAATTTTCGCCTCCTTGGGCAGTATCTGAAGTCATTAGGCCGCCGCTGCCTGCTTGGCTATAGGCGTGTTTCACATCGCTGCGATCACTAATTGACTCGGCCAAAATTTGCAGCACCGCATCGGTTTCACTGACTTCAGTGCCCGGTGGCAGCAAAATCTCCACATAAAACTCACCCTGATTCATGGGCGGAATAAGCTCAACCCCAAGACGAGGCAGTAAGCTGGTGGCGGCTAAGGTGATAGCAAATGCAATAATTAAGGTGATGACTTTCATCTTCATGGCGCTGGCAAGTAACGGCTGGTATATACGCTCAACCAGATGATACACAGCATTAAAACCTTGACTTAATGGGCGCATAAAGAGGCCAAAGAACCAGGCGAAAAACCGGCTCAATATTAAGGTGCTGGTGAGTAAAAAACGCGGTAAATAGCTAAACAGCAGCAAGAAGGGAAAGCTAATCACCTTTAAAGCATAATGGAAAAATTTGGCCCGAGTACTGGAAAACTCTGGCGTTATCGAAGGCGCGTTGGCGCTATCTTCTGTCTCTTCGATGGGATTAAAACCTTGGCGTGATGCCAGCATAGGGATGGCTGTCATGGCGACAAACAAGGATGCCAGCAGCGCGAAGGTGACTGTCATGGCTTGATCGGCAAACAAGGCGCCAGCGATACCGTCAACAAACACCAGCGGCAAAAATACCGCCAGGGTGGTCAAGGTAGAAGCAAAAATGGCGCCTGCCACTTCACTGCAACCCGTGACAGCAGCCGTCACTTTATCCATGCCTTGAGACTTGTATCTGTCGATATTCTCAAGCACGACTATGGCATTATCCACTAACAGGCCAATGGCCAGTGCTATGCCGCCAAGTGACATGATGTTTAAGCTGATATCGGCAAAATACATCATGTTAAAGGTGGCAATCACAGAGAAGGGGATCGAGATTGAGATAATTAGGGTTGCAATAATATCTTTAAGGAACAGATAGATAACTAGCATAGCTAGTAAGCTACCAAACAGGGCCGCTGAGGTGACTTCACTGACGGCACTTTGAATGAATTCGCTCTGATCGTAGACAATATTAAGCTGGTGGCCGTTGTCGGCACTGTTAATGGCGTCGAGCTCACTTTTTAGTTTTTGCGCTACGGCAACGGTATTGGCATCACCTTCTTTGTAGATGGCAAGCTCGATGGATTCCACGCTGCCAATGCGAGTGATATCACTGCGCTCCTTATAGGCATCTTGAATTTGCGCCACATCATTTAGACGCACTAACGTTTGGCCGTCACGGTAGATAATGACTTGACCAAGTTCCTCTAAGGAATTGAATTGGTTTAAAGTTCTGACTAAATACTCTTTATCGCCTTGGATCACTTTTCCGGCAGATAAGTTAATATTTTCTTCGTTAATTCGGCGTTTTACATCGTCAGCATTGAGGTTGAGCTGCGCAAGCTTTTGCTGATTAAGCAAAATATGCACTTCTTGCTCGAGACCACCTGATAAGCGCACTGCGGCAACGCCAGGTAAGGCCTCTAGGCGACGTTTTAACTCCTCATCGGCGAAGGTGCGCATTTGCTTCAACTGCTCGGCATTGGCATCGGGCACTGAGAAGGCTAAGCGCATGATGGGGTCAAGGTTGGGATTAAAGCGCAGCAGCAAAGGTTTGTTAATATCAAGCGGCAATTCTATGGTGTCAATTTTCTCTCTGACTTCAAGGCTTGCTAAATCCATGTCAACGCCCCATTCAAACTCCAGCACTACATCGGAAAGCCCAGAGCGAGAAATAGAACTAATTTTACGTAAGCCTTTAACAACGCCGACGGATTCTTCCAAAGGTTTAGAGATTAGCTGCTCCACTTCCACCGGGGCCGCACCATCATATAGGGTGCGTATGGTGACACTGGGGTAGCTTAAATCTGGCAACAATTTTATGGCGAGGCGAGAGAAGCCCACCATGCCAAACAGCATGATGGCCAACATAAACATCCACACTGTGACCGGGCGTTTAACGGAGGTGTTGATAATAGACATGTCAAGACTCCGTTATTTAGCGGCAAAGTTAAGTGGGGTGATGACTTCAACCAAGGATTGGTCTTTTAAATTTTGCTGACCACGAATAACCACTTGCTCACCCGGTTCGACGCCGTCGATAACTTCAACGATTTCATTTTCACGGTAGCCTAAGCTGACTTCACGCCTAAGGGCTTTATCGTCCTTAATGATATACAGGGCCAGTATGTTGTCCTGATTGATGACGGCATTATAAGGCACTGTGATGGCGTTATCATGGGTGTCGTACTTGAGCTCAACCCGAGTAAACATGCCTGATTTAAGCTGGGCCTTGTGGTTAGGCACGGCGAGTGTGACCTTAAAGGTGCCGCTATTGGCATCCACCACTGGACTTATTCTTAATACATGTGCGATGACATCTTGTTGGCTCTGCTGACTAAAGACTTTGGCTTCTTGGCCTAGGCGTAAGCTTGCTAATTGCTGCTCTGGTAAGTGGACTATGCCATGAAGTTCATCTTGATTGACTATGTAAAACAGTTCATCAAATTCCTTGGCCATGTTGCCTAATTTCACTAAGCGGTGGGCAACCACACCGTTTATTGGTGAGGTGATTTGACTGTCTTTTAACTTAAGCTCGGCGAGATCTCGCTGGGCTTTGGCCGCTTGCAGGTTAAATTCTAACTTGGCTAAGGCATCCTGGCTTACAAACTCTTTATTGTTGATTTTATTTAGACGATTAAGCTCTTGCTCGATGATCTGCACTTCGGCTTCTGAGCGATTAAACTCATATTTTTGACGCTTAGGATCGATAACGGCAAGCACCTGACCTTTAGTGACTCTATCACCTTCTTCAACAAGAATTTTTTCAACCAGACCAGATACCCGGCTTAGCACATGAGCTTCTTCAGGCGCTTCTAAGGTGGCGGTAGTGCTATAGAAGGAGGATACATGGCCTTGGCCCACTAAGGCTGTTTCCACCGGAACGACAAACTTATCTTCTTTGGCTTGCTCTTGGGGTTGTTCGCAGCCAGTTAGCACAGCGATGCAAAGTAAGGAAAGTGCTAAGGTTTTAACGTTAATGAACCTGTCCATGGGATACCTGCTAGTAATATTAATATTGTTAAAAAGCTACAAATGGTAAAAAAGTTGCGCACTAAGTCTGTTGAGTGTCGCCCGTCTTCTTATGTACGTCACGCTAACATTTGTAACTAATGTTAATTGCTGGTTTTAAAGCATAAAGTGTGCCATGTTTAAAATCCTTTAATTAACAGTGTGTTAACTTTCGCTATTGGTTAGTGCGGTTTAGCTGGAACGTTAAATGTAGTGAAAATGTTTATTTATTAGTGTGATTGGCTAAATTGAAAATTAGCGGGTCAAAGGTGGGTGTGAGCACGATCCACAATGGTAAGGAGAGGAGGTTTGCATCCTATTCTACCTAGCGCAGATACAGCACTACAGATACAGTGCTATGGACAGGAAGGCTGGAAAGCCTTGTTTATTAGGCTTTCCTTAGGAGCATCAAGCACGCTATTCTGTCTTTTTTGTTTTACTCACTTTTACTGTTTTATTTTCCTGAAATGCGCCTTTTAACAGATCCATAGGTAAGGGGAATAATATGGTCGAATTTTTTTCAGTGGCAATTTCAGTCAAGGTTTGCAGATAACGCAATAAGATAGCATTGGGCTCGATTGCCAAGGTCTTTGCAGCTTCCACCAATTTAGCCGATGCCTCCATTTCACCAGAAGCATGGATAACTTTAGCACGCCTGGTACGCTCGGCTTCAGCTTGGCGGGCTATGGCCCTGACCATGGTTTCATTAAGATCCACATGCTTAATCTCAACATTGGACACTTTTATTCCCCAACCGTCGGTTCGTGTATCGAGAATGGCTTGAATATCGGTATTGAGCATGTCTCGATTGGCGAGCATTTCATCCAGTTCATGTTGCCCTAATACAGAACGCAGTGTCGTTTGTGCCAATTGCGAGGTAGCTTGCAGGTAATCTTCCACATTGATGATGGCTTTTTGGGCATCGATAACCCGAAAATAGATCACGGCATTGACCTTAACTGAAACATTGTCCCGACTTATTACATCTTGGGTGGGAACATCCATGACTATGGTACGCAGATCGACTCGCACCATTTGTTGAACCAGCGGAATAACTATGATTAGCCCAGGGCCTTTCACCTTGTGAAATCGGCCTAGCATGAAAATAACGCCGCGCTCGTATTCCCGCAAAATTTTAAATGTGCTCAACAATAACAATACAATTAACAATATGAGCGCGGTGAAGAACACATTGCTGTTATAGGCTAGGGCTTCCATTTGGGTGATCCTCTTATGTGGTGCGTTTATCTGCTACAGGCTCATCCATGATCTTGTCATTAGATAAACCTGTGACTGTTAATG